>CAKTGM010000019.1 GCA_934561515.1 uncultured Oscillospiraceae bacterium | reverse complement strand
CTGCAGGGATGATGTAATCAGCGTTCAGTTCCTCATCGGAGATCAGGCCCGCCAATGCCTTGGCGGCGGCAATCTTCATGGCATCATTGATATCGCTGGCCCGGGCATCCAGTGCACCGCGGAAGATACCAGGGAACGCCAGCACATTGTTGATCTGGTTAGGAAAGTCACTGCGGCCGGTGGAGATGACTCTGGCACCGCCAGCCTTAGCGTCATCGGGGAAAATCTCCGGTGTGGGATTGGCGCAGGCAAAAATGATGGCATCGCGGTTCATGGTCTTTACCATCTCGGTGGTTACAGCGCCGGGAGCGGACACGCCGATGAACACATCAGCCCCTACCAGCATATCAGCCAGGCTTCCCGCCTTCTTGGAGAGGTTGGTGACTTTGGCCATCTCGTCCTTGATGGGGTTCATGCCCTTGGGACGTCCTTCATACACAGCACCGCTGCGGTCACAGAGGGTCAGATCCTTCACGCCGGCGGAAAGCAGCAGCTTGCCGATGGCAATAGCCGCAGCGCCGGCGCCGTTAATGACCACCTTGATCTCGTCCATCTTTTTGTCCACGACCTTCAACGCGTTGGTCAGACCTGCCAGCGTGATCACGGCGGTGCCATGCTGGTCATCATGGAAAATGGGGATGTCACAGCGTTCCTTCAGCTTCTTCTCAATCTCAAAGCAGCGGGGAGCGGCAATGTCCTCCAGATTTACACCGCCGAAGGAGCCTGCCAGCAAGGCCACGGTGTTGACAATCTCATCCACATCCTTGCTGCGGATGCACAGGGGAATGGCATCCACATCGCCGAAGGCTTTGAATAGAACACATTTGCCTTCCATGACGGGCATGCCGGCCTCAGGGCCGATATCGCCCAAGCCCAGAACGGCAGTACCGTCCGTCACCACAGCCACAGTATTCCAGCGGCGGGTCAGTTCATAGCTCTTGTTTACATCCTTTTGGATTTCCAGACAGGGCTGGGCTACGCCGGGCGTATAAGCCAGAGAAAGAGCGTCCTTGCTGTCCACCGCTGCTCGTGGCGTGACCTCCAGCTTGCCTTTCCATTCATAGTGCAGTCTCAGGGATTCCTTTGCGTAATCCATAATCTCTCCTCCGTTCATCATAATTACTCCAGCAAAAATGCTGAAAATGAATTCATTCCGCAACCTGTGGCAGGGTGGAGCCGCCATAGGGCATCACCAGCACTGTGGCATCAGCACCGCATTTTTCCACGGCGGCGTCATAAGCTGCCTGCACACTGTGAAACGGTTTCATGAAAAGCTGCTCCACCAGAGCATCCTCCATGTCGCTGACAAGGTAGATATCCGCTTTCTCCAGTACCATGGCAATTGCCGCGGCCTTGTGACCGCCCAGACGAAACTCTTTTCGAATCCGCTCAACAAGTGAATGGGGCGTGGGGGCGGTGGTAAGCCACTCCTCGAAGGTCTTTTCACCCAGTCCTTCCTTGCAGGAGCCGATGAGGACCACTACACCACCAGGCTTAACCGCATGCTTGGCGTTGTCCAGCGCCTTCTGGGTCTGGTAGAGATTCAGGTCCTTAGGCGCACCGCCCTGCGATACCAGAACAATATCGGCCCGATGAGGGATCTCCTTACGGTACAGGGTGTCTAAAAAGGCACAGCCAGCCCGGTGGGCGGCGGTCACATCCCCGGCCACTGCCCGAATGATCTCTTTTTGCGCGTCCAGCACCACATTTACGATGAAATCCACTCCTACCATGGCGGCGGCCTCTTCAATATCCTCCCGGACAGGATTGCCTTCCAGCTTCCCGGCATGAGCGTCTTCTTCAACCATGCGGCTGTGGTTGGCCTGGATCGCGGCCCGAGTGGAAACGCCGGGCATGATGGCCTTGGCACCGCCGGAATAGCCGGCGAAGTAGTGGTATTCGATATTGCCGAGGCAGATGCGGCGGTCTGCCTCGGCCACGATGCGGACGATATCCACCGGTGTACCCCGAGAAGTCATACTGATATGTACACAGTCTGCCGTATCACCATCCACGCAGGTAATCTCATTCCAAGCACGATCTCCGGCCAGATGACGTTGCTCTTCTTCTGTGTGGCGACGGTGGCTGCCCAGGGCGAATACCAGAGTGATATTCTCTTTTTTTACACCGGCGGCATACAGTTCGTCCAACAGGGCGGGCATCACTTTCCATGTGGGCATGGGGCGAGTGATATCGCTGGTAATGATGACAATTTTCTCGTTGGGATGTACAAGCTCACGCAGTTGGGGAGCGCCAATCGGCTCTTGCAGCGCCCGCCGGACTTCGGCCTCGCCGGTCAGCGTCACCATCACCTCATTTGGCATCAGAATGCCCTGAAGCCGGTCATCCGGCACTTGTACCCGCTCACTGCGGGTCCCGATTTTTAGTACGGCTTCCATAAGGTAAAACCTCCCTGTCTCATTTTATGGTTCAAGATTATATTGAGGAGGATCGCTTTGTCAAATGTGCTTTTACATGCCTAAAGGGAATATATTTGAGAATTTTTTATCAAAAAAACTAATATATAGTCACAGAAAGTCAAAAAGATGCACAAATACCAACTGATTTCCTATATTGTATCGGCATTTTGCACATCTTTGACAAATCTGCATTTAGCCTAAAAAAGTGTGAAACGGTCACAAAAGCACGAAAATGTTTCAGCCGCAAAATTAGGCTTTTATTCGAAACAAATCACAGGGAAATTTTCTTGTGCTTTTTACTGAATTGACGAAAGTACAAAATTTGGATTATAGTTTTGACAGTGGTTCCCGGCGGGGCGAGCAACTGTCTACCGGCTGTGAACTCCACCATCGTCTCTTGTAAATCATTTTTTAGGAGGAAAGTTATGAAAAAGTTTTGGTCTTTGCTTCTGTCTGTCGCAATGATCGCATCCTTGGCCGCGTGTGGTGGCTCAGGCAGTTCTAGCGACTCCAGCAATTCCGGTGACGCAGCTGCTTCCGGTGAAGCGATTCATCTCAAACTGAGCCATCCCTCTGCAGAGGGCGGCCCCTATGACCTGATGAGCAAGAAGTTCAAGGAACTGGTTGAAGAAAAATCCGGCGGCAAGTATGTCATCGACATCTTCGCAGCCAACGCGCTGGGTTCTCAGGAAGAGGTTCTGGACGCTGTTTCTCTGGGCACTTTGGATATGGCGGTTACTTCCGATGACATTCTGGCCAAGTACGCGCCTGAGTGGGGCTATATCGGTCTGCCCTTCCTGTTCGATGACGTGGACGACGTGGATGAGAACCTGAACGGCGAACTGGGCGCTTATCTGTCCAGCAAGTTGGAAGACAAGGGTATGTTCGTTATCTCCTTCTTTGAGAACGGCTTCCGCAATGTTACTGCCAACAAGGAAATCAAGACTCCCCAGGATCTGGCTGGCCTGAAGATCCGTGTTATGACCAACGAGCCTCTGCGTGCTATGTTTACCAATGCCGGCGCTGTGGTCACCAACGTGTCCTTCTCCGAACTGTATCAGGCTCTGCAGCTGGGTACCTGCGAGGCTGAGGAAAACCCCTTCGCCAACATCCGTGATAAGAAGTTCTATGAGGTTCAGAGCTATATGTGCGTGACCATGCACTCCCACACCGCTGAGCCTCTGGTGATGTCCAAGGAATTGTTCGATGGTCTGTCCGCTGAGGATCAGGCTATGTTCCAGGAGGCCGGTCTCGAGGCTTCCAAGTGGGCTTATCAGCACGCCAAGGAAGTTGATGCAGAGAACCGCGAGTATCTGGAAGGCCAGATGACTGTCATCGAACCCGATCGTGAGCTCTGGAAAGACTTCGCCGCTCAGACCAATGCTTCTTATGAGGCTAACTATACGGAAGCTGCTGCTCTGAAGAAGTAATTTTTGACGCTGCATTCGTTCAAGTTCCCTGGTTTGATTTTATCCCTCGTGCAAGTATTGAACGCGTATAAGAAATAGAGATATCGTCTTTGCGGGAAGCGTACAGGCGACTGCCTGTACGCTTCCCTTCGAATCCAAAAGGAAAGTGGGTATCGTATGTATAACGGCTTGGTCAAACTGAATACCGGAATCACCAAGGTATACAACGTCATCATGATGATCCTCCTGGGCCTGATGAGCATTTGGACGCTCTTTGAGGTCATCTTCCGGGAGGCTGGCGTTAGTGTTCCCTGGCTCGAGGAATTTACCATCTATGCGTTCAGCTGGCTGACCTATTTTGGCGCCGCGAACGTGCTGCGTAATGACGGCCACCTGAGTGTTACCGCCATCACCGGCATTATTGAAAAGAAAAATCCCAAGGCCCGCAAGGTTTTGGCTATCATTACTTACATCATTGTCATGGCTTTCTGCTGCATCGTCTGCTACTATTCCACCATGATGGTGATCAAGTACAACAATACCGGCTCTACCACTACCAACGTTCGTTGGATCAAGATGAGTTGGATTTTCTTCCAGATCCCCCTGAACTACGTT
The DNA here is from genome assembly GCA_934561515.1 of uncultured Oscillospiraceae bacterium. Taxonomy (GTDB): domain Bacteria; phylum Bacillota; class Clostridia; order Oscillospirales; family Oscillospiraceae; genus Hominicoprocola. The sequence goes on along the minus strand of CAKTGM010000019.1, from coordinate 30,261 downwards.
GTTTATATTCTCTTTGAAATCGAAAAAATCTGGGGCGTAGCCACCGGAAAGAAGGAGGCAAAGTAATATGCTGGTAATTGTTCTGCTGATCAGTTTCTTCCTGCTGCTGTTTATCGGCGTACCTATCTCCTTCGCTCTTTCTATCTCCTCTTTTACAGCGGTTATGACCACCGGTGCAATTCCTGTGATCAACCTGGTCCAGAAGACCTTCCGTGCGATCGACTCCTTTACGCTGTTGGCAATCCCCTTCTTTGTGTTTGCCGGTAACGTGATGGCTCGCGGCGGTGTTTCCAAGCGTCTGACCGACATGGCCGCTACCTTGGTGGGCCGGATGCCCGGTGGCCTTGCCCATGTGGCAACACTGTCCTCTACCTTCTTTGGCGCGATCTCCGGTTCCGCTCCCGCTACTACTTCCGCTATCGGCGCTGTTATGGTGCCTGAGATGGAAAAGCGGAGCTACGATAAAGCCTTTACCGCTGCTGTGGTTGCCGCTTCCGGCACCATCGGACTGATTATCCCTCCCAGCAACACCATGGTTATGTATGGCACTCTGGCCAATGCTTCCGTCGGTAAAATGTTCATCGGCGGCGTAGGACCCGGTCTGCTGATGACGGTAGTGATCATTGTAATCAACTACCTGATCTCCAAAAAGCGGGGTTACGCTGGCAGTGAGCATATCAGCGGCAAGCAGGTTGCTGAGGCGTTCAAAAACGGCATCTGGGCGCTGTTGATGCCCGTCATCATTCTGGGCGGTATTTATTCCGGCCTGTTCACTCCTACTGAAGCTGCTGCTATCGCCGTGTTCTATGGCATTATCGTCAGCGCCTTTGTGTACCGCAATATGGGCATGAAGGATTTCATCCATGTGCTGTCTGCATCCGCTTCTTCTACCGCCTCCATTCTGTTCCTGGTGGCGAATGCCCATATTTTCAGCTACCTGCTGTCCAGCGAGCAGATTCCCCAGAAGCTGGCGATCCTGATGACCAGCCTCACCACCAATCCCACGATCATCATGTTCCTCATCATGATCGTCCTGCTGATTGCTGGCTGCTTCCTGGATAACGCCGTTGCCGTCATTCTGTTGACTCCTATCTTTGTCAACGTTGTTCAGGCAATGAATATCGATATTTGCTACTTTGGCGTGTTCCTGGTGTTCGTGCTGGCCATTGGCCAGGTTACACCGCCTGTGGGCCTGTGCCTGTTTGTGGCCTGCGATATCGGCAAGGTATCTATCGAGAAGGTCAGCCGTGAAGTTCTTCCCTATGTGGGCGGTTTGATTGTGACCGCAATTCTGCTGGTGATCTTCCCCCAGATCGTCACTTGGCTGCCCAGCCTGACAAAGATGGCTTGACGGAACTGCAAGTTTGCCTCTAAAAGTTCCTTAAACGCAAACGGACCTGGCTTGTTATGCAAGCCAGGTCCGTTCATTTGTGTGTGAACTTGTGTTTATTAGATGAAGCGCAGCTTGAAAATGCAGGTATGCACCTTCGACCCAGCTGAAATCGTGACAAATTGCTGGAATATCTTGACTTTATGCGGATGATATGCTAAAATTTTTCCGATTTTTAGGTGACTGTCTGCGGGTAGTCCGCCGGAAAATCCATTAGATTTTAACAGATCGGAGATACATATTATGGAAAGAATCAAGACTCTCGAGACTCGTAGCCTGTGCGATAGCGCCAAGAACGGCGGCTGCGGTGAGTGCCAGACCTCCTGCCAGTCTGCCTGCAAGACCAGCTGCGGCGTGGCAAACCAGAAGTGCGAGAACACCAACAAGTAATCAATCGCAATTTTCAAAAAGCTGCCGCCTGTTCAGGCGGCACTTTTTCTGTACGAGGAGAACGGAAGAATGGTACATCAGTATCAACTGAACGGCTACAACATCGTGCTGGACACCTGCTCCGGCGCCATTCATGTAGTGGATGAGGTAGCCTATGACATCATTGCGCTTTACCCGGATCACACGGTGGATGAGATCGTAACGGCGATGATGGAAAAATACGGCGCACGCGAGGATGTGACGGAGCAGGACCTGCGGGACTGCATTGATGACGTGGAGGCGCTGAAGCAGGCCGGGAAGCTCTATACCCCCGACACCTTCGCGGACATGGCCGGCACGTTCAAGGAGCGTTCCGGCGATGTGGTGAAGGCGCTGTGCCTGCATGTGGCGCACACCTGCAACCTGAACTGCTCCTACTGCTTCGCCAGCCAAGGAAAATACCATGGAGACCGTGCGCTGATGAGCTTTGAGGTTGGCAAGCAGGCGCTGGACTTCCTGATGGATCACTCCGGCAGCCGCACCAATCTGGAGGTGGACTTCTTCGGCGGTGAGCCGCTGATGAACTGGGACGTGGTGAAGCAGTTGGTGGAGTATGCCCGCAGTGTGGAAAAGGAGCGGGGCAAAAATTTCCGCTTTACGCTGACCACAAACGGTATGCTCATCGACGATGACGTGATCGACTTCGCCAACCGGGAAATGAGCAATGTGGTGCTGTCGCTGGATGGCCGCAAGGAGATTCATGACCGGCTGCGGGTGGACTATGCAGGCAACGGCAGCTATGAGCGCATCGTGCCCAAGTTCCAGAAGCTGGTAGCGGCCAGAGGCAACAAGAACTATTACATGCGCGGCACCTTTACCCATGCCAATCCGGACTTTACGAAGGACCTGTTCCACATGGCGGATCTGGGCTTCACGGAGTTGAGCATGGAGCCTGTGGTGTGCGCGCCGGAGGACCCCGCCGCACTGACGGCGGAGGATCTGGAGATCGTGAAGGACCAGTACGAGCTGCTGGCCAGGGATATGCTGCGCCGGGAAAAGGAAGGCAAGCCCATCACGTTCTATCACTATATGCTGGACCTGACGGGCGGCCCCTGCATTTACAAGCGCATCTCCGGCTGCGGCTCCGGCACGGAGTATATGGCCGTAACGCCGTGGGGCGATCTGTATCCCTGCCATCAGTTTGTCGGCGAGGAAGCCTATAAGCTGGGCGACATCTGGAACGGCGTGACCAATACGGCTCTGCGCGAGGAATTCCGCTCCTGCAACGCCTACGCCCGGCCTGAGTGCAGCGACTGCTGGGCAAAGCTCTACTGCTCCGGCGGCTGCGCAGCCAACGCCCTCCACGCGACGGGCTCGATCCGCGGCGTCTACGAGGCGGGCTGCGAGCTGTTCCGCAAGCGCATTGAATGCGCCATTATGATGAAGGTGGCGGAAGCTTCCGCTAACAGCTGATGGAAACGCCAATTGCTGATTTTGTCCGGCGGTACGCGGATTCCGGGATGGTCCGGGCGCATATGCCCGGCCACAAGGGGAGGCTCTTTCTGGGCTGCGAGGCGCTGGATATCACCGAGATCCGGGGGGCGGACAGCCTGTATGAAGCGGACGGCATCATTCGCCGCAGCGAGTCCTGCGCCGGGGAGCTCTTCGGCTCCGGACGGACGGTATACTCCACAGAGGGGTCCAGCCAGTGCATCCGGGCGATGCTCTATCTGGCGCTGAGCTGCGGAAATGGGTCCCGGACGGTGGTGGCCGCCCGGAACGTACACCGCGCGTTCGTATACGCGGCGGCCCTGCTGGATTTTGAGATCGTCTGGCTGTGGCCGGAGCAGAGCGCATCGCTCTGCGGCTGCCCGGTATCGCCGGGCGCATTGGAGCGGACGCTGGCCGCCCTGCCCGCGCCGCCTGCGGCGGTCTATCTCACCAGCCCCGACTACTTGGGCGGCATGGCGGACATTTCCGCTCTGGCGGAGGTGTGCCGGAAGCACGGCACGCTTCTGGCGGTGGACAACGCCCACGGCGCTTATCTGCGGTTTCTGGAGCCATCCCGCCACCCGCTGGATCTGGGCGCAGACCTGTGCTGTGATTCGGCGCATAAGACGCTGCCGGTGCTGACCGGCGGCGCGTACCTGCACATCGGCCGCACAGCGCCGGCATCTCTCCGGGAGAGCGCAAAAACAGCGATGGCCATGTTCGGCTCTACCAGCCCGTCCTATCTGACGCTATCATCGCTCGATCTGTGCAACCGCTATCTTGCAGACGGATACCGGAACCGCCTGCGGAAGACGTGCGGGCGGCTGGACGAGGCGCGCAAGACGCTGGCGGCTGCCGGGTGGCAGCTGGAGCCGTCTGACCCGCTGCGCCTGACGATCAAAGTGCCATCCGGTACGACCGGCGGACAGCTGGCAGACCGTCTGCGGGAGAGCGGCGCGGAATGTGAATATGCCGAGGCGGACTTTCTGGTGCTGATGCTGACGCCGGAGAATGGCGATGCGGATATTGCGCGGCTAATATATGCCCTTGGAACAAACGACGACGCTTATGCGCCGCTGCCGCCGCTGCCGCTGAGTCGCGGAGAGCAAGTATGCTCTGTGCGGGAGGCGCTGTTTGCCCCGCGGGAGACCATACCGGCGGCACAGTCGCTGGGACGGGTCTGCGGCGCTCCCACCGTGGGGTGTCCGCCCGCGATCCCCATTGCGGTGTCCGGTGAGCGCATCGGCCCGGAGGCGCTGGAGCTGTTCCGCCGATATGGCGTGGAGCAGGTGGAGGTCCTGCGCTGAAAACGGATTTGAAGGAAAGCAGAACCCTCAAATCCATATACAGATGAACCGCAGACCCGGCAAACGCGATCGGGTCTGCGGTTATCCTTATTCCTCTCTCAAACCACTCGCCCGGCGAGTGGCTTTCACCATACAGCAAGGAAATAAAAACGGTCTGACCACAGGTCAGACCGTTTTTATTGTCCGCCCAAGCGGACGGTATAGGAGGGAAGTAAGTAGGTGAACGCCTACTTGTTGGAGGTGTGGATGGCGCGGCCCTCCGCTTGCAGGGCAGCCTCGCGCATGGCCTCGGTGACGGTGGGGTGAGAGTGGATCGTGGCGATGATCTCATCGAGCGTCATCTCGCCCTCAATGGCAAGCGCACCCTCTGCAATGAGGTCAGTCGCGCGCGGCCCGATGATGTGCATACCGAGAACCTCGCCGTACTCCTTGCCGGCAATGATCTTGACAATGCCCTCACCGCCGTTGAGGATCAGCGCCTTGCCGTTGGCGGCCATCGGGAACTTGCCGACCTTGTAGTCGATCCCCTGCGCCTTGCACTGCTCTTCGGTCAAGCCGACGCCGGCGGCCTCGGGCTCGATGTACACGCAGGTGGGGTTGGTCTTCTGGTCGTAGTGCGCCTCGATGCCCATGATGTTCTCGGCAGCCACCTCGCCCATGGCGGAGGCGGTGTGCGCGAGCTGGGCATAGCCCATGACGCAGTCGCCGATGGCGTACACGCCGGGCACGCTTGTTTCCATCTTGTCGTTGACCTTGATGCGGCCGCGGTCGTTGTCGAGCTTACCGGCGTCGAGGTCGAGCATGGCGGTATTGGCGCGGCGGCCGATGGCGACCAGCACCTTCTCCGCCTCAAAGCTGACCATCTCGCCCGCCTTGTTCTTGCAGACGACCTTTGCGCCGACGGGAGAGGTCTCGATGCTCTGCACCGGGCACTCGAGGTTGAACTCCATGCCCATCTTCTTCATGTGCGCAACGCCGATCTTGGTGAGGTCGCCGTCGAGCATGGGCAGCATATGATCCATCGCTTCAACAACCGTGATCTTCGTGCCGAAGGCGGCGTAAGCGCACGCCAGCTCGAGGCCGATGACGCCGCCGCCGATGACGACCATGGACTTGGGCAGCTTCTCCAGCGAGAGCGCGCCGGTGGAATCGATGCAGTTGGGGTTCTCCTTCAGGCCGGGAATGGGAGGCTGGGCGTTGATCGAGCCGGTGGCAACGATGATGGCGTCAGCCGTCATCTCCTCCACGGAGTTGTCCGCTTTCTTCACAGACAGCTTGCCAGGGGCGACAAACTTCGCCTCGCCGTCGATCTTAGCGACCTTGTTCATCTTGAACAGGCCCGCGATGCCGCTCGTCAGTCTCTTGGAGATCTCGTTCTTGTGGGCAATGACCTGCGGGAAGTTCACGCGAACGCCGTCGACCTCAACGCCGATCTCCTTGCCCTGATTCTTGATATCCTCGACCAGCTCCGCGCTGTGCAGCAGGCACTTGGTCGGGATGCAGCCGATGTTCAGGCAGGTGCCGCCAAGGTGCTCGCGCTCAATGACGGTGACCTTCGCGCCGAGCTGGGCAAGGCGGATGGCGGCGACATAGCCGCCGGGGCCGCCGCCGACAACGATGACCTTCTTGTCGCCGGCCGGCTTTGCGGCAGCAGCGGGGGCCGCGGGAGCAAAGGGCACAGCAGGCGCCGCGGCAGCGCCGCCGACCTGCTCGCCCGGCTGCCCGATGTAGCCGAGCACGCCCTTGACGGGGACGTCGTCCCCCTCCTGCGCAGCGATCTTGAGGAGCGTACCGTCATACTCGCTGACCACTTCGTTCGTCAGCTTGTCGGTGGTGATCTCAAGGATGACCTCTCCGGTCTTGACGGCGTCGCCCTCGTGCTTGATCCACTTGGAAACGGTACCTTCCTCCATGGTCAGCCCCAGCTGGGGCATAATGATTTCATGTGCCATGACGCTTGCCCCCTTACAGCAGGATATTCATCGGAGTCTGCAGCAGATCGCGCAGATCCATCTCAAACTTTGCGACCACAGCGCCGTCCAGCAGACGGTGATCGAGCGTCACGCTCAGGCGCATGACCTTGCGGACCGTCACGCCGCCCTCAGCGTCGAGCGCAAGCTCATCCTCGATCGCGCAAACGCCGAGGATCGCCGCGTCGGGCTGGTTGATGATCGGCGTAAAGGTCTCGATGCCGAACATACCGAGGTTCGATACAGAGAAGGTAGAACCCTTGTACTCGTCGGTGGTCAGCTTGTTCTCCTTGGCGCGCTGGGCCAGATCCTTCGCTGTGGCGGAGAGCTGGTCAAGGCCCATCTTATCCGCGTCGCGGATCACGGGGACGATCAAGCCGGCGTCGAGCGCGACCGCCATGCCGAGGTTGACGTGCGCGCGCTGAATGATCTGGCTGCCGTCATAGGACACCAGCATCTCGGGATGCTGACGCAGGCACTTTGCCGTCGCCTTCAGGATCAGATCGTTGACGGAATACTTCTTGCCCGTGGTCTCAAGGAGCGTCTTGCGCAGCTTCATCAGCTCGGTCACATCGACCTTGATGTTCTGCGTGACGGGCGGGATCTCGTTGTGAGACTGGAACATACGCTCGGCAACGACCTTGCGCATACCCATCAGCTTGACAACGGTGTCGCCCTCCATCAGCTCAAGGCCGCCCGTCTTGGCGGCGGGAGCAGGCGCGGGCGCCGCGGCGGGAGCGGGAGCAGGCGCGGCCTTCTGCGCGTCGGCGGCAGCATAGATATCCTTCGCCACGATGCGGCCGTTCGGACCGCTGCCGGCGAGCGCCGTGTAATCAACGCCGAGCTTGGCCGCCACCTTGCGGGCGAGCGGAGAAATCCGGATGCGCTTGCCCGCCGCAGGAGCTGCTGCGGCAGCAGGGGCCGCAGCGGGTGCGGGAGCGGCGGCAGGCGCGGGGGCAGCAGCGGCAGGAGCCGCGCCGCCGACCTGCTCGCCCGGCTGCCCGATGTAGCAGAGCAGGCCCTTGACGGGGATATCCTCCCCCTCCTGCGCAACGATCTTGATCAGCACGCCGTCGTGCTCGCTCACGACCTCATTGGTCAGCTTATCGGTGGTGATCTCAAGAATGACATCACCGGTCTTGACATCATCGCCCTCGTGCTTGATCCACTGGGAAACGGTGCCCTCTTCCATAGTCAGTCCCAACTGGGGCATCAACACTTCATAAGCCATGTTCTTGTCCTCCTTACTTGTTCAGGACATGCTTGACGGCTGCAACAATGGTCTCGGGATGCGGGAAGTTCTGATCCTCAAGCACAGGAGAGAACGGAGAGACGATGTTCAGGCCGCACACGCGCTCCACGGGAGCGTCCAGCTCGTCAAAGAGCTCCTCGGCGATCTGCGCGGAGATCTCGCCGGCGTAGCTGCCGCGCTTGACTTCCTCGGAAACAACGATAACATTGTGCGTCTTGGAGACGGAGGCCTTGATGGCGTCCCAATCCAGCGGCACGAGCGAGCGCAGATCGAGCACCTCAACGTCGATGCCCTCCGCAGCCAGCGTTTCCGCCGCTTCGAGTGAGAAGTTCACCTCGCGGCTCCAGGTAATGATGGTGAGGTCCTTGCCCTCGCGCTTCACCTTGGCCTGACCGAGCGGAATGGTGTACTCGCCCTCGGGGATCTCTTCCTTGTGGGCATAGAGCAGCTTGTGCTCCAGGCAGATGACGGGGTCGTCGTCGCGGATCGCGCTCTTGAGCATACCCTTGGCATCCTCTGCCGAGCAGGGAGCGATGACCTTCAGGCCGGGGAAGTGGCAGAAGAAGTTTTCAAAGGACTGGGAGTGCTGGCCGGCATTGCGGCGGCCGGAGCCCATCGGCGCGCGCAGCACCATGGGCACGGAGCACTGTCCGCCGGTCATGTAACGCATCTTGGCGGCCTGATTGAGCAGGGGGTCTGCCGCGACGGTTGCAAAGTCGTCGTACATCAGCTCGACAACGGGGCGCATACCACGCATCGCCGCACCCACTGCCATGCCGCAGAAGCCTTCTTCGGAGATCGGCGTATCGATCACGCGGTTGGGGCCGAATTCCTCCAGAAAGCCTTTGGTGATCGCAAAGACATTGCCCATAACGGCCATGTCCTCGCCCATGATGAACACCTTGTCATCACGGAGCATCTCTTCGTGCAGGGCTTCACCGATCGCCTTGCTGACGGTGATCTTTTTGCTCATCTTGCCACACACCTTTCATTGTCCGTAACATACATATCATCGAGAACCGTTGCGGGGTCGGGATACTCCGAGGCGTCCGCAAACTTGACGGCCTCGTCCATTTCCTCCTGCGCATCCTGCTTGATCTTGTCAAGCTCCTCATCGCTCACGCCCAGCTCCTTGAGCTTTTTGCCGAGCTTTTCGATGGGGTCGTTTTTCAGCGCGTCCTCCATATACTTGGCGGGACGGTACACCGCAGGGTCGCCGCAGTAATGGCCCTGATAACGATACACCTTCGCCTCGAGCACATAGGGGCCCTTGCCGCTGCGCGCGTGCTCCATCGCCTTGGTCATCGCCTCATAGACCTCCACGGGATCGGTGCCGTCGACCACGGCGTACTCCACGCCGTAGGCCGCCGCACGGGGGGCGAGGTCGGGCGTATTCGTCACGCGGTGGATCTCGGTGGAAACGCCGTAGCAGTTGTTTTCAATGAACCACACCACGGGGAGGCTCCACGCCGCCGCCATGTTGAGGTTTTCATGGAAGGTGCCCTCGTTGGTAGCGCCGTCGCCGAAGCAGCCGACGGTCACGGCGTTATCGCCCATGATCTTGCTGGCAAGCGCGCTGCCGCAGGAGATGCCCTGGCCAGCGCCGACGATGCCGTTCGCACCGAGGTGGTTCATCTTCGCCATATCGGCAATGTGCATACTGCCGCCCTTGCCCTTGCAGTAGCCCGTCTTCTTGCCGAAGAGCTCAGCCATGGCGAGCTTGGGGTCGCCGCCGCGGGCGATGACATGACCGTGGCCGCGGTGCGTGGAGGTGAAGTAGTCCTGCGGCTGGATGGCGGCGAAGGCGCCGGCCTCCGCACCCTCCTGCCCGATGCTCAGATGGATATTGCCCGCGAGCATACCTTTGGTAAAGCATTCTGCCGCGTGCTCCTCAAACGAGCGGATCCGAACCATCGTGCGGTAAAAGCCCAGCAGCATCTCTGTCGAAACCTTTTCATTCGAGACCTTTTTATTAGTAGCCAATGTTTTCACGCCTTTCTGTTATGATCCATTTATGCTTCCTGTCTGGGTGCAAACAGGGGAACTTCCAATTCGGGGTCAAACTTTCTGCCCATGACCAGCCCCTCGATCTCGGCGATCACGACGTCGGTGGTCAAAAGCACCTTGGTGCCCTCGACCAGATGCCCGCCGTGCGCGTTCCCGTGGCGGTCGGACATCGTAACGTGGATGTGCAGATTGACATTGCCCTCGTCATCGTGGCAGATGATGCCGGAGGCATTCGTCAGCTCGATGGGGCCTGTCAGGTGCAGTGTCTCGCCGTAGCCGAAGCCGGCCTTGGTCGGCAGCTCGACCGGATTGCAGAAGTGAGGGGAATCCAGACTGCCGATCGCGCTGAGCACCACGCCGTTTTTGATCCCGGCGCGCTTGCAGGCTTCTTCCATTCCCTTGAGCACGTCCGTTCCGGGGCGCAGGCGCACCGCGATCACGCGAGAAAGATGGCCCTGCGCCATTTCTAAAATATCGCTTTTGTCGCTCATTTTTTTCCTTCTTTCCGAAATCGTGGTCTGTTGGTATGACCATCCATTTTCCAAAAAATGAACCCATCTCATTTTTGAGAAAAGGTGCAGCCGCAAGTGGCTGCGGCTGCACCTTTGTATGGGCTCCGCAGGGTCGCTCCTCCTGCGGCTGACGGATCAGCCGCAAAGTAAGCCGACCGATTTTGAAAGAAGACGCTCGATTACTTCGTGAACGCGTTGACCAGAGCGGTCACCTCGTCCTTATCGAAGCCGTACTTGTTGGCGCACTCGTCGATGAACTTACCGGCCACACCGGAGGAAGCCTCCTTGAACTCGGCAGCGGCCTCGTCGCTCAGCTCGCTGATCTGAACGCCGGCAGCCTTCCACTTCTCAAGCACTTCCTGGTCGCCCTGACGCTCGAGCTCACGCTGGTTCTGAGCAGCCTTGGCGCCGCACTCGTCAACGATCTTCTGCAGCTCGGGATCGAGGCTGTTGTAGAGGTCAGCGTTCATGCAGAAGAAGATGCAGTCATAAATACCGGTCCAGTAGGTGCAGTACTTCTGAACCTCGGACATGGAAGCGCCGTCAGCGGTGGGCAGGGGGTTCTCCTGACCGTCATAGGTGCCGGTCTGCAGCGCGGTGAAGACCTCAGACCAGTTGGCGTTGGCCCAGTTGGCGCCCCAGGCATCATAAGCGTTGTTCAGGACGGCGGAACCGGCGCAGCGGATCTTCAGGCCCTTCATGTCGGCGAGGGACTCGATGGGGTGCTTGCTGTTGGTGGGGTGACGAAAGCCGTTCTCAGCGATGCCCAGCAGGTGCAGGCCGAGATCCTCCACGACGGGAGCGAGCGCAGCGCCGGCCTCGCCATCGAGCTTGGCGTCAACATCGTCAAAGGAAGAGAATGCAAACGGGAGGGAGACCACGTTGAGGCGCTGGTCGAAGGCGGACATGATCAGGTTGGAGTGTGCGCACATTTCAGTCGTACCGTCGATAACGGCCTGAATGCCCTCAGACTGGTTGCCGGCGGTCAGCTGGTCGGCGGCATAGACCTGAACGGTGATCGCACCGTCCGTCGCCTCGCTGATCATCTTGCCGAAGTCACGGCCCATGTCAGCCCAGCAGGTGTTGTCGGTCGCAGAGCAGGCAAATTTCCAGACCTGCTTTTCGAACTTAGGCGTTTCGTCGCCGGAACCGCCCTCGGCGGGGTCGTTGCCCTTCGAGCCGCACGCAGCGAGGCTCAGACACATAACGGCGGCAAGGATCAATGCAATAAGCTTTTTCATTTTGTTTCCTCCTATAGTTTGTTTTTATCTGCTTCCCCGCCCGCGCGGGGCGGGGAGTTGAGATCTGACGGGAAGTGCACTGATGATTACTTCAGAAACACGGTGGAGAAGAACGGAATGTAGGTGACCAGCATCAGCGCGATCACGCAGGCGATGATCATCGGCCACACCGCCTTGGACATGCTGGCGATGGTGACCTTGGTCTTGTCGCGCAGGTCATGCAGCTTGGAGCTGACGCCGATGGCCACGAACAGGTTGACGCCGACGGGCGGAGTGACCTGACCGATGGCGAGGTTCACCGTGGAGAGCACGCCGAAGTGGACCAGATTGATCCCGAGCTGCTGGGCAACGGGATACATGATGGGGATAAAGATGTACATGGCGGAGTTCGCATCCACGAAGCAGCCGGCGATGAGGAAGATCACGTTGACGATCAGCAGGAACACATACTTGTTGCCGGAGATCTGGAGCAGCAGGCTCTGCGCCGCGCCGGAAATGCCGTGGATCGTGCAGATGTAGGCAAACAGCGTCGCCGAGCCGATGATCAGCATGATGCCGCCGGTGGTCTTGCCGGAGTCCACGAGCAGCTCGCCCATGTCCTTCCACTTGACCTCTCTGTAAATGACCACGCCGACGAACAGGCCGTAGACAACGGAGACCGCAGCAGCCTCGGTCGGGGTGAAGAAACCGCCGTAGATACCGCCGAGGATGATGACGGGAACCAGGAAGCCCCAGAACGCAGTGCGGAAGGTCTTCCAGCGGTGACCCCAGCTCGCCTTTTCACGCGAGGCCTGAATGCCCTTTCTGCGAACCTCGATCATGATGATGGCGATCAGCGCAAGGCCCATCATAATGCCGGGGAGAATGCCGCCCATGAACATATCGCCGACGGAAACGCCGGTGATCGAGGCGTAAACGACGAAGGAAATGGACGGCGGGATCACGATGGCGATCGAGGAGGCCGCCGCCATCAGGGACGAAGAAAACGGGGCGGAGAAGCCGCCGCGGTTGATCATCGCGGGGATCAGGATGATGCCGAGCGCCGCGACGGTCGCGGGGCCGGAGCCGGAGATGGCGCCGAAGAAGCAGGCCACGATGACGCAGACGATGGCGATGCCGCCGCGGATATGACCGACGCAGTCATCGATGAAGTCGACCAGTCTTGTGGAGATGCCGGCCTTTGCCATGATGTTGCCGGAGAGGACAAAGAACGGGATCGCCAGCAGCAGGAACTTTGCCATGCCGTTGTAGACGTTGGTGGCGATGACGGAAAAGCCGTCGCCGGAAAAAAGCATTGCGAAGATCGCAGAGGTGCCGAGGCTGACTGCAATGGGAATGTTGAGCAGCAGCATTACAAAGAAGCTTCCGAACAAAATCAGATTGATCATTCTTTTATTCCTCCGTTTCTTTCACACAGTCCGCCTGACCTCGCATCACATCGATAAAGAACTCGATGGTGTGCAGGATCAGGAATACGCAGCCGATCGGCAGGAAGACGGTAAACACCCATTCAGGCCAGCCGAGGGAGAAGGTCGTCTTGCCGTTGGCGATCTGCGTGAGGACCTTGTCGAGACCGGTTTTGAACAGCACGCCGTAGAAGCCGCAGCTGACCAGCGTAGTGATCACGACAAAGATCTTCTTGCCCTTCGCCTTCAGGAAGTCGAAAATCAAAGACAGGCTGATGAGGCTTCCCTCGCGCGCGCACAGCGCACAGCCCAGCATGATCATCAGAACGAAGAGGTTGATCACCAGCTCCTCCGACCATGCAAACTGCGTTTCTGTCATCTTTCTGACGCAGACGTTCGCAAAGGTGATCACGGTAACGACAACGGTGATAACGCAGAGCACGATTTTCTCCACGAACGCGAGGCCGTCCATAATCTTTTTGTATACTTTCATGCAACGCATCCCTCCATTATTTTGTTTTCTCGTTTGCTGCCTGTTCGCTGCCCGTTCACACACCGAACAGGCTCGCTCCAAACGCAAGCGCGCAGCCCTTCCGCACGGAGCGATCGGATGACCGCAGCCCGCCTTTTTTCGGTCGGATGGCTAGGCGGTCTTGTGGTCATACCAACCTACGCGTACAAGGTATCACTTTATTCTCCCAAAGTCAACCTCTTTTTTGCTTAATTTCCATGTTTCATATATTTACTCGTTAAAATTTTGTATATTCCGCGAAATTCTGATTTTTTATTTGGTGCTTGCAAAAAAAGTATGCCCGCCGAAGCGGGCATACTTTTGGTGTTTTTCTTTATTTTCCCCAGCTGACCGGAGACTCCTCCTCGCCCTTGCTGCGCTGCGGAAAGCGCTCGGCAAAGTCGCGGACGATGTCCAGATGCTCGATCATTGCGTTCTGCGCGGCCTCGATGTCGTGGTCGCGGACGGTCTCGTAGATCTTCCGATGCGATCTGAGCGTAATGTCCTGATAATCCGGCAAATCCCAGAAGCGGATGCGGACATCGGCGATGAGGTTATTGACCAGATGGATCGTCGAGGCCAGCATGGAGTTGTGGCTGGCAACCGCGAGCGAATCGTGGAATTCCACGTCGTGCATATAATTGCCCGGTTCCTCTGCCAGACGCTCCACGGCGAGCCGGATGCTCTCAAGGTCCTCCTCCGTTGCGCGCACGCAGGCAAGCTTCACAATGCCCACCTCGATCACCTGACGGAACTCGTTGAAGGTCTGGCGGCTGTCGATCTGATTTGCGTTCTCGATCCAGGAGCGCACCTTTTTGATGTAATCGGCGTCCCGCAGCAGCACCTTGCGGTTTCCCTTGCTCTCAATGGCGCCGAGGTATTCCAGAATGGCAAAGCACTCGCGCAGAGAACCGCGCCCAACGCCGAGGCTCTCGGCAAGGTCGCGCTCCGACGGCAGCTCCTCCCCGACCTGAATGCTCCCCTGCTCGATCGCGCCGATCAGGGACTTCATAATAAGCTCCGGAATTTTCGGAGAGGTATTTTCAATCTTTTCCAAACGCATTTCGTTCCTCCAAAGCTCTCGCTTCTGTCTGTTGGTCCGACCTGACTACCGACCGACCATTTTAGCATTATACACTCAAATCTTCCGATAATGCAAGAGCAAATCGTGCAATTTTGCAAATACGTTTTGCTCCTTTACTTTTTCTGCGCCCCGCTTTATAATAATACCATCATACCAAAGTCCTACGGAGGTGCCTATGTCCTTGCGAAAAAATTCTGCCGTTCCCGACGGCCCCCTGCCGGAAGACCTTGTCAAGCGCCTCGGCAAGCACGTCTCCTCCCCGAAGGCGCTCGCGCTGCTCTGCGTGACGACGCTCGCCTGCCTCTGCCCGATGCTGCTCGCCCTCCGCTTCTGGAGCGCGGTCCCCGTGCTCATCGAGACCGGTCTCATCGGGGTAAATGGGCAGGATGATTCCCTGCCGCGCTGGGCGCTGTTCTTCCTGATCCCCGGCCTCTTCTGCCTGCTGAACCTGATCTGCCACGGGCAGCTCTGGCTCAACCAGCAGCGCATGACGCTGCCGAAGCCTCCCGTGCGCATCTTCGGCCGCTGGTTCTTCCCCATCATCTCCGCCCCGCTCACCTATTTTTGGACGCTCCGCGCGGCAAAGCTCTCCCCGACGGTCTATGCATATCTGCCGATCCTGCTCGGGCTGGGGCTGCTGCTGCTGGGCGCGTGCTCCTTTGACTGTCCGCGCGACGCGTGGGCTCCGCTGCGCTTTTCCTCCGCCGAATGCAGCGACGCGGTGTGGGCAAAATCACACGTCGCTGCCGCGTTTGTGTATTTTGCTGCCGGGCTCGTCTGCATCGCCGGCGCCATGCTCTCCGACCGGTTCATGCTCGCCGCCGCGCCGCTCGCCATCGCCGCGCTGCTCATCCCCGTCCTGTACACCGTCATCGCCGAAAGGAATGATTACTCGCTATGAAACTCTCCTACCTTGACCTCACGACCACCGACCCCGCCTTCAATCTGGCCGCCGAGCAGTATGTGTTCGACGCGCTGCCGCGCGACCGCGCATACTTTATGCTCTGGCAGAACGACAACGCCATCATCGTCGGCAAATACCAGAACACCTTTGCCGAGATCAACGACGTCTATGTGAAGGAGCACGGAATCCGCGTGGTGCGCCGTCTTTCCGGCGGCGGCGCTGTTTATCACGACCTCGGCAACCTCAACTTCACCTTCATCGCCGACGCCGGCACGCTCTCGACGCTGAACTTCACGATCTTCTGCGAGCCCGTCATCCGCACCCTTGCCAGATTCGGCGTCACCGCAGAGGTCAACGGCCGCAACGACATGACCATCGACGGCCGGAAATTCTCCGGCAACTCCCAGTATCTCAAGCAGGGCCGCATCATGCACCACGGAACGATCCTCTTTGATTCCGACCTCTCCGTCGTCTCAAACGCCCTTCAGGTGGACGAGAGCAAGTTCCAGTCCAAGGCGTCAAAGTCCGTTCGCAGCCGCGTCACGAACGTTGCCGCGTATCTCCCCGCGCCCGTCTCCCTGCCGGAGTTCCGCAGCGCGCTCCTTGCCGACATTGCGCAAAGCGTTGGCGGCGAGGCCTACGTCTTCTCCGCTTCCGATCTTGCCGCCATCGAAAAGCTGCGCGCCGAGCGCTACGGCACATGGGAGTGGAACTACGGCTTCTCCCCCGCCTGCACGATCGAGCGCCGCGCGCGCATCGAGGGCTGCGGCACCGTCGAGGTCCGCATCAGCGTTTCCGGCGGTCTCATTTCCGAAATGCGCTTCTACGGGGACTTTTTCAGCGTTTCTGAGCCTGAACAGCTCTCGGCCCGCTTCATCGGGCTTTCCCCCGATGCGCAGGGCTTCGAAAAAGCGCTGCAAGGCGTTGACGTCTCGCGGTACATCGTCGGCCTCACCAACGAGGCGCTGATGCAGCTCCTCTGCTCATAAGAGGGCGGCGCATGGAGAAAACCGTCACCGTCACGCTGCTTGCCAACGCGGGGCTGCTCGTTCAATACAACGGCTATTCGATCCTGCTGGACGCCCTGCAGCGCAGCGAGAACGCCCCCTTCAGTCCGCTGCCGCCCGCTCTCTGGCAGGAGATGCTTTCCGCCTCCGGCAAGTTTTCAAGGGTAGACGCTCTGCTCTTCACCCATCTGCACCCGGATCATTTTTCCGCCGATATGACGCTGCAATACCTGCGCCGGCATCCTGTGCCCGTCGTTATGATGCCGCGCGATCCGTCCGTCCCCGGCGCGGAGGAGGCGGCGGCGCTGGCGGGGTCTCACCTGCTGACCCTTCGCACCGGCGCTCCCGTCCGCTATGTGCTGACGCCGGAAATATCGGTGCTTGCGATCCCGACGCGGCATCTGGACAAGCGCTACCATGCCGTGCCGCACGATTGCTTCCTGCTCACGTTCGGCACGAAGAACCTTCTGGTGACCGCCGATGTTGACTACACCTGCGAAACGCTGTCGCTTCTTGACAGCGTTCCGATCGATGCCGCTTTCGTGAACCCTCTGTTCTTCTCGGCTCTCCTCTCGAACCGCTTTTTTAAGGGTGAGCTGCACACAAAACAGCTCTGCGTCTACCACATTCCCTTTGCCGCGGATGACACAATGAATATGCGCTCCTCCGTTTTCCTCCACGCCTCCCGATGGGATAAGCCCTCGCGCGTCACGGTCCTGAGCGAGCCGCTGCAGCAGCTCATCCTGCCATGAACAGCAGCTGTGGCGCAAAAATCATCTCTCCCCAAGTATCATACAAGCCATCGGCATCGGTGAACCGGTGTCGATGGCTTTTTCCTGCCGCCGAGCAGGGGCAGTTCGTTCCCGGCGCAAGGCGGCAAAAGGAACGAGGGAGCGGATTTCTCCGCTCCCCCTCGCTCATTTTTTGTTTTCGGCATTTTTTGCACGCGCGGTATAGAGCAGTGCTCCGGCGGCATTTGTCAGAGGAACGGCGAGGATAACGCCGATCGCGCTGGAGACAGAGCTGATGAGCTCGATGGCAATGTAGCTGGAGGCCATCAGCTGATACCACGAGAGATCCAGCGAATAGAGATAGAGGATCAGCACCATGCCGCTGCCCAGAATCGCAAGGATCAGCGTATTGGTCATCGTGCCGACCATATCGCGTCCAATGTTCATGCCGGAGCGCCACAGCGCCCGCGCCGAGAGGTCCGGGTCGACCTTTTTTAGCTCCGACTGCGCCGAAGCGATGGACATCGCAACGTCCATGACAGCGCCCAGAGCGGAAATGATGACGCCTGCGACAAGCAGGCCTCTGATGTGAACGGGCGTGCCCGTCTGACGAAGCTGCAAAAGCGCTTCGGCGTCGGTCGCGCGCAGTCCGTCCAGATGCAGCAGCCTCTGCGTCAGGATGCCGAAGAGCATGGAAAGCGCGACGCCGCCGATCGTTCCGATGCACGCGCAGAGGACTTTTTTGCTGCATCCGCCCAGAATGACGAAGCACGCGACCGCGACCAGCGAGCAGAGCAGGAACGAGGTGGGGATCGGCCGCCAGCCCTTCATCAAAAGCGGCAGGAACACCGTCAGGATCACGACCATGGTGAGGATCAGGCCGAGCACGGATTTCGCGCCGGTGCGCCCGCCCACCGCAATCGTCACCAGCACAAATATGCCAAGCACCAGAAAGACGATGGGCGTCCGGTTGTACTCATACACGGTGGCCGTGTGGCTGCCGTCCGCATAGGTGTTGATGCACAGCACAAGGCTCTGCCCGACCTTTGCAGGCTCGCCGTAGATGGGTCCGACGAAGCCGGAAACCAGCATGGTTTCGCCTTTATACCGGCCGGAGGCGACTTCGACAAGAAGCTTCTGGTCGCCGCGATAGGCGTTTTCCGCCACCTCGCTGATCTCGCAGTTGTCCATCAAGATCTCCGTAACGCGTCCCTTTTCATACTCTGCGTATTCCTTGGGCTTCAGCGCAGCTTCGTTCCCATCGTGCGCATAGAAGTACAGCGATGCAAATATTCCCAGAATCAGCACGACGACCAGCGCGGACGCGGCGGTGCTGCGATCGGGACGACTGATGAAATTGCTCTTTTTCTTCATTTTATTCCCCTATTCGGCAAAATACATTCTGTCAAACGGGCATCCGCCGGACGGATGCCTGCTTGAAAGGAGGTATCTGTGCCAAAGACCTTGTCCCACCCTGCGCGAACGCAGGGTGGGACGTTTGGTTTTTCAGCTTTGCAGGCTTACTTCAGCTTGGCGTAAACAACCAGGATCTTCACGGCCTCGCAGCGCTTGATGTTATCATGCGGTGCAAGATACAGGCCGGTCTGGTTCGGGCGGCTCGTACCGCTGATGATGCCCTGCTCGACAGCCCATGCAAATGCGTTCTGCGCCCATGCCGGGATGCTGTCCGCATCCTTGAAGGACTTGAGGTCTGCATTGGACGCCGGCTCGCCGGCCAGACGCCAGATCATGGTGACCATCTGCTCGCGGGTAACAGGTGCATCCGGAGCAAACTTGCCGTTGCCAAGGCCGTTGCTGACGCCGTTCTGCTCAGCCCAGGCGATGGCGGTCTGATACCACTCGCGCGTGGTATCAGTGAAGGAGGGCTTTCCGGACACGGCGGGAGAGCCGGCCTGACGGTACAGCAGCGTGACCAGCTCCGCGCGGGTCAGACCCGCCTGCGGACGGAAGTTGCCGGACGCGTCGCCCTCGACCAGACCGTTTCTGGCAGCGATCATGACATAGTCATAGTACCATGCGCCATTTGCCACATCGGCAAAGGGGTTGGAGAACGGCTTGTCGCTGCCCGGAGTGACGATCACGCCGGGATTCGGCTTGACCTCGGGCTTTCCGGGATTCACGGGCACGATGGGCTTGGCGCTCTCCGTGCAGATGATCTCCGCACGGTTTCTCACGCGCAGACGCGCGTGGCTGTCGTTCTCGATGGCATAGGTGTCATCGTAGGACGCAAGACCGGTCGCCTCGATGGAGCAGCCGACCTTCAGACCTGCGATCTCCATCTGGCTGCAAATGTAGCCGTCGATGAACACTCTTGCGACCTCGCCGCTCTCGTCCTTCACATAGATGGACTCGGGCAGGCCGCTGGCCTCGGTGATCTTCGTCACAGTGCCCTTGACCGTTGCAAGCAGACCCTCCGCGGAGCGGCTGTTGAGCTGTGCCGCCGTGATGACGGTCGGCTTGACCTGAGCGGTCTCGCCCAGCTTTTCGGCCGAAACGACCTGGAGCTCCGCTTCGCCCTGGAAGAAGTGCGTCGTGGCGGTCACGCGGACAACATCGCCCAGCTTGAAATCACCGGCGATCGGGAAGCAGCAGATGCCGCCTGTTGCATCCTGTACATAGATGCAGTCAAAGAACGCGGTGGTCTTATCATAGCCGGAGGCATTCGAGGTGACAACGCCTTCGATGGTGTACTTGTAGCCGGACTCCGTCTGCTTGCGCACCTCGGCGATCGGGGTGATCTTCACAGGATTGACTGCCTTGAAGATGTTCTGCATCAGCGCGTTGTTGCCGTTGGCCGCGGGGATCTGCAGATCAAAGTCGTTCATGAACGTGGAGCCGGATACAACGATCAGGCCCTTGCCGGGCAGCTGCTCGGCAGCCATGACGAGCAGGCGCGCGTCATTTTCCGCATAGGCATACTTCGGCGTTGCCTCGCCGCCAAGGCCGTCGCCGTCCTTGTCAACGGAGATGCCGGCGGCATTTGCAAAGAGCATGGCGGCAACCGTTGCGGGAAGCTTGTCGGAGGCTGCGCCGGCAGCATTGACCGTGTAGATCGTGGAACCGCCGTAGTAGGAGATGCCGGTGGTGAGGCCCTTCACCAGCTCGCTGCTGCCGAAGCTGTTCAGCGTCAGGGTGAAGGAGTTGTCTTCATACAGCCCGTCGTCGGACAGACGCAGGGACGAGCCGAGCTTTTCAAGCAGCGCGTTCTGCGTTGCAGCCGTGTGCTTTGCACCGGCAAGCTGGTCGTTGGTGTCGCCAACGCCGGAGATCAGCAGGATGCCGCCGGCGGCGTTGAACTCGGCCAGCGCCTTGAGCTCTTCCTCGCTGTAATCCTTGCCTTCCGCAACGCGGCGGGAGGGCGGCGTGATGACAAGCGCCGCGTACTTGCCGTCCTTGCAGGCGGCGATCAGCTTCTCGGAGGTATCCAGCAGGTCAACGCGAACCGTGGAATCGGCGGCAAGCGCCGTGAAGTTGCCCATCAGTCCCTTGTTGTAGCCGGAGACATACTCGTTGTTGTGCGAAGCGTCAACGCCGACATAGGCGAGGCTGCTGACGTCCTGCACATCGAGATCGACGGCTGCGGAGAAGGTATACTCCTTGCCCTCCATCTCGATCACGACCGTCATGGTAATGCTGGTCTTCTTTGCAAGCTCGGCAACGTACTTCCAGTCGATGCTCAGGGTGCTGTCGGCAGAAAGGACGCGCGGCGTGGTGTCGGTGAAGAGGACCTTGGAGCCCTCGGTGGTGTAGATAACGCTCTTGACCTGCGCGTCGGAGCTTTCCTTGTTGTAAAGCTTCGTCGTGAGCGTGACCGTTTCGCCGACGATGGGGTTGGTGGAGTCCGCGGTCATCTCGGTAACGCCGAGCTGCAGGCTTTCGCCGACCCAGACAGGCGCGGTGACTGCGAGATCGCCGTCGGCCTCCGTGACCTTGACATAGTAGTAGGAATACTCGGGCTTGAGCTCCACCGTGAGGATGCCCTTCGCAAGCTCCGCGGGATCGTCCCAGGTGTAGGCGACCTTACCGGAGTTGACGATCAGCTCCACCTTG
The DNA here is from genome assembly GCA_934561515.1 of uncultured Oscillospiraceae bacterium. GTDB lineage: Bacteria > Bacillota > Clostridia > Oscillospirales > Oscillospiraceae > Hominicoprocola. Next base: position 9,008 of record CAKTGM010000019.1, on the reverse strand, counting down.
GAGATGGAATCGTGCTCGTCCGGGTCCATGACGGAAACGTCGAACTTCAGCATCTCGGGGACCGATTCAATGATGGTGCCCATCGGCAGGTCGTTGACCGTATAGCCGAGCTCGAGGTTCTTATCCTCCGTTGCGTAGACACGGTAGTTGCGGATCGCATCATAGATGCCCTCCTCCGTGGCCTGCTCAACAAGGATGACATCGCGGGCATCGTTGGCGTTGCCCCACTTTGCCTTGTGGTTGTCCTGGTTGTTGGACGGAGCCAGATGCCAGCCCTTGTCCAGCGCCAGCGTGTACTGCTCGTAGCTGGGATAGTAACCGGAGGAACCGATCTGGCCTTCGCCGTTACCGACCTCGACGAGGTGCATACGGGAGTCGGCCTCGGGGTTCCAGTAGTTGAAGTCGGAGAAGTTGCCGAACATCGTGCCCGGATGGTTGAACTGGGAGACGGAGTCCTTGCCCGCGTCCTGCGACAGCAGCGCGTAGTACTCCTTCATGCCCGCGTCGCCGGACTTGTTGTTCAGCGTCTTATTGTTGCGGGAAACGATGCCCTTCGTTGCGAAGGTGTTGATGTGGCCGGGGCCGCCGGACCAGGTCATCTCAAAGCCCGCAAGACCGATGATGCCCTCATGGGTCGCATTGAACTGCGCAACGGTGTTCTTGTAGGTCGACCAGCGCTCCTGAGAGAACGCAGTCGCCTTGGTCATGTCGTGCAGCGCCTCGACGGGGTTGGGCGCGTCGGTCGTATCGAAGTAGTTGGAGTGGTCCGTGAAGGCGACGAAGTCAACGTTCGCGCTCTTCGGAAGGTTTGCGATATAATCCAGCGCCATGGCCAGCGTGCCCGCACCGTCGGAATACTCGCCGTTGTGGGAGTGGAGCTGGCCGAAGAGCATCTGGTAGCTGGTCTCGCCGATAACGAAGTTCCACGTCTTCGTGACGGACTTGCCGTCAGCGCGGGTAACCGTGATGGTAACGGAAACACGGCCGTTCTCCATGTCGGCGCCCGGCTTGTAGCTGACCTTGCCGTTCTCATAGGTGTAGGCAACGTCCGTGCCGTTCACGCTCATCGTGATGGTGGGGTTCGTGCCGACGTTTGCAAGCACCGCAGAGATCTCGGGGCGCTTGTCGCTCTTGGTCTGTGCGTTTGCGATGGGGCGAACGTCGGTGATGCCGGGCTCGTCCTTGATGTGGATGTCAACCGTGGAGTCGATGGCGACGCCCTTGTTGTCAGCGCCATAGACGCGGACGGTCAGCTTTTCACCCTTGATGTTCTCGGCGGGAATGACAGCCGTGTAGTGGCCGTCGATCTCCGAGAAGGTAAGCTCCTCACCGCCCATGGTAACGTGCAGCTCCTTCACGCCGAAGAGTGCATCGACCGTGAAGTGCAGCATATAGCGCTGACCGGCCAGCGCGTCCGCCAGATTGCCGAAAACAGCCTTCGGCTCGTTGACGACGCCGTCCGTCAGCTTGGTGTTTGCGCAGGGATAGAAGTGATAGGTGAACACGTCGCGGTCGGTGACGTTGTACATTCCCCACGTCGTAAAGCCGCCGGAGAAGTACTGGAGGTACTGGGTCTTGCTCTCAAAGGCCGCGTTGCTCTTCATGCGGTAGCCGCCGTTGTAGGCTTCCAGCGTCCAGTTCGCATCGTCCGTCAGTTCGGTGGAGTAGTAGGCGTTGTTGCCCGTGCCATAGGAGCAGAGGTAGCCGAACGCCTCGTTGTGGAAGCGGTAGAACTCGCCGCTCTTGGAGACCGTGAAGATCACAGCGCCGTTGTCGCAGAGCGCCTTGCCGTTCTTGATCTCAGCGCCGGTCGCATTGATCGTGCAGCCGTAGATATCCGACAGCTCGCCGGACATACCGGACAGCACGCCCTTGGCCAGCAGGTTGTAGATGGCAACCTGCTCGCCTTCGCTCGGCAGGCCGGGCTTTTCGTTGTTTTCGAGCAGGCGGTAGATCGTAACTGCCTTCTGGCCCTTGGGCGCATAGCAGGAGAAAATGCCCGCCGTGTTGTAGCGGATGGTGTTGGAGCCCTTATCCGCCTTGGAGGTGATGGCCGCGGTGGTGTCCGCAGCGATATCAATGGTAAAGGAGCCGTTGATATCCTTTTCGTCCTGCGTGCGCAGCCAGTTGCTGCCCTGCGCGCCGGAACCGAGCGGTGCAAAGAGGTAGCCGGTGCTGCTGCCGTTCAGGCAGTACAGCGAGAAGGTCCCATCCTCAATGCCGGACTCGAGCTGGATGATCTGTGCGCTTTCCGGCTCGTAGCTGAGCAGGCCAAGGCTCTCATCCTTGATGACCGGCGCATTGTCGCGGTTGTTCGCCTTCTGGGTCTGGCCCATTGCGTAGTCCAGATCCTTGACAACGACCAGAATGCGGTCGCCGGAGGAGAGCGTGGAGGCATCCGTCACAAGCTGTGCCTTGTGCTCGCCGAGTACGGGCGGGACATAGACCGTGTACTTGAAGGTGACCTCGCGGCTGTCGCTCATGCCCTCCTTGACTGCCTTCACGGTGAAAGAGATATCCTCCGTGATGGCGATCGGAGCGGTGTAGGTCGTCCAGTCCGCAGCACCGGCCGTCTTGTAAAGAATGGTCGCGTCTTCGGTCGCGCAGGTGAAGGCGACCGTGTCGCCGTTGTGGACCTCACCGGAACGGGGAGACGCCTTGGGCGTTGCAACGGTCTTGGTGACCGAACCGCTGCCGCTGCCGCCATTGCCGACCGCATAGAAGCGGAAGCCGAAGTTGTTAGTCGCGCCTTCATTGTTGAAGCCCAGATAGAAGCTCTTGCTCTCCGTGCTCCAGCCCAGCTGCGCGCTCATAAAGTTCTTGACAAAGAACATATCGGTGCCTTCCGCTGCGGAGAGGTTCCAGTTGAACGCCTTGTCGCTCAGCGTCAGCTCGACCGGCTTGCCTTTCAGATACTTGCCGCCGTTTTCGAAGGTATACTGCTTGCCCTTTTCGCCTTCAATGACGCCGACCGTCCAGATGTTCTCTTCCGCATAGCCGGACAGCACGCCGTCGTCCGAAACGGTTACATCCGTTCCGACAAGATTGCTCTTCTTCTCGCTGTCCGCGACCGCGCTGGACAGCGCCATGCCGCTGGACGGCTGATAGAGCACGACCTTGTCGCCCGCCGTCAGTTCCGTGGTAAAGCCGCCGGTTGAAGTCTTGTCGGCAGCGAAGAACTGCATCGTGTACATCGGCCTGCTCCAGCTCTGGAAAAGATAGGACGTGAAGTTGCCTTTATAGCATTCGAGATACAGATCCTTCTCATCAGCCGTTGCCGCGCTCTTGACCATGAAGCTGCCTGCGATCTCGTTGCCTTCCTTGTCCGTCGCAGTCTCCAGCGTCCAAGTGCTGGCTTCGGATGCGGTGCTCTCCAGAGACATATCGTTCTTTCCGTTGACCGTCAGGTAGTTGCCGTTCTCGTCCCGGAGCGTGCAGCTGCCATCGGCGTCCATGGTGACGGTCAGCGCAAGCATCTCCGCAGTGGCCGAAAGGACGCCGCCGGTGATCTCCGCCTCAACGGAGGTAAACTGCTTGCCGTCCTCGCCCAGCCCGGACATGACGCGATTCTTGCCCTTCTCGCTGGACGCCGGGTTGCAGATGTAGACCTGATCGCCGGAGTGAAGCTCCGTCAGCAGCGCCGCTTCGCCGGCTGCCGGATTGGGCTTCGGGTCAGGATTGGGCTCGGGCTTCGGCTCGGGATTGGGCGTCGGCTCGGGCTTCGGCTCGGGATTGGGGGTCGGCACAGAGCCGGTTCCGCCAAGCACCCAGAAGTTCAGCGTCTCGTCCTTGATATTGCTGGGTACGCCGCCGTTTTGAGCGCCATAGCTGCGCCAATCGGGAGCCTGGCCCTCTCTCGTCGGAACGAAAACGCCAAGCATACGATTGGCCGGATTGCCATCATTCCCAACGACATCGGAATTCAGGTAGCCTTGCTCGTTGACCGTCCAGACCGCCTGCACGTCCTTGCCGATCACAATGGCCTTCGCCGTGGTGGTCAGAGACAGGTAATTCTCACCAGTGGTGATGTAATACCCGCCCTCTGTGGCGGTGATGTGCCAGCCGTACTGCGCATCCGTGCCGCTCATGGTGAGCGCGTCGCCCTCAACGGTGCACGCAAGCGCGAGCGCCGCCTTCTTCTCCGCGTCGATCGTCGTGGGAAGCGCATAGGTGACTTCGCCGCGCGTCATCGTGATGGCGACGGTATCCGTCGGCTTGATGTTCTTTAACTCCGTTTTTGTCCACGTCGCCGTAGACGCAGGCGCATCGGCAGAGGCCGTGATCAGCATCGTCGGCATCATTGTCAGGACCATGCTGAAAACCAGCAGCCATGCGAGGAACCTGCTGTGCTGATTCTTCATAATTTTCTCCTCTCATCAGCAAAATTTTCGCCCTCCTTTGGGCGCAAAAAAATTGGCAAGTCCGACTTCCTGTGACTTGCCCAAAATGCTGGCGCGCGCTCAAGCAGACAAATATCATGCGCCGCCGGAGCATCGCATGATATTTGTTTGTGTTTATAGTCTGCGGTCACTATACCGAGCTCTTGCCAAAGCTCATTAAGCTTATACCATATAAGAGCAAAAATCAAGTACTAAAATTGTAAAATCCGCTCTTTATTTTATATTTTCTTCCCATCGTTTTTTTGCATATCTTCCAAACAGGCTTTTCAGGCCCGCCGCCCCGCTGTCCTCGAGGGAAAAACAACATCTGCGGCGGCATCATTTCCCCCGCGCCGAAGCGCCCCCGCCGAAAATTCTCCTCCGGCGAAGGGGCTTTGCAAATGATTGATTCGCCAGAGACGATGTGGTAATATGTGGGTAATCTGATCACGCGGAGGAAGTTTTGCATGAATATCACCGTCTATCTTGGCGCAAACGAAGGAAATGACCCGCGCTTACGGAAAGCGGTCGAGGAATTGGGCGCATGGATCGGCAGCAGCGGGAACGCGCTGGTCTATGGCGGCTCCAAATCCGGGCTGATGGGTGCGATCGCGGACAGCGTTCTGCGTTCCGGCGGCGAAGTCACGGGCGTCGAGCCGCAGTTTTTCGTCGAAAACGAATTTCAGCACGCAGGCCTGACGAAACTGATCGTGACCGAGGATATGGCGGAGCGCAAGAAGAAAATGATCGAGCTGGGCGACGCTTTCATCGCCTTCCCCGGCGGCACGGGGACATTGGAGGAAATTGCAGAGGTCATGTCGAAGGTGTCCTTGAAGCACCTGAGCGCGCCGTGCATCCTCTACAATCTGGACGGCTACTACAACGACCTGAAAGCGCTTTTGCATCGCATGACCGAAAAGGGCCTGTCGTCCGAAGCGCGGCAGGCGGGCATCTATTTTGCCGAGAATCTTGATGAGATCAAGAAAATCCTGCAATCCGCAGCCGCATGAAAAGAGAGCCGCCCGTTGGGCGGCTCTCTTTTTACCGTGAAACCATTCTTACAGGTTATAGTAGCGCTCAAACTCCGCGGGGTGCGGAATGGCTGCCATCGCCGCGCACTCCTTGCGCTTGGCGGCGATGAAGTTCTTGAGCAGCGCCTCGGGGAATACGCCGCCGCGCGTAAGATAGTCGTGGTCGGCCTCAAGCGCATCGAGCGCCGCGTCGAGAGAAGTCGGCAGGTGGTGGAGCTTAGCCTTCTCCTCTTCCGAAAGGGTATAGAGGTTCATGTCATAGGGACCCCAGCCGTTCTCGTGCGGGTCGATCTTGTTCGCAATGCCGTCGAGACCGGCCATCAGCAGCGCCGCATAGCAGAAATACGGGTTGCAGGTGGCGTCCGGGTTACGGATCTCAAAGCGGCGCAGGTTCGGCGTTTTGGCGTAGGCCGGGATGCGGATGACCGCGCTGCGGTTGCTCGTGGCATAGCCGATGGTGACGGGCGCCTCAAAGCCGGGCACGAGACGCTTGAAGGAGTTGGTGGACGGGTTCGTGATGGCGCAGAGCGAGGAGACGTGCTTCAAAAGGCCGCCGATGAACCAGTGTGCCTCCTGACTGAGGTGCGAGTAGCCGTTGTCATCGGAGAACACCGGCTTGCCGTCCTTCAAAAGCAGCATATGGACGTGCATTCCGCTGCCCGCCTCGCCGTAGACGGGCTTGGGCATGAAGGTCGCGGTCTTGCCGTACTTGAGCGCCGTGTTGCGGATGATGTACTTGATCGTCATGCTCGCGTCGGCCATCTTGCTCATCTCGCCGAGCTTCGGCTCGATCTCGAACTGGCCCGCGCCGCCGACCTCGGGATGGTGGTACTTGATGGGGATACCGGCCTCCTCCATGTGCAGGCACATCTCGCTGCGGCACTCATAGGTGCGGTCGAAGGGCTTTGCGATGTGGTAGTGTCCCTGACGGGGGACGATCACGCCGCGGCCGTTGATATCGCCGTTCCAGTGCGCCTGCTCAGCGTCAAGGCTCATGCCGATCTCATTCGGCGCGACCTTCCACGCCACATCGTCAAAGAGGTAGAACTCAAACTCGGGCAGGATGAGCATCGTGTCGGCAACGCCGCTCTCACGCATATACTGCTCCGCCGCGCGCACGATGTTGCGCGGATACTGGTCGAGCGGACGGTTGACGGGATAGTCGATGATCATGGCATTGCCGGTCATCGAGAGCGTCGGGATCTCGCAGAACGGGTCGATCTGCGCGGTGTCGGGGTCGGGGATAAAGACCATGTCGCTCTTTTCGACCACGGCGTAGCCGTAGTTCGAGGCGTCGAAACCGATGCCGTCGGTCATGGTTGCCTCAGTGAAGTTCTGTGCAGGAATGGTCACATGGCGGTACTGGCCGTTGATGTCGACCATCTTGAAGTCCACCATTTTGATGCCCTGCTCGCGAATGAGCTGCATGACCTCCTGTGCTGTTTTAGCCATTATAACATACCTCCGAGATTTTTCGGTAAATTCAGCGCGCAGCCTTGCCGAGATAGGCCTCCGCGATAGCCGGGTCTTTGAGAAGGACCTGGCCGGGGCCGGACTTGGTGATACGACCCTGCTCAAGAACATAGGCGTTGTCCGCGACGGAAAGCGCCTTGAGCGCGTTCTGCTCCACGAGCAGAATGGTCTTGCCCATGGCCTTGATCTCCTTAATGGTGTCAAAAATCGTGTTGACCAGGAGCGGCGCAAGGCCGAGGGACGGCTCATCCAGCATGATGAGGTCGGGCGCGGACATGATGCCGCGGCCCATGGCGAGCATCTGCTGCTCGCCCCCGGAGAGCGTACCGGCGATCTGATTCTTGCGCTCCTCCAGACGCGGGAAGATCTCATACACGCGCTTGAGGTCGCGCTCGATGCCGTCCTTGTCGCTGCGAAGGTAAGCGCCGATCTTGAGATTTTCGTAGGTCGTGAGGTTTGCAAAGATCTGGCGGCCCTCCGGCACCTGACACACGCCGAGCTTGACGATCTTGTTCGCCGCCGTCGGCAGCGGCGCGCCCTTATAGCGGATCTCGCCGGACTTGTACTTGACGATACCGGAGATGGCGTTCATCATGGACGATTTGCCCGCGCCGTTGGAGCCGATCATGGATACGATCTGTCCCTCCTCAACGTCGAGGGAGATGCCCTTGAGGGCGTGGATACCGCCGTAATATACGTTCAGGTCACGAATTTCAAGCATCGCCATCGCCGTCGTCCTCCTTTCCGAGATAGGCCTCGATGACCTCGGGATTGCTCTGGATCTCCGCAGGGGTGCCCTCGGCAAGGGGTTTACCGAAGTTGAGCACGAAGATGCGGTCGGAAACGTTCATGACAAGATCCATGTGGTGCTCGATGATGAGCACGGTGAGGTCGAAGCGGTCGCGGATCTCGCGGATGAGATCCATCAGCGCGAGCGTTTCCTCCGGGTTCATGCCGGCGGCGGGCTCGTCGAGCAGCAGCAGCTTCGGGTCGGTCGCCAGCGCGCGGGCGATCTCCAGCTTGCGCTGCTGGCCGTAGGGCAGGTTGACGGCGATCATGTCGCGCTGGTCCCAGATGCCCATGATCTTGAGAAGCTCTTCCGTCTTCTCGCACAGCGCCTTTTCCTGCCAGTAGTACTTCGTCAGCCACTTTGGGCCGAACTTAAAGCGCCAGAGGGACTGGAAAATATTGTAGTCCGCGCCCGCGTGGCAGGCGGTGAGCACGTTGTTGTACACCGTCTCGCTCTTAAAAAGGCGGATGTTCTGGAAAGTGCGCGCCATGCCGCGGGACATGATGTCGCAGGGCTTTTTCTGGAAGGGCTTGACCTCTGTCTCGCGCATATCGTCCTTGATGATATCCTCGCCCTGACCGATGACCGTGCCGCCGAAGATGACGCGGCCCTCCGTGAGCGCGTAAACGCCGGTGATGAGGTTGAAGATGGTGGTCTTACCGGCGCCGTTGGGGCCGATGAGCGCGTAAATTTCGCCCTTTTTGATCTTAAAGGAGACGTCGCCCACGGCAGTCAGGCCGCCGAAGCGCTTGGTGACGTGCCACAGCTCGAGCATAACATCGGGATCGTGATTCTTGAAGGTAATGTCCGTCATACCAGCGCCTCCTCTCCGCCGCCGTCTCCGCCGTCAGGCGGGGGCAGGTCCTTTTTCTTTCCGCTGAAAACGCGGCCGATGGCACGGCAAATCCTGCCGACCGGCAGCTCCTTGCCGCCCATGAGGCCCTTCGGGCGGACGATCATGATGATGATAACGGCGAGGCCGTACATCACGAGACGCCAGTCGCCCACCGCGCGCAGCAGTTCCGGCAGCGCGCAGAGCAGCACCGTGCCGAGCACCGAGCCGGTGATCGAGCCCATGCCGCCGAAAATGACCATGATGGTGTACTCCGTGGACTTGACCATCATGAACATCTTGGGCTGGAGGTAGCCGAAGTAATGGGCCATCATGCCGCCCGCGATGCCGGCATAGAGCGCGGACATACACATGGCGAGCATCTTGGAGCGGAAGGTGTTGATGCCGCTCATCTGCGCGGCCAGATCGTCCTCGCGCACGGCGAGCATACTGCGCCCGTGCTTGGAGTTCATCAGCAGCGCCGTGGCGGTGAGGAAGATGAC
>CAKTGM010000018.1 GCA_934561515.1 uncultured Oscillospiraceae bacterium | reverse complement strand
GATTACATCATCCCTGCAGCCTTTGACCCTCGGGTGAAGGATGCTGTGGCCAGCGCTGTCAAGCAGGCCGCCTATGATTCCGGCGTGGCCCGGCTCTAAAAAAGCGAGAAGAGAGACACGCCTGACGGCGTGTCTCTCTTCTCGCTTATGGGGTCTTTTCTCCGGACGTTTCACTGATGCCGGCGTTTTTCTGCATGCGCCACAATGTTGTGCGTCCAAGTCCCAACTTGTCCGCTACGGTACTGTTGTTATACTTCAGGATTCGTTTCATGACCGCCACTCCTTGGAGCACATCTTCCGGTGGACTGTTAGTCGCATCCTTCAGAGCGGGGTACCGCTGATAAATATCTTGGAGCAGGGCATCCTCGCCAATCGCGTGAATTAAAATCTGCTGTCTGGCGCTGGGGGACGGATTCATTGCCTGCTGATAATAGTACATATATCGTTTGCAGACCGTAGCAAGTGAAACGAGATTTGCCGGCCAGGAGTAAAAGCGTAAAATTTCCTCCAAATCCCTTTGATTTTGGGGGGATGTCAGGGATGTCTCCCTCAACAGGAAAAAGCGGAACAAGGACATTATATCTTCCTGCCGCTCCCGCAGGGACGGAATGTTCAAAGAAAACACAGATAATCTCTCCCACAATGCTCGAGGAATCTTAGTAGTTTCCTCCGGTGTGACCAAGGTCAGAAGCCGAGCGTTAAATGGAATTGCAGTCACTCCACCCACATTAAAAAATGAATGGTGCATCATTACCTGCTGTAGGCAGGAAAGAAAAGCCTCTGATGCCTCGCCAAGGCCTCGTAGTACCACTGTTCCGCTGCCTGCAAGTTCCAGAAGACCCATATGAGGTTTTCCATCATTGTCACTGCCAAAAAGGACTCGTGCGGCATCCTGGGCGGCAATGGTAGCTGCATTGATCGTGATATATGGTTCGCCAGCGCGCGGGGAACTGTTATGAATGCACTGCGCAAAAAAGCCCTTGCCGGTACCACCCTCTCCGATCAAGGCTATCGGATCCTCCAGTTCGGCCAAATTTTTCCCCTCAGCCTGAATTCGCTTAACAGCACCGGAAGTACCAATGATGTCCTTCCAGTGATGCTTGGCAGAAAATTCCCGTGTATTGTCCGTTTTTTTTCGGCGGCTATTATCTGCCTGAAGCGTCGTCAGCATACCAATCTGCTGGTCACCCTGTAAAAGCCGGGTCTGTATGCAGCGGACCATGGCGCCATCAAACAGATGCTTATGGTCTAACTGACTCTGCCCTTTTTTATAGAATGCCGCATAGGAGAGTGCCGGGATCACATCAGACAAGAACTGCCCCCGGAGCTTTTGATCCTGAAGCCCGGTCAATTTTTTAGCTTGGTTGTTGAAAATGGTAATTCGGCCATTTTCATCGGTAACGATGATGCCAGCCGGCGTATTACGGATAATGGCGCTGGTGACAGCCTCTTTCCGGGAAGCTGACTGCAATTCAGCCGCCAGGTTTCTGGCCCGGTCAATACTGGACCGGATGGTATATTCACCTTCATAGATCAGAATACTCTTGATGCCGAGACGGCCAGCGACCTCGTCTGTCAAAGAGGCGCCGATCACACAGTCGCAATCCGCATGAGACAAGTTGTATTCCAACTCGGTCTCGCTTTCATAGTAGATAGGCTGAATAGGGATACCGGTGAGTTGTTGAAGTACGTCAAAATCCACCCGTCGACTTTTGCGGTGCACGGTAATAGCAATCCGCTCTGCGCCTTGATCTTTCGCGCGCTGCAAGCTGAACAGATAGTCGGACATATCCACATGCAATTCGATCAGATGCTCATAAAACCGCCGTTTAAATTCCTCTGCATTGGCGGAACCTGCCACAAACACTTGGCAGCCTTCGCTGAGTCCTTCATTAACCGCCTGCGCCAGAGTATCAATTGCACATTCTTTCAGAATAATCGTTGTATCAGAATAGTTAAGGTGCTCAATGACCTGCTGAGCCATTTCTCCCAGCTTTTTATAGCCAAGAAAGCAAATTTTGTAACTGTTTCCCAAATCCCGTTCCTCCATACCGCGAAAAAATAGATCTGATAAAGGGGCAATATGTTTCACCGCCGTTAATATATCATAAAGCGAAACAAAAGTGAACAACATTTTCCACTTTCACCAAACAATTGACCGATCCAAGCCAGAAATATAAAATGATTTCACAAACAGCAAATAGATTTGGAAACCATTTTTGATATTTTCTACAGGAGGTTGTGTTTTAATGGCAGGCTTATTGGATGGCGTTGTGGTACTGGACCTTGGACGGGTGCTGGCGTGCCCGTATGCTGCAGCAATGCTGGGCGACTTGGGCGCTACGGTCATTAAGATTGAGAATCCAAAAGGGGGAGACGATACCCGTAAGATGGGTCCCTTTATTAACGGCAACAGCGTCTACTACGCCAACTTCAACCGCAGCAAGATTGGTGTGACCCTGAATCTGAAAGAGCCAGAAGGCAAAGAGATATTTAAAGAACTGGTGAAGAAAGCAGACGTGGTGTTGGAGAACTACCGCCCTGGCACTATGGAAAAGTTGGGGTTGGGATATGACGTACTAAAAGAAGTTAACCCTGGCATTATCTACGGTGCTGTATCTGGATTTGGCCACACAGGTCCGTTGAGCAAGCGAGCAGGTTATGATATTGTCGGTCAGGCCATGGGCGGCCTGATGAGTACCAGCGGCTGGCCGAACAGCCCTGCTACCCGTTCCGGCACCCCTTTGGGTGATGTGCTGGGCGCTCTGAATATGACGGTTGGTGTGCTGGCAGCTCTGGTAAATAAGCAACGCACCGGCTTGGGCGAAAAGGTGGATGTGGCTCTGGTGGACTCTGTGGCGGCTGCCATGGAGAACATTACCATGATCTATCAGTCCACCGGCCGAATCCCCCAGCGGATTGGCAACCGGTACGAATCCACTTATCCGTATGATACCTTCCCTGCTAAAGATGGCGATGTGGTCATCGCCGCAGGAAACAACAAGCTCTACGGCATCCTGTGCGACGTGATGGGCCGTCCCGAACTGAAGACGGATCCCCGCTTCTTGGAGGTCAAGGATCGTGTAGCCAACCACGATGCCATGCGGGAGGAAATTGCCGTCTGGACGCAGCAGCACACCATCGACGAAGTGGATAAACTACTCAATGACGCCGGCTGCCCCGCCTGCCCGGTGAATACCATTGACCGTCTGGTGGTGGATCCTCAAATCGCCGGAGCCCGCGCTATGTTCCCGGAGATCGATCAGCCGGGTATCGGTAAGCTGAAAATCACCGCAATCCCGCAACACTTGACCCGGACGGATGACCAGCCCCGGAAACCCGCACCCCTACTGGGCGAGGACAATGTCAAGGTTTACAGCGGTCTGCTGGGTCTGGATGAGAGCAAGCTGGCAGAACTGAAAGAAAAGGGCGTCATTTAAGGAATTTTGGAGGATATGATCATGGAGAAGAAGCAAATCAATATCATTGAAGTTGGTCCTCGGGACGGTTTCCAGAGCGTCAAGGGCGATTTTATCCCCACAGAACTGAAAAAAGAGATGATCGACCTGCTGGTAGATGCCGGTGTCAAGCATATCGAGTATACCTCTTTTGTCAGCCCTAAGGCCATTCCCCAACTGGCTGACGCCGCTGAAGTCTCTGAGTATGTCCTCAGCAAGTATCCTGATCTGGACCTGATGGTGCTGGTTCCCAACATGCGCGGCGCTACCAACGCCCATAATCTTGGCGTGAAAAAAGTCTGCAATGTAGTCTCCTACAGTGCCAGCCATAACAAAGCCAACATCAACCGCACCCACGAAGAATCCCTAAATGCGTACCGTGAGATGGTGGAGGCCTATCCCGACATGGAGTGTGTACTGGATCTTGCCACAACCTTTGGTTGCCCCTTTGAGGGCAAAGGCGGCAAGTATCAGGATCCTGATGCCATCATGGAGTTTCTGCGGCCGTATAAGGAGGCTGGTATGAAAACAGTCAATTACTGCGATACCATCGGTGTTGCCGATCCTGAGCAGGTGAAGAAAGTAATTCGGGCCAGTCAGGAAGCATATCCGGATGTGCATATTCAGGTTCATCTGCATGATACTCGCGGCTTGGGCATGGTCAATGCCATGGCGGCCATTGAGTGCGGTGTGACTGACGTTCAGACTGCTCTGGCAGGTTTGGGAGGCTGTCCCTTCGCCCCCGGTGCTTCCGGTAACCTTTCCACCGAAGATACCGTCTGGATGCTGAATGAGTCCGGATACGAAACCGGCATCAATTTCTCCAAAGTTCTGGCTGCTGCCAAGTATCAGGTTAGCAAGATTCCCGGCAACTACAGCGGACACCACATTACCATCGACAAGGAAACACCTTGCTGCTTCTGATATAACGTCGCTTTTCGGTTATCATGTGAACCTCGCCAATATCCGACAGATAGGTAAAGAGTTGCGCACAATCTGTAAGCCGAGATATACAGTGTGAACTGACTGACAATTAGGACAGCGCAGCCCAGTGGGGCCGCGACGCCGGAGAAAACGGACACACGCCATTGGCGTGCATCCGTTTTCTCCGGTTGTTCTTTCGGTGGCGATTTCGCTGGCGGCGCAGAGCTGCGCTGTGTTCGCAGAAGGGAAGGCCCCCTGTTTCGACGTGTAAGCCGCTGTGTGCGATTTTTTGAGCGAAGGCGAGTGTGTGTACCTATTTTTACCCGCGAAGGTGAACGTGGGCCATTTGTGCGAGAAGTTGAAAATCGGGATGAGAAGTGGTTGGGGACGGCGTTGTGACGGTAACTTTTGGGCGGCATTTGTGGAAACAGTTTTGGGCGAAAAGCCGAACTTTACAGGAGAGTTTTTCGAGTGGCGAAGGCCGTTCGAAAATATAACAAGATAAAGGGCCGCAGTCGCAAGCGCCCGCGGCCCGCCCACAAAGCCCCGCAGTGCGGGGCTTTCCGGGGTTTTGAAACCGCAGTCTAAGGTGCACCTTGAGAGACGTTTTCGCAGTCTTGAGTGAACGTGAGGGGTGAAAAAGGCCCGTAACAGCGGACTTTTCAAGGTGGACGTTCCGCAGGCGGTTGAGGAAATTGCTCTTTTCAACCACCCGAAAAAGTGATTTCTGCATAGCGGCGATTTTCGGAGGAAAACGTGCATATTTTGCGCCGCTGTAGACAATGGAAAGGGCTTCTTGACCGTTCGAAAATCGCACCGCTGTAACCAAAGAAGCACTCTCCGGCAGCGCAGAAATTGCGCCGCAATAGTCAAAGATAAGGCGGCACAGCCCCGGGGTGGCAAATGATAACTTTCTGATAACAGTTCGGTTTTCCGGTAGCTTTGTTCCCTTGGTTACGGTATTGTTCGTTGTCGAAAGGGGCTGATACCATGCCAAAAAGACGAGCAAACGGCGAGGGCAATATCCGCAAACGAAAGGACGGACGCTGGGAAGGCCGGTACACTGTCGGTCACGATCCGGAAACCGGAAAGGCCATCATCAAGAACGTTCTTGGCAAGACGCAAGCGGAAGTCAAGGAAAAGCTGAAGAAAGCCATCGAGGAAAACGTCGGCATCGACTACGGACGGGCCAAGACCTACACGGTGGGGAGTTGGCTGGAGGTCTGGATGGAGAACTACGCAAAAGTAAAACTCAGACCGTCCACGTTCAAGACCAGCCAAGGCTTTCTGAAAAATCACATCAAGCCGCAGATCGGCGGCATCCCGCTGGCAGATCTCACTTCTCTGGACTTACAGCGGTTCTACAAGCACCTGCTGGACGGTGGTCGGGTTGACCGCATTGAAGCCAAGAAAAAGCCGAAAGGTTTGGCACCGAAAACCGTGCGAAACATCCATCAGATGATCGGCTCGGCGTACAACCTCGCTATCGAGCAGCACCTCGTCACGAAGAATCCGACACAGGGCTGCGCCCTGCCGAAAGTCGAACACAAGGAGATGAAAACGCTGACCTCGGATCAACTCGGTGCCTTCTTCCAGGAGGCCAGAGACAGCGGCGTGTACGAGCTCTACTACCTCGACCTCGCCACAGGACTACGCCGTGGGGAACTGCTGGGGCTGAAGTGGACGGATGTGGACTTCCGGCACGGAGCACTGAAAATTCAGAGAGCCATCTCTCGGCAGAATGGCAAAGTAGTCGAAGCCCCGCTGAAAACGAAAAACGCCTACCGCACACTGCCCCTGTCGGCAGACGCGATAAGCGTTCTGATGCATCAAAGGAGAAAAACGGGTAGCAGCGAATGGGTATTCCCATCGCCAAGCGGAGGCCCTATGTCACCGGACAGCGTGCTGCACATGCTCCAGCGGGTGCTGAAACGGGCCGGACTGCCTCGCATCCGCTTTCATGACCTGCGCCACACCTTCGCAACCATGGCACTCCAGAACGGCGTGGATGTGAAAACGGTGTCCTCGATGCTGGGTCACTACTCGGCGGGCTTTACGCTGGACACCTACGCCCATGTGACCACCGACGCACAGCTCAAAGCCGCCCAGACGATGGGCAATATCCTCTCCCGTGCCGTCTGACGGTTTCCGCTACCCGCTCCCGTTGGGGTCAGCGTTTGGGTCAGAAAAAAGCAACACCCTAAAAACGGAACTTATGAAAAGCAAAAGTCCTCGAAATCAGACGATTTCGAGGACTTTTGGTACGCCGTGAGGGATTCGAACCCCCGGCCTTCTGGTCCGTAGCCAGACGCTCTATCCAGCTGAGCTAACGGCGCGTGTCTCATATCGGACAACGGTGTTATACTAACACAGCTGTTTGGAAATTGCAAGAGGAAATTTCAAATTTTTAGAAAAAAATTTTCCGAAACCTGCGCAAGAGGTTTGACACGCCACCGCCGCGCCGTTACAATAGGGGCGAAACACATTGATTTTGAAGGAGCAAAACCATGGAGAATACTTTCAAAGGCAGTAAGGATTATGTTGCGAGCCCTGAGCTGATGAACGCGGTGAACATCGCCGTGGCGCTCAAAAAGCCCCTGCTCATCAAGGGCGAGCCCGGCACGGGCAAGACGATGCTCGCGCAGGCGGTGTCCGAGGCGATGGGAAAGAAGCTCATCATCTGGAGCGTCAAGTCCACGACCAAGGCGCAGGACGGCCTGTACATCTACGACGTGGTGCAGCGCTTGTACGACAGCCAGTTCGGCGCGTCCGGCGTGGACGATATTGCAAAATACATCAAGCTTGGCAAGCTCGGCGAGGCGTTCTCTGCCGACGAGCAGGTCGTGCTGCTGATCGACGAGGTGGACAAGGCCGACCTCGAGTTCCCGAACGACCTTCTCTGGGAGCTTGACAAAATGGAGTTCTACATCCCCGAGACGAAGGAGACCGTGCGCGCCAAGCACCGTCCCATCGTCATCATCACCTCGAACGCGGAAAAGGAGCTGCCCGACGCCTTCCTGCGCCGCTGCATCTTCCATTATATCGACTTCCCCGATCAGGAGCAGATGGAAAAGATCATCCGCGTGCACTTTGACCACATTGACGAGACGCTGCTTGCACAGGCGATGCAGGCCTTCTACTACCTCCGCTCGATCGACGCGGTGGAGAAGAAGCCCTCGACCTCGGAGCTTGTCGACTGGATCCGCGCGCTGGAGCTTGCGGGCGTCGACACCGGGCGCATCGTCAGGGAGATCCCGTTTATCGGGGTGCTGCTTAAAAAGGATAAGGACATCTCCACCGTGCAGCGCCGGTTGAGAAGATAACGCCATGTTTACTGGATTTTTCTATCTTCTGCGTGCGCACGGCTTTCGCGTCAGTCTGAATGAGTGGATGACGCTCATGGAGGGGCTGATGCTGAACTTGCAGCACGCCTCGCTCACGGGCTTTTACGAGCTTTGCCGCGCGGTGCTCGTCAAGTCCGAGGCGGATTACGACAAATTTGATCAGATCTTTCTTGAATACTTCGACGGCGTGCCCTACGAGGGCGACATTCCCGAGGAGCTGCTGAAATGGCTGAATCACCCGGAAAACGCGCTGGAGGAGTTCCGCCGCTTCCTCAAAACGCAGGGCTACGAGGAAAAGAGCATCGAGGAGATTCTCAAAATGTTCGAAGAACGCCTCAAGGAACAGACCGAGGAGCACAACGGCGGCTCGTACTGGATCGGCACGCGCGGCTATTCAAACTTCGGCAACAGCGGCCACAGCCCGCAGGGCATCCGCGTGGGCGGGCAGAGTATGTACCGCCGCGCCTTTCAGGTGGCGGGAGAGCGAAAATACCGCGACTTCCGCAAGGACAACGTCCTCGATATCCGCCAGTTCCAGATGGCCTTCCGCCTGCTGCGGCAGTATTCGGCGCAGACGATGGGGGAGAAGACCGAGTTCGACGTGGACGGAACCATCCGCGATACCTGCGACAACGCCGGTACGCTCTCCGTGCGCTACAAGCGCCCGCGCCGCAACAGCGTCAAGGTACTCATGCTGATGGACTCGGGCGGCTCGATGGAATATTACTCGCACCTCTGCTCCATGCTCTTTCAGGCGGCGCGGCAGTCCAATCACTTCAAGGAGCTGCACGTCTACTATTTCCACAACTGCATCTATTCAAGCGTTTATACGAACCCGCGTATGTGGCGCGAGCACGCCGTTTCGACCGACTGGGTCCTGCAAAACTACGGCAGCGATTATAAAGTTATTCTGGTCGGCGATGCGCTGATGGATATGTACGAGCTGATGGAAAAGCGCTACGACCCGCGCAGCGGCGAGGTGCGTTACTCCGGCATGGACCAGATCAACCGCTTCCGCGCGCACTACGACCACCTCATCTGGCTCAATCCCGAGGAGCCGCCGCGCTATCGCGGCTACTGGGGCGAGAGCTACTTCCACATTGAAAAGGCGGTGGATATGTTCCCGCTGACCGTGGACGGCCTCGAGCGAGGCATGAAAAAGCTGCTGGTGAACCGCTGAGGCGGAGCACAGAGCGGCAAAGATGCATATCCTGAGAGGGAAGCGGTACAAAAAGGCGGAGGATTCAGAACGCGGGACTTGATTTTATGGAAAAATATTGATATACTGCGTTATTATTTTTAATTGATCTGTTGGGAGGGATTTGCATGGACAAGACAAGGAAAAACGAGATCATCCACGCAGCGGCGGCGCGCATGGCGGCGAATTATCAGGGGGCGGAGATCCCCATTTACGGTGATGCGCAGCGTATGCCCTCGCGCGAGACGGTCATTGAGATCATCCGCGACTGTCAGAAGCTGTTCTTCCCGGTCTATTACGGCAACCGCGACCTTTTGAAGCTGCCGCCCGAGCAGTACAGCGCGCTTCTGATGGAGCACATCCACGAAAAGCTGACGGCTCAGATCGCGCTGACGATGAGCGAATGCGAGGAAAACGACGCGCGCGCCTACGATATCGCGAGCGACTTTGTCGCGCGCCTCCCGTCCATTCAGGAGATGCTGATGAAGGACCTTGCCGCGAACTTTGACGGCGACCCCGCCGCCTACAGCATGGAGGAGGTCCTGCTCTCCTATCCCGGTATGTTCGCCATCTTCATCTACCGCATCGCCCACGAGCTATATACGCGCAAGGTCGCGATGATCCCGCGCATGATGTCGGAGTACGCCCACTCGCAGACCGGTATCGACATCAACCCCGGCGCGACCATCGGCGAATATTTCTTCATCGACCACGGCACTGGCGTGGTCGTGGGCGAGACGAGCATCATCGGCGACAATGTCAAGCTCTATCAGGGCGCGACGCTCGGCGCGCTCTCGCCCGCGGGGATGCCGACCAATCCCGGCATCCGCCGCCACCCGAAGGTCGGCAACAACGTCGTCCTCTACGCAAACTCCACGCTGCTCGGCGGCGCGACGGAGATCGGCGACAATGTCATCGTCGGCGGTAACGCGTTTCTGACCTCCTCGGTCGAGTCCGACACGATCGTGAGCGTCAAGACCCCGGAGCTGACCTTCCGCGGCAAGCGGCACAAGGAATGATCCTGACGGAAAACGCGCGCCTCCGCCTGCGGACGATGCGCTGCGGCGATCTGGAGGAATTGTATGTCCTGCTTTCGGACGCTGAGGTGATGCGCTGGCTGGAGCCGCCCTTTACGCGCGAGCAGGCGGAGCAGTTTTTACAGCAGGCGGGACTTTCCGATCCGCCGCTCATCTATGCTGCGGAAAATGCGGAGGGGGAGTTTCTCGGTTACGCCATCTATCACGACTATGACGATCACAGCCGGGAACTTGGCTGGGTGCTCAGACAATCTGCATGGCGTAAGGGCTATGCAGGTGAAATGACGGCTCTTCTGACCGTGCTTGCGCGGCGGGAAGGAAAGGACGCCGTGATCGAATGCACCCCCGAACAAACCGTGAGCGCCCACATTGCACGCAGGCATGGCTTTTCCTACAAGGGCAGTGCAAACGGCCTTGACATTTACCGCCGACAATCTACAGAATAAGAAAGAGAGCGCTTCCCAACATCAGGAAGAGCCCTCTCAGCATAACGGCCCAATTCCGCGCCCGCAGGCGCAAAATAGTTCTTGATCGTAAATTCCAACGACATGCGCGTTGGAATTTACTCTTTGCGCAAAGCGCGTGTCGAACCGCTCTTTTGAGCGGTGAGGCACGAAGCGACGCGGATATTATCAAAAAAGAGGGACTTTCCAGACGGAAAGCCCCTCTTTTTTGAAATTACAGCAGCAGCACGCCTGCCTCCTCGCACATTTTGCGGGTATCGGCGTCCCAGAGGGAGGCCTGCACCTCGCCGATGTGCGCCGTGCCGATGAGCAGCATGCAAAGCCGGCTCTGGCCGATGCCGCCGCCCATCGTCAGCGGCAGCTCGCCAGCAAGCAGCATCTTGTGGAAGGGAAGCGCGCGGCGGTCGTCGCAGCCTGCGAGCGTGAGCTGCGCGTCGAGCGACTCGGGGTCAACGCGGATGCCCATCGAGGAGATCTCGAAGGCGTGGCCGAGGACGTCGTTCCAGTAGAGAATGTCGCCGTTGAGTTCCCAGTCGTCATAGTCGGGCGCGCGGCCGTCGTGCTTGATGCCGGACTTGAGGACCTTGCCGATCTGCATGATGAAGACAATGCCCTTCTCCCGGCAGATCGCGTCCTCGCGCTGCTTGGGCGTCAGGCAGGGGTAGATGTCCTCAAGCTCCTGCGTGGTGATGAAGAAGACGTCGCGGCCGAGCTTGGTGCGCAGGGAGGGGAAGGCGATGTTCAGCGCGTCGCTCGTCTCGCTGATCGCGCCGACGATGTCGCGCACGGTGCGCTTGAGGTATTCAACGCTGCGGTCGTCCGCGGAGATGACCTTCTCCCAGTCCCACTGGTCAACGTAGATGGAGTGGAGGTTGTCGACCTCCTCGTCGCGGCGGATGGCGTTCATATCGGTGAAGAGACCCTTGCCGACATTGAACTCGTAGCGCTTGAGCGCAAGGCGCTTCCACTTGGCAAGCGACTGCACGACCTGCGCGTTGGCGCCGACATCGGGGATATCAAAGGAGACGGGACGCTCCACGCCGTTGAGGTTGTCGTTCAGACCGGAATTTTCATCCACGAACAGCGGGGCGGAGACCCGGCGCAGATTGAGCGCATTGCTCAGATTCACCTGAAAATTACTCTTGATGAATTCAATGGCGCGCTGCATTTCGTAAACGGACAGCGGGGTGTGATAGTTCTGAGGGATGTAGGACTTACTCATCGGGTCTCACTCCTTATTAAATAATATACAACCATTATAATCATGTATATTATGATTTACAATGGTTAGAAATGAAGGATTTCCGACCGTAAAACGGAGAAAAATTGGCGATAAGAACGGGGGAGCAGCGCATCTTCGTGTTTTTGCCCGTTGCAATCTGAGAACGTGCGTGTTAGACTGCACAATGAGATAAAATGCAGATAGGAGGCCCTTTCGTGAGAACACTGCTGACAAATGCAGATATCCTGCTGCGCAAGGACGGCGGCGGCTATGAAACGCTGCGCGGTGCGCATCTGGGCATCAACGAAAATAAGATCGATTACATCGGCACGGCGCGCCCCGCCGCTGCCTACGACTGCGAGAAAAACATGACCGGCAAGCTCCTTGCTCCGGGACTTATCAACTGCCACAGCCACATCGCCATGACGCTCATGCGCGGCATCGGCAGCGGACTGCCGCTGCAGGACTGGCTCTTCAAGGCGATCTTCCCTATCGAGGACAGGCTCGTGCGCGAGGACATCGCCGCGGCGAGCCGCTTTGCCCTCCTTGAGATGATCGCGGGCGGCACGACGAGCTTTTCCGATATGTACTTCTTCCCCGAGGAAACGGTTCGGGCGGTGGAGGAGGCGGGCATCAAGGCGAACCTGAACCGCTGCGTGCAGTGCTTTGACGAAAACCAGACCGTGGAGCAGAACACGCAGATCCCCGAGTCGCTCGCGCTCTTTGAAAAGTACCACGGCGCGGCGGACGGGCGTATCCGCATCGATTTTTCCGTCCATGCGGAATATACCTGCAAGAGCCATATCGTGAAGGCCTACAGCGCGCTCTGCCGCGAAAGGGGCGGGCGGATGCACATCCACCTTTCCGAGACTGCGCGCGAGCAGCGCGAGTGCATCGAGCGCTACGGCAAGACGCCGGCGGAGTGGTTCGAGTCCCTCGGCACCTTTGATTCGCCCACGGCGGCGGCGCACTGCGTCGCCGTGACGGAGAGCGACATGGACATTCTGAAGGCGCACGGCGTGAGCGTCATCCATAACCCCACGTCGAACCTGAAGCTCGGCAGCGGCTTTGCGCCTATTCGTGCCATGCTGGACAAGGGTATCAACGTCACCCTCGGCACCGACGGCACGGCCAGCAACAACAACCTCAATATGTTCGAGGAGATGCACCTTGCCGAGATCATGCACGACGGCTACCACAACGACCCCACGCTCATCTCAACGAGCGAGGTGCTCGACATGGCGACGGTCAACGGCGCAAAGCTCCAGGGACGCGGCGACACGGGTGTGCTCGCCGTCGGGAAAAAGGCCGACATCATCGCCCTTGATCTGTCGAAGCCCCACCTCTACCCCAACTTCGACACGGCGGCGCTTCTTACCTGCTCTGCGCAGGCGGGCGACGTGTGCATGACGATGGTGGATGGCAATATCCTGTATGAAAACGGCGAATTCAGGACGTTGGACGCGCAAAAGGTGCGCGCCGACATGGAGCGCGCCGTGGAGCGCCTTTATAGAAAGTGAGAGAGAAGAAATATGGAGAGAGCGGATAAAGACCTTGCCTTTTTGCTGCGCTACGAGAACGTCGCGTGGTTTGAAAACGGCGAGGTGCGCATTTTAGACCGGCGCGTCTACCCTGCAAAGGTCGAATTTGTCACCTGCCGCACGCATGGCGAGGTCGCGCAGGCCATCACCGATATGGTGACGCAGAGCGCGGGCCCCTACACCGCCGTGCCGATGGGCATGGCGCTCGCAGCATGGGAATGCCGCGGCAAAACGGCGAGTGAGCAGATGGAATATCTCAGAAAGGCGGCGTATACCATCTCCCACGCCCGCCCCACGACGCAAAAGCGCATGGGACTCCTCTGCGACATCTGCCTCAAGGAAGCAGAGCGCGCGCTTTCGGCGGGGGAGAACGTGGCCGAGGCCATCAGGAATAAGACGATCGCGCTCAACAATGTGCGCTATGAGCGCATGGCGAAGATCGGAGCGTATTTAGTCGATATGTTTCCCGACAACGGCACGGTGATGACGCACTGCTTTGCCGAAACCATCGTCGGCACGATGCTGCGCGAGTGCAGGAATCGCGGCAAGAACATCCGCCTTTTCTGCCCCGAAACGCGCCCGTATTTTCAGGGCGCGCGCCTCACGGCGTCTGTCTGCCATGACATGGGTTTTGATGTGACGGTCATCTCTGACAATATGGCGGCCTTTGTCATGCAGAACGAAAAGGTCGACGTTTTCACCACGGCGGCGGACGCCATCTGCTGCGACGGTCACGTTGTCAATAAGGTCGGCACCTTCCAGAATGCCATCGTCGCCAAGTACATGGGCATTCCGTACTTCGTCACCGGCGCGCCCGATCAGGGACATGACACGGTGGAGAGCGTCCACATCGAGATGCGCGATCCGAACTTTACGCTTCAGGCCATGGGCGTGCGCACGGCGATGGAGGGCGTGAAGGGCTACTATCCCGCCTTTGACATCACGCCCCCGCACCTCGTCTCGGGCGTTGTGACCGACCTTGGCATCTACTCTCCTTACGACCTGCACCGCTATTTTGAAAACGGCAGCATCGGCAAGGACAATCTGGTGATTTAAATGGAACAAAAGCTGGACATTCTCCGTCAGGAGATCGTGGACAAATCGCTCGAGGCCTTCCGTCAGGGCCTCTTTTCCGGCACGAGCGGCAACATGAGCTGCCGCGTCGCGCCCGATGAAATGCTCATCACGCCGACCTCCGTGCGCTACGACGTGCTGCGCGCGCAGGACATTGTGCGCATGAAGCTCGACGGTACGGTGCTCGAGGGCGCCTTGCAGCCGTCGAGCGAGTGGCGGCTGCACGCGGCGGTGTACGAAGCCTACGGCGAGACGAACGCCGTTTTTCACACCCATTCGCCCTATGCCACGGCTTTTGCCGTGGTGAGACAAAGCATCCCGGCCGTTCTGATCGAGGCGCGCGTCTTCTTAGGCGGCGACATCCGCTGCGCGGACTATGCCACGCCCGGAACGAAAGAGGTGGGGCTGAACGCCGTGCCCGCGCTTTTTGAGCGCGGCGGCTGCACGCTTGCAAACCATGGCGTGCTCGCCGTGGGGAGCGATCTTGCGCAGGCCTACCTGCGCGCGGAATACATCGAGGATGTTGCAAAGATCTATGCCTATGCCAAGGCCATCGGCGAGCCGGTGGCGCTCGATACACTCTAAAATACCCTGCGCGTGGGCGCAGAAGGAGAACTGCCAATGAAAAGGTTTCTGAAAAAAGACAAGCTGCTCGTGCTGCTGGCGCTGCTGGCGCTGCTCGTTTCGCTCGTGCCGATCGCCGGGCGCGTGCAGACCGAGGAGAACAACAAATATTATGACTGCGTGCTCGACTACGCGAGCCTGCGCGCCATGGCGCGCCAGTCCGAGCTGAGCGAGGATGAATGGCTCGACCTGTTCCGCTCGCTCGGCGTGGAAAAGGCGGCGCTCGGCGAGGCAAGCGCGCTCGACCTGCACCAGAGCGCGGCCATCCCCGTGCACGCGATGACCGTAAAAAAGGCGATGGAAAACTACGGCTGGGAGGATCGTTACCCCGCCGAGGTCGCTGCGTGGCTGCGCGAGAGCACCGACGTGAGCGACTGCCTCATCTGGACCGAGACGGCGGCGGGCTACGAGTGGCTCCTCGACGCCTACAACGCCCGCTTTGAAGATTTTGAGGCCAGGACCTATCTTGAAGGCGAGCACGGCTTTCTCTTCATCCAGCAACAGAAAAACGGCATGAAGGGCGAAAAGCTGCTCGACCTTTGCCTCGGCATCTGGCCTGACACGGCGGCGCTGCTCGAACGCCACGGCTACGAGATCATTCCGCGCACCGTGACACAAAAGGACATGAACGGCACAAAGTTTGCGGCGGCCTACATCGATGTGCTCAGACATTATGATGCGCCCTACTTCATGAACAGCGGCAAGGAGCTTGTCGGCTACGAGAGCGACGAGGGCTGGGATATGCTCGTGCAGTATCTCAACGAGAGCGGCGCGAGCATCGCCATGATGGAGCAGAACGACCAGAGCCTCAACCTCACCTGGCCGGGCATTGAAGACCTGCTCGACGAGACGGGCTACCACGGCATCCGCGTCTTCAACGAGTGGGCCTATATCCAGAACCGCTACCAGTACTGCGGCTACGAGGGCCCGGAGGAGATCACCAACAGCTTCTTCCGCGCCATCGCAGAGCGCAACTGCAAGGTCGTCTACCTCAAGATGATCTTAGAGCCGGACAACGACGTGAGCTGGGACGCGGACGAGAAGGAATGGACCTATGTGACCGATCCTGCCGACTATGAAAAGATGCTCAAGGACCTTGACGCGCGCCTTGCCCCCCTCGGCTATACGCGCGGCACAGTGCCCGCGATGGCGCTGAAAACGCCGCCCACGGCGCTGCGTCTTGTGCAGAGCGTTGGCACGGCGGCGCTGCTGGTGCTGCTCTTTGACCTCTTTTTCCACATCGGCGCGCGCTGGCGCACGATCCTCCTGGCGCTCGGCGTGCTGGGCTTTGCCGCGCTCAGCGTGCTGAGGCCCTCGCTCTTCCGCCTGCTGCTTTCGATGTCCGGCGGCATTGTGATGCCGTCGCTCGCGGCGGTGGGCCTCTGCCGCGTGCTGATGGAAAAGAGAAGGAGCGAGCCGCGCGTGCGCTTTGGAAAGCTCCTTGGCTATACGCTCGGCATTTCTGTTCTGACTATTCTCACCGCCTTCTGCGGCTCGCTGCTCGCGACCTCCGCGCTCTCGCAGCTCTCCTACATGATCGAGATGGAGCTTTACCGCGGCGTGAAGATCATGCAGCTCATCCCCATCGGGATCTTTATCCTCGCTTACCTGATCGTATTCGCCTACGAGGAAACAGGGGCGCGCGAGGCGGTGCTGGCCCATACGGGCAAGCGCGGCGAGAAGGGGCGCGTCAAGCGCTTCAACGCCTACCTCGCGCAGAAGCTCGAAACGCCGATGCAGCTCGGCTGGTTCGTGGCGGTCGTGGTCATCGCGGTGGCGGCAGTCTTCATGATGCTGGTATTTGTCTACTATATGTACCGCACGGGCAACTCCACCACCACGTCTGAGACGGAGCTTGCCTTCCGCAACTTCCTCGAAAATACGCTCATCGCCCGTCCGCGCACGAAGGAGATGATCGTCGGCTGGCCGATGCTGATGCTCTTTGTCTGGTCGCTGCGCCGCGGAATGAAGTTCCTGCCCATGGTCTTCGGCATGGGGATGAGCATCGGCCTTGTCAGCGTGGTCAACACCTTCCTGCACATCAGAACGCCCTTCCTGCTCAGCCTGCTGCGCACCGGCTGGGGCGTGCTCTTCGGCCTTCTCATCGGCCTTGCGGCCGTGGCGGCCGCGGAGCTCATCTACCGCCTTGTGCGCAGGATCTGCGGGGTGGAAAATGTATAACATCCTGATCTCGGGCTATTACGGCTTCGATAACATCGGCGACGAGTCCATTCTGCGCACGCTCGTCTCCTCGCTGCGCGAGCACATCCCCGGCTGCTCGCTCACGGTGCTCTCGCACAACCCGGCCTCTACGCGCGAAAAGTACGGCGTGGAGGCAGTGGAGCGGATGTCGCCGATGGCGATTCTGCGCGCGGTGAAAAAGTGCGATATGCTCATCTCCGGCGGCGGCAGTCTCTTGCAGGACGTGACGAGCAGCAAGAGCCTGCACTATTACCTCTCGATCATCCGCTGTGCGCAGTTTTTCCGCAAGAAGGTCTTCATCTACTCCCAGGGCATCGGCCCCATCGACCGCCCAGGCAACCGCCGCGCCGCGGCGAAGGTGCTCAAGAAGGCGGACGGCATCGTTGTGCGCGACGAGCGCTCGGCGCTGCTGCTGGAGGAGATCGGCATCGCGCGGGAGAAGGTCGTCATCACGGCCGACCCCGTCATCCGCATGAAAAAGCCCGGCGGCGACGTCGGCGCGGAGATTTTGCAGAAGGCGGGCGTGACGCTCGGCGGACGGCTGACCGTCGGCTGGGCCATCCGCGAGAGGGACAAGGACGGGCGCTTCGCAGCGGAGATCGTAAAGTCCATCCGCTGGCTCAAGGAGGAGTACAACGCCCAGTCCGTGCTCATCCCCTTCCACTACGAGGAGGACGGCGAGGTCTGCCGCCACATCGCCTCTCAGCTCCCCGGCGACACGGCGGTGTGCCTCAATGAAAAATATCTCTCGGAGGATATGCTCTCCATTATCGGCAACATGGATCTGCTCGTGGGCGTGCGCCTGCATTCGCTCATCTATGCCGCCATCATGGGCGTGCCGCTCATCGGCATTTCCTACGACCCCAAGTGCACGGCGTTTTTGAACTCCGTGGGCCTCGATAAGCTCAGCACGCGCGAGACCTTCACCGCCGAGTGCTTTGAAAGCGAGGCGGAGCGCGTGCTCAAAACGGGGGAGGAGCAGGTGCGGTGCGTTGAGGCGCACATGGCGGAGCTTTCGAGAAAGCTTGACACCAACGAGAAAATGATCTGCGCGATCATGGAGAAATCAGGAAAGGATACCATGCAGGAACCTCAGAAAAACACGGAAAAGAAGGAAAAGTCCGGCGTGCGCACGGCGGGCGCGATCAGCATCGTCTTTTTGCTCACGCTCTTTGCAAAGCTGCTCGGCGTGGTGCGCGAAATGATGCAGGCCAACATCTTCGGCACGGGCGTGGACGCGGACCTCTACACCGCGTCCTATAATTCAACGCTCTACCTCTTTACGACGATGTGCTACGCATTGTGCATCGCGGCGGTGCCGATCCTGACGAAGGAATTTGCCGCCGACCGCAAGCGCGGCGTGCGCGCGGCTAACAATCTTCTGACCATCACGCTGCTTGCCTCTCTTGCGGCGGTCGGCCTGTGGCAGATCTTTGCCTCCACGCCGCTTGTCGGCACGATCTGGGATCTTGACGCTGCGGAGCTGCCGCGCCTTGCGGAGTATATCCGCATCATGGCCTGCGCGCTGCCGGTCGTGGCGGCGGCCTATCTGAATGTCGCCATCTTCCAGGCGACCGACCACTACGAATTGCAGGGCAGCATGAGCATCCCGTACAATGCGTTTTTGTCGGTCTTCCTCGTGACGCTGGGGGCGAAGTGGGGCATCAAGGGCGTCGTCATCGCGTCCTCCTGCGCGTGGCTTTTGCAGCTCGCCATGAGCATCCCTTACGCGAAGAAGGAGCACTATCTCTACCGCCCGATGCTCGACCGCAAGGCCGACTACGTCGGCACTTACTTCAAGACCGCGCTCGTCACGGTGCTCACAACGTCGGTCTTCCTCTTCTGCTACCTCATCGACACGGCGACCGCCACCGCCTTCAACGACAGCGCGGTGAGCGCGTTCTACTATGCCGACAAGCTCTTCACCCCGCTGACGACGAGCGTGCTCTACAGCATCAGCGCGGTCATGTTCCCGCGCTTCAACCGCGAGTTCACGAAGGAGGATTCAAAGGGCTACCTCGGCTACATCTGGAACGTGACGGAAAATACGCTGCTCTTCATCCTGCCGGTCTGCGCGATGATGAGCGCCTTCGGCACGGACATCATCCGCGTGATCTTTGAAAGCGGCAGCTTTACCGCCGAGTCGACCGAGATGACGGGCAGCATCTTTGCCCGCTACGCGCTCGGCATGAGCGCCTTTGCCGTGCTCGACCTTCTGAACAAGGCCTACTACGCGATGAAAAAGACGCTCGTGCCGCTGCTCATCAACCTCGGCGTGCTGGCGCTGAACATTGTTTTGAACCGCGTGTTCTACACCGATACCGGCGTTGCGCTGGCGACCTCGCTCGCGCTGACCATCGGCGCGCTCTGCATGACGATCCAGCTCTTCCGCGGCACGAAGATCGTGCGCCTCGTCCCGCTCCTCAAGGGACTTGCCGCCACGGCGGTGATGGCGCTCGTGCTCTACGGCGGACACGCGCTGCTCGTCACGGCGGACGACAGCAAGCTGATGCTTATCGTCAAGTGCGGTCTCACGGGCGTTGTGGGCTGCGTCGTCTATGTGGCGGTCAGCGTGCTCCTCAAGCAGACCATCATCACGGATACGCTGAAGAAATTCAAGAAATAAAGAAGCGGGAGGGACATATATGCTGTCCTTTGTCAACGATTATTCCGAGGGCGCACACCCGAAAATTTTAGAGCGCCTGAATGAGACCAATTTTGAGCAGCTCGCGGGCTATGGCTCCGACCATTACTGCGAGCGCGCCAAGGAGAAGATCCGCACCGCCATCGGCTGCCCGGAGGCGGAGATCTTCTTCCTCGTCGGCGGCACGCAGACCAATCAGGTCGTGCTCGATTCGCTGCTGCGCTCCTACGACGGCGTGATCGCCGCCGAGAGCGGACACGTCAACGTCCACGAGGCCGGCGCCATCGAGCACGGCGGGCACAAGGTGCTCGCGCTGAAGCACACGGACGGCAAGCTCTCGGCAGAAACGGTGCGGGAATATGTGGAGACCTTCTACGGCGACGGGAACTACACCCACATGGTCTTTCCCGGCGCGGTGTACATCTCGCACCCGAGCGAGTACGGCACGCTCTACACGAAGGCGGAGCTTGCCGCGCTGCACGAGGTCTGCGCGGCGTATCACATTCCGCTCTTTCTTGACGGCGCGCGCCTTGGCTACGGCCTTGCTGCCGCCGGAACGGACGTGACCCTGCGCGACATCGCCGCGCTGACGGATGTTTTCTACATCGGCGGCACAAAGGTCGGCGCGCTGTGCGGCGAGGCAGTCGTCTTCCCGCACGGCGGGATGCCCGCGCACTTCCTCACCGTTGCAAAGCAGCACGGCGCGCTGCTCGCCAAGGGACGGCTTCTCGGCATACAGTTCGATACGCTCTTCACCGACGGACTTTATGAGAAGATCAGCCGCAACGCCATCGAGACGGCGGAGCGCATCCGCGCTGCGCTGCGCGAGAAGGGATATCGCCTCTTTTGCGAGAACCCGACGAACCAGATCTTCGTCGTGCTGGAAAATGCGCAGATCAAAGAGCTGGAGCGGCAGGTCGCAATGGGCTTTACAGAGAAGTTTGACGATACCCACACGGTCATGCGCCTTTGTACCTCCTGGGCCACGCGCAGCGAGGACGTGGACGCGCTCATCGCGCTGCTGTGAGCGGAGCGATAGAGAAATAAGAAAAAGCGCTTTTGCGGAACACCGCAAAAGCGCTTTTTTGAAGAGATGTATTACTGCCGGCGTTTTTTGAAGGTAAGATAGCCTTCGAGCATCAGACTCGCTGCCACGGCGTCGACGGTTTTCTTGCGCTCCTTGGCGCGCTTGCCGTTGTTCAGTAAAATATTGTGCGCATCGACGGTCGTGCGCCGCTCGTCCCAGAGTGTAACGGGGAGCGACGTGGCCTCGCGCAGAAGCGCGGCAAAGCCCTCGGCCTTTTCCGCGCGCGGCCCGCGCGTGCCGTCCATGTTGAGCGGGTGACCGAGCACCAGCTCGCCCACCTCGTGCTCTGAGATGAGCGGCAGCAGCTTTTCGATGACGGCCTCGGGCCGGTAGGCGGTGATGACGGTCGAAAAGCCGGTGAGCGTCAGCGTGCGGTCGGAGATCGCAACGCCGGTGTGCGCGTCGCCGTAGTCGATGGCCATGATCTTCATAAAAAATGCCTCCTGCAAACGTGTTTCTTTTCTGCCAGCATACAGGATTTTGGGAAGAAAAGCAAGCGCGAGGCACGCGGGAAGATGGGGCAGAGGCGCAAAATACCCGTCAAGCGGCCCACGCGGGGAGAAAAAAAGGGGAAAGGACGCAAAACAGCACAGATTTTCCGCAAAATCGTTCAAAAAACACTTGACGGACGAATGGGGCTTGTGTTATTATCGTACTTACCTGTGGAAGAGGGCTTTCTTTTTGCGCGCATTCGCTTCTCGGCGCGCGGGGGAGAGCGCCCCTTTAATTTGAAAGCAGGGAGGCAATCGCCAGTTCCGACACTGCTCGGGACTGAGTAAATAAGGAGGTGCCGTTAGATGCGCATTAAGATCACGCTCAGATGCAACGAGTGCAAGCAGAGAAACTACAACACGATGAAGAACAAGAAGAACACCCCGGACAAGCTTGAGCTGAACAAGTACTGCCCCTTCTGCAAGAAGCACACCGTCCACACCGAAACCAAGTAATTAGGAAAGGTTGTTGAAAAATGGCAGAAGAAAAGAAGAAAAAGGACCGCACCAAATGGTTCCGTGAAATGAGAAGCGAACTGAAAAAGGTCGTATGGCCCACTGCATCCTCCACCGCGAAGAACACCGGCACTGTGCTGCTGTGCTCCCTCGTCGTCGGCGCCTGCATCTGGATCTTCGACTATGTCGCCGTTTCCGCAGTTGGTCTGCTGATCGGCCTCGCGGGCTAACAGGAGAGCAGTCATGGCTGATAATGCTAAGTGGTATGTCGCGCATACTTACTCCGGCTATGAAAACGCAGTCAAGACCGCCATCGAGAAGTTCGTCGCCAACCGCCATCTGGAGGATATGATCCTCGACATCCAGATCCCGCTGGAGACCGTCACGGAAGTGACCGATTCGGGCGAGATGAAGGAAGTCGAGCGCAAGGTCTTCCCGGGCTACGTGCTCGTCAAGATGATCATGACGGACGACACCTGGCATCTGATCCGCAACATTCGCGGTGTGACCGGCTTTGTCGGCACGGCGAACAATGAACCCATCCCCCTCTCGGAAGAGGAAGTCCTGGCCCTCGGCATGGAGCGCCGCGAGATCGTGGTGCGCTACAATGTCGGCGATCAGGTCAAGATCACCGACGGCCCGCTTTCGTCCTTCCTCGGTACGGTCGAAGAGATCGACGCAGAGAAGAACAGAGTGTGCGTGGTCGTGTCCATGTTCGGGCGCGAAACGCCGGTCGAGCTCGAGCTCGATCAGGTCGAAGTGGTGGAATCGTAATCACCGCCAGAAGCGATGAGCCGCGAAAGCGGCAAACGTGGGAGAGACGCTGCGCGTCTCGCCAAGGGCGGCCGGAATTGCCGGTCGTTACCACATCAATATTAAGGAGGTGCCTCTTATGGCACAGAAGATCACCGGTTACGTTAAGCTGCAGATCCCTGCAGGCAAAGCAACTCCCGCACCCCCCGTTGGCCCCGCGCTCGGTCAGCACGGCGTCAACATCGCTGCGTTCACGAAGGAATTCAACGAGCGCACCAAGAATGACATGGGTCTTATCATCCCCGTTGTCATCACGGTGTACGCCGACCGTTCCTTCTCCTTTGTTACCAAGACCCCTCCCGCTCCGGTCCTGATCAAGAAGGAATGCAACATCGAGTCCGGCTCCGGCGTCCCCAACAAGACGAAGGTCGCCACCATTTCCAAGGCTTCCGTCCAGAAGATCGCTGAGATGAAGATGCGCGATCTCAACGCGAGCACGCTTGAGTCTGCGATGAGCATGATCGCCGGTACCGCACGCTCCATGGGCGTTGTCGTCG
Organism: uncultured Oscillospiraceae bacterium; assembly: GCA_934561515.1. Lineage (GTDB taxonomy): Bacteria > Bacillota > Clostridia > Oscillospirales > Oscillospiraceae > Hominicoprocola. The sequence continues at coordinate 12,637 of CAKTGM010000018.1, read as the reverse complement.
AAGAATAAGGAGGGTGTGAACAATGTTTAGAGGTAAAAAGTATCAGGATGCTGCCAAGCAGATCGAAAAGAACACTCAGTATGACGCCGCAGAGGGCTTCGGCCTGATCTGCAAGACCGCTTCCGCGAAGTTCGACGAGACCGTCGAACTCCACGTCAAGCTGGGCGTCGACTCCCGCCACGCCGACCAGCAGGTCCGCGGCGCCATCGTCCTCCCCAACGGCACGGGCAAGAACGTTCGCGTTCTCGTTTTCGCCAAGGGCGACAAGGCCGAGGCTGCCAAGGCTGCCGGCGCCGACTACGTTGGCGAGATGGACCTCGTCGAGAAGATCCAGAAGGAAAACTGGTTCGACTTCGACGTCGTCGTCGCTTCCCCCGACATGATGGGTCTCGTCGGCCGTCTCGGTAAGGTCCTCGGCCCCAAGGGCCTGATGCCCTCCCCGAAGGCCGGTACTGTCACTCCCGATGTTGCCAAGGCTGTTCAGGAGTCCAAGGCCGGTAAGGTCGAGTATCGTCTCGACAAGACCAACATCATCCACTGCCCCATCGGCAAGGTTTCCTTCGGCCCCGAGAAGCTCACCGAGAACTTCAATGCTCTCATGGGCGCGATCCTCAAGGCCAAGCCCGCCGCTGCCAAGGGCCAGTATATCAAGTCCTGCGTCGCTGCCTCCACCATGGGCCCCGGCGTCAAGATGAACGCTGCTAAGATCTAATTTTCTTCGCAGAACGCGATATTTGGGGTTGACAATTCCGTCAGCCTTGGATATACTATCAGAGCGTTCCAAAGACAGCAGGTGAGGCTAGCCTCATAAATCCTGCCGAGGATGGCAAACAGTGATTGATTGCTTTACCGTCCTCATGCCCGCATGAGGACGGTTTCCTTTTTTAGAACGCCTCTTTCCCATGGCACGCGGGGCGTGCCGCAAAATCCAACGGAGGTGAAATCAAGAAAATGCCTAACGCAAAAGTTCTGTCTGAAAAGCAGGCGATCGTGGCTTCCCTGACCGAGAAGCTGCAGGGCGCAGCGGCCGGCGTCATCGTTGATTACAAGGGCATCACCGTCGCGGAGGACACTGCTCTCCGTGCCGAGTGCCGTAAGAACGAGGTCGAGTACGCTGTTGTTAAGAACACCCTGCTCCGCTTTGCTTTCAACAACGTCGGCCTCAGCGAGCTCGATGATCAGTTGAACGGTACCACGTCTCTTGCCATCGCTGCCGATCCCGTCGCTCCCGCGCGCGTGATCGCCGAGTATGCCAAGAAGCTCAACGGTAAGTTCGAGATCAAGGGCGGCTTCATGGAAGGCAAGGTCGTCGACATGGCCACCATCAACGCGCTGGCCGCTATCCCCGCGCTGCCCGTCCTGCAGGCGCAGGTGCTGGGCACCATGCTGGCCCCCATCTCGGGCCTCGCTTGCGTCCTCAAGCAGATCGCCGAGAAGAACGGCGCTCCCGCCGAGGAAGCTCCCGCCGCAGAGTAATCGTCTGCACCCAATACCTAACTTAAAACAAATATCTTAAATCAGGAGGATCATTACAATGAGCGAGAAAGTTACCGCTATGATCGAAGAAATCAAGGGCCTTACCGTCCTGGAGCTCTCTGAGCTCGTCCACGCTCTCGAGGAAGAGTTCGGCGTTTCCGCCGCCGCTATGGCCGCTCCCGCTGCCGGCGCTGCTGCTCCCGCTGCCGAGGAGAAGACCGAGTTCGACGTCGTCCTCGCCGGTTTCGATGCTGCTGCCAAGATCAAGGTCATCAAGGCTGTCCGCGAGATCGCCGGTCTGGGTCTGGCCGAGGCCAAGGCTTTCGTCGAGTCCGCTCCGAAGGCTCTGAAGGAGGGCGTGTCCAAGGAGGATGCCGAGAACTTCAAGAAGCAGCTCGAAGAGGCTGGCGCGAAGGTCGAGCTCAAGTAATTATACTTGCACCTCACGTTCAAAAATGCCCGTGTCTGATGACACGGGCATTTTTTGTTTCACCGCACACTGCACCGGATGCGCGCGGAAGGGCTTGACATTTGGCCGCTCGCGCTTTATGATGAATAAAATCCCGCGGGAGCGGGTATGCAATAGAAAGAGGCGAATGGATCGCGCGGGCCTTGATCGCTTGCGCGCTTCTTTTTTCGCTGAGATGGGAGAAACGATGAAGACTTCAAAGAACTTTGCGAGCCGCTGGGGCTTTATTTTGGCGTCGGTCGGCTCGGCGGTCGGCATGGCGAACGTGTGGGGCTTTCCCAACAAGCTCGGCAGCAACGGCGGCGGGGCGTTTTTGCTGATCTACCTGCTCTTCATTTTCATTTTCAGCTACGTAGGGCTGCCTGCGGAGTTTGCAGTGGGCCGCCGCGCGGCGACCGGCACGCTCGGCTCTTATGAAAAGGCGTGGGCCACGCGCGGCGAGCGCATGGGGAAGACCGGCGGCCTTCTTGCGTGGCTGCCGCTTGCGGGCTCGCTGTGCATCGCGCTCGGCTACGCGGTCATCGTCACCTATATCCTGAAGGCGCTGGTGGATTCGCTCGTCGGCACGCTCATGAGCATTGATGCGGGCGCGTGGTTCGGCACGTTTTCCTCCACGCCCTATTCTGTCGTCCCCTATCATGTGATCGTGGTCGTGGGCACGCTGCTGACGCTCTATCTGGGCGCGCGCAGCATCGAAAAGACGAACAAGATCATGATGCCGCTCTTTTTTGTCATCTTCCTCATCCTTGCGGTGCGCGTTGCGATGCTGCCGGGCGTGAGCGAGGGCTACCGCTTCATGTTCACGCCGCGCTGGGAAGCGCTCAAGGACCCGATGATCTGGATCTGGGCGATGGGGCAGGCCTTCTTCTCACTCTCCGTCACGGGCAGCGGCATGATCGTCTACGGCGCGTATCTTTCCGAGGGTGAGGACGTGGTCGGCGTGGCGCAGCACACGGCGCTCTTTGACACCATCGCCGCCGTGGTCGCAGCGCTTGTCATCATCCCGGCGTGCTTTTCCTACGGGCTGGATGTCGGCGCGGGGCCGAGCCTGCTGTTTGTCACGCTGCCGACCATCTTGCAGGATATCCCGCTGGGTCGGCTGTTCGCCATCATCCTCTACCTTGCGATGATCTTCGCGGGCATCAGCTCGCTGCAAAATATGTTCGAGGCGGTGGCGGAGTCGCTGCTGCACAAGTTCCCCAAGCTCAGCCGCACGGCGGTGCTGGCGCTTTTGTGCGTGCTGTGCCTCGGCATCGGCATCTTTATGGAGCCGATCAGCAAGTGGGGACCGTGGATGGACCTCGTCTCCATCTACATCATCCCCATCGGCGCAACGCTCGGCGCGATCTCGTGGTTCTACGTGATGAAAAAGGACGAGCTGCTCGCTGCGGTGAACACCGGCAGCAAGAAGACGCGCGGCGCGCTGTGGTACAACGTGGGGCGCTATGTCTATGTGCCGTTCGCGCTCATCCTGTGCTGCGTGGCGCTTTTCATGCACGTTTCGTTCTGAGTGATCCTGCCTGACTGAGAAGGAGGCCGTCCGACAAGCGGACAGCCTCCTTTTTTGATAAAAACTTGTTGACAAATCAACAACAATGCGCTATGATGGGCAAGCTTGTTGATTTGTCAACAAATAAGTGGAAGGAGGGCGCAGCCATGGAGGAGCGCTTCGAGACCTTTACCGTTCTGATCGCGCGCATCAGCCGCAGCATCAAGCGCATCAAGGCGGAGGAAATGGCGGAGTTCGGGCTCAAGGGGCCGCACGTGTCGTGCCTCTACTACCTCTCGCGCTGCGGAGAGATGACGGCCGCGGAGCTGTGCGAGCGCTGTGACGAGGACAAGGCGGCCATCTCCCGCTCGCTGGATGACCTTGAGAAAAACGGCTACATCACCTGCGCGAGCGGCGCGGGAAAGCGCTACAAAAGCCCTCTCCGCCTGACGGAAAAGGGGAGAGCGGTCGGATGCGCGATCGGAGAGAAGAGCACACGCATCGTGGATGCCGCGTCCGAGGGGCTGAGCGAGCGGGAGCGGCAGACGCTGTACCGCGCGCTTGCGCTCATCAGCGGCAATCTGGAGAGCATTTACAGCGGCAGAAAAACGGAGGGCGGCACTGCCGCCCGGAGCGAAAAATAACGGAGGAACAAGAGCATGAGTGTTCAGATCATTGTGGATTCAACGGTCGATATGCCCGAGCGCATCAAGGACCGCTTTCGCATCGTCCCGCTGACGGTGCATTTCGGCGACGAGGAATTCATCGACGGCGTGACGATCGACAAGCAGCGCTTTTATGAGCGCCTTGTGGAGAGCGACCAGCTGCCGACGACGAGTCAGGCGACGCCTGCGGCCTTCGACAAGGAGTTTGCCGCGGTGCAGGCTGCGGGCGACAGCGCGGTCGTCCTGACGATCGCCTCGGACTTTTCCGGCACCTATCAGTCCGCCTGCATCGCCGCGGCGGAATACGACAACATCTATGTTGTGGACAGCAGGAGCGCGGCCATCGGCGCGGGCATCCTCGCGGAGTACGCGCTCGAATGTGTGCAGCAGGGCATGGACGCGCCGGTCATCGCCGCGGCGCTTGCCGAAAAGCGCGAGAAGGTCTGCCTTGTCGCACTGCTCGATACGCTCGAATACCTCAAAAAAGGCGGGCGCATCTCCAAGACCGTTGCCTTTGCGGGCGGACTTCTCAACATCAAGCCCGTTATCACGGTCGTCGACGGCGAGATCCAGCTCATCGGCAAGGCGAGAGGGTCGAAGCAGGGCAACAACCTGCTCGTGCAGAAGATCCGCGAGAGCGGCGGCATCGACTTTGACGAGCCGATCCTGCTGGGCTACAGCGGCCTGAGCGATACCTACCTGAAAAAGTATGTGGAGGACAGCCGCGATATCTGGCAGGGCAGGGTGGAGACGCTCGACTCCACGCTCCTGTGCAGCGTGATCGGCACGCACGCCGGTCCCGGCGTGGTCGCTGTGGCGTTTTTCAAAAAAGACTGAGCGCGGGCCTTCTGTTCTCCTGAGCGGGAGAATGGAAGGCCATTTTTGCCCGAAATCGGCGGCGGGATGGGGAAAAACGGCGCAATTTGTGCAAAAGCGATGCAATGGTGTTAAAAGTGCGTTAAAATACGTCCCTTTTGCCATTTGCGCCCCTCCGTGGCGCGTGCTATAGTTTAAAGGTATGTGTTTTTGGAGGATTTGCTATGATTTCTGCGTTTTTTGACAGTCTGAAACGGGAGTTTGCGGGCTATAACACGAAAAAACTGCTCGCCGACATAATGGCGGGGCTGACGGTCTGTGCGGTCGCGCTGCCGCTGGCGCTCGCCTTCGGCGTTTCGTCCGGCGCGAGCGCGGCGTCGGGACTGGTCACGGCCATCATCGCGGGCGTGGTGATCGCCGTGCTCGGCGGCGCGTCGTTCCAGATCTCGGGGCCGACGGGCGCGATGAGCGCGGTGCTGGTGGGCATCGTGGCGACGTATGGCTTGCAGGGCGTGTTCTTCGCCTGCTTTGCCGCGGGCGTTCTGCTGCTGCTTGCGGGCATTTTCAAGCTCGGCCGCCTCATCAGCTTCATCCCCATGCCGGTCATCATGGGCTTTACCTCGGGCATTGCCATCATCATCGCGATGGGACAGATCGACAATTTCTTCGGCACGGTGTCGGAGGGCGGGACGAACCTTGAAAAGCTCGCGTCCTACGGCCGCCTTGGGTTCCAGCCCAATCTACAGGCGGTGCTCATCGGCCTCCTTGTGGTGGCGGTGATGGTCTTCTGGCCGAAGAAGTGGGGCGCGCGCGTGCCCGGCTCGCTCATCGGCATCATCCTCGCAACGCTCGTTGCGGCGCTTGCCGGGATGGACCAGCTCGCCGTGGTGGGAGATATCCCGAAGACGCTGCTCCTCAGCGACCGCCTGTCCCTTCGCGGCCTGAGCCTTTCGATGCTTGAAGACCTTGCCTCTCCCGTTGTGACGATCGCGGCGCTCGGCATGATCGAGAGCCTGCTTTGCGGCGCGTCGGCCTCGCGCATGAAGGGCGAGGAGTTCAACGCCGATCAGGAGCTGATCGCGCAGGGCGTGGGCAACATCCTGCTGCCGCTCTTCGGCGGCGTGCCCGCGACCGCGGCCATCGCGCGCACGAGCGTGGCGGTCAAGTCCGGCCAGCAGACGCGACTTACGAGCGTGTTCCATTCCCTGTTCCTGCTCGCCTCGATGTTCCTGCTCGGCGGCGTGATGGCGCGCCTGCCGCTCTCGGCGCTCGCGGGCGTGCTGATGGTCACGGCGTGGCGCATGAACGACTGGGAGGGCATCCGCTACATCTTCCGCCACAGGTTCAAGTCCGGCATCAGCCAGTTTGTGATCACGATGCTCGCGACGGTCATCTTCGACCTGACGGTGGCGATCCTGCTCGGCGTGGTCTACTCCGCCATTTTGTACATGGCCAAGTCGAGCCACATCCACGTGAACTTCTCCGACATCGACGCGAACAAGCTGCGCTCGGTGGAGGGCAAGCCCCCCATCCTTGAAACAGCGGGCGTGGCGTATGTCACGGGCGCGCTCTTCTTCGGCGCGGTGGATGAGTTCAACCGCCGCATGGCGGAAATGCCCTGCTACGACCATGTCATTTTGTCGATGCGCGGTATGCCGAGCATTGACGTCTCGGGCGCGCAGGCGATGCTTGAGCTGTGTGAGGCGCTCAAGAGTCAGGGCAAGACGGTCGCCTGCTGCGGCATGAGCGAGGCCGTGCGTAAGTATTTTGACCGCGCCGGCATCACGGAGGTTCTGGGCGAGGACGCCTATTTCTGGAGCGCCGACCGCGCCATCCTCGACCTTCTGGATATGGAGATTGCAGAATAAAAACGCCCGCCCGCCTTCCACTCAGGAAGGCGGGCGTTTCTGCGCGCGGCGGAAAGCGAAGACAGACGGGAAAAGAGCGGCCCGCCCTATGATTCCTCACAGGGCGGGCCGCTCTTGCTATATTGTGAGAGAGGAGACTTAGTTTGCGCTGTCGTTTGCGAGAGCCTGGTCGATCAGCTTCTGGAGCGCTGCCATGTTGTCTTCATTGTCGATGCCGCCGAGCATCGCCTCGCCGACGATGGCGCCGCTGCGGTCGATGACATAGGTGGTGGGGAAGGCCATGATGTCGCCTGCGAAGTCGCCGGCTGCGCTGTCGGAGGGGAAGTAGATGTTCTGGTAGCTTGCGCCCTTGGATTCAAGCAGGTTCTTTGCCGCGCTGATCGCATCGGCGTTGCCGTCGAGCGTATCAACATTGACGCCGATGACCGCGCCGCCCTGCTTTTTGAGCGTCTCGTTGAGAGCGTTCAGCTCGCCGAGCTCCGCCACGCAGGGCTTGCAGCCGCTGAACCAGAAGTTCACGACCGTCACGGCGTTCTGGGAGAAGAGACTGCTGTCCACGTCGTTGCCGTCAAGGTCCTTGCCGGTGAAGGCGGGGAAGGCCGGGACGGCATCGTTCATGCCGCCGTCTTCACCGTCGCCCGCGGGCTGGAGGGCGGCGTACTGTTCCTGCAGGGGCTGGATCTGATCTTCAAGGTCACGAATCTGCTCAGAGCCTTCCGTCAGCGTCTTGAGCTCGTCCTCGGTGAACTTGTCCTTCACAAGATCGAGGGCGGCGAGCAGGTAAGCGCCGTAGTTCGATTCATCGGGGATCTCATCGCGCTTTTCGTTCATGGCGGCGAAGAGCTTCTGCCACAGCTCAAGGTTGTCTTCCATGATGGCGTTTTCCTTGTCGGCGAGCTCCTGGATCTGGGCGTAAATTTCCTCGGCGGTCGCGCCCTGCGTGTCGCCGTCGCTCTTGCTGTCGCCCTTGCTGCCGCAGGCAGCGAGGGAAAGCGTCAGCGCAAAGGCGAGCAGCAGCGTCATAATCTTCTTAAAATTCATGGTTTATTCTCCTTTGTTTTCATCGATGATCGGTTTTTGAGTTAATTTGGAACACGCTCCGCCGCTGCCGAAGGCATAGCGGAAGCGGACGGCCTCCGTCGGGCAGACGGTCACGCATTTGCCGCAGCGGATGCACTCGGTATGGTTGGGCGTTTTGGTCACATCCACGTCCATGGGACAGGTCCTTGCGCACTTGCCGCAGGAGACGCATTTGTTTTCGTCAACGTGCATCGACAGCAGCGACACGCGGTTGAAGAGCGCATAGAACGCGCCGAGCGGGCAGAGCCACTTGCAGAACGGACGGTAGAAGACGACGCTCAGCACGATGACCGCTGCGAGCACGCGGAGCTTCCACGAGAAGAGCTTGCCAAGTGCGGCACGGATGCTGCTGTTGACAAGCGAGAGCGGTATGGCGCCTTCGAGCACGCCCTGCGGGCAGAGATATTTGCAGAAGAACGGGTCGCCCATGCCCGCTTCATTCACCACAAGCACTGGGAGCAGGAAGACCATCACCACCAAGATGACGTATTTGAGGTAGGTCAGCGGCTTTAGGCGCTTGGTGGAGAGCTTTTTGGTCGGGATCTTGTGCAGCAGCTCCTGAAACCAGCCGAACGGGCAGAGGAAGCCGCAGATGAAGCGGCCCAGCAGCACGCCGAGCAGGATGAGGATACCGGTGATGTAATAGGAAAAGCTGAATTTGGACGAGCCGACAACGGCCTGAAACGAGCCGATGGGGCACGCGCCCGCCGCACCCGGGCAGGAATAGCAGTTCAGCCCCGGCACGCAGACAGTCTTGCCCGCGCCGCGATAGAGCGTACCCTTGAGGAAGTTCGGCAGGTGCAGATTCGTCAGCAGAGCGGCGCAGGCCTGGACCAGTCCGCGCCAGCGGGCGAGCAGAAAGGAAAACGGTTTTTTCTTATCCAATGCCCACACACTCCAGACATAGCTTGATCGCCTTGTTCAGCACCGTGTCCGCCTCGCCGCGCATCACACCGCAGACGAGAAACGCGAGACCGAGCAGCAGAAAAAGAACCTGCACCCCGGTCTTCTTGCCAAATGTTTTGTTCAAATCATCACCCTTTCTCTTGTACCGGCGCTTAGACTACACAGGGAAAATGAACAGGATATGAACGGCGTCTTAAAATCCCTATAATTTTATTTAGAAATATTTGGAAAGCCGACCTGTGCGGCGGAGTTTGCGCCGTTATCCGCGCTTCTGAAAGAGCTTTGGGCCGTAGCGGGAGACGAGCTCACCGATCACAAGCCCCAGCACCGCGCCGGCGAACACATCGCTCGGGAAGTGCACATATAAATAAAGGCGGGAGAAGGCGAGCAGCACGGCGAGCGGGATGGCCGCATAACCGAAGCGGCGGTCTGCACGCGTTAAGATCGTTGCGCCGATGGTGGAAGAGAGCGTATGCCCCGAGGGAAAGGAAAAGTCTTTGGGCGCTGCAATGAGCAGCTGCACGCTCTCGTCGAGCCAGCAGGGGCGCGGGCGCGCAACGAGGTTTTTGAGCACGACGTTGCCGACCAGCGCGCCGCACAAAAGCCCCAGCAGCAGCAAAATGCCGGTGCGGCGGTGCTTTTTCGTGCACAGCAGCACCACGCCTGTGAAAATCCAGATAAAGCCAATGTCGCCGAGCAGCGTAAGGCGCGGCATGATCGCGTCCAGAGCGGAACAGGCAAGATAGGTTTGTATCCAGTGCAGAATGCCCCAGTCAAGTGCCATAAGCATTTGCCTCCTTTTGAAATCGAAATACTGCCTCATTCTATACTAAGATGAGAGAAAATGCAATCGCGCGCTGAAGGCGGCGGGAAATTGACTTTTTCTCCCGCCGGGGCTATAATTTTTTTCCGATAGATAGGCCGCGCACGGCGGCCCACAGCAGAAGGAGAATATATATCATGAGAGAAGACCTTGCGCTCCGGCTGGAGCGGTTCAAAGAGGAGTGGAGCGTGGATGCGGCCGCGCAGGGACGCGTTGTGCGCCCGATGGTGAAGTTTATCGGCGAAGAGGTGCTCGATACGGCGGTCGCCGCGCTGCTGCAGGGGGAGAATCTCCTGCTCGCAGGCGGAAAGGCGACGGGCAAGAACGTTCTTGCGGACAACCTTGCATGGCTCTTCGCGCGCCCGGTGTTCACCGCCTCGTTCCATGTGAACACCGACAGCAGTATGCTCATCGGCACCGACACCTTCACCGGCGGTGAGGTGCGGCTGCGCCGCGGCCCCATCGTGCTTGCGGCGCAGTACGGCGGCTTCTGCGTGCTCGATGAGATCAACATGGCGAAAAACGATGCGGTCGCAGTGCTTCATTCGGTGCTGGACTACCGCCGCCTCATCGACGTGCCGGGCTATGAGTGCATCCCGCTGCACCCGGCGACGCGCTTCATCGCAACGATGAACTACGGCTACGCCGGCACGCGCGAGCTCAACGAGGCGCTCGTCTCGCGCTTCACGGTCATTCGGATGCCGACGCTCGACGAAGCGCAGCTTTGCGAGCTGCTGCGCGCCGATGTGCCCGGGGCGGCGCAGGAGAACATCCGTCGCTGCGTGGGGCTGTTCCTCGATCTGAACGCGAAAGCCGTGAATGGCGAGATCTCGACCAACTCCGTCGATCTTCGCGGCATGATCGCGGCGCTGCGATTGATGACCGACGGCATGGCGCCGAGTGAGGCCATCGCCGTGAACATCACGAACAAGTGCTTTGACGAGTACGAATATGCGCTCGTGCGCGACGTGGCGATGACGCGCTTTGCGCAGTAAGGGGACGAGAGTGTGAGCATTGGCAGAGAAGAGAGCCTGTTTCTGACCGTTTCCGAGGATCACAGGCAGCGGGCCTATCCTGAATATGTGCAGCGCATGAGCGCGCCCTTTTCGCGCGCGGGCGGTATGGTCGCGGCCTACGAGGGCGTGCTGCTCGGCGGAGCGGACAAGCGCTTCGGGCTGGATGAACTCAATTTGTGGCTGCGCCGCTATCGCTACGCCGCCTATGATATGGACGTGCTGCTGCCCGCCGCGCACCTGTGCCTTGAGCGCGCAGTGCGCGCCGACCTTATGGCGGAGCGCCCCGGCGTTTTCGCGATGGCACGGCAGGCGGCGGGGGAGATCCTGCGCGGCGATCTGCTGCAATACCGCCGCAGCTCGCGCGGCTGGCTCTATATTTATGACCTTGCAAAGAGGTTCCCCGGCGTGGAAACGGCCGAGGATCGCCGCCTGCTGCAAAATTTTACCGGCTTTGACGAGATGCTCGACCTGTTCGAAGAGATCTCAGGGCGCAGCGAAACCTGCGCCGATGCCCGCGCGCTGGTCGATCTTGCGGCGTTTTTATACCGCAAGATCCTGACGCGCTACTTCGCGCCCGGCCACGACCAGGATATTTTTCCCGAGCGGGAGACGGACGAGGCGCAGGAGCTTGCCGAACCGGGCGAGATCGAATGGACGCAGACCGAGGAGCAGGAGCTCAAATATGAAAGCGCGGGTGCGGCCTCGGCAGACGGCCTTACGCTGCCGGAGGATGCGCTCGCGTCGGTGCCGGAATATTTGCAGCGCAACTTTGGCCCGAGCTTTCGCACCGAGCAGGCGATGCGCGAGATCGAGCGCACCGTCTGCACCGGCATCCACGAGGAGAGAAAGCTTCTCTTTACCGACGGGCTGGCGCGGGAGGCCTACGAGGGCGCAGACCCGCGCGCCCGGTCGCTGCGCGCGAGCTACGAGAAGAATCTTGAAATGCTGCGCACGCACGAGGACGCGGCGCGGCAGGGCAGGCGCAGCATCGAGCAGGCCTTCCGCAACGCGCTAAGCCTGCGCAGCGAGCCGGAGATCTACCGCGCCGACCACGGCACGCTCGACAATGCGGCGCTGTGGAGGGTCGGACGCTGTGAGTTTCCGCTGCTGTTTGAAAAGATCGTGCGGCAGGATGAGTCGAGCGTTGTTGTGGAGCTTCTTATCGACGCGAGCGGCTCGCAGTCCGTGCGGCAGGGAATGGTGGCGCTGCAAAGCTACCTTTTCAGCAGCGCGCTGAGCGGTATCGGCATCCCGCACCGCGTGATGAGCTACTGCACCTACGGCGACCACACGGTGCTGCGGCGCTTTCGCGATTATGACGACCGTCCCGAGGCGGACCGCCGTATCCTCGAGTATCGCGCGACCTCCAACAACCGCGATGGCCTTGCGCTGGCCGCGGCGGGGCTCGACATCAAAAAACGGCGCGAGGAGCACAAGGTGGCCATCGTTTTCAGCGACGGCCTGCCGAACGATATGATCAGCGGCCGCAAGCGCAGCGGTATGCCGGAGCGCTATGTTGGCGACGCCGCCATCCGAGACACCTGCTTTCAGGTGCGAAAGCTGCGGCGCGAGGGTGTGCACGTGCTCGGTATTTTCCTCGGCGAGGATGGGGAACTTGAAAATGAGCGTATGATCTACGGCGCGTCATTTCTGCGCATCCGCCGCGCGGAGGACTTTGCGGGCAGCGCGGGACGCAAGCTGAGCGAGCTGCTGCTGTCGCTGTGAAGAGAAAAAGGGGCCTCGATTTTGCAAAATCGAGGCCCCTTTTCGAAAGGGCCACATTTGGTGTTCGCAGCGGCGACACATTACAAAATAAGGTAAATGCGGACAATTTGTGGGTGAGATGCACAAGCGGAGGGGCTGATTCGAGACTGCAATTGAAAAATAAGACAAAGGAAGAAAAAATGATAAAATACGCTTGACATTTCGCTTAATGCGTGTATAATAACATACTGTTCCGCGAAACGGAGCGTGCACCTTGTAAATTAAACAACGAAACTTTGACAAGCACCAGATGAAAAACTGTGCA
>CAKTGM010000017.1 GCA_934561515.1 uncultured Oscillospiraceae bacterium | reverse complement strand
AGTCAGTGTTTTCAATGCTTTGCGGGCAGCCAAACGACTGCCCGCTTTCCGCATTTTATCCCGCGTTCCGACCGATCTCCCCCGGAATGCTTCTTTCAATCGGCATGGTACTTTGCGTCAAAGCCGCCCGGATAGACCTCTTCGTAAAGGGGATCGTCCCACAAGGCGCGCAGACCTGCCTCCAGTTCCGCCGCCTGTGCGCTCGGGAGCGCCGCCATCGCTTCGCGCAGTTCTGCGCTCGGGCGGCCATAAAGCATATTGGGAATGCGCCACTCATGTGCTTCCCCTGTCGTCAGAAACCAGCTGTCTATGAGCTGCGCCGCCGTTGCCTCCTGCTGATCGGAATCCAGGCCGCGGCCGATACGCGGCAGCCAGACTGCGCCGCCGCCCGTCCATGTGCCGGCAACGTACCAGTTTCCCGCTTCATCCCGGCACGCGTCCGCAGCCATCCCCCAGCCATAATAATCGCCGTACTCGCCTTCGCCCGTCGGCCCGCTCATGCCGCTGCCGGCCTCCCATTGATAGCGCTGTGAGGACTCCGGGTCATCAAAGCGCATCATCACGCCAAAGCCGAAGCAGAAGTTCGGGTAGTCCGTTCCGTAATAGGCGTCGAACACGCGCTCCTTCACCGGCGATGCCGCGTCATCCGGTTTCCCGCGGAACCAGCGCGGCGCGGCGTTCAGCCCGTCGGCGAACTGTGCGCAGAACTTGTTTGCGATACTCTCGTAGTCCGTCTCCGCGCCGGAAACGTGCAGGTCGTACAGTTCTTTCATCACCGCGTCCTGTGCATAGCCGAACAGGAGCTGCGCTGCGTGCGCCGTATCGCTTTTATAATAGGTGGTCTCGCCGTTTCGCGTCAGCCGCAGCACATTGCCGCCCGGATGCTCGTACGCCGCATCCGCTTTCATCGCTCCCCAGGGCGGAATAAACGCGATCGTGTCTTCCCCATAAGAAATCTCCGCAACGATCCCATTGCGGCAATCGTCCCAATCCTGCTCTGCCGCCGCATACCACGGCTCGTCGCCGTACATCGACGGTTCACTCAGCGCATATACAGGCGAATTGCCATAACCCTGCCCGTCCGCGCCGCGCGGGCAGTCGTATTCATCCACGCGCCCGCCGTCCTGTTCGTCCGTCACGCGGATGTGATAGACGCCCGTTTCCTCCGCGCTGCCGAAGATCGCCTCGCAGCATTGCAGGATCGTCTCCCGCGCCTGCGGGTCGTTTTGTTCGGTATCCTTCTCTTTTTCCTGCGCGCAGCCGCTAAGAGCGAGCAGCGCCAGCGCCGTCAGCGCAGAGAGCAGGATACGGCTCGTTGTCTTTTTCATTGCACTTTCCTCCAAAATCAATGTGGTTCAGAAGGGTCGCTCTGTCTTCTCAGACGTTCGTCGCGGCGATTTTGTTCCCGTTTTCCATATTTAATGTGGTATGCAGCAGGCAAAAAAAGAGGACGGCTTAGCCTTGCCGCCCTCTTCTCCCGATTTTCCCTTGTCAGCCCTTTTTCGCGGTGTTATACTATATAGTACTGTTTTTCAGCCGCGAAAGATCATGCTGCGCTCGATCTCCTTGAGCGAGTGCGCGCCGCACATACGCATCGTATCGGCAAGCTCAGCCTTGAGCTTCTGCACGTAGCACTGCACGCCCTCTTCCCCGCCGCCATACACAGCGGTGACAAAGGGACGGCCGATGAGCACCGCGTCCGCGCCGAGCGCGAGCGCCTTGAAGATGTCCATGCCGCTGCGCACCGCGCCGTCGACAAAGATCGTCATCTTCCCGCCGACCGCATCGGCGATTTCCGGCAGGACCTCCGCCGTTGCGGGGCAGTGGTCGAGCACGCGGCCGCCGTGGTTCGAAACAACGATGCCGCTCGCGCCCGCTTCCAGCGCCTTTTCCGCGCCGCGCGCGGTCATAACGCCCTTGACGATGAAGGGGCGCTCCGTCCAGGATACGATCGTTTTGAGCTCATCCACGCTCTTGCTGCCCGCAGGAGGCGTCAGCCCCTGCAAAAACGGCAGGCCCGCCGCGTCGATATCCATCGCGATGGCGAAGGGCTCCGACGCCTGCACGAGCGCGAACTTTTCGCGGATGGTGTCCATGTCCCACGGCTTGATGGTCGGAACGCCGCAGCCGCCGTTCGCCTTGAGCGCATCGGCCGCACCCTCGACGACCTTCGGGTCGGTGCCGTCGCCGGTGAAGGCGAGGATGCCCGCGTTTGCGCACGCGCGGATGAGGATATCATTATAAGTAAGGTCGTCGTACTTGTCGCCGTAGTGCAGGCGCATCGCACCAATGGGCGCGGCGAAGGCCGGAATTTCAAACGTATGGCCGAAGAGCGTATAGGACGTGTCGACCGGCGCATTCTCGCAGATCGTATCCATGTTGACGCAGATCTCGCGCCACTTCTCCGCGTTGCGGATAAAGCCCGTCCCCTCGCCCTTGGCGCCGGGTCCCGGCATTGTGTTGCGGCAGACCTTGCCGTTGCAGTCGCTGCACGCCTTGCAGTAAGGGCCGATGCAGGTTCTCGCATTCTCCACTACTTCCTGATAAGTCATTGGAATCTGAATCCCCTTTCGGATCAATTTGCTTGCCCGTATCGCGCGAAAAAAATCCCTGTGCGATACCGCCTATATTTTATCCCGTCCTGATGAAAAATCAAGACCCAAAGGAGCCGCTTATGAACACCGTCCACACCTTACAAGAATACGTCGACGCCCTGCGCGCTGCCGGTATCCTGACCGGCTGCACCGTCCCCGAGGCGCTGCTGGCGCGCGGAGTCGAATGCCTGACCTACGACACGCGCACACTGCGCGAAAACGCGCTTTTCATCTGCAAGGGCGCGCATTTTAAAGAGGAATACCTGCGCGATGCGCTCTCGCGCGGCGCATTTGCCTATGTCGCCGGGCAGCAGCACGATGTTGACGCGCCTTGCATCCTTGTGAGCGACATCCGCTACTCCCTCGTCGTGCTCGGCCAGCTCTTTTTCGACTGCGTGACGGACAAGCTCACGAGCGTCGGCATCACCGGCACGAAGGGCAAGAGCACCACCGCCTATTATGTGCGCTACATTTTGAACGACTGGCTGCGCGCAGAAAATAAGCCCGAGTGCGCCATTCTCTCCTCCATCGATAACTACGACGGCAAGGTAAGCGAGGAGTCCCACATCACGACGCCCGAGGTGCTTGAGCTTTATCAGCACTTTGAAAATGCTTACGAGTCCGGCATTTCGCACCTTGTGATGGAGGCTTCGTCCCAAGCGCTCAAATACGGCCGCGTGCGCGGCATCACGTTTGATGTCGGCGCATTTTTGAACATCGGCAACGACCACATCAGCCCCATCGAGCACCCGGACTTTGAGGATTATTTCTCTTCCAAGCTCAAAATTTTCGATTCCTGCCGCGTCGGCTGCATCAACACCGATGCAAAGTATGCAGAGCGTGTCATCGAATACGCCAAGGGCCGCTGCGAGCTCATCACCTTCGGCTCGCACGAGAGCGACACCGTCTCCTGCCGGCACGTGGAAAAGCACGAGGACGGGCTTTACTTCACCGTCGTCTCCCCGAAGTACAACGGCGAATTTTCCATCACCATGCCGGGCCTTTTCAACATCTCCAACGCCCTCGCCGCCATGGCGATCTGCATGGCGCTCGACGTGCCGGAGGAATATGTGCGCTCGGGTCTTCGCAAGGCGCGTGCCGCCGGGCGGATGCAGATCTACGAAAGCCGCGACAAGAAGATCACCGTCATCGTCGACTATGCGCACAACCGCATGAGCTTCGACGCGCTCTACCGCTCGACTAAGATCGAATATCCCGGCCGCCAGATGATCTCCATCTTCGGCTGCCCCGGCTCCCATGCGCTCCAGCGCAGAAAAGACTTAGGCGAGCTGAGCGGCCAGAACTGCGACTTTGTTTTCATCACCGAGGAGGACTCCGGCGAAGAGCCGTTCGCGCAGATCGCCGCCGACATTGAACAGCACGTCGCCTGCCCGCACCTTGTCCTTGAGGACCGCAGCGAGTGCATCCGCCGCGCGATTTTGGACGGCAAGGACGCGCGCGTCATCCTGCTGACCGGCAAGGGCGAGGAAACGACGATGAAGCGCGGCAGCACCTTTGTCCCCTACCCCTCCGACGTGGAGCTGACGCAGAAATACCTCGCCGAGTACGATGCCTCGCATCCCGCCGAGAAGCACAGCAGCGGCAGGAAAGCGAAAAAGGATTTCCTGCCCATCATCCTCGGCAGCGATGAGAACGCCTATGGCACGGCGCGCCTTTTCCGCGAGGCCTACGGCGTCACGCCGCTGCTGCTGTGCACGCAGCAGCTCGTGCCCACGCGCCACTCGCACCTGTTCCTCTGCCGCATCATCCCGGATTTTGAGCGCGAGGAGGTCTTCCCCGATGCGCTGCTCGAGGTTTTGAAGCAGTGCGCGCAGGACTACGAAAAGCTGCTCGTCATCCCCTGCTCGGACTATTATACGGGCCTTCTCTGCCGCCACTACGACCACTTTGAGGGTCTGATCGCAAACCGCTTCATCTCCGAGGCGCTTCTTGAGACCTTCGACACGAAGGACAAGTTCTACGCCCTCTGCGAGCAGTATGGCATGGACTATCCCAAGACCGTCATTGCCTCTCCCGAAGAGCGCGAGAGCGTCGCCGACAGTCTGCCGTTCGACTTCCCCATCGTCGTCAAGCCCGAAAATTCCAACGCGCTCGACTATCTCCGCTGCCACTTTGAAGGCCAGAAGAAGGTCTTCTTCTTCGACACGAAGGAGCAGTACCTTGAAATGGTCCGCAATATGAACCGCTCGGACTATCGCGGCAAGCTCATCCTGCAGGAGTTCATCCCCGGCGGCGACGACGCCATGCGCGTACTCAACAGCTATTCAGACCTTGACGGCCATGTGCGCGCAATGTGCCTTGGCCAGCCGGTGCTTGAATACTACGACCCCAAGTCCGTCGGCAACTATGCCGCCATCATCTCCCGCGGCGATCAGGCGCTGTATGAGAAAATGCAGGAATTTCTCGAAAAGCTCGGCTACGTCGGCTTTTCGAACATCGACATGAAGTACGACTGCCGCACGGGGCGCTATGTGTTCTTTGAGATCAACCCACGCCTTGGCCGCAGCAGCTACTTCTGCCGCGCCGCAGGGCTCAATATGATGAAGCTTTTGACCGATGATATCGTCTACGGCAAGCGCGAGGAGTGCATCTATAACCACACCGTCGCCCTCTGGCAGAACGTGCCGACCGGCATCCTGCGCCGCTATGTGAAGAACAGCGAGCTTGCCGAAGAGCTCAAGGCCTTCAAGGGCACGCACGTGCTCTTCTGCAAGGGTGACCTTCCGCTCCCCCGTCTCTACCGCCTGCTGCGCTACTACGGCGCGCAGTACCACAACTTCCGCGACTATTACTTTGACAAGAAGTGACCATTTCGACCCAAAAGGACGGCTCGCAAAAGCCGTCCTTTTCTTTTTCTCCGTTCCGTGTTAAAATCGAAATGCGGGAACTTTTTTCTCTCTTTCGCGTCTAAAGAGACGGAAGATAGATGTATTCCTCAAAAAAAGGAGGATTTCCGATGAAAAGAGCACCCCTTCGCGCGTTTGTTTGCGCGCTCCTGGCATCTCTCGCGCTTACGACCCTTGCCCTCGCCGACTTTGGGCCAAAGCCCCAGCTCACCGTGCGCGTCGCAAACGCGCCGCAGGAGCTCTACTACCTCGACCTGCTCGCCGAGGGCGACTGGGACGAAAAACGCGAGGACAGCAGCAGCGGCACCGAGTGGAGCTATCACAGCAAAGAGGATACGCTCGATGCCGACCTCTTAGCGCTCCTGCGCGAGAATGTTCCCGAGGGCTGGCACGCCTGCGTGGCCCAAGGCACGACCGGCGCGCCGATCTACGGTGAGCTGTACTCAGAGAGTACGGACGCCTCCGGCAACGCCCTGCACATTTTCGGCTACCATGGCGTACCGAGCACCTACCGCATCATCCTCGTCACGCAGTCCGGCAAGGTCTGGCTCTCCGACACGCTTGAGCGCAGGGTGCTGCAATCGAGCGTGACCGTCCACTGGGCAGATGATGCAGAAAGTACCACTGTCACCGTTCCATCAACCATCATCGGCTATTTGCTGCAATTCCTTGCAACGTTTGTGCCGACGCTCCTCATCGAGGGCATTCTGCTGCTTCTGTTCCAGTATTCATGGAAACAGAATTGGAAGGCGTTTTTACTTGTCAACGTGCTCACGCAGGGCCTTTTGGCTGTTGCATCCTCGTCCGTCACCGCGCACAGCGGCGTGAGCGCCTGGTATCTCTTTTGCTTCTTCCTTCCGGCCGAGCTCGTTGTCATGCTCGTCGAGGTCTTCCTCTACTCCGGCCGCGGCCTGCTCACCGGCCACAGCAGGGGCCGCGCCGCACTCTATGCCGTCACGGCGAACTTTGCCTCGGCGTTTCTCGGCTACTACCTTGCCATGCCCGTCTGGCGGCTCGTCGTGTCCATCTCGTGAATACCATCCGCAGCGCGGCGTTCTCCGATCGGAGAACGCCGCGCTTTTCGGCAAGTTCTTACTTGACAAGCCTATTTTGACTCCTTATAATAATTCGCATCGCACAACCGCTCCTCTCAGGAGCCTTTTTTTATGTTTCGGAGAAAGAGAGAATACCGTCATGCAAAAGAAATCCAACCCCGCCGCACTGCTGCCGATCTTCGTTTTCCTGTTTCTGTACCTGGGCCTCGGCCTTGTTTTTGAGTATGTGCTCAAGATCCCGATGGGATTTTATTCCATCCCCATCGTCGTCGTTTTCCTCATCGCGCTGCTCGTGGCCTGCTGCCAGAACCGCACGCTGTCATTCGATGAAAAGCTCGTGCTGATGGGCAAGGGCATCGGCGATAAGAACATCGTCACGATGCTGCTCATCTTCCTCGCCGCCGGTATGTTTGTCGGCGTCGTGGGCCGCTCGAGCGCGGAGAGCGTCGCCTACTTCATGCTCTCGCTCATCCCGGCGAAGTTCTCCGTCGCGGTGCTCTTCGTCGTCAGCTGCTTTGTCTCCACCGCGATGGGCACGAGCGTCGGCACCATCACGCTCATCACGCCCATTGCCATCCCCATCGCCGCAGCCAGCGGCTATTCTCTGCCGCTGTGCATCGCCTCCGTCATGGGCGGGGCCATGTTCGGCGACAACCTGAGCTTCATCTCCGACACGACCATCGCCGCCTGCAACGGTCAGGGCTGCGCGATGAAGGACAAGTTCCGCGAGAATTTCCACATCGCGCTTCCCGCCGCGCTCGCCTCTCTCGCGCTCATCCTCGTGCTGACGCTCCGCGCCGACGTCACCCCCACGGAGATCCCCTCCTACAACCTCGTGCAGATCATCCCCTATGTGCTCGTGCTCATTGGCGGCATCATCGGCATCAACGTCTTTGTGGTGCTGCTCATCGGCATCGTCTCCGGCTCGGTCATCGCGCTTGCGACCGGGGCGACCGGTCAGAGCGGCATCCTCGCGGTCAAGGCGCTGCTTGAGAACATGGGCAGCGGCGCGGCCGGGATGTTCGAAACCTCAATGGTCGCGATCCTCGTCTCCGCCATCTGCGCGCTCATCCGCGAGCACGGCGGCTTTGAGGCGCTGCTGCGCGGCATCCGCAAGGCTTTCCACGGCAAGCGCGGCGGCCAGATCGGCATGGGCCTGCTCGTCGGCGCGATGGACATCGCCACGGCGAACAACACCGTCGCCATCGTCATGGCAAACCCCATCGCCAAGGAAATGAGCGAGGAATACGGCATCTCGCCGCGCAAGGCCGCCTCCCTGCTCGACACCTTCTCCTGCGTTTTTCAGGGCATCATCCCCTACGGCGCACAGATGCTCGTCGCCATCTCCGCGGCGCATGAGCTGGGCTACAGCATTTCTGCCTTCGATATCATCCCGAACCTCTTCTATCCCTTCCTGCTGGCGGTGAGCTCGCTGTTCTTCATCGCCGCGGACGGCAAGAAGAAGTCGTAAGGCCATGGCGGACTACAGCGCCCTGCGGCGCAAAAAGCTCTTTCTCTTCGACCTTGACGGCACGCTGTATCTGGGCGATACGCTCTTTCCCGGCACAAAGGAGCTGCTCGCGTGCATCCGCGCGCGGGGCGGGCAGTACCGCTTTCTCACCAACAACTCCTCGCGCAGCGTGTCGGCTTACGTTGAAAAGCTCGCGCGTCTCGGCGTCGCGGCAGAGGCGGCTGATTTTCTCACCTCGGTCGACGCGCTCATTTCCTATCTCCGCACGCAGCACGGCGAAAAAGAGCGCTATTACGTCTGCGGCACGGAGTCGATGAAATCGCAGCTGCGCGCGGCGGGCTTCACCATCGCGGAGCGCCGCGAGGACGCCACCGCCCTGCTGATGGGCTTCGACACCGAGCTTACCTTCCAAAAGCTGGAGGACGCCTGCATTCTGCTGGGGCAAAGCATCCCCTACATTGCGACAAATCCCGACTGGGTCTGCCCCACGTCCTACGGCTTCGTGCCCGACTGCGGGAGCGTTTGCGAGATGCTCTATCGCGCGACCGGCCGCCGTCCCGTCGTCATCGGCAAGCCCGAACCGCTGATGCCGCAGC
Source organism: uncultured Oscillospiraceae bacterium (assembly GCA_934561515.1). Taxonomy (GTDB): domain Bacteria; phylum Bacillota; class Clostridia; order Oscillospirales; family Oscillospiraceae; genus Hominicoprocola. The sequence continues at coordinate 28,303 of CAKTGM010000017.1, read as the reverse complement.
TTGCGATGCTTGAAGCGGGCGTTTCCACGCAGGAAACGCTGCTCATTGGAGACCGCGTCTACACGGATATTGCAAGCGGCGCGAACGCGCTCGTCGACACGCTGCTCGTCCTCTCGGGCGAGACGAAGGAAGAGGACCTCCCAGCCTGCCCGCAGCCTTCCTTCGTGCTGCCCGATGTTGCGGCGCTGCTGCGTATTTTAGAAGCATAGAGGAGGGCACTATGGCAAACATCATTGAAATTCAGGATTTTTCTGCCCCCGCGCTCGACCTCTACGCGCGCTTGACGGAAAATCAGCTCCTAAACCGCGCGGACCCCGAAAACGCGCTCTTCATCGCCGAAAGCCCGCTCGTCATCGGCCGCGCGCTTGACGCGCACTGCGAGCCGGTGTCGTTTCTCATGGAGCGGCAGCACATCGAGGGCAAGGGACGCGAAATTCTCGCCCGATGCTGTAAAGACATTCCGGTTTACACCGCTGAAGAAAGCGTGCTCGCGCAGCTCACAGGCTTTCACCTGACGCGCGGGATGCTCTGCGCCATGCGCCGGCCGAAGCTTCCGGCAGCGGAAGAGGTCTGCCGCAGCGCGCGGCGCATCGTCGTGCTCGAAAACGTGATGAACCCGACGAACATCGGCGCGATCTTTCGCTCCGCCGCCGCGCTCGGCATGGACGCGGTGCTGCTCACCAGCGCGGGCAGCGACCCGCTCTACCGCCGCGCCTCGCGCGTGAGCATGGGCAACGTCTTCCTCATTCCGTGGACTTATCTCCCCGAGGAGGGTGACTGGACGGCGCTTTTGCGCTCTCTCGGCTTCCGCACGGTCGCCATGGCGCTGCGCGATGACTCCGTACGGCTCGACGATCCGCGCCTTGCCGCCGAGGAAAAGCTCGCCATCGTCATGGGTACGGAGGGCGACGGCCTTGCGAGCAGCACCATCGCAAGCTGCGACTACACGGTGAAGATCCCGATGTACCACGGCGTTGACTCGCTCAACGTTGCCGCGGCGAGCGCCGTTGCGTTCTACGAGCTGGGCCTCCCCCCGCTTTCTGACACCGCACTTTGACCCGACCGCTTCTTTCCCCGGGAAATATCATAAAACCCCTCCGCATGGTCTGGCCATGCGGAGGGGTTTTATGTATAGTGTTTCTACTTGTCAGACGTTCAGATGGTCGAGGATCGCCTTGATGAGCTGTTCCTTGCCCGTGCCCTTCTCCGCCGAGAAGGGAATGATGAGCTCATCGTCCCGCAGGGAGAGCGTCTCGCGGATCTTCGCAAGATTCGGCTCGATCTCGCGCGCTTTGAGCTTGTCGAGCTTGTTCGCCACGATCACCACGGGGCAGCCCGTCTGCACGAAGTAGTCGTGCATCGTGATATCGTCCGCCGTCGGCTTGTGGCGCGCGTCGACGATCTGCACGCCGAGGTGGATGAGGCCCGCGCTCTGGAAGTAGCTCTCCATGAGCTTGCCCCAGCGGTCGCGCTCGCCCTTGGAGACCTTGGCGTAGCCGTAGCCCGGCAGGTCGACAAGGTAGAGCTTGCCGTCGATCTTAAAGTAGTTGATCTGCGAGGTCTTGCCCGGGGACGCGCCTACGCGGGCAAAGTTCTTGCGGTTGACGATGCGGTTGATGACCGAGGACTTGCCGACGTTCGACCGTCCCGCAAAGGCGAGCTGCGGCATCCCGTCGCGCACGAACTGCTTTTCCGACGCTGCCGAGAGGACAAATTCCACCTTATTGAAATTGATCGCCATGGTTTCGTTTCCTTTCTCCCGGTTCTTACACGCGCAGCGCGACCGGCGCGACCGTTTCCTGCACGGGAAGATAGCCCTCCCGCGGCGCGGACGGGACGCACTTTTCCGGCAGCACGAGCGCTTCGGCAAAGACGGTGTCCACCGTTTCCACCGGTACAAAGCGCAGTTTTTCGCGCACATTGGGGTCGATCTCCGCGAGATCTTTTTCGTTCTCCTTCGGCAGGATCACCGTATGTACCCCGGCGCGCAGCGCGCCCATCGTCTTCTCGCGCAATCCGCCGATCGGCAGCACGCGGCCGCGCAGCGTGATCTCGCCGGTCATCGCTATGTCGCGGCGCACCGCCCGGTTCGTCAGCGCCGAGAGCAGCGCCGTCGCAATGGCGATGCCCGCGCTCGGGCCGTCCTTGGGGATGGCCCCCTCCGGGAAGTGGATGTGGATGTCCTTCGTTTTATAGAAGTCCGGCGCGATGCCAAGCTCCTGCGCCCGCTGGCGCAGGCACGAGAGCGCCGCGCGGCAGCTCTCCTGCATCACATCGCCGAGGTTGCCGGTGAGCTCGACCTTGCCGCTGCCCTCCATCACGCCGACCTCGACGGGTAATATCTCGCCGCCGACTTCCGTCCACGCAAGGCCGTTCACCACGCCGACAAGATCTCTTTCCGGGATGCGATCCTGCGTGACGCGCGGCGTGCCGAGGAAGTCCGCAAGGTTTTTCTCTGTAATGGTAACGCGCTTTACACTCGTTGTTACAAGCTGCATTGCCGCCTTGCGGCAGAGCTTTGCGATCTGCCGCTCAAGCGAACGCACGCCGCTCTCGCGCGTGTAACGCGCGATGACCGCGCGCAGGGCATCCTCCTCCACGCGCAGGCTCGAGGCCGTCAGCGCATGGGCCTGCCGCTCCTTTGGCAGCAGATGGCGCTGTGCGATCTGCACCTTTTCCTCGTCCGTGTAGCTCGGGATCTCGATGATCTCCATGCGGTCGAGCAGCGGGCGGGGGATGGTATCGAGCGTATTGGCCGTCATGATGAACATCACGCGGCTCAGATCGACGGGAATTTCAAGGTAATGGTCGCGGAAGGCGTAGTTCTGCTCGCTGTCGAGCACTTCGAGCAGCGCGCTCGCGGGGTCGCCGCGTCCGTCGCTCGCGAGCTTGTCCACCTCGTCGAGCACGAGCAGCGGGTTCATCGAGCCGCTGCGGGTGATGGCCTCGATGATGCGCCCGGGCATTGCGCCGATATAGGTCTTGCGGTGGCCGCGAATGTCCGCCTCATCGCGCACGCCGCCGAGCGACAGCCGCGCAACCTTGCGGTTCATCGCCTTGGCGACGGAGAGCGCGATGGACGTTTTGCCGACGCCCGGAGGGCCGACCAGACAGAGGATCTGCCCCTTCGCCTCGGGGTTGAGCTGACGCACGGCGACAAATTCGAGGATGCGCTCCTTGACCTTTTGCAGCCCGTAATGGTCGCGCTCGAGGATCTTACGCGCGGCGTCCACGCTCGCGCGCTCCTTTGTCTCCTCGCCCCAGGGCATTTCAAGACAGGTATCGAGATAGTTGCGCAGCACGCTCGCCTCGGCGCTGCCGAAGGGCTGCTTCGAGAGCCGGTCGACGTCCTTCATGAGCTTTTCGCGCACCTCGTCGCTGAGCTTCGCCTGCGCGATCTTCGTGCGGTACTCCTCGAGCTCGTCGTCCTCGCCGCCCTCGCCGATCTCGTTTTGCAGGACCTTGATCTGCTCGCGCAGGACAAAATCCTTCTGAATTCTGCCCACGCGGGAGCGGACCTTGCTCTCAATGTCCTGCTCCATCTCGGTCACTTCGATCTCGCGGCGCAGAATTTCGTTCATGCGCTGCAATCTCGGCAGCGGGCGCAGCTCATTGAGAATGTCCTGCTTGTCCTGATAGCGCAGGTTGAGCTGCTGGGCGATGAAGTCGGCAAGATAGCCGGGGTCGTTCGTGCCGAGCATGGCAGCATAGATCTCGTCGGGCAGCTTCTGCGCGATCTCAATGTATTCGGTGAGATTGGCATAGGTCTGGCGGAGCATCGCCTCGGTGCGCTTGCCGTAGCGCGAGAGCGCGGGCTGCTCATCGATGAGCTCGGCCTGCGCCTGCAAAAACGGTTCGCGCTGCCAAAGCCTTTTGAGGCGGGCGCGGCACGCGCCCTCCATCATCACGCGCAGCACATGGTCGCTCACGCGCAAGATCTGCGTCACGCGCGCCACCGTGCCGATCTCGTAGAGGTCCTTTTCCTCCGGCAGCTCCACGCCCAGCTCTCGCTGCGTGACGAGGAAGACCTCTTCCCCGTTCTCCATGGCGCGCTCGAGCGCGCGCACAGAGATCTCGCGTTCAAGGTCAAAGCTGGCGTTCATGCGCGGGAAGATATTGAGCCCCCGCAGCGCAATGACCGGAAGATTTTTTGTTACAGGTTCCATGGGTTCTCCTTATGAGGCAGGGTCGGCAGGCAGCGCCTGCGCCGCCCCCTCCTGTTCTGTGCGATGAGAAAGCTTCGGCTGCTCCGTTCCTTCCACGCAGCCCTCGGTGATGGTCACGCGGTCGATCGTGCGGTCGGACGGGATGTCGTACATCACGTTCATCAACAGCCCTTCCATGACCGCGCGCAGACCGCGCGCGCCGATCTTGCGCGCGATGGCCTTGTCGGCGATCGCCTCGAGCGCCTTCGGCTCGAAGACGAGCTCGGCGTCATCATAGGAGAAGAGCTTCTGATACTGCTTGACGAGCGCGTTTTTCGGCTGCGTGAGGATCTTGACGAGATCCTCGCGCGTGAGCGCGTTGAGCGCGGTGATGACCGGAAGACGGCCGACCAGCTCGGGGATGATGCCGAACTTGAGGATATCGTGCGGCTGCACCTCGCTGAGGATCTTGCTCTCGTCGATCTCCGCCTTGCTCTTGACATCCGCGCCGAAGCCCATCGACTTGCGGTCAAGACGGCTCTCGATGATCTTCTCAAGCCCCTCGAACGCGCCGCCGCAGATGAAGAGGATGTTGTGCGTGTCGATCTGGATGAACTCCTGATGCGGATGCTTGCGCCCGCCCTGCGGCGGGACGTTGGCGACCGTGCCCTCGACGATCTTCAAAAGCGCCTGCTGCACGCCTTCGCCGGAAACATCGCGCGTGATGGAGGTATTCTCGCTCTTGCGGGCGATCTTGTCGATCTCATCGACATAGATGATGCCGCGCTCGGCAAGCTCCACGTCGTAATCCGCCGCCTGAAGCAGACGGAGCAGAATGTTTTCCACATCGTCGCCGACGTAGCCCGCTTCGGTGAGGGTCGTCGCATCGGCGATGGCAAAGGGCACCTTTAAGATGCGGGCGAGCGTCTGGGCAAAGAGCGTCTTGCCGCTGCCGGTGGGGCCGAGGAGCAGGATGTTGCTCTTTTGCAGCTCCACCTCGTCGTCGCCGCCGAAGAAGATGCGCTTATAGTGGTTGTAAACGGATACGGACAGCGCGACCTTCGCCGCCTCCTGCCCGATGATATACTGGTCCAGCACGTCGTGGATCTCGCGCGGCGTGGGGATGGCCTCGGGCGCTTCCAGCCCCTCATGGGTCTCGTAGCCATCCTCGAGCACCTCCATGCACAGATGCACGCACTCGTCGCAGATGCGCACGCCCGAGCCCTGGATCATGCGGTGCACTTCGTGCTCGCTCTTACCGCAGAACGAGCAGCGAAGCTCTTTTTTCCTATCTTCACTCATATGCAGAAATCCTTATCTTTTGTAAATGACCTTATCCACAAGGCCGTATTCCTGCGCCTCGTCAGCGCTCATCCAGTGGTCGCGCTCGGAGTCGAGCTTGACCTGCTCGGGCGTCTTGCCGGTGTTCTCGGCAAGGATCTTGTTCAGGCGCTGCTTGATCTTCAGGAAATGCTCCACGTCGCTTTCCATGTCGGTCACCTTGCCCTGCGTGCCGGCGGAGGGCTGGTGGATCATGATATCCGCGTTCGGCAGCGCGATGCGCTTGCCCTGCGTGCCGGAAGAGAGCAGGAAGGCGCCCATGCTGGCGGCAAGGCCCACGCAGATGGTGGACACGTCGCACTTGATATACTGCATGGTGTCGTAGATCGCCATGCCGGCCGTCACGCTGCCGCCGGGGGAGTTGATATAAAGCTGGATGTCCTTGTCGGGGTCCTTGGCCTCGAGAAACAGCAGCTGCGAAACGATCAGGCTCGCGGTCGCGTCGTTGACCTCCTCGCCGAGGAAGATGATGCGGTCTTCCAGCAGGCGCGAGAAAATGTCGTAAGAACGCTCGCCGCGGTTGGTCTGTTCAATGACGTAAGGGACTAAACTCATCTTGGTAACCTCCTTGTTCATACCCTGTTCAAAAAGTTGGTATGTACGCGATCAACCACAAATGGCTGGCATTTGTGGTTGATCGACTCGTTCTTTCTATTATGGCCGGTTTGCCGCTTATTCAGCCTTTTCTTCTTCCTTCTTGGCAGTCTTCTTGGCAGCGGTCTTCTTGGCGGGCTTCTCCTCGCCCTCGGCGGATTCAGCCTCGGCTTCCTTCTTGGCAGCCTTCTTCTTTTCGATCTTGGCGCTGTCGACCACAAGGTTGATGGCCTTGTCGCGGATGAGCTGGGCGCGGACGCTCATCTCATCGAGGTACTTCTTGAGCTCGTTCACGTCCATGCTGTACTTCTCGGCAAGGTCGGTATACTGCTTTTCCACTTCCTCGTCGGTCGCGTCAAGGTTCTCCTCCTTGATGATGGCGTTGACGGCGAGATCCATGCGGACCTGACGCATTGCGGGCTCCTTGCCGTCCTCCATGAACTTCTCCTCGTTCATGCCGGTCATCTTGCAGTACTGGTCGTAGGGGATGCCCTGCGCCTGCAGACGCTGCTTGAAGTCATCGAGGAAGCGGGCGCACTGCTCTTCGATCATCGCGTCGGGGATGTCGCACTCGATGCCCTCGGCGACCTTCTCCATGAGGCTGCTCTCGATCGAGAACTTCGCGGCCTGCTCGCGCTGCTCGGTGATCTCGCGCTTGATGCTGTCCTTGAGCTCCTTGAGCGTGTCGAACTCAGACACGTCCTTGGCGAAATCGTCGTCGAGCTTGGGCAGCTCCTTGCACTTGATCTCCTTGGCCTTGACGTGGAAGACGACCTTCTTGCCGGCGAGGTCTGCGTGGTAATCCTCGGGGAAGGTGATGTCGAGATCCTTCTCTTCACCGGCCTTCATGCCGATGACCTGATCCTCAAAGCCGGGAACGAAGCTGCCGGAGCCGAGCTCGAGCTCGTAGTTCTCGCCCTTGCCGCCCTCGAACGCCTCGCCATTGTCGAAGCCCTCGAAGTCGATGACGGCAATGTCGCCCTTCTTGGCCTTGCGGTCCACGGAAACGAGGCGGGCGTTGCGCTCGGCCATCTCGTTCAGACGCTCCTTGACGTCGTCAGCGCTGACCTTGACCTCTTCCTTCTCGGCGGTCAGGCCCTTGTACTCGCCGAGCTTGACCTCGGGATACACGGCGATGGTCGCCTTGAAGGTAAAGCCGTTCTCGTCGATCTTGTCGTCCACGATCTCGATCTCGGGATAGCCGACAACATTGAGACCGCTCTGGCCGATGGCCTGCGTATATGCCTCGGGCAGAACGATATCAACAGCATCGCTGTAGAAAACGCCCGCGCCGTAGAGCTTTTCGATCATCTTGCGGGGGGCCTTGCCGGGGCGGAAGCCGGGAATGCTGAGCTTACCGCGGGCCTTGGCGTAGGCCTTGGCAACGGCGGCTTCAAATTCCTCCGCGCCGACCTCAACGGTCACCGCGACTCTGCTCTTTTCCAGCTTTTCAACATTCTTAACAGTCATGATTTCTTTTTCCTCCGTATTGACATCATATATTATGATAATGATGCTTTTGCAAAGTGGTATTATAGCATACGTTTCTTTGGATTTCCACCCTTTTTTGCATCAATTTTTGACCTAATCGTAAATTTTCACCGGCTGGAAGCCGACATAATCCGCCGAGATGAGCGCATAGTCGGTTTTTCCGCGCCGCCCCTCGAAGGCGCGGCGGTGCGTATAGCCGTGCAAATGCCCGTAATAGCAGCGCTCGACCTCGTACTTATCGAGAAGGGCAAGCATCTCGGGGCACTGATAGCCCTGATAGATGGGCGGATAGTGCAGAAAGCAGAAGATGGGTCTCCCCTCCGCCGCCTTGAGCGAGGCTTCCAGCCGCAGCGCCTCGCGCGCGAGCATCTTGCCCGTGTGCGTTCCCGCCGCGTCCTCCTCATAAAACCAGCCGCGCGTGCCGCAGATGGCGTGATCGCCGTAGAAAAAGGCGTTGTTGTAGAGGATATCGAAGGTCGTGAGCCCGTGCTCTGCAAAAAAGCGATTCATCTTCGCCGCCGTCCCCCACCAGTAGTCGTGGTTGCCCTTCAAAAGAAGCTTTTTCCCCGGCAGCGCGTCGATAAATTGAAAATCGGGCAGCGACTGCTCGAGCGACATTCCCCAGGAGATATCGCCCGCCAGCACGATGACGTCATCCTCGTGCAGCGCCGAAAAATTTTCGCGGATGCGCTCGACATAGTTCGACCACTTCGGGCCGAACACGTCCATGGGCTTGTCCGTGCCGAGCGACAGGTGCAGATCGCCGATCGCGTATAGAGCCATCGCCGGCCTCCCTTCTTTTCTCAAGTTAAAATGCGTCCTCGAGGTATTCGATGCGCGTGGAGCGCGCGCTGTGGTGCGCGTCGGTGTAGACCTCCGCCACGTCGAAGCGGGCGGGCGCGTCAAGGCCGTGCATACTGAGATAAAGCAGCGCCGCGGCGCGCAGCTTTTCCTGCTTTTTCGCCGTGACGTATTCGCGCGGCATCCCATACTGTAAATTCGTGCGCAGCTTGACCTCGACAAAGAGGATCACCCCGTCTTTTTCGGCGATGAGATCGATCTCGCCGAAGCGGCAGCGCCACTCTTTTTCCACGATGCGGCAGCCGCGCGCTTCGAGGTATTCCGCGGCCAGCGCCTCGCCCCAGTCGCCGTCCTGCTTGGTGCTCATCGCCGCGCCTCCCACTTTTTGAGGAAGGTCTTGCGGTGCACGGGGCTGGGACCAAAGCGGCCCAGCATTTCATAGTGGAGCTTTGTGCCGTAGCCCTTGTGCTTGGCAAACTGATACGCGGGGTACTGCGCATCCAGCACCTCGACCACGTAGCGGTCGCGGCTGACCTTTGCCAGCACGCTCGCCGCAGCAATGGAAAGACTCGCGCCGTCCCCGCCGACGATCAGCTCGTGCGGCGTGGTGATGCGCGCCGACGCGCCATGGTCGCGGTTGCCGTCGATGAGCGCGTAGTCCGCCGGGACTGAAAGCGCGTCGATGGCGAGCTGCATTGCCTTCATGCGCGCGCTCAGAATGTCCGTCGCATCGATCTCGCTTGCGTCGACGGACGCGACGGCGCAGGCGACGGCCTTTTCAAAAATAACGGGAAAAAGCGCCTCGCGCTTTTTCTCCGTCAGCTTTTTCGAGTCGTTCAGCCCTTCGATCTCGCAGTTTTCCGGCAGGATGACGGCAGCGGCGTACACAGGCCCCATCAGCGGCCCTGCACCCGCCTCGTCCACTCCGCAGACGAAAGCATGGCCCGCCGCGCGGGCCTGCGCCTCATAATGCAGGTCAACGCTCATGCGCTCTCCCCCTCGGGCGGCAGTTCGAGTGTAAAGCGTCCCAGCTTGCCGCCGCGGAATTCATCGAGCAGAATGCGGCTCATGCGCTCGGTGTCCACCTCGCCGCCGGAGATCAAAAAGCCGCGCTTGCGCCCCGCCTTTTCCAGCAGCGCATAGCCGTCGTCCTCCTCGGAGATGGCGAGCTTGTAGCGCTCCTCAATGGCCTTGGGATAGTTCTTGCCGAGGTAGTCCATCAGGCGCATGGCAAGCTCCTCGATATCGACGACCTCGTCGCGGATGGCGCCGGTGAAGGCAAGGCGGATACCAACGCCGCTGTCTTCAAACTTCGGCCACAGGATGCCCGGCGTGTCGAGCAGCTCCAGCGTCTTGTCGACGGGCACCCACTGCTTCGTGCGCGTCACGCCCGGGCGGTCCTCCGCCTTGGCGCTCTTGCGGCCGGAGACTTTGTTGATGAAGGTCGACTTGCCGACGTTCGGGATGCCGAGCACCATCACGCGCAGCACGCGCCCGACCTGCCCCTTGGCCTCGTAAGAGGCGATCTTCTCGCGCAGGAGCGTGCGCACGGCGGAGGAAAACTGCTTCACGCCGCCGCCCTGCTTTGCGTCCGTTTCGATGACGGCATAGCCGAGCGAGCGGAAGTAGGATGCCCACTTTTTTGTCATTTCGGGGTCCGCCTGATCGACGCGGTTGAGAACGATCAAGCGGGGCTTGCCCGCCGTCAGCTCGTCCACATCGGGGTTGCGGCTGCTCATGGGGATGCGCGCGTCCAAGATCTCGCACACCGCGTCCACGTTGCCGAGCTCTGCGGCGATCATGCGGCGGGTCTTGGTCATGTGGCCGGGAAACCAGCTTAAGCTTTCAAGCTGCATGGTACTCTCTCCTTTATTTCAGAAGACCGATGCGGCCAAATTCGCGCTGTTCGGTCAGGTAATCGCGCCCCGGGAAGACGAGGAACACCGCCTTGCCGATGAGCAGCCTCGTATCCACCGTGCCGAGCGAGGAATCGCGGCTGTCGTTGGAGTGGTTGCGGTTGTCGCCGAGCAGGAAGACCTCCCCCTCCGGAACGGTGAGGGGAAAGAGCGTTCCCTCCTCGCGGTAGGTAAGATCGTTGATGTAATCCTCCTCGAGCATCACGCCGTCCACATAGACGCGACCAAGGTTAAAGTCGATATCAACGGTCTGCCCCGCGGTTGCGATCACGCGCTTGACGATGGGCTGCGCGTCGAAGGTCTCCTTGCGCGCGATGACAATGTCGCCGACCTCATACTCGCCGCAAAGCAGCGAGTTCACCACGAGCAAACGGTCGCCGTCCTGCAAGGTCGGGATCATCGACGGGCCGGAAACACCCATCAGGCGCACAACAAAGGTGAACACCAGCGTGACGACGAGCAGCGCCGAGACAAGTGACGAGATCGTTTCGTACACGTCGCGTCCGGGGATCTTTTCCACGATCTCCTCGCTGCTCTCCTCGTGAATATCCAATTTCTGATCAAATTCGTCCATGGTCTATCTCTCCCTGTCGCGGCGAAAAGCGCCTGATTCTCTAATTTATCTATTTTATCACGATTTTCACAAAAGGCAACAAAAAAAGCGTGGTTTACAAAACCACGCTTTTTTGTTCTCAAAGAATCTGTCTTACAGCTTCTCGCGGATCTTGGCAGCCTTACCGACGCGGCCGCGCAGGTAATACAGCTTGGCGCGGCGAACATAACCGCTGCGCACGGTCTCGACCTTCTCGATGAGGGGGGAGTGGATGGGGAACACCTTCTCCACGCCGACGCCGTAGGCGAGACGGCGAACGGTGAAGGTCTCCTCAAGACCGCCGTGCTTCTTCGCGATGACGATGCCCTCGAAGACCTGGATACGCTCGCGGGAGCCTTCCTTGATCTTGACATGAACGCGGACGGTATCGCCGACGTTGATGACGGGCATTTCCTTCTTCAGCTGCTGGGATTCGAGCTCTTTGATGAGATCCATGGGTAATTTCCTCCTATTTATAGGCGTTCTTGACCGCTTTTCTGTGGCGCTTTCGGGATTCTTTCACCCGCGCACGGCAGAGGACCGCCCTTTTCAAGCTATGGTAGCATATCATACGGCAGGATGAATTGCAAGCATTTTTTACAAAAAGGGAAAAATTCTGCTCACATCAGCGGAAAATGTTCATTTCCCTGTCGTAGACCTCTTTTCTGCGCACGCGGACAAAGTCCGGTGCGATCTCGGGAAGGTGCCGCGCGATGGCCGCGCCGATGAGCGCAGGGTTGAGTCCCGGGTCCTGCGCGGCGACGATGGCATCGGCCACGATCATCCCCGGCTCCTCCGTCAGCGTGAGCGAATGGATGAGCGGCACGATGTTCAGCTCGGTCATGCCCTTGTGCTTCGTGCGCTTTTCGACGAAGACCTCCTCCTGCGCGAAAAGCGCGCGGATGCGCTCGCAGGCGTCCTCGCTCACGCCGCCGTCATATTCCATCTCAAGGCGCGCGCGCAGCAGCGCCATCTCGCGCACGGGGCGCGAGGCGGCGTAGCAGTCGAGCACGCGAAGTCCCGCGGGCATACCGGTGTTGAGCGCCTCGGCGACGCCCTCGCCGGCGCTCTCCTCCACGCTTTCAAAGTCCAATATCTCGCACTCGCTCGACTGGCCCACGGGCAGCGGCAGCACGATGGACAAAATGGGATGGGGGTGGAAGCCGTTGGAGTGCCTGATGGAAAGTCCCGCGCGCGGGAACACGCGCTGGAAGGTACGCATCACGTCGAGATGCGAAATATAGGAGGCCTGCTGCTCCTTGACGAAGATCAATCTCAGCTTAGACATTGCACGTTCCTCCCACAAGGCAGTTTGCGCCGCAGGCGTTACAGTGCGTGCGGCAGTCGGGCGTGGTCACGCCCTCAAATGTCAGCGCGTGCTCGCGCTTGAAGTAGGCGGGCGACACGCCGGTGGAGATCATGCTCCACGGCAGGATCTCATCCTCGCTGCGGCGGCGGTTGGCGTAAAAATGCGGGTCGAGGCCGCACTCTTCAAAGGCCTCCATCCAGCGGCTCAGGTCAAAGTAATCCTCCCACGCGCTGAGCGTTTCGCCCTTGCGCCACGCGCTCTCGATGACCTTGCCGAGCCTGCGGTCGCCGCAGGAGATGACGGCCTCCATGAAGCTTGTGGGCGAGGGATGCCAGTTGTAGATGACGGACTTGGTGTTGATCGCCTCGCGCAGGAGCTTGACGCGGCGCTCGTATTCCTCGATGGGGATCTGCGGCTCCCACTGGAAGGCCGTGTGGGGCTTGGGCACGAACCACGAGGTCGACACCGTGATGCGAACGCCGCGGCTCTTGTTGACCGCGCTCTCGCGCCATGCGTGCATGACGTTTGCCGCGATGTCCGCAATGCCGAGCACGTCCTCGTCCGTCTCGGTCGGAAGGCCGAGCATGAAGTAGAGCTTGACCGCGCTGTAGCCGCCGGCGAAGGCGCGGCGGCAGGAGGCGAGCAGGTCCTCTTCCGTGAGATTTTTGTTGATGGCGTCGCGCAGTCTCTGCGTGCCCGCCTCGGGCGCGAAGGTAAGCCCCGTCTTTCTCCCCTTTTGCAGCCGCTCCATCAGCGCCATGGAGAAGTTGTCGGCGCGCAGCGACGGCAGCGCGAGCGTCAGGTGGCGCTGGGCGCAGAAATCCTCCAGATCGTCGCACAGCTCGACAAGATGCGGATAGTCGGACGTGGAGAGCGAGGAGAGGGTCATATCCTGATAGCCGGAATCCTCGACCGCTTCGATGGCATAGTCGCGCAGGAGCTTTTCCGAGCGGTTGCGCACCGGGCGGTAGACATAACCCGCCTGACAGAAGCGGCAGCCGCGGATGCAGCCGCGGAACAGCTCGAGCGAAACACGGTCCTGCACGATCTCGGTCGAGGGAACGATGGTCTTTGTGGGGTAGTACGCCTCGTCCATATTCTCGACGATGCGCTTGAGCACCGTTTTGGGCGCGCCCTCCTTGGCGGTGATGGACTTCACCGTGCCGTCGTCGTTGTAGGCAACGTCGTAAAGGCTCGGCACATAGATGCCGCGGATCTGCGCCGCGCGCACGAGGAAATCGTGCTTGCTCCAGCCCTCGCGCCGCGCCTGACGGTGCAGCTCGATGAGCTCCACGTCCATCTCCTCGCCCTCGCCGATGAAGGCAAGGTCGATGAAGTCGGCGATGGGCTCGCAGTTGTACATCGCCGTGCCGCCCGCGATGACGAGCGGCGTGAGCGCCGTGCGCTCGCTTGCGTGCAGCGGAACGCCCGCAAGGTCGAGCATATTGACCATCGCGGGGAAGGCCATCTCGTAGCCGACGGAAAAGGCGATGATGTCAAAATCGCGGATGGGGTCGAAGGATTCGAGCGCGTAGAGCGGGATGTTTGCCTGACGCATCTCCTGCTCCATGTCGCCCCAGGGGGCGAAGCAGCGCTCGCACCACACGCCCTCCATGTTGTTCATCACGCCGTAGAGGATGCGCATACCGAGGTTCGACATACCGATCTCATAGGTATCGGGAAAGCAGAAGGCGACGCGCGTATCGACCTTGCTCTTGTCCTTCATCACGGCGTTGAATTCCCCGCCGACATAGCGTGCGGGCTTCTGCACGCGCGGCAGGATGCGTTCAAGTTTTTTATCCACAGTGTTCTCCCTTGTGTCGAAATAGAAATAAGATAGCCGAAAATGGGCATAAGAAACCATTTTCAGCTATCTTACACTTTTCTTTCCCGTTTCGCAAGCCTCACTTGCCGGAAAAGGCCGGAAAGCAGCGCGAGCGAGGCGAGCAGGAAAAGAACGCCCCCACCCGTTTCCGCCGCGATGCAGAGTCCTGCCCCCACGAGCGCGAGGGCGAAGAAAAGTCCCGCAAGCACAGCCGCCGCGTCTCCCGCCGCCGGGCCAAAGAAAAACGACACAAGCAGCGTGAGCGCACGCGAGCCATCGAGCGGCGGGATGGGCAGCAGGTTGAAGGCTGCCAGCAGAAGATGCGCGCCCGCAAAAAGGAATCCCCCCTCCCACGAAAGCCGCCGCGCGGCAAGGGCGATCAGAAAGCCGCAGGCAAGGTTCACGCCGCAGCCCGCGAGCGTGACGACAAGCTCGCGCGCATAGGAGAGCCGCCGCGCCCCGCGCGCATACAGCACCGCGCCGAGTGCCGTGAGGCGCAGCCCCTCCACGGGCACTCGAAAGGCTTTCAGCGCAAGAAGATGCCCGCATTCGTGCATCGCCGCCGCCAGCAGGACGGACGCGGCGATCTCCCAGGGGCTGACGATCAGTGCAAGCGCGGCAAGCAGAAAAAAGCCTGCCGAAACGTGTACGCCGCGCTCAGGAAACAACATAATAGACGGGATTGAGATACTGCCCGCCGTCGTGCACTTCAAAGTGCAGATGCGGCCCCGTGGCGTTGCCGGTGGCGCCCACCGACGCGATGACCTCGCCCTTTTTGACGCTTTGTCCCGCGCTCACCGCAACGGCGCTGCAATGGGCGTAGAGCGTTGAAAAGCCAAGATCGTGGTTGACCGTCACATAATTGCCGAGCAGCGCGCTCTCCCCCACCGTGCCGACGCTGCCGTCGGCAAAGCAGGAGACGGCAGCGCCCTCCGCGCCCGCGATGTCCACGCCGTAGTGAAAGCGCTCCTCGCCGCTCACGGGGTCCTCGCGCCAGCCAAAGGGCGAGGTCATCTCCCCCGCGAGCGGGCAGGCGTAGGCAAAGCCCAGAATCCGCTGCTCGCCCACGGCCTGCGCGGGCAGCGCGCGCTCGCTCACAAAGCCGGACACGTCCTGCTCCGGCACGGTGACACCGGCGAGCTCGCCCGAGACCTCCTTCGCCCCGCCCTCGCCGCCGAAGACCGCAGCGCAGGCTTCGGAAAGCGACGCGCCCCACGCCTGCTCCCCCGCCGCCGCGCGCCCGACGGCGGAAAAGGCGGAGACAAAGTCCGCATCGCGCACGAGCCACTCCCCCAGCGTGCCGCGCAGCTCGCTCAAATGCCCCGGCATCATGAGCTTGAGCCCCACAAGCGCGACGAACAGCGCCCCGCAGACAACGATCTGCCCGGCCATGCGCGCAGGGCGCTCCGCCGTGCCATGCGCCATGCGCTGCCGCCCCGGTACGGCGCGTCTGCGGCGCTTCCCCGAGACTCGCCATCCTCTCCGCTTCATATTCCCTCGCCTCCCCGGCTGCTTCTTTGCCAACAGCCTATGTGGACAAGGCGAAAAAAATACCTTCGCCGCATTTTCCTAATATTGGACTTGAATATTTATTATCGAAAAAAACCATAATAGAGCTTGCATTTCAAATACCCCTATGATAGTATTTTTACCAGATTGTTTCTGCCGTATCGGCATCTCGGAAAGGCGGTCTCCCCCATGAACGATATCAGTCTCAAGCAGCTCGAGGTCTTCGTCGCCGTTGTGGAATACGGCGGCTTCACCCGCGCCGCCGAGGAGCTCTTCTTCAACCAGTCGACCATCAGCGCACACATCAGCCTGCTTGAACAGGCGCTGGGCAAGGAGCTGTTCGTGCGCAGCAACCGCCGCCACGTCCGCCTGACGGCGGACGGCGAGCAGGTCTACCCCATCGCCAAGCGCATCTTGGGCGACTGCGACACGCTGCGCACGCTCTTCGCCTCGGAAAAGGCGGGGCAGACGCTCTCGCTCGGCGCGTCCACGGTGCCGGGGCAGTACCTCCTGCCGGAGTATCTTGCCGCCTTCCTCAAAAAGGAGAAGGATTTCCGCTATTCTCTCCGCCGGGGCGACAGCGCGCAGGTGCACCAGATGCTCAAGGACGGCGAGATCTCGCTCGGCTTCGTCGGCGCGATCAGCGAGCCGAACGCCATCGACTACTATCCCCTCGCCGAAGACAAGCTCGTGCTCGTCACGCCCAACACCTCCTATTACCGCCAGCTGCAGGAGAGCGGCACTTACGGCCGCGACCTGCTCACCCGCCCGATGGTGACGCGTGAGGAGGGCTCCGGCACGGACCGCAGCGTGCAGAATTACCTCAGAAGTCTCTCCCTCCCGACCGATTCGCTCGACATCGTCGCGCGCGTGGACGACCCCGAGGCCATCAAGCGAATGGTCGTCGGCGGCGTGGGCATTTCGATCCTCTCCGCGCTCGCCGTGGAGCAGGAGGTCGCAAGCGGCACGCTGCTCGCCTTCGAGATGGACCGCAGCGCGCTCAAGCGCGACATCTATCTCATCACCCTGCGCGCTCGCAGCTTCACGCGCACGGAGCAGAAGTTCATCGATTTCCTGAAAAGCTGCAAGCGCAAGAGAAAGCACGACATCATCGCCTGAGATACGCCGCACAGCAAAAGGACCGACCTTCTGCCCGAACCGTCCCCGCCAAGAGTACAATGAAATAAGATTTTTGCTGCCAAGCGCATTCTGCTCTTGGCAGCTTTTTTACGCAGCAATGGTATCATTCGCCATCTTTTTCGGTTGCCCGGTCTCGCTGGGCGAGAAAAACGGCGATCAAGTAGAATAGCCGCTTTACGGCTATTCTATCATCATCCCGCACAAGGCACGCAGGCGAGATACTGCGGATTTCCTGACTGTAGTCCTCCAGCTTCTTGCCGGTCATCATCTCGCAGAACTCGTTCTCCGTTTTGAGCTTGTCCACTCGCATCAGCAGCGACCATTCGGCTGGGTCAAAGTAAGTTGGCGCAGACAGTTGGAAAACAAACTTGACGGGGATCACGGAATTTCCATTGTATGCGAGATTCATTGCAAGCGTTCCGCCAGCCGATACGCCGCAGGGGGCTATTCCGGTGATCCGATAGCCGAGAGCCTCTGCTTTCTGCTTAATGGCCCTGACAGCAGCTTCTATTTCCTGATTCATCCGATAAATAGACGCATCCTGTCCGTGTGTCTGCAAAGTGTAGTCTACGGTTGCGGTGATATATCCTTTTGACGCATAGAATTTACACCACGCATCGCCGTCCTCTTTTACGCCGGAATTGAAGCTCCCGCCGTGGATGAGCAAGATCAGATGTTGATCCTCCGTCGAACGCAAACCGGCAGGGATATATAAATCATATCCGTGACCGCTGTCATTTTCATACGGTAGGTCCTTATAAACGGTTCCCGCAGAATCGTTCCATTCCACCTGAATCAGCCGCCTAGGGGCGCTGCCCAGCATCGCAATCCGGACAACCGCGCTGACAAGAAACGCCACGGCAAATGCGGCGCAGTAAATGAAAATTCTGGTTCTTTTCTTCATATCAGATTGTCCAGCAGCAGTTTCCCGCAGACTGCCCCCAGCAAAACGGCCACCGCTATGACCGCCAACAAAATCAGAATATCTTTTTTCTGCATACTGCATCCCCTTATTGATTGATCCCGGCTCCCTGCGCTTCCTCAAACATCTTCGCCAGCTCCGTGCCGCTCTCCTGCATCCCTCGCTTCATCCACTCCACGATCCATCCGTAGAGCATCCTCGGCCACAGCCAGCCCTCCACCACGCTGGATATCTACACCCACGCCTTCGACAAGAACAAAAAGGCCGCCAGCGCGGGCTTGCAGGGGATGCTGGAGATATGACGCGAGTATTCCTATAACTCAGAGGACTCTCTCTGCGGGGTATATTTCCCACAGAGAGAGTCCTTTTTCGCCATCGGGCATCTTTATCCGTGGTAGTCTCCGGTTGCAGAATCCACCGCAACATAGGGGACAACCTTTCCATCAATTTCTACGTAGACCTGATATACGCCGTTTTCCAGTTCCTCGTAATGATCTGGCTTGACGCCGTAGTTTTCCAGCAGACTTTTTTCAAACGCAGCTTTCCATGCGTCATCAGCGGCGCCGTCCTCGTTCGCCGGGGTATCTTTGTCCTCTGCGGTATCCCCGCCGGATGAAATGCTTGTATCTGCGGGAGGGATAGTGTCAACCGATTTATCCGTATTTTCCGTAACGGAAGTGTCTTGGTCGCTTTTGCCGAGAAACGGTAGCTTTCCGCAGGCCACGAGGGAGAGCAGCATCATTGCCGCAAAAGCAGCGGTGATGATTGCTTTTCCGCTCGCGGGAAGCCTGCGGCTGCACTTGCAAAATGTCCTTTGTTCAGAAATGCTTTTCATAATAACTTACTCCTTTTGAAAAAGTGACGCAGAGCAATACCTTCCGGTAAAGCTCTGCGTCTTTGCGTCTGGCTCTTTGAATTAGATTTTTCGGCTTATTTGATCTGCCCATCGCCGCCCATAAGCGCGGTCATTTCCTCAATGCGCCCCAACGGAAACGGCGGCTCACAAAGAGGCTTCATCGCGATGCTCATGAGCTTCATGGGGTTGTCGTCCGCAGCCACGCGGTTGAAGCTAAGCGCACCGCAGCGCTTGCAGCGGTGAATGATCGCCCATTCTCCGCCCTTGCGTACCCAGACAGCGATTGGCTCCATGATGCCGCCGCAGTCACTTGCCCGGTCGCCGGGTTCTATGTCCACATGAAGGCTTGAAAGACAGTTGGGGCAGTGGTTGCGGTGGTTGCTGCCTGCATATTCCGGCACACAAGGTCTACCGCAGACCTTGCAGGTAAATGTGTCGGGACAGGCGTGGGTCTTATAGTACCCTTTTTCAAAGGTTTTGCGTTTGTTTTCGCGGTTCATTGGAAGTCCTCCTGAAGATGTGTGGTCTGTTCTTCGGGAGGAATGGCGTGTGAATGAATTTGCCAGGCCTCCCGGTCAGGCCACACGCTCCAGTAATAAAGTGGTAAGTTTCAAAAAATTCTCCTTGTCTTTTTGTTAAAATCTTTTCTGTCTGGATGCTGGATAGTCGCCAAAAGACTACTCCCGCTAAATTATACCGCTTCAGAATCAGTATATCAATAGGCAGAGGTAATTGCGTTCATCTCGTTTTTTCTCCCGATGTGGTCGTCTGCTGTGTTCAGCTCGAGGTTCATCAGGTCAAAATCAATATATTCTCCATTGATTTTGAAGAAACGAGGAAATGTACAGAGCTTCCGAAAGCCGTACTTCTCATACAGATGGATGGCGCGGGCATTGCTGCTGCGCACCTCCAGATTCAACTGCTCAAAGCCGTTTTCTCCGGCGAAGGCAAGAATTGTTTCCATCAGAGCGGATGCCGCGCCACAGCCCCACCACGCTTTTTTCAGGCTGATACCAAACTCTCCGCGATGGCTCATGCGCCGGGGCTTGCGGTTCAGACTTGCCGTGCCAATGATCTCGCCATATACCTTGGCAAGATACTGCACATTGTCCACTGATTCGCACTGCGAACGCAGATAGTCTTGCTCCGTTTCAAGGTCGAGCGGCACTCCCTCTGCACCGAAGCTGAGATTTTCGGTTTCGCCGCCCACGATTTTCAGATAATCCAAGAGGGCCGCTGCATCCTCTGCCCGTGCGCGCTCTATGACAAACAAGCTGTTATTCATCTTCAGGACTTCCTTTCTTCGTATTAGCTGCCTGCATCATCCGCGAAGCCCCGCCGCCTGCATGATGGCCTCCACCGGCTCTACCGGGTCGCTGCCCCAAGTGATTTCCACATTTTCACACCCGGCGCTGTCCAGCAGCTCCCGTGCTTCGTCGGTCAGAAGTTTCCGGTAGGCTTCGTCCACCAGCTCCAGCTTTTTCAGGCAGTCGGTCAGGTCATTATTCTTTGCGGCCAGCCATGTGGAGGCGGCGTCGCTGATCTCATCCGTACCGAGGCCGGTGTTCTCGCCCCAGTCCAGCAGCTTGGCCGCCTCCTGTACGGCCAGCAGCGAAGACCCGGAGGTTCCGATGGTCACATTCCGGTCGATCTCATCCAGAATGGGCAGCGTCAGCACCGGCGGCACATCTGCCGGGGCATCCGGTGCATCGGAGGTGGAGCAGGTCACGCCGTTTTCAGAAATAGTGACATACAGCTTTTCTTGTGCCGCATCGTAAAGGAACGTGCCTTCTCCCAGCAGCGTATCGTCGGCATCACAGGCACTGACGGTAAAAAGAACGGAGCAGTTGTCTTTCTTGGAAAGCTGTACAATATCGTCTCCGGTGAAAATCCATTCACCGGCCTTTAACAGCGAGCCGTCCGCATTCTCACATACCTTTGTGAAGCTGCTGCCGCCGTGCAGGGCGATAGAGCTGGCATCATCGCGTTCCAGCTTGACATACACGCCAAAGCCGTCGGATTCGGCGGGCGCGTCTGTCCCGGATGGAGTGCTGTTTTTCGGCTCTGTCAGACTGGTACACCCTGTCATAAAAACAGATACCAGCAATATCGCTGCGGTCAGCAGCATCGTCATTGTTTTCTTGTAGTGTTTCATAGTTCCTCCTATAAGTTCATCGCCCGGAAAAAGACTGCCGGTAGACAGGCAGTACCCGCTTCCAGAATACCAGCCCATTGACAAAGAGCAGCGCACCGAAAAGGCAAAAGATGCCGAGCTGTGTGTCTGTCATGCGTTCGGCGCAGACGTCGATTTGAACGCCAAGTCCCATAAGCCCAATTTGCTTAAATACGCCGGTGAACAGGGCATACAGCAGATGTGCGCCCTCGTGAACGAGGTAGTAGGCGGCAAGCGCTGCCAGAATCCCGATATATTGTCGTGTTCGTTTTGACATGATCTGTCCAGTGTCCTCCAGAATCACTTCGCCTCGCGGAGCGCCTTCAGGTTTTCCAGCACAAACGGGCTGTTTACGGCGATTTGCCCCAGCGTTGGACAGCTATCCATCTGCGGGCAGTCGGCACAGGTATCAAGGCTCTTTTCCCGGACGCAGTTATGTACGGGGCAGAGCTTGTCGCAGAAGGACGTTTTTGCGCCATCCACACGACAGCCGGTGCAGTTGATCATTTCAGGTAGGATCGTTACCCCGTTGAGCTTTGTCCACAGGGCGGCAGTTTTTTCGCGCAGGGCGTTGTCGTTCGTGAGCGTTGCGATTCTGGCGTCGCAGGTTTCGCAATCCAGTCCGCAGCAGCCGATCAGTTGATTCATGTTTTTCATAATCTTACCTCCATACAATTTAATCTTTCCTGACCGCAAGGCAGTAGTTGACATGCTCAAATGCCTTCATATCTGCCCCGGCCTTGTCGATGATGTCCCTTTGAATATCATTCGGTTTCATCAGTTCATAGATCAGAAAGCCATGCTTCTCCAGCAGCGTTTCAAGCTCCGCATAGGCTTCCGCCGTGGCGGCGTGCCTTGCGCTGCTCATCGGCGCGTCCCTCGCCATGCCCGGCATTGCCGCGCGGATACAGACCGGCGACTACTCCGGCTTTGAAACGGCGGCCAGCATCTTTCACGGCGGCGCGGCCTTGGGATACATTGTTATCGGGCTTTTGGCGTTTTTGCTCGGCGTGTGCGTGACCATCCTGTGCTTTCGTATCCGGCAGATGAACCGCGAGGACGATCAGAACGAGGAAAGCGAGGGGATTCATGGAGCTGATTGAGAACCTGCTGCAATTACTGACTACGTTCATCGGCGCGCTGCTTTCGGGTATCGCCTGCCGCAAAAGCCACCGTCAGGCTTACTTTCTGCTGCTGTGCTTCTACGGCTGCTTTGCCCTCGGCGCGCTCTACTGGACGCTGTATCTGCTGCTGACGCTTGCCATTCTCGGCCTGCTGCCCGCCGCGAGAAAGGCGGTGGACGCGTGACCTACATCGAAAATATCTTCATCTGCATGGTCTCTCCCCTGCTGGTAGCCGCTTTGTGCATGGGCAGGCGGCAGCTCCGCTTTTTCCTCTTCTGCATTGCCGGGATGGGGGTGTGCCTGCTTTCGGCCTATATCAACACCTTCCTCGCGGCGGTATGTCAGGCGGACGCCCTTGCCGCCACGGCGGAGATCGCGCCGGTGGTGGAGGAAATGATGAAGCTTCTGCCGCTGGTGTTCTATCTTCTGGTGTTCGAGCCGGAGGGGGATAAGATCAAACCCGCCGCCATCACGATTGCCCTGAGCTTCGCCACCTTCGAGAACGTCTGCTATCTCATCCAGAACGGCGCGGACCGCTTCTCCTTCATCTTCTTCCGCGGCTTCGGGGCGGGCGCCATGCACGTCCTCTGCGGCCTGATCGTGGGCGGCGGGCTTGCATACACATGGCAGCGGACGCGGCTGAAAATTGCCGGGACCTGCGGCCTCTTGGGCGCGGCCATCACCCTCCACGCCATCTATAATCTGCTCATCGCCTATGGCGGCGCGGCGCAGTACATCGCCTACGCCCTGCCGGCGCTGCTCATGACGGCGGGCGCGCTGCCATCCTTCCGTTCCGCGCGGACAAAATAACCGAATTTTCCTCTTTGAGAGCTGCTTTTTGGCGGCTCTCAAATTTTTTTGAAAAATTTTGCGTTTTTGGTGAGAGTTTTTTCGATTTTTTGTACCTATATAAGTGAAAGGGTTTTTAGGTCACAGTTTCAGGCAAACCGGAAAGGGGGTTCAAACGATATGTACGATACCGCAAGGCGGGTCGCACTCGTCAGACAGCGGGTGCGGAAAAATACCCACCGGAGGCAGCGGCGCGAGGCAATAAGCCTCTCCGCAGCGTGTATGCTGCTGTGTGCGGCGCTGATGCAGGCGGCGGGCACGCTCATCGCTCCGGGGCAGACCGCCGCATGGGGCAGCTTCGGCGCGATGCTGCTGCGGGAGGACGCCGGCGGCTATGTGCTGGTGGCCGTCGTCTCCTTTGCCGCGGCGGCAGCGATCACCGCGCTGTGCTTCCGGCTCAGA
Source organism: uncultured Oscillospiraceae bacterium (assembly GCA_934561515.1). GTDB lineage: Bacteria > Bacillota > Clostridia > Oscillospirales > Oscillospiraceae > Hominicoprocola. Next base: position 5,314 of record CAKTGM010000017.1, on the reverse strand, counting down.
AACAGAGAAAACCAGAAAAAAGACGGGACGGACAAGCCAGACCCGCAGAAACAGGAGGGAAAAACGACATGAAAAAACGAATACTTAGCATCCTGCTCGTCTGCTGCATGGTGCTGACCATGCTGCCGACGGCGGCGTTTGCAGCGCTGAGCGATTCGCTGGGCAACACACCCAAGGAAAATCAGGCGATTTTGGAGCAGCTCTCCGCCTTGACCGGCGGCAGCAGCGACCAGGTGCTTTCCATGCTGAACGCTTTGGGGCTGCTGGATGAAGACGGCAATTTCAAGGTGGATCAAACCATCACGCTGGACGGCCAGGTGTTGACACTGGCGGCTGTCATGGAGCTGCTGGAAAATCCCGCCACGGATCTCACCCGTATAGCCGACGTGGATGGGACTCCGGTGGCGCTGGGCGATTTGAAGACCATGATCCAAATAGAACAGGAGCTGCAGCGGATCAAGGACACCTATTTCTCCGGCAGGGAGTTTACCGGGGAAGCTCTGGAGAATCTCAATAGCCTGATGGAGCAGCTGGAGCTGCGGGGCATCAGTTTGCAGTATTCCGCCTCTGCCACAAAGCCTGAGGGCGTTGAGACGGTGGATATGAGCGGCATGATGAGCCTAACGCTGGGGATTTACGCAAACAACAACAGATGTGTCTCCGGGCCTTTTACTGTATACAAAGGAAGACCGGTCGGCTTTTCCTACCGCATTCAAAAAGGCCAGCTCAGTGAGTATATCACCGATGTGGAGGTCTCGATAGGCGGGGTGAGTGGGGAACTCCAAAGCGACGGGTCCTACAAGCTAACCTATACGCTAGACAGCCCGAATTCCAGTTTAGGTGGTTGTCAAATCACTGTCAATGTTAAAACCAAAGGAGGTCCCATGGGCTGGCACGAGGGTTCTTTTTCCTATGGTGACCTGCTGGGGATGATTGAATTTTACGATGCGGAAAATCTGGTGTTCTATGACGGCACCAGCTATGCCGACCACTGTCAGCTCAAGCTAATAAAGACGGTTCCCGCCCCCGCGATAACAACAGAAATGACCGCGCCGGACTATGAGGAAAGGCACGAAAGTAACGCCACAATACAGGGGGATATGTTTATTCCTTTGCTGGCAGATGAATACAATGCCCTCGGTGCCAACAATCCGGACTTCGTTGCGTTAAGCGATACCATCAGAATTCTGGAGGGTGCCCGCAACTCGGTGCTTCCCGCCGGCTCCGACCCATTTTATCAACCATACCAAATCGACGCCAGCATCGAGTTTAACTGGAGTACCAGCGCAGCTGCCTATACTGGCGATGCGCCGTATGGCTGGTATAGAGACCAGCCCTATGCCCCGTTCTATCTGACGGAGTACAAGTTCAATGGAAGCACTCTGGAGCTCAGCAAAAACAGAACAAAAGCGCTGAACTGTACGATTAACAAGGGCGAAACGGTCAACATCTCCCTGCAGTCTACCACGCAAAACAGAGGGGATCAGCAGTACTGGCTGCCCTTCCGACTGTATATGAAAAGTGTACAGGGCGAGATCCAAAATTCCTACGCCACCACCAAGAACAGCAACGTCACCGCCGAGCTGTTGGACACGGACGCCCCCACCATTCAAAGCGTCACGGCCCCGGCGGGAACCTATGCCAGCGGGCAGCACGTGCCCATCACAGTTACCTTTAACGAGTTCGTGGATCTTAGAAACGCCAGCGTGACCATCAATGGCAAAGAGTATACCGCCGCTGAGCTTTCCATGAACAGCTACGGCGTCACGGCAATGCTCTGGTATCCAGTGCAGGATATGGATGCCACCACGGTCACCGTCAATGGTATGACCGGTGTGAAGGATGTTTTCGGTCATATGCTGGATACCGCACTCTATCCAAGCGACCCGATTACCGACGTTACGCTGGAGAGCGTCTTGATGCGCAACGCTCCCACCGAACTGACGGCCACCTACGCCAACGGCAAGGCATCGTTCACGATGCAGGCCAACATGGCGCAGGCCTACAAGACCGTATACAGCAATTATCACACCCCGGAAGGCACAGAGCCGAAGGAAGCCCCTTTCCGCCTCGAGCTGAGGGATGACTCCACAGTTGAACCAATCCATCTGCAGGTCTATCTGGACACAGAGAACGAAGCCTTCACCGTTCACGACTACGCAATCGCACCCTCTGCTTCCGACCGCACCTACACGGCGACGCTTCAGGCCAACGAGGGCACGAAAGACGCTCCTAACTGGGTGAATGTTCTTCCCCTGACCCGGCAGTTCACGGTGCTAAGGAAAGTTTCCGCGCACACGGTGACCATCGTCCCGGAAGCGAATGACGCCGACTATACGATTTCCCTCGCCGAAGCCGCCCGCCCCACGCTTAAGGCCGAGGTTTTTGGGGAAAACGGTGAGCAAGCCAGCTACACCACCGGTAAATGGAGCAGCAGTGACCCGCTCATTGCCGCCATCGACGAGGATACCGGCCTTGTTGCCACCACAGGAACCAAGGTGGGAACCGTCACCTTTACCTTTACGGCGGACAACGGGACTGAGGACGCTGCCGATGATGTGACGGGCGAGTCAAAGCCCTATACCGTGACGGCAGGCGATTCCCTGGCACTGGTGATTCCCGGCGGCGCGTCCATCGTGACGCGGAAAAATCAGCCCGCCACCGTGCTGTGGAGCTCCAACGCCGCGCTGATGGCACCGAACAAAGAGTTCAATTACAGGATTGACCTGTATGAGGGCAACTACGAGAATGATGCGGCGCTGAGCGGCCGCGATCCCGTTGCGACTTATACCGCCCGCAAAGATGAAAACAGCGTGCGGATCAAGGAGAATGTGCTCTCCCAGCTCTCCAGCGGAAATACCCCGGCCTACACGGTATGTGTCTCCATGCCGCACCCCAACGCCGAGGGTGAGAACGTCCGACTGTCGGCACTTGCCTGGATCATCGTGCAGGCACCGCCTGCCACGGCCAAGCTGACACCGCCCCAGAGCATTTACCTCAAGGATACCGACGGCGCCGTCAATATCAACTGGTCGGTGGAAAACGCCACTGACGGCGCCTCTCAACCGCCCACGCTGACCATTACCCGTGTCACAGAGGACAACAACACCCAAGAGGTGGCCCGTGAGCGCCTATCCGGTACCTCCGGAAGTTTCTCCCTGCCATTACAGAGTGTGAAGGCCGGCAATCTAAAGGACACCTATCAGGTGGTTTTGAGCGTGGAGAACCCTGGTGAGGAATCTCCCAGCACCGACTCCTTCCCCCTGTATGTCTACGATGCCGACGCACTGAAGGTGCAGAACGACAAAGGAAAGACGATTTCTGCGCTGACCATGGACAATACCTCCAAGGTCAGCGGCACCCTGCCCACCGATACAGCTAAAATTTTGCAGCTGCGCCAGGAGTTGGGGCTGATCGAGTACATAGGCATCAACTATGACGAGTACGGATGGAACTCCTTTAAAGACGGCATCCGGTGGCTCTCCAGCAACAACAATGCCATTTCCGTCAACTACAAGCAGGGCGGACTGTATGAGGACATCAGAAACTTCTCCTTTGATTCCTACCTTCCCGAAACCAAAATGGCGCTGTCCGGCTTGGCCAACGGCAGCGCAACCGTCACGGCTACCCATGCCGCCACGGGTATGCGTGCCGCCGTACAGGTGACAGCGAAAACGCTGCAAAATAAGTTCTATCTCTTCCAGCTGACGCCTGCAGCGGAAACTACGCTGCAATACACCGACGGCAAAGGTGTGCCCAAAACGGTCACGACCAACAGTGAAGGCGTGCTGGCGCTTTACGAACCCAACGGAATCGCCAGTGAGGTGTCTCTGCGGTCCGGCTCCGGCGCGGATATTTATCTGGGCACCATCTATAAAGAAAATCTGCGTTCCGGCGAGCGGGATGCCACAAAACTGCAGCTTTATCCCTTGAATACCTTCAGCCTTCGGCGAGTCGCCCGGGCATCTGTGACGCTCATCACGCCGGGCGGCGATCCGCTGGCGAACAAGACGGTGACCGTTCGCGGCGGCGTTTATAAAAACGGAGGCTACTGCGAGACAGCTCTGCTGGGCTCCAGGGCAGGAGCACTTGTCAGCGGCATCACCGGCGACACCTATACCACGGATGCGGCGGGAAATATAACCGTCTATCTGGATTCCACCCAGTTCTGGTCGGCCGAAAAGGGCGAGAGCAACACCACGGCGCTTTCCGCTCTGGATCAGCTGGAGTACATTCTGGAGATCAGCGCAATTGACGGCGACAAGTACTATCCGCTGCTGCTGACCGTCAACGGCAAGCTGGGCGTGGACGATGTAATGCGCACCGCAGAGGGCGTTGTCTCTCTGGAGCGCGTGCCGGCGGGGGAGGAAAACAAACCCTTCATTGTGGCGCAAAGCGTTGATTACGGTCTTGCCAACGGTCAGAAGGTGGATGTCCGCAGCTCGACTGGGAAGATCGGCCCTAACAGCAGCTTTAAAACAGCAAGCCTGCACACCACCATGTTCCTCTGGGGCGAGGATATTGCCAACGCGAAGAATTACAGTCTCAAGCTGGCGGACGAATACGGCGTTCTTCCTGCCGCCCAGAGCAGCAGTACCAAGCAGTATCCCTTCTCATCCATCCCCGTAGCGGAAAACGATCTGACCCTCACCGAGGCCACCATGACCACCTCTGGATGGATCGCCGACGGCAAGGATGTGGGTATGAAAACGCAGCTGAGCCTGAACGGCAGCCTGCTGCAAGAGAAAATAATGCCCTTCCGGGTCGTTGATCTGACCCGAGTGCCCAAGGTGACTGAGGATGAGCGCGTCACCGGTATTCTGCTGACGATGAAGGACTCCAGTGGAGTGAATGACGTTGACTTTGGCGGAGTGGGCGATAGTAACATTCTCAAGGTGCTGACCGGACGGCTGGATGATCTGAGCGGTCCGGTGGACACTTCCGTGTTCAAAATGATTATCACCCCCAGCGAAGATCCCTCCGTGTTCCGTGCCATGATTTGGGCCGGGTACAACACGCTGGAGATGGAGGACATGGACTATTCCGAGGACGGCGTGGCCTTGGGTGCGAATGTGCTGACGCAGAACCTGGAGGTGGGCGTGCCCGGTACCGGGGACCTGAGCCAGATGGCCCAGGGAACCTATGATCCCAAGGGGGAGTACAAAGCCAACTCCATAGCCGGCAAGGTCACCAACACGGATCTCAACTTGCAGTTGGAGGGCTTTTACGAAGCGGAGATCCGCTATAACGCCGAAAAAAAGGAGTGGGAGGTTTTCACCGTAGGCGGCGGCTTTACCGCCGGCGTTGGCGTGGG
>CAKTGM010000016.1 GCA_934561515.1 uncultured Oscillospiraceae bacterium | reverse complement strand
CTTCGCGCGTGTCGCAGCCGCCTGCGGCGGCAAGGCACGAAGCGAAGTGCGATCCCCCTAAAATCAAAGAGACCTCCTCCCGCGGATGAGGTCTCTTTGATTTTAACTAAGATAGTTCAGCGGGTTCACATACGAACCGTTTCTCTGGATGCCGAAGTGGCAGTGGACGCCGCTGGCGACGCCGCTGCGGCCGGCCCTGGCGATCTGCTGGCCCTTGTAGACGGTCTGTCCCGCCGAGACGAGCAGCGAGCCGTTGTGCTCATAATAGGTCACATAGCCGTTGTTGTGGTCGATGATGACGACATAGCCCATCGCGCCCTTATAGCCGGAGAAGATGACGCGTCCGCCGTCGGCGGCGTAGATCGGCGTGCCGCGCGCGCAGGCGATGTCGATGCCCTTGTGGTTGGTCGTCGCGCCGCGAATGCCGGTGTTGCGGTAGCCGAAGCGCGAGGTGATGCGGCCCGAGCACGGCCAGCGGAAGCTGCCGGTGGGGTACCAGGTGGGGCGCACCTTCGTGCCGCGTGCGCGCGTTTCGCCCACGGGGTCGGAGAGCGTGACGGAGGAAATGACCGTGCGCTCCTGCTCCTCGCCGTTGATATAGGTCACGTCCGCGACGATGTCGGCCTTGCCGAAAACGCCCTTGGAGATCACGCGCTCATCGCCCTGATACATGGACGCATCGTCCACATAGTTGACCTCGTAGTTGACGTCCTCGATGTAATTCTGCCGCTCGGTGACCTTGACGGTCAGGTACGGCACGGCGTTCGACAGCGTCAGCGCATCGCCGATGTGGATGCGGTTGATGTCGTAGCCGGGGTTGAGCGCCTCCAGCTCAGCGGCAGACATGCCGTGGCTGTTGGCGATCTGGCCCCAGGTATCGCCCTTGACGACCGTGTAGGTCACCTCGCCCGTTTTGGTCGAGTTGAGCAGCTCCGCGATCGTGCCGAGGTTCATCACACTCTCGGTCGGGACATAGCCCTCCGCAATGCGGACATTTTCGACAAAGTCGATCGACAGCGTATCCGCCGAGGCATAGATCTGCTTGATCTGATCGAGCAGATCGTCGAGCGCGCCGGCGTATTCCGTCGAGCCGATGAGCTCATCGTCGACATAGAGCGAGTAGCCATAGGTCACCTGACCGAGCTCCTCGGCCAGATCCTGCTCAAAGTCGGCCGTCTCGGCAATATCGCTGCGGCGGACGAAGGCCGTTGCATAATGGATGGCCCCATCCTCGATCTTATAGGTCGTGCCGAGCGTTTCGGTCGTGATGTCCTCCAGCTTCGCCGCGACGCGGCGCGCAAGCGACGCGCTGCCGACGGTATCGACGACGTTGCCGTTGTACTTGACGGTCGTGCCCAGCGTGTAGAACGAGAAGAAGAGCGCGACCGCGGCGATGGCCGCCGCCCCGCCGATGAAGTGCAGGGGCTTGACGCGCCGTGCGTGCCAGTGCCGCTCGCGCGCACCGGCGGCGCGGGAGCGCTGGCGGCGGTCGGCCTGTATCTTTTCGTGCAGGAGCGAGCGCCACATCGGGAACATCCCGCCGATGACGAGAAAGACCTGCACGAGAAAACGGTTCGATTCAGGGAAATTGCGCGCCCTGCTCTCGCGCATCACGGTGCGGGCGCGCGGGCCGATGCGCCGGACGCGGCGCTGCAGGGCAACAAAAAACAGCGCTGCGCTCGCAAGAAACGCTCGCAGCCACTCGGAATTTCCGCGCCCTGCGCGCGCGCGCCGCTCGGACGGCGTACTTCGGGTGCGATCGCCGCGGCGCTGCGTCTGCGCGCTGCCGCGGCGTTTGGTCGGATGATTCTGTTCTGTCATATGAAAACTCCTTAGAGAAAACGGCGGTGGACATAAAATAGTTACAATTTGTAACTAACGCTATCATACTGGCTTTTTGCCTCTTCGTCAAGTCTTTTTGGAAAAAAGATACGGTAAATATGTTTCAAGAGTATGGAAAATTTGTAAACTTTTGCGGGAATTTTAGTTGTGACGGTTGAAAAATAGGTGTATACTACTTGGGTAAATTTGCGCCGTGCACGCGGCGCATCCTATATAGGAGGAAAACTATGTTTGCGAAACTGATCGCTACGCTCAAGCAGAGCCCCAAGACCATCGTCTTCACCGAGGGCACCGATCCCCGCATTCTGGAGGCTAGCGCGCGCCTGCTGTCCAGCAACTTCTTAAAGCCCGTGCTCGTCGGCAACCCCGATGAGATCGCCGTTGTGGCCGAGGACGTCGGCTTCAACATCCGCGGCGCTGAGATCATCGACCCCGAGAATTACGAGGGTATGGACGAAATGGTCGAAAAGATGGTCGAGCTGCGCAAGGGCAAGATGACCGCCGACGAGTGCCGCGCCGCGCTCAAGAAGGGCAACTACTTCGGCACCATGCTCGTCAAGATGGGCAAGGCCGACTGCCTGCTCGGCGGCGCCACCTACTCCACCGCCGATACCGTCCGCCCCGCGCTGCAACTCATCAAGACCAAGCCGGGCAACAAGATCGTCTCTTCCTGCTTCATTATGGTCCGTCCCGCCGCCTCCGGCGAGAACGAAGTGCTCGCCATGGCCGACTGCGCCATCAACATCAAGCCCAATGAGGACGAGCTCGTCGAGATCTGCAGCGAGACCATCAAGTGCGCCAAGGTCTTCGGCGTTGACCCGAAGGTCGCCTTCCTGAGCTACTCCACCCTCGGCTCCGGCAAGGGCGAGGACGTGGACAAGATGCGCAACGCCTGCGAGAAGGCCAAGGCCCTCATGCCCGACACGCCCATCGGCGGCGAGTTCCAGTTCGACGCGGCCGTCTCCCCGGCCGTCGCCAAGACCAAGCACATCACCGACGCGGTCGGCGGCCACGCCAACACCTTCATCTTCCCCGACATCAACGCCGGCAACATCGGCTACAAGATCGCCCAGCGTCTCGGCTCCTTCGACGCTTACGGCCCCATCCTGCTGGGTCTGAACGCGCCGATCAACGACCTCTCCCGCGGCTGCAACGCGCAGGAGGTCTACTCCATGGCCATCATCACCGCGGCCCTCGCGTAAGATACCGCATCCGAAGGGAAGGACAGCTCTGCTGCCCTTCCTTTTTTTGCGCGCCGCCCCTCTTGCAGTGATGCCGTCATGTACGCCGCCGCGGGGGTCGTTTTTTGCATCAGAATATGCTTCAAATGTTTCAAATGTATGGAATATCTCGCCATGTTAGACAAATACTTTTGCATATTTTGGATATTTTGAACATATTTGTACAAGAAACTTCGGTCACCTTTTTCCCGGAAAGGGGAAGACAAAAAAATCCTTCATGTTATAATAAATTTGAGAAGCAGGGGTGCGCATGGCCCCCGAAAAATTACGAACACAGTTTTGTGGAGGGTTATCATTATGGCTATCAAAGTGGGCATCAACGGCTTCGGCCGCATCGGTCGTGTCGTGCTTCGCATCATGTCCGAGCACCCCGAAAAGTTTGATATCTGCGGCATCAACCTGCGCAAAGCGGACCTCGACTACATGGTCTATCTCGTCAAGTACGACTCCGTGTTCCGCCAGTTCAACGGCACGGTCGAGCACGACGGCGAAAACCTGATCCTGAACGGTCACAAGATCCACATCTTCAGCGAGTCCGACGCCTCCCAGATCAAGTGGGCGGACTACGGCGCTGAGTACATCATCGAGTCCACCGGCGTTTACTGCACCACCGAAAAGGCCTCCGCGCACTTTGCCGGCGGCGCGAAGAAGGTCATCCTGACCGCGCCCGCCAAGGACGAGGAGACCCCCACGTTCGTCATGGGCGTCAACCACGAGCTGCTGCGCCCCGACATGAAGGTCGTTTCCAACGCCTCCTGCACCACCAACTGCCTCGCCCCGCTCGCCAAGGTCATCAACGATGCGTTCGGCATTGAGCGCGCGCTCATGTCCACCATCCACGCCTCCACCTCCAAGCAGAAAACGGTCGACGGGCGCGGCGGCAGCGACTGGCGCACGGGCCGTTCGGTCTACAACAACATCATCCCCTCCTCCACCGGCGCTGCCAAGGCTGTCGGCAAGGTCATCCCCGCGCTCAAGGGCAAGATGACCGGCATGAGCTTCCGCGTTCCCACGGCTGACGTTTCCGTCGTCGACCTGACCGCCCAGCTCAAGAAGCCGACCACCTACGCCGAGATCTGCGAGGCCGTCCACCGCGCGAGCGAGGGTTCCCTCAAGGGCATTCTCGCCTACACGAGCGACCAGATCGTCTCTCAGGACCTCGTTGCCAACCCGCACCCGAGCGTTTTCGACGAGACCGCCGGCATCATGCTCGACGACAGCTTCGTCAAGCTGATCACCTGGTACGACAATGAATGGGGTTATTCCAGCATGGTCGTCCGCCTGCTCGAGCACATGGCAAGCATTGACAAATAATTAAAAAGGGCAGAGATGCGATGCATCTCTGCCCTTTTTAATTAGAAGGATCACACTTCGCTTCGTGCCTCGCCGCCCGCAGGGCGGCTGCGACACGCGCGAAGCGAGAAGAATAAATCGCCACGCACATGTCGCGGCGATTTATGATTAAAAATCCTTTCGTGCCGTGCGCGGCACGAAACTCTGCGAGGCTTTTACTTCTTTTCGCCCTCTGATGCTTCTGTATCGGGGGATTTTTCCTTGTTTTCCGCTTTTGCTTCCAGCTCGGCGATGGTCATGTTTTCCTCCATGCCGCGGGCGTGGAGCACATCGTCGCGCGTGAGGGTCATGAGGTCTTCCTTCGTGAATTGCTCCATCTTTGCAAGGCGGTTGGCCTGTGCGGTCAGGATCTGCTCAAAGAGGTTGCGCACGCCGCGCGCGTTGCCGAAGGTCACGCCGTCGGCATTTTCGTCGCGGATGAAGTCCTTCACGTCCTCTTCAGCGTCGGGCGAGAGGGTGTAGAGCGACTTGCGGCAGCGCATCCTGAAAATTTCGAGCATTTCGTCGAGCGAATAGTCGTCGAAGTGCAGGTAGCGGTTGAAGCGGGACTCAAGGCCGGGGTTCGAGTGGATGAACTTCTCCATCAGGCCGTCATAGCCCGCAACGATCACCACAAGGTCATCGCGGTGGTCCTCCATCGCCTTGAGCAGCGTATCGATGGCCTCCTGCCCGAAGTCATTGTCTCCCTTGCCGTTGAGGGCGTAGGCCTCGTCGATGAACAGCACGCCGCCGAGCGCCTTTTCGATGACCTTGCTCGTCTTGATGGCGGTCTGGCCGACATAGCCCGCGACAAGGCCGCTGCGGTCAACCTCGACAAGCTGCCCCTTCGAGAGTATGCCGAGCGAGCGGTAGATGCGCGCCATCAAGCGCGCGATCATCGTCTTGCCCGTGCCGGGATTGCCGGTAAAGACCATGTGGAGCGAGAAGTCCGCATTGGGAAGGCCCATCTCCTCGCGCCGCTTGAAGACGGTCGCCATGTTGATGAGGTTATTCACCTCGCGCTTGATCTCGCCAAGGCCGACATAGCCGTCCAGCTCCGCCTTGAGATCCTCGATCTTCTCCGGCGGGGGAAGCGGCGCTTCCTCCTCCTTTTTCTCCCCCGCGCCGGCGGAGGCGGCGGGCTTCTCGGGCTTTGCGCCGTCCGCGCGACCCGGCGCAGCCTTCTCGGGCGCAGCGGGCTTTTTTGTGTCCGGCGTCAGCGGCGCGCCCCAGAAGTCGCTTCCCATGCGATTGAGGCTGTTTTGCGTCATCGTGCGGATGACGTCGAGCTGCTGGAGGATGATCTCGTCCTTTTTATCCATGGTGGTTCTCTCCCTTCGTCCCGTAGGGTGTGTGCGCCATCGCGCGGAACAGACACGCTGTCATGAGGCCGCTGAGCGCGCCCGTGAAGAGCGACACCAGCAGCAGAAACGGCAGATAGTAGAGCGGCGCGCTCGAGCCGAGCGTCAGCATCGCGGCGCAGACCTGACCGATGTTGTGTGCCGCCGCGCCCGCGATGGAAACGCCGAAGATGCTCAGCCCCTTCGCCCCGCGCAAAAGTCCCATCGCACCGAGCGCCGCCAGGGCGCCGAGCAGCGAGAACAAAAGCGCCGAGGCGTTGCCCGCGAACAGCGCGCCGAGCGTGCAGCGCACGAGCAATATGGCAAGCGCGCTCGGAAAGCCGAGGGCGTAGAGCGCGTAAAGCGTGACGATATTGGCAAGGCCGAGCTTCACGCCCGGCAGCGGCACAATGAGCGCGAGCGGGAAAAACGACTCCATGTAGGACAGCGCGAGCGCGAGCGCCGCGAGCACCGCACAGAGCGTCAGCTCTCTTGTTTTGATCTTCATGCGCTCACCCCGCGATCAGGTCGTAGTCGGACGCCGCGCCCTCCAGTGTGACCGCCACGCGGGCGGGAAGGCAGACGATGCTCTGCCCTGCGCGCGAGATCGCGCCGGAGTGCACGCAGTCCTGATTCGGGCAGTCGCTCGAGGCGACGGACACCGCGCCGTCCTTCTCTTCCACGGTGAGCGTGTAGCCGCGGCTTTCGTAAGTACCGCCCTCGTAGGTGCTGAGCGCGCAGCGCTCGACGGTCTCGCCGTCAACGCTGATGCTGACCGTCAGCTCGCCCGCCGTCTTCGCTGTAAAAAGTGGGCGCGCGGCGAGAAGTCCCGCCAGCGCGAGCACCGCGAGCACCACGAGCGCGTCCCAGCGCGCCGGCTTGAGCTTAGGCGAGCGATTCATAGGTGTACCCACTTTCCTCGTTTGGTGTAAAGGCGGCGGCTAGGCCGCCGGTATAGAGCACGCGCCCATCGTCGGTGACCAGAATCAGCTCAAAGCCGTTCCCCTGCGCGGCGAGCTCATCGCGCAGCGCAAGCGCTTTGTCCGTGCCGAGGACGAAGCACGCCGTCGAGAGCGCGTCCGCCCACGCGCCGTTTTTGCACACGACCGTGACGCTGACGAGCCCGCTTTCCGCGGGGCAGCCGGTCCTGGGATCGAGAATGTGATGGTAGCGCACGCCGTTTTCCTCAAAATAGCGCTCGTACACGCCGGAGGTCACGATGAACGCATCCGACGCGGCCACGATGCCAAGATAGCTCTCCGTATCGCCGGGGTCCTTGACGGCGATGCGCCAGTCGCTGCCATCGCTCTTTTCCCCCATGACGAACACATCGCCGCCGAGGTCGAGCGCCGCCGAGGCAACGCCCTCTTTTTCAAGCTGCGCGCGCAGAAGATCGGCCGCGTAGCCCTTGGCGATGCCGCCGAGGTCAAGCTGCGCGCCGTCCAAAAGTGTGACCGATTCTCCCTCCGCCGTCTTTTCGAGCGTGACCTTGCCGCGCCCCGTATGGGCGAGCAGCGCCGCAAGTTCCTCCGCAGGCGGCACGCGGCGCGTATCCTTCGTAAAGCCCCACGCGTCGAGCACGGGGGCGAGCGTCGGGTCGAACGCGCCGCCCGTCGCCTCCGAGATGGCGAGCGCCGTTTCGATGAGCTGCGGCAGCGGGTCGTCCGCGGCATACGAAACGGTTTCCCCGTTTGCCGCGTTGAGCGCAAAAAGCTCGCTCCCCTCCGCCGTGCGCGAGAGGACGGATTCGTCTAAGGTATGCAGTTCTTTCTCCGCGTTTTCAAGCGCGGAGGCGGCCTTTTCACCGTAAACGGTCAGGTTCATCACCGTGTCCATGGCGTAGACCGTGCGCGTTTCGCCCGCCGCGCCCTCTTCGCCGCAGGCGGCGAGGGTCGGAAGGAGGGCAAGCGTCAGCAGCAGGGCTGTCAGTTTTCTTTTCATAGCGTCTCCTGAGTCAATGGCTTATCAAGAGTATTGTACCCGCGGCGGCACAGTCTGTCAAAGCAAAAAAAGCATTGGCGGGGAAATTCGCCGCCGATGCTTGCGAAAGCCCCTCCGCTCCAGTATAATGAAAAGAGAACGACAACTGCTGAAAGGGAGATCATCATGCTGTTTTGGAAGAAGAAAAAAGCCCCCCTTGTTCAGTCTACGACCTCGGCGTGGAAGGAGCAGTGGCGCGCGATCGTGCCGAGCGAATGCCGCAATGTCCCCATCACCGAGGGCGGCCGGACCGTCACGGCCTATGTGCAGATCAACCACTTCGTCATGATGCTGCAGGACGGACTTTTGATGGACGAAGCCTTTTTTGACGTCTGCGCGCATTTCCAGCGCGCGGGCTATCATGTCATCTGGCTCATGCGCTGCACGCAGGACATCGAGAACGGCTATTTGAAGCTCAAGCGGCAAAAGGACAACAAGTGTCTCTGGAAATGGCGCAAGCCCACGACGAACTTCGGCCGCTGGACGAGCGACAACCGCTATGTGACCATCCTGCTGCAATACCGCCCCGCGCCCGAGGGCGCGCTCGAGAATTGCCATGAGGAGATTTTGCAGCGCGTGCAGTGGGCGGAAAGCTCGGACAACGCCGAGATGATCCCCTCCCGCACGGAGTTTGCCACCATCGGCGTGCCCGGCACCCCGGCCGAGCTTGCCAACTGGCTGCGCGGGGGCTTCATGTCGTCAGAGCTGTAAGGCGGCGCGGGAAGAGAGCGGCACGCCGCCCCCTTCCCGCGCTTTTTCCATCCCGGCGGGAACTTTTCCCCCTCCCCGCCCGTCTATTATCATAACGACACAGAAAGCGAGGACTCCGCCATGAAACGACTCATTTCCCTTCTCCTCTGCGCGGTGATGGCGCTGGCGCTCGCGGGCTGCGGCGCAAAGTCCGCGCCCACCGAGCCGCCGGAGCTGACGGTAACGAACGCGCAGGGCGCAAGCATCACCGCGCACAGCGGCAGCTACGACTGGGACTACATCCTCAAAAGCGGCGAGCGCACGGGCGTGATCGCCGACGGCGCGCATCCGCTGGACGAAATCTGCCGCGACATGACGCCGATCCTTGAAATGCCCATCGCGGTGTCGGCGTCCTTCCACTATACCGTGACGCTTTCCTTCGGCGACTGTGCGCCCGATTCCGTCATCCTGCGCTGCTGGAGCGAGCAGTGCTGGGGTGACACGCAGGCAAAGGCCGAAAAGCTGAGCGTGCAGCGGCAGGACGACGGAACGTACACTGCTGAATTATTCCCGAGCGTCGGTATCTTCGAGGTGGACGCGCAGTGGGACACGGAGGACTACTGCGGCAGGGCGTTCTACTCCTTCTGCACGAAAGCGGCGGGCAGCGAAAATCTCCACACGGGCGCGGTGCTCAGCATCGGCGAGAGCGAGGACATCCGCAAGATCGACATTTCGTGGCGCGGCGGCGGCGTGAACATCTATGCCGCCGAGCAGAGCGCACAGATCAGCGTAAAGGAGGAATCCGCCGCCGCGCTCGCCGAAAGCGAGAAGATGGTCTGCGCGATCGATGGCGACACGCTGCGCATCCGCTTCCTCGGCGACGCTTACCGCGGCAGCTATGATAGGGAAAAGTATCTCGACGTGGGACTTCCAAGGGAGCTGGTCAGCGCCGGTCACTTTGAGAAGATCGAGGTCGAAACGACGGACGCTTACATTTATGTAAGCGCGGACGTTTCCGGCGAGATCGACCTTTCGACCGTCAGCGGCGACGCGCGCGTGATGTGCGCAAGCTGCCCCGCGGTCGAGATCGAGACGGTGAGCAGCAATGTCGGCGTGGTGGACGGCACATGGGGGAAGGTCGAGCTCTCGACCGTCTCCGGCGCGATCGAGCTTGCGGGCGATGCGAAAAATGCCGAGATCGAAACCGCGAGCGGCAAGGTGGATATCGCCGGCGCACTCGGCACGCTGGATTTTGAAAGCGTCAGCGGCGACCTGATTTTGGCTTCCGAGCGCGCGCTGCGCCTCGATGCCGAAACGGAGAGCGGCGGCATCCATCTGACGCTCCCGGCGCAGGACGGCTTCACCCTCGACTACGAAACGGAAAAGGGTTCCTTCGACTCCGCGCTCACCGAGCGCGAGGGCACGCTCATCGCCTGCGGCGACCGCGAAACGTACTACACCGTGCCCGCGCTCGAGGGCGGCACGGTGAGCGAGCTGGAGGTCTCGACGGTCAGCGGCACGCTGACGATCAAAGCCTCCCCCTCCGGCAGCAACTAAAGCGCAAAAAAGAGAGCGGCACTGCCGCTCTCTTTTTTTGCTCAATTTTTCTTCCCGTCGATCTCGAGCCACGTCTGGTCAAAGCCATAGGGCAGGAGCTCTTTGATATGCAGGCGCTTCTCCTCGCCCTTTTTGTTGAGGCAGATGACCTCCATCTCAGGGCCGAACTCGTAGAGCACCTGGCGGCACGCGCCGCAGGGGTAGCAGTAATCGTCGCTGCGTCCGGCGATGACGATGCGCGCAAAGCGGCGGTGTCCCTCGCTCACGGCCTTGAAGGCCGCCGTGCGCTCGGCGCAGTTTGTGAGGCCGTAGCTCGAATTTTCGATGTTGCAGCCGGTGAAGACCGCGCCGTCGTCACATTCGAGCGCCGCGCCGACGGGAAAGTGGGAATAGGGCACATAGGCCATGTCCAGCATGGCAACGGCCTTGGCCTTGAGCTCTTCGATCGTCATGATAAGCCTCCTTACTGGTCCCAGCGCACGCCGAGATCGGGGCGCACGTCGAGGTCGATGATGTCCTTTGCGTCATAGAACTGCTGATACCAGCTCAGCACGCGCTTGCTGCCGCGCAGCGTTGTGCCGTCCGGGTGCAGACGGTCGCAGATGACGGCGGAGATGTCGGGCTTGACAAAGCTGAAGGAGCTCGTGCCGACGCTTGCGAACACGCGGAAGCCCTGACTTTGCAGATACTTGAAGCGCTCGCCGGTCGTGTGCCAGTCGTCCCCGTCGGGCCGCCCGCCGTGCGGATAGAACAGGATCTGCGTGGGCCCCACGAGCGAGCCGACCTCGTCCGCCCAGCGCTCGGTGTCGTTGATGATGGTCTGGAGGGGCTTGCTGTCGAGGCGGATGTGCCCCCACGTGTGGCTGCCAAACGTCCAGCCCGTCTCCTTGAGGCGGGCGATGACGGGCTTCACCGCCTCGATCTCGCCCGCGCGGTAGGCCTCGAAGGCCGGGCGGTCGGGCGAATCCGCCGCGATGTCGCGGTCATCCTGCGTGCGGTAGCCGAGTATCCCCTGATAGCCCGTCAGCGAGAAGATGGCCTTCGCGCCGTTCAGCGAAAAATCGGGATGCTCGTAGACAAACTCATCCAAAATCGGCGTTGCGTCGAGCTCCTTCGTCAAGAACGTCTCGTTCGTGTAGGGGTCGGTGCACTGCGCCCAGATCTCGCCGTCCTCGCCGACGACGAGCTTGCTCGTGAAGCCCTCGTCGAGCATATAGGCATAGTAGTTCACGTCGTCAAAGCTGATGACGAGGGGCTTTTTGCCCTCGGGCAGCATGAGGGTGTTGCGCACCATATGCGTGCCGGTCTCGTCCGTCACCTCGCTCCACACGTCCTCCATCGCAACGAGGATGTAGCCGCGGTCATACACGGACTGCAATATCTTCTTGTATTCGTCCGCCGTCACCATCCAGTCGTCAAGGCCGTAGCGCTGGTCCTGACTGGCGCTGCAGTCGTGGAAGGCCCACTGCGGATAGGCGATGACCGGGTGGAAAAAGAGGTGCTCCACCACCTGCTCCGGCCCCCACGCCTGCGTGAGCTGATCCTCCGGCCAGTAGGTGCGCACCGCGTCATAGGGGTCGGCGTTCCCGTCGGGGGCGTCGTCCGTCTGCGTCTC
This sequence comes from uncultured Oscillospiraceae bacterium, assembly GCA_934561515.1. Classification (GTDB taxonomy): domain Bacteria; phylum Bacillota; class Clostridia; order Oscillospirales; family Oscillospiraceae; genus Hominicoprocola. The sequence goes on along the minus strand of CAKTGM010000016.1, from coordinate 29,345 downwards.
GCCGCCGGTGGCCGCATCACCGTCTGTTTCGCTCTGCTTGCCGCCGCAGGCGCTCAGCAGCGAGAGCACCATGAGCGCGCCCAGCAGCAGCGTCAAAAATCGTTTCAATTCGATCTCCTCCTCTCAATTCTGCCCCGATATTATAGCAGACTTTGCTTCTTTTGACTATGCCTTTCGCCGTTTTGTTCCCATTTGTAACTATTTCTGGCGAAAAAATGGATGCCCGCGGCGCGTCCCATATTCTATATGATACCGGTTGACGGATAACGCCGGATTCCGGCGCATTATGTCAAGCTGTAACAAAGGCGCGGCTATGTTACAAGTCTGTTACAGATGGGGGCAAACCGTTGACTTGAAATTTTTGCTGTGGTAAGGTGTCATTGCAGAAAGAGGTGGGACAGGGCGCGTTCCCGACTTAGTTACGGGATCGGCATGCCACGGTAAGTAAGCCGAGAAACACCCGATACCGCGTTTTTCTGACAAACCAAACCGTCCGCAAGGGCGGAATTCAAGAAAGGAGAGTAACATCTATGAAAAAGTTACTCGCACTGGTTCTGGCGCTGGTCATGACTCTGTCTCTGGCCGTCGTCGGTTCCAACGCAGCCTTCAAGGATGCCGATAAGGTCAACGAGACTTACGCCGAAGCTGTCAATGTTCTCGCTGGCATGAAGGTTTTCCAGGGCTACACCGATGGCTCCTTCCAGCCGGAAGGCTCCATCACCCGTGCGGAAGTCGCCGCGATCGTCTACCGTCTCTACACCGGTGACGTGACCGACAAGCAGGCTTCCCTGTACGCCACCTACAACAAGTTCAGTGACATGACTGGCGCTGCTTGGGCCGCTGGCTACATCGGCTACTGCGCCAACGCCGGTCTCATCAAGGGCTACGATGCCAAGACCTTCGGCCCCGCCGACAAGGTCACCGGCTATCAGGCTCTCGCCATGATCCTCCGCGCTGTCGGTTACGACAAGAACGGCGAGTTCGTTGGCGCTGACTGGCAGCTCCACGTCGCTCAGACCGCGCAGCAGCTCGGCATTCTCAAGAATGTCAAGGGTGTTGACCTCAACGCCGCTGCTTCCCGCGAGCTGGTCGCCGAGCTCCTGTTCCGCACCGCTGCTTACGTTCCCATGGTCAACTACACCCCGGCTCTCGGTTACACCAACCTGACCGCCATCCTCAACGGCAAGACCAACCTCACCCTCGGTGAAAAGAACTTCAACCTGACCAAGACCTCCAACAACACGGATGAGTTCGGCCGTCCCTTCTACACCTGGACCAACGGCAAGACCGTCGTCTATGCCACCATCAAGGCTACTCCGGTTGCTACCTTCCAGGCTGCTACCACCGAGTGCGACATCGCTTCCGCTTACGGTCTGAAGGGCAACAAGACCTTCGTCACCTACACCAACGGTGCGGTGAACAAGGGTCAGTACCTCATCGAGGCTAAGGACACTGTCCAGAAGCTCGGTGCTCAGGGCACTCTGATCGAGGTCTATGACAATGACTCCATCGTCATGATCGACACCTTCCTTGCCAACGTCACCGACGTCAAGGAGGCTACCTTCGACACTGCCGGCCACCTGAAGACCGACTCCCGCATCACCCTCAACGTTTACAACAACGGCTATGTTCAGGGCGACGCTACCAAGGCTGGCCAGACGCTGGTCCTCACCAACGAAGATGTGAACTACAACTATGCCAAGGGCGACATGGTCCTGGTCAGCGCTGTCATGGACAACGTCTCCGGCCTCGCCAAGCTCGCTGCTGGCTCCAACGTCACCCCCGTTTACGCTGAGATCCAGGGCGTTGCCAAGACCATCGAGGGCGCTCAGAGCTTCCTGTGGTACAACGCCAAGCAGCACACTGTTGAGGGCACGAACTACAACGATGCCAAGTGGTTCAGACTCGATCAGGCTGGCAAGAGCACTGCCAAGTACACCTGGTACTTCGACAACTACGGCAATCTCATCGGCGACACGCTGATCGCTACCGCTTACACCTACGCTGTCATTGAGAACATCCAGTGGCAGAACCCCGCTCTGGCTGTCGGCTATGCTCAGGCTACCCTGCGCTACATGGACGGCACCTCCGAGACGAAGGTCGTCACCGACATCGATAAGACTCCTCTCGCTTATGCCTTCAACAACATCGGTGTTTACCCCGCTTCCGTCTCCACCGTTCTCCAGAACAACAAGCCCTTCGTTGGCGAGCACCTCTATCGCGTTGCCACCGCTGCTGACGGCACGGTTTCTCTGAAGCACGTCTTCGTCGGCGCTGTTAACTCCGAGCTCACCAAGGCCACCATCAAGACCGGTATCGCTGCCATCCAGGGCATGGAGAACAATTCTCTCAAGGCCATCTATGTCAACAGCAACACCACCTTCCTGGTCCGCACCGGCACCTTCGAGACCGGCTTCACCTACACTGTTGTGAAGGGCTACGAGAACATCGGTAACTACAGCGGCACTGCCACGGTCGACTATGTCAACCTCGACGGCGACCTGTATGCCGACTACGTCTACGTCACCGGTACTGCTGATGCTTCCACCGGCAAGCAGATGTTCTATCTCACCTCCTCCAACGTTCAGGCCGTTCTGAAGTCCGACAACATCAAGTACTATGTCCTCACCGGTATCGTCGATGGCGTTCCCGGCACGATCGAGGTCAAGTACAACACTGCTGCCGGTACTGCCACCGCTCTGAACGACAGCAACGTCGAGCAGTGGGCTAAGCAGAACGTCAACAGAATGTTCACCGTCAACTACAAGGACGGCCAGATCGTCAACATCTGGGGTCCGAAGTCTGACATTGCTGACCTCTACACCGAGATCGGCACCCTCGCTTACAACAACCTGGCTCTGGCCTACTTCTCCAACACCAACAACGCTACCGCCCTGTGGGATGGTGAGGTCCTCGCTCTCGGCGCTAACAAGTACAACGTCGTTGGCCTGACTCCTGTTTACGGCGAGTTCAAGGCTGACATGAGCAACAAGGCCGTCTACGTTGTCTATGACAAGTCCGTCACGGTCGCTGGCGCTTATGGTGCCAAGGCTGTCTACATTGTTGACCTTGCCGAGCAGGGCAGCGATGGCTCTCAGAGTGCTCCCGCTTACGTGAACGGCATCCAGCTTAACGATCAGCGCACTGTTGTCCTCGATGTCAAGAACAGCGTGAAGGATAGCACCTATGTTGTTACCCTGTCCCGCCTCGACAACAACGGTTACGTTGTGGTCGGCAACTTCACCGCTACGGTTCCCGCCAACGGCGCTGCCGCTACCGTGAATCTGGCCAACCAGATCACCACCGGTACCTACAAGGTCACCTTCGATACTTTCGAGGATATCCGCGCGTTCTAATTAAAACTTCATATTTGAGGGTTTGTTTCTCTCAATAAAGTTTTACCCCCGAGGCCATCTGGCCTCGGGGGTTTTTCTCTTCACTTCGCGTCGTAGCCGATGGCGACGTAGTGGTAAACGTAGTCCTTCGTGTTGTTCTGCCAGACGTGGCCGTTCTCCGCGCCGGGGAAATACCAGCTGACCGACTTCTCCCCCCAGCTGACCACCTGCCGGTTGCCCGACTGGTCGCTGCCGAGCGCCAGCGGACGGAGAAAGCGGCTGCTGCCGATCAGGCCGTAGCTGTCCGAGCCGACGACAAGGAACACCGGCGTAAAGTCGAATTGCAGCGTGTTCGGGTGCGCCTCGCCGTACTCTCCGCTGCCCGTGTAGCTGCCGCAGGCGATGCGGCAGGTCCTGCCGCCCGTGCCGAGGCTGCTTTGCAGGCTGCGCAGCGCCTGCTGCGTCGCCGCGTCGTCGGCCTTTTCCGCCGTCGCGTCGGCGTTCTGCCTGAGCGCCGCGTCCAGCTTGGCAAAGGCGTCGTTGAAGTCGTTCATCTGGATGAAATCTGATTTTTCCCACTTCGGAAGGCCGTAGTTTTTCGTCGTTTCCATGTGAATTTCCACTCCCCTTATCAAAAATGGAAAGCACCTGCCGTCAAGTGCTTTCGCATATAGCCGCCAAGGCCCGGCGCGTGAGACGAAACGATACACCGCCCCCAAATTCCGCCAAAAAAAGAGGGAGACAGCATTCGTGTCTCCCTCTTTTCGTGCTTTTTCTCAGAAGTCCGCGTTGCCCACGGTGCGGGGATGCAGCTCCACATCGCGGATGTTGCCGATGCCCGTTAAATACATCACCATGCGCTCGAAGCCGAGGCCGAAGCCCGCGTGGCGGCAGGAGCCGTAGCGGCGCAGGTCGCAGTACCACCAGTAGTCCTCGGGATTCATGCCAAGGTCGCGGATGCGCTGCTCGAGCAGCTCGATGCGCTCCTCGCGCTGGCTGCCGCCGATGATCTCGCCGATGCCGGGGACGAGGCAGTCCGCCGCCGCGACGGTCTTGCCGTCGTCGTTCAGGCGCATATAGAAGGCCTTGATCTCCTGCGGATAGTCGGTGACGAAGACGGGGCGCTTAAAGATCTGCTCGGTCAGGTAGCGCTCGTGCTCGGTCTGGAGGTCGATGCCCCACTCGACGGGGTAGTCGAACTTCTGCCCGCTCTCCTTTAAGAGCTTCACGGCCTCGGTGTAGGTCACGCGGCCGAAGTCGGACTCGGCGACGTGCCGGAGTCTCTCGATGAGGCCCTTGTCGACGAAGCTGTTGAAGAACGCGAGATCGTCCGGGCAGCGCTCCATGACGCGGCGGATGATGTGCTTGATCATCGCCTCCGCCACCTCCATGTCGCCGTTGAGGTCGCAGAAGGCCATCTCCGGCTCGATCATCCAGAACTCGGCGGCGTGGCGCGCGGTGTTGGAATTCTCGGCGCGGAAGGTCGGGCCGAAGGTGTACACGTCGCCGAAGGCCATGGCGAAGTTCTCGGCGTTGAGCTGGCCGGAGACGGTCAGGCTCGTCTTCTTGCCGAAGAAGTCCTTGCTGTAGTCGATCTGGCCGTCCTCCGTGCGGGGCGGGTTTTCAAGGTCGAGCGTCGTCACCTGGAACATCTCGCCCGCGCCCTCGCAGTCGGAGCCGGTGATGATGGGGGTGTTGACGTAGACGAAGCCGCGGCTCTGGAAGAACTCGTGCACGGCGTAGGCCGCCGCGCTTCTCACGCGGAAGGCCGCGGAGAAGAGGTTCGTGCGCGGGCGCAGGTGCTGGATGGTGCGCAGGTATTCGACGCTGTGGCGCTTTTTTTGCAGGGGGTAGTCGGGGCTGGACGCGCCCTCGATCTCGATCTCCGCCGCCTTGACCTCGAGCGGCTGCTTGGCCTCGGGCGTCAGCACAAGCGTGCCGCGCACGATGAGCGCGGCGCCGACGTTCTGCGCGGCGATCTCCTTATAATTGGAAAGAGAATTCGCGTCCATCACGACCTGCAGATTGCGGAAGCACGAGCCGTCGTTCAGCTCGATGAATCCGAAGGTCTTCATATCGCGGATGGTCTTCGCCCAGCCGCAAACGGTCACGCTTGCGCCGCCATACTGCTCCTTGTCGGCGAAGAGTGCGGCAATTCTCACTCGTTCCATAGTAATTTTTCCTTCCTTTTGTGGGTTTTTGCGGGATAATAGGTGTATTATATGCTACTTTCTCTGCGATTGCAAGCCCTGCTTTGTATTGACTTTTCTGAAATTGTGTGTTACTTTAAAACCTTACCTCAAAAGGTAAACGTGAAACTTTCACCTATTACTTTACAGGAGGAACTTACCCATGAACAAGTATCTTGACATCGCCCCCGAGGTCGCCGAGGCTCTTAAGGCCGGCAAGCCCGTCGTGGCGCTCGAATCCACCATCATTTCCCACGGTATGCCCTACCCGCAGAACGTCGAAACGGCGCTCAAGGTCGAGCAAATCATCCGCGACGCGGGCGCGGTCCCCGCGACCATCGCCATCATCGGCGGAAGGCTCAAGGCTGGTCTTTCCAAGGAAGAGATCGACTACCTCGGCCGCACGGGCGCGGGCATCCCGAAAGCCAGCCGCCGCGACCTGCCCATCCTCGTCGCGCAGGGCAAGGACGGCGCGTGCACCGTCACCACCACGATGATGATCGCCGACATGGCGGGCATCCGCGTTTTCGCCACCGGCGGCATCGGCGGCGTGCATCGCGGCGCGCAGGAGACGTTCGACATCTCCGCCGACCTCGAGGAACTGGCGAACACCTCCGTCATGGTCATCTGCGCGGGCGCGAAGTCCATCCTCGACCTCGGCCTCACGCTCGAATATCTTGAGACCCACGGCGTCACCGTCATCGGCTACGGCACGGACGAGCTGCCCGCCTTCTATACCCGCTCTTCCGGCTTCGGCGTTGACTATCAGCTCGACACGCCGGAAGAGCTTGCCAAGGCCTTCCACGTCAAGCGCGAGCTGGGTCTGCGCGGCGGCCTTCTCGTCACGAACCCCATCCCCGCGGAGTACTCCATGGATAAGGAAGTCATCGACCGCGCCATCGCCGAGGCCGTGGAGGATGCGAAGAAGGACGGCATCCACGGCAAGGCCACGACCCCGTACCTGCTTGCCAAGATCAAGGATCTCACCGGCGGCGACAGCCTTGATTCCAACATCCAGCTCGTCTTCAACAACGCGCGCCTCGGCGCGGCGGCGGCGGTGGAGCTTTCCAGGCTCGCGCAGTGAAGCCGCTTTTTCTGCCCGATGCAACGACCGCAGCGGCCTTCGCCTTTGTCGGCTCGCCCCTGCCGTTTTTTCTCTTTCTCGCGCTCATCAACGCTGTGACCTTTTTCGTCTACGGCGACGACAAGCGCCGCGCGAAGAAGGCGGGCGCGCGCAGAATACCCGAGAAGACGCTGCTGGTCATGGCAGCGCTCGGCGGCAGTCTCGGCGCGCTCGCGGGGATGCGCGTTTTTCACCACAAAACGCGGCACTGGTACTTCAAGTACGGCGTTCCGGCGATGCTTTTCTTGCAGCTTGCGCTGCTTGGGGGCGCGTGGTGGCTCTTGGGAAAATAAAAGCGCGAAAAGCCGCGCTTTTTGCGGAACAAAACGGCGGCGCGCAGCGTCTAAGTGAATAGTGGAGAATGGGAAAATGAAGAATTTATGAAATTTTTTATTTTCCCATTTCCTTTGCCCTCTATACATGGTAAAATGTACGTGTATAAGAACGCCCTGTACGCAGGGCAAACAAAAATGAAAGGATGAAAATCACATGAAGAAATTTCTCTCCTTGCTATTGGCTCTGACCATGGTCATGAGTCTGGTCGTCGTACCTGCAAGGGCAGACGACGCGAATAGCTATGCGGTAACTGCCACCGCAGGCAACCCTTCCGCGCAGGTATCTGTTGTAAAAGTAAATACCAATGTTACTTTTACCGCAACTGCTCCGACTAATATAAAGGTCGGAGAATCGGATGCGACTGTTACCGGCTATGCATGGGCAGTCAACAATCAGACTGTATCCGGAAATGACAGCACAACGCTTAATCAGGCATTCTCCGCGGCGGGCAAATACACGGTTTCCTGCACGTACACCCTGACATATGACACTGATAAGACCACGACCGCAGTAGCATCTGCTTCGGTCACCGTCTATGACTGCGCGACCGCTTTTACGGGCGTGACTTTCAACCGCAGACCTTACGCCAAGCCTCAGAGCGGCAATATTGCTGTCTACTATGATAGTGCCGAAGCCAACGACTTGACCGATGCTTCTAAGTGGAGCGTCACGCCGGCCACTGATTATTCGGTCGTTACTACAGACGGCTACCCCAAATTTGAAAACGGCAGTCTTAAGGTTAAAATCAAATATGATGCCGTTGAAGGTTCTGTTGAAGAAGTTGCCATTCCCATCACGGCTACACCGGTTAGCGCTACATCTCTTACCGCTAATGTAAACAAGGCTATGACTGGCACAAAAGTTATCTTTACGCTTGATGCAGCAAAGGGTGACCGCACGAACCTCGCGTGGTACTATAAATCCAGTGCTGCTAACAGCCAGTACCTCCCCATGAGCGTAACCAAGAATAAGGATGGCAAGTATGAATGGCTCATTCCCGATTCTGTTCCTAGCGAAACGTATTCCGTTACTTGCTTCCTGAAAGAGAGCGGCGTGCCTTCTACAGATGCTGAGATCAAAGCGGTATGCAACGGTCTCAAGATCACCAAGGACGAGAACAAGCTTCTCTACAACCCGGCCATCACCGCGACGCGCGGCGCTGTGGTCGACCTGAGCCTCACCTTCACGGATAAGGACAACAAGGTCATCGACGGTGCGCTCAGCAATGTGAATTGGACGGTCACGCCCGAAACCGCGCCCAAGCCGACGTTTAGCGGCAACATCGTTTCTTCCGGCGGCAAGACCGCTTCCAACAAGCTGACGATCCCCAGCAACGCTTCCGTCAGCACCTACACCGTGAAGGCCGTCTTCACCCATGACGGCAAGGAGTACACCGCCACCTTCACCGTCAACATCAACGCCCTCACCGCCAAGCTGAGCTACGGCGTGCAGAACGGCGGCTACACCGACCTTTACACCAACACCAACGCCTACAATTACACCAACACCCTGATCGCTCTTGCGCAGAACGCCATCCGCACGCAGGTCACCGGCAAGAGCACCGTCAGTGTTACGAGCGCCACCCTTGCCCAAATCCCCGGCACGACGCGCGGCTCGCTCACGTCCCTCGTCGGCAGCGGCTACCGCTACACCGCTCCCAAGAGCTATATCGGCGCGGATACGCTGAGCATCACCGCTGGCGCCAGCGACGGCATCACCTATACCGTCACGCTGACGGTTCCCGTCACCCCCATCCTCAACACGAGCTTTGCCTCCGTCAACGCCGAGCAGCTCAACACCAGCAACACCAGCTACGCAAGCTATAAGGTTTCCTTCCCCGCCACCTATGCCCGCTACTATGTGGTCAGCGCAGTCAACGGCGCAGCCCCGGCAGACTGGTCTACTGTGCAACTCGGCACGGCCTACAGCGCCACCTCCCCCTACACGCTGACGCTCAATAACCTCAACGCCGCCAGCGGTCAGGTCACGCTCTACATCGTTGCCCAGCGCTCCACCCTCATTGGCAGCAACGAGTACTACGGCGGCACGATGACCGTCTACCTGAAGGACTACAACATCAACTACAACGGTGTTGCCGGTGAGACTGTTCAGTTCAAGCACGCCGACTTCACCAACTTCATGAACGAGGTCGCGCAGGCCCGCGGCGACAGCAGCAAGACCACCTCTTACCCCTATGTCACCTTCAACAGCGTGAGCTTCTCCATGCCCTCCACCACGCAGGGCACGCTGTACTACAACGGCACGGCCATGTCCAACAGCAACGCCTCCGGCGCGTTCAACTCCCGCACCCAGATCACCAATCTTGACGCTGTCACCTTCGTTCCCAACGCCAAGACCAACGTCAAGGCCATCACGCTGAACTTCACGCTCAGCGGCACCAAGTACACGAACTACAGCGCCTCCCGCGGAACGCCCGTAACCTACACCGGCACGGTCGTCATCAACCTCGTGCGCGAGGACATCAAGTACACCGTCGCTGCCGGTGACGCCATCAGCTTCACCAACACCGACTTCCTGAACTACCTGCGCACGCAGAGCGGCATCAACTTCAACTATGACATTGACTACGTCACCTTTGACCAGAGCGCCGTCAACGTCATGAACGAAGGCGTGCTCTACAACGGCTACAGCGGCTACAGTCAGGTCAAGACCACCGACAAGTTCTACTACACCGCCACGAACTACTACACCCAGAACGCGCTGAGCGATGTGACCTTCCGCGCCAGCCCCTCCGCCAAGAACGGCGCGACCGTCTACATCCCCTTCACCATCTACGCAAAGCTCAGCTCGAGCAGCATCGCCTCCCGTCAGGTGACCGGCACGGTGGCCATCAAGATCGCGCAGACGATGAACTTTGTCGACGTCAAGCCCACCGACTACTTCTACAACTCCGTGAAGTGGGCCCTGACCAAGAACATCACCAAGGGCACCTCCGCCACGACCTTCTCCCCGTACAAGACCTGCACCCGTGCGGAGATCGTCACCTTCCTGTGGCGCGACGCCGGTTCCCCGATGCCCACCATCTCCAACAACCCCTTCACCGATGTGAGCTACAACATGGGCGCTGACTTCTACTATGCCATCCTCTGGGCCAGCCAGAACGGCATCACGGCCGGTACGACCGCCACGAAGTTCTCCCCCTATGACAACTGCACGCGCGCGCAGATCGTCACCTTCCTGTGGCGCTATGCGAAGAAGCCCGCCGGTTACGCCAGCAACCCCTTCACCGACGTGAACAAGACCGATCATGCCTCCTACTATGACGCCATCCTCTGGGCTGTCAGCAAGGGCATCACCACCGGCTCCACCGCCAAGACCTTCTCCCCCAACGGCACCTGCACCCGCGGCGAAGCAGTCACGTTCCTGTATCGCTACAACGGCGGCAAGTAACCACACTTAAAACGAAAGCCCCGCAATGCGGGGCTTTCGTTTTCGATTTTGTGCGGCGGCGAAGGGACGATCTGTAAACTTTCTGTGAAACGGCTTTACGCGCGGGGAAAAAGCGTGTAGAATGGCGCTATCAAATCATTTGGGAGTGTTTTTTCTGTGAGAAGATTCCGCGATGCCCTGAGTCGCTTCATGTATGGCCGCAACGGTGTGGATGCGCTGAACTGGGCGCTCATTGCCCTTGAGCTTGTGCTGAGCGTCGTCTGCTCGTTCGTGCGCGTGCGCGCTGTGGCGAACGCGCTGTCGTTCCTTTCGTTCGTGCTGATGTTCATCGTGCTCATCCGTATGTTTTCGCGCAATCTCGGCCAGCGCCGCGCCGAAAACGCGAAGTTCCTCGCGTGGTGGGCGCCGAAGGCGAACGCCCTGCGCGGAGCGCAGGCCCGCCGCGCCGACAAGGCGCACAAATACGTCCGCTGCTCCTGCGGCGCGTACTGCCGCGTGCCGCGCGGCGTCGGCAGGGTCGAGCTGACGTGCCCGAAGTGCGGCAGGAAAAAGGTCGTCAAAACGTAAGAAAGAAAAAATCCGTCCCGATGGACGGATTTTTTTGTAAGAAAACCGGTTTTCCGCCGTCATATAGACAGAAAGGGGGCGAGGACGCTGACGAATTTTGAAGAGGTTTACGCCGTCTACTTTGACGATGTGTATCGCTATCTTCTCTCGCTGTCCGGGAGCGAGAGCGTCGCCGAGGAGCTGACGAGCGAGACGTTCTTCCGCGCGATGGACGCCCTCGAACGCTTTCGCGGCGAGTGCAGCGTGCGCGTCTGGCTCTGCCAGATCGCGAAGAATCTCTACTATTCGCACCTGCGGCGCGAAAAGCGCCTCGCCCCGCTCGAAGAGGCCGCGAGCGCGTGCGAGAGCCACGAGGACGCGCTCGCCGACCGCAGCGATTCAGAGCGCATCCAGACGCTCCTGCATACGCTCAAAGAGCCGTACAAGGAGGTCTTTATGTGGCGCGTGTACGGCGAGAAGAGCTTCCGCGACATCGGCAGGCTCTTCGGCAAGACGGAAAACTGGGCATGCGTGACCTACCACCGCGCCAAGCGCATGATCCGCGAGGGATTGGAGGACTGAAATGAACAAGGATTGCAGCATCGTGCAGGATCTTCTGCCGCTTTACGCGGAAGACCTGCTGCGCGAGGAAACGAAGGAATATGTTGACGGGCACCTCGCCCAGTGCGCGTCCTGCCGCACAGAGCTCACGGCGCTCCGGGCGGAGGTCGCGCCCGCCAGCGTCAGCGCGCAGCCGCTGCGCGACTTGAAGCGGCAATTGCAGCGCAAAAAGCTCACTGCCGTGCTGCTGGCCGTCGCGCTCGCGCTGACATTGGCGACGGCGGGTTTTGCCTATCTCACCGCGCCGCAGTACCTGCCGTATAACGAGACGAAGTGGATGATCACGCGCTCTCCCCGCGCGCTTGCGGACGGCTCGATCATGGCGGATGGGCTGACCGATCTCAGCGGCGTTGAGAGCATTTCCGTCAATCTGCTCGTACCAGTGTCCGGCACAAAGGTCACGAGCACGCAGGACCCCGACAGCGGCAGGACGGTCTACTTCATCACCGCATGGCGCACGCCGCTCGACGCATGGCGCGGCGCATTTGACGAATCCGGGAACACGCCGAACGCGGGGCATACGGTCGAACGGATGCAGCGCGAGACGAACGCGCTGCAAGGCGTGCTCGCCAAGGCAGAGTCCGCGCGCACGCTCTTCACGCTCGACGCCGCGAACTGCGCGGCGGTCTGCTACTCTCAGAACAACGGCCAGGACGATGTGCTGCTCTGCGGCAGCATGGAAGGCGGCGTTGTTTCCCTGCCGCGCTTGGCGCTCGGATATTACGAACTGCTATCGTTCGCGCTTCTTATTACGCTCGGTATTGCGTTTTTCCTCTGCCGCAGGAAAAAGATCGGCAAGGTGCTCGGGCATCTTGCGCTTCTCCCCGCGTGCTATCTTCTCGGCCACCTGCTCGTCAAGGGCTTTTCGACGACAAGCTATCAGTTGCAGCGCGACTTTTCGCTCATCGTCCTCACCGCCGCGCTCCTCTATGCCGCGGCGCTGCTGGCGGGCAAGCTCCTGCACGAGAAGCGTGCGAAGGCAGCATAAAAGAGAAGAGACACCTGAAGGTGTCTCTTCTCTTTCTGGCGCAGCGGGAGGGATTCGAACCCTCGTGGGATTGCTCCCAAACTGATTTCGAGTCAGCCCCGTTATGACCACTTCGATACCGCTGCATATGCTTTCTGCTGCTGTCAGCCAAACTATTATGCCATAACTTTTCCCGTCTTGCAAGGTATTTTTTCGCATTTGCCGCATATTCTGCTCCATGAAGCGAGTTTATCTGTCGGTACGCCTGAAAAACTATGAAGCCGCCCTCGCGCTCATCGGCGCGGAATGCGCCGGATCGCCCCGTGAGGCGGACTGCCTGCTGCTCCCCGGCGGGGGCGACGTGCACCCGCGCTTTTACGGCCGCACGATCGGCGGCGCAGCGGACATTGATGAAGCGCGCGATACGCGAGAGCTTGCGCTCGTTGAGGGCTTTCTGCGCGCGGGAAAGCCCGTCTTCGGCATCTGCCGCGGCTTGCAGCTCATCAACGTCTCTTTCGGCGGCACGCTGCACCGGCACATCTTAGGCCACGCCCAAGTATGCGGCCGCGACCGCCTGCACAGCGTCCATGCAGCGCCCGGCCTGCTGCGCACGCTGTACGGCGCGCGCTTCACGGTCAACAGCGCCCACCATCAGAGCGTTGAAACCTTGGGCGCGGGGATAAAGGTCCTCGCCTGCGCTCCCGACGGCACGGTCGAGGCGATCGCGCATGAGTCGCTGCCCGTCTTCGCCGTGCAGTGGCATCCCGAGCGGCTGTGCGGCGCGTTCGCGCGCAGCGATGCCGTCGACGGGGCAAGGCTCCTGTCCGCTCTGCTCCGGCAGAGCAAAAAGAGCAAGGAATTTTTGAAAAAATGTTGACAAATCAGGCGATGGATGCTATTATAACAGAGCTGACGATCTTTGCGGAGGGCGAATGCAGGTGTAGCACAATGGCCAGGGCACCAGCCTTCCAAGCTGGGGATGCGGGTTCGATTCCCGTCACCTGCTCCAATCCATTTGCGCCAGTAGCTCAGCTGGATAGAGCAACTGCCTTCTAAGCAGTAGGCCGGGGGTTCGAGTCCCTTCTGGCGTACCATTTTTGAGGCCCTCAGCATAGCAGCAAATATCGCACGGATACAGGATATGTGGTGGGTGTAGCTCAGTTGGTTAGAGCACCGGATTGTGGTTCCGGGTGTCGAGGGTTCGAGTCCCTTTACCCACCCCACAAAAAGAGCGGGATCGGGAATAGAGTCCCGATCCCCTTTCTTTTCCCTTATAGGGGTGTAGCCAAGCGGTAAGGCAAGGGACTTTGACTCCCTCATTCGCTGGTTCAAATCCAGCCATCCCTGCCAGAGAATAACAGCGTTTTCCGCTGCCTTCATACCTTCGCTTCGTTAGCTCAGTCGGCAGAGCACCTGCCTTTTAAGCAGGGTGTCCGGGGTTCGAATCCCCGACGAGGCACCAGTGAATACCTCGAAATCCCAGGATTTCGGGGTATTGTTCTAATCTTTTCTACCCTGACGGAGCTTCTATGAAAAAAGGCATTGCATATCTCAAACGCGAGCCGATGCTCGCCGTGTCGCTGCTGGCGGCGCTCGCCTCCCTCTTCATCACAAAGCCGCAGCTCAGCCTTCTCGGCAGCATCGACTGGCACACGCTGCTCACGCTCTTTATGATGCTGACCGTGCTGGAGGGCTTCAAGAAGGAAAATATCTTCCTGCCGCTGCTGAAATTCGCCGGAAAGATCCCCTCGATGGCCGCCATCTCATTCTTTCTGGTCTTCTGCGTCTTCTTCTCGTCCATGTTCGTCACCAACGACGTTTCTCTCATCATCTTCGTCCCGCTGACGATTTTGCTCTTCCGCGCGGGCGGAAAGGAACGCTATATCCTGCCGGTCATCTCGATGGAGAACATCGCGGCCATCCGCGGCTCGCTGCTCATGCCCTTCGGCAGTCCGCAGAACCTGTTTCTCTTCGGGCAGTCGGGCATTTCCTTCTTCCGCTTCGTGCTGCATATGCTGCCGCTGTGGGTCTCCTCGGCCGCGCTTCTCAGCGTTTTCATCCTGTTACTCCACCGCAAGGACCTGCATGAGAAGATCGTGCTCGAGGGTCACGCCGAGGGCGCGTGGCTGCCGGAGCGGAAAGGGCAGCGCATCCTCTACCTCTGCCTCTTCGCTCTCATTGTGGCGACCATCGTTTCAAGGACGGCCTACTGGCCGCTGAGCGTGCTGGTCGTGCTCGTCTCCGTCCTGTTCTTTGACCGTTCGGTGCTCGCAAGGACGGACTACGTCCTGCTTTTGACCTTTCTCTGCTTCTTCGTCTTTTCCGCGCAGATCGCGGGGAACGCCGCGCTTTCCGCCTTTCTCACGCGGGCCGTCGGCGGGCACGAATATCTCTGGGGCATCGGCCTGAGCCAGCTCATCTCGAATGTTCCCGCGTCCATCGTTCTCTACCCCTTCACCAAAAATCTCGCCGCGCTTTTGTACGGCGTGGATACTGCCGGGCTCTGCTCGATCATCGGCTCGCTGGCCTCGGTCATCAACTACCGGATCTATGTCCGCGCATACCCCGAAAACGGCAGGGCGTTTTTGAAGGTCTTCACGCTCATCAGCTGGGCCTTTTTCCTGATCGTTGCCGTGCCGGGCTACCTGCTGTCAAAATACTGGCTCATCTGAGGAGGAACACACCTTGCCTATCACCACCGTTTTATTTGATCTCGACGGAACGCTGCTGCCGATGGATCAGGAAGCCTTCACCACAGGCTATTTTAAGCTTCTTGCCAAAAAGCTCGCGCCCCATGGCTACGAGCCGAAATCGCTTGTCGACGCCATCTGGGCGGGCACGGCCGCCATGGTGAAAAACGACGGCTCGCGCACGAACGAGCAGGCCTTCTGGAAGAAGTTCTCCGCCATCTACGGCGCGGAAAAGGCGCGCGCCGACGAGCCGCTGTTTGAGGATTTTTACGCCAACGAATTTGCCGCCGCGCGGGAATACTGCGGCTTCAACGCCGCCGCAGCCGAGACGGTGTGCCGCCTCAAAGCCCGCGGCCTTCGCGCCGCGCTCGCAACGAATCCCATCTTCCCCCGCATTGCCACCGAGCAGCGCATCCGCTGGGCGGGTCTTGCGCCAGAGGACTTCGCGCTCTGCACGACCTACGAAAATTCGACCTTCTGCAAGCCGAACCCGGATTACTACCGCGAGGTCGCGCGCACGCTCGGCGTATCCCCGGCGGAGTGCCTGATGGTCGGCAACGACGCGCTCGAGGACATGGCCGCGCGCGAGACGGGCATGGATGTTTTCCTGCTCACCGACTGCCTCATCAATACGAAGGGGCGCGACCTCAGCGCCTATCCGAAGGGCGATTTTGCCGCGCTGAACGCCTATCTCGACCGTCTGACGAACAGAAGCTGAACAAAAAACGACGCATACGGTATTTCGTATGCGTCGTTTTTCTATTTGCATTTGTGCTTACGCTTGGCGCGCTGGGATGTGACGAGCCGGAAGACGGTCGACACCAGCAGGATCGCAACCGCGATGCTGCCGGCAATACCCGCCGTTTCAAGCCCCTTGTGGAGCGCCGCCTGCATATCGCCCCCAAGGCCAATGCTCATCGTATAGTAAATGCCCGCCCCCGGCAGCAGCGGAATGCTGGAGATGACGAGGTAGGACGTGACGGGGTACTTGCGCGAGCGCGCCATGGTCTCAGAGTAGAGGGCCGCGACCACGGCGGCGAAGAAGTTCATGCCGTAAATGTCGAAGCCCAGGTGCCGCAGCAGAAGGTAGCTCATCCACGTCAGCACGCCGCCGAAGGCACAGAGGAAGCTCCCCCAGCCGTGCACGTTGAAGAGGATGAAAAAGCCCGTGCAGGCGACAAAGATCATGATATCCTGCGCCCAGACGGGGTGGCTCGCCAGCCCGCCCATCGCCGTCATACCGTAGACGCCCGCCGTCAAGCGCCACGCCGCCGCCGTGCCCATCGCAATGGCGAAGGCCGAGAGAAACACCTGCACGATGCGGATGATGCCCGAGTTCGTGTCGCCATAGATGATATCGCGCATGGAATTGGTGATGAGAAGCCCCGGCACGAGGATCATCAGCGAGCCGATGATGACCGCGTCAACATAGTCGAGCATCTGAAAGCCCGCAAGAAGGTAGGCGGGCACAGCCATAACGAAGGCCGCCGCAATGGTGCTGAAGAAGGGGTTCGTCTCCCACTTGTCCATCTGGCGGGTGACAAAGCCGATGATAAGGCCCATCAGCCCCGCCCATAAGCTGTCGCGCATCGTGCCGCCAAAGACGGGGCAAAAGCCCGCCGCGCCGAGAAAATTGCCGAGGTAATAGGCCGCCACGGAGTAGCTGCGCCGCCCGGCGAGCGTCTCCTTGAGCCACTGCGCCGCCACCTCCGGCGCGGGCGTTTCCGCGCAGATGCGGCGCGAGAGGGCGTTGAGCTTTTCCACCGCTTCCAGGTCGTTGCCGTGGAAGCCCACGCGCTTCATCACCATGAGGGGCTTGCCGTTCGCCGCTTCCAGACTGACCATCACGCAGTTCGGGATGGCGAAGGCCTGGCACTCGATGCCGTAAGCGCCGATGATGCGGCGCATCGTCTCCTCGATGCGGAAGGTCTCCGCGCCGCTCAGCGCCAGATGATAGGCGATGCGCGCGGTCAATTCAGTCAAAAGATAGTAGTCCATAAGCACCTCGATGTCTTTGGGCATATCCGGTCGAATCCGCGCTTATATTACTGCGATTCACCGGGCCTGTCAAGGGCAGCGTGCCGCCCGCGTGGCACGAGGGGATCGCGCTGCGCGGGCGGAAGAAATGACTTGCTGTTTTGGCTTTCCGGCGCGGTATGGATTGGGGAAACCTGCGTGTTTCCGCCTTGCCGTGCCCGAGCGGGAAAAGGACGCTTAACGCGCCTTGCCCTCCTCGCAGCGCTTCCAGAAGCGGCGCGTCGCCTCCTCGTAGGTCGCGCGGTCCATATAGTAGCTCATCGCGTGATCCGCGCCGGGCACGACCAGCAGCTCGCAGTGCGAGTGGCAGGCGCCAAGGTTCTCGCGCGCCATCTTGAGCGGAACGAAGTGGTCGTCCTCGCCGTGGATGAGCAGCACCGGCACGTCCGTTTCCGCAAGCGAGACGAGCGTGGAACAGCTCCCCGCGCCCGCGGCAAGGCGCTTTTTGCAGATGCCGTCGGCAATGGGGGTGGCAAGCAGGGTCGGCAGGTGCAGGTTGTGGCCCATTACATACTGCCAGATATCCTGCGGAGAGGTGTAGGCCGAGTCGGCGATCACGCCGCGCACCGCCTCGGGAAGGCCCATGCCCGCGGCCATGAGCACGGTCGTCGCGCCCATGGAAATGCCCGTGAGATAGATGGGCAGGTCGCTTCCGCAGTGCTCCATGACCCAGCGCACCCAGCCGAGGCAGTCGTAGCGCTCGGTGAGGCCGAAGCCGATATACGCGCCCTCGCTCTCGTTCTGCGCGCGCTGCTCCACGTAGAGCACGCTGCACTTCTCCCTCTCCCAGAACTCCGAAAGCAGTCCAAAGTCCCGATACCACGCCGAGCGCCAGCCATGAAAGGCAATGAGGATGCGCTCGGCGTTTTCGCATTCGCGGAAATGGCCCACGAGCGTCAGCCCCTCGCGGCTGTGCAGCAGCACCGTCTCCGTGTGCAAGGTGGCGAGCTTCTGCGCCGCCTCGCGCTGCGCCGCGCGATAGCCCTCGTCCTCGCGCTCCCCGGTCAGGTGCGATCCCTTGCCGTGCAGATGCTGCGGAAGATCCCGCTTCATCGCCACGTCCATCAGCGCCTTCGTCGCGCTGTAGGCCGCCACGCCGTAAACGGCTGCCGCAGCGGAAGCGGCTATCGCGGCCTTCGTTCCTTTTTTCATGTTTCATCCTCCTTGTATCCAAAACTCAAGCGCTTTTCCCCACCCGCAGGCAGGCAAAAAGGCCGTTGATACGATTTTTCTTCTCTTGCAGGGCATTTCCCACCCTGCGCTAACAGCGTATCAAAAACCTTAGCATTTCGCTATGTTCAATTTTCCCGATTTGTCATGTGATACGCAAAAAAGCGCCCGCGCGGCGGGATGCTGCCGGCAGCCGGCTTGCGCTGCATAGAGGGGCGTCAGCCTTTTGTTTCATGTCCAACGCCGCCATTTCGTCAGTATCCCCCCAAAAAACACATATGGCACATAAAAATCTTGTCAATCACACACAAAACTCACAAAGGCGTGTTACATTGTTACTCAAGTAAATCGCGCGACTGTATTATACACATACGTCCGCACAAAAAAAAGCCTTTAAAATAAGGAGGTGAGAACTCCCAGGAAAGCACACGGACCCCATGCGATCTGAGCGCCTTACCACTTCATCAAATTTATTTAAAAAGGGGAAAAAATCATGAAAAGAAGTCTAAGTTTGATCCTTGCACTTGCAATGACACTGACTCTGCTTGCCGGATGCGGCAACAAAGCGAAGGACAACGACCCCGGCAGTTCCGGCGAAAAGGAAATGCTGACGATTGCTGTCAATGAAGATATTTCCGGTCTGGATCCCTTCGCGCAGAACACCAGCCTTCAGAACACCTACACCATCCTGATGTACGATTCTCTTCTGGCACTCGATCCCGCAACCGGCGAGATCGTCCCCGGCCTCGCAGAGAGCTATGACATCGTTTCCGCTACCGAGTATGTATTCCACCTGCGCAGCGGCGTTAAGTTCCACAACGGCGAGGACCTCAAGGCCAGCGACGTCAAGTTCTCCCTTGAGCGCGCCGCCGCAAGCACCGGCATGGCCTCGAAGGTCTCTCAGATCGATCGCATTGAGGTGGAAGATGACTCCACGGTCCGTATTTTCCTCAACGTTCCGAGCACCACGATCCTCAACAACCTCGCTTTCTGCGGCACCAGCATCATGTGCGAGGAATGGTGCAATGCGAACCAGGGCTCCTTCAAGCACAACGGCACCGGCCCGTATGTTTTCAGAGAGTGGAATTCCGGCGAATCCATCATCTTCGACCGCAACGATAACTATTGGGGCGATAAGGGCGCTATGAAGACCCTGAAGTTTGTTGTCATGAACGAAGCAAACTCCCGCACGATCGCGTTGGAGACCGGCGAAATTGATGTTAACGCATTCCCTGCCGCAATCGACCTTGCCCGCTTCGAGAGCGACGCCAACATCAACGTATACTCCGTTCCCAGCACGCAGGTTCACTTCCTCTCGCTGAACTATAAAATGGAGCCCACCAGCAATGTCAATGTCCGCAAGGCGATCGCCTGCGCGATCAACAAGCAGGACATGATCAGCGTCACGCAGGAGGGCCGCGCCACTCCGATGACCACGATCCTTGGCGCCGGCCAGCAGTACAGCGATACCAGCATCCCCGGTTACGACTATGACCTTGAGAAAGCCAAGGAATACCTCGCTGCCGCCGGTTACCCCAACGGTTTTGACCTGACCATCAGCTGCCGTACCGGTGGCGTGAAGAATGCCGAGGTCATTCAGTCTCAGCTCGGTCTGATCGGAATCAATGTCAAGATCGACCAGATGGAAAACGCCGCGTTTGTCGATCTTGCCATGTCCGAGAAGATGCAGGCCGCCTGCGCTTCCTGGCAGCCCGCAACCTCCGATGCAGATAACCCCCTGCGCAACCTGCTTTACTCCAAGAGCAAGGCCTCCAGCAATGAATCCCGCTACAACAACCCCGCCTTCGACGCCGTGTTGGACGAGGCTCTGCAGGAGACCGACCCCGAAAAGGCACAGGAGCTCTATTCCAAGGCGCAGATGTTCCTCTATGATGACGCCCCCATTATCCCGCTCTACTCCCCCAACTGGACGATTGCAGCCAACGCGCATGTCAAGAACGTGGTTATCCCCGTAGTCGGCGATGCAATGTTCTATAAAAACATGCAGTGGGAAGCGTAATCTGATCCTTCCATGCAGACGCAACTATTCGTGACATAAAGCCAGAGGAAGGAGATAGTCCCCTGACTATCTCCTTCCCTCAGATATTAGGGAGATCACATGAAAGGCTTACTGAAATATATCTTACATCGTTTGCTGCTGTTGATCCCGGTTATCATCGGTGTTTCGTTTTTGATCTTTTTTATTGTTAATCTGACGCCCGGAAACCCCGCTGAAATGATCGCAGGACCGGAAGCAGACATAGAAACGGTTCAGAGGATTGAAGAGGATCTCGGCCTGAACAAGAACATTTTTATTCGCTACGGCGAATATATGATCAATCTGCTGCACGGCGATCTCGGCACCTCGTACTACAGCAGTGACAGGGTGTTTGACAAGTATATCGAACGCCTGCCGGCAACATTGGAGCTATCCGCCTCATTTATTGTAGTCGCTGTGCTCTTTTCTCTTCCGCTGGGCATCATAGCCGCAGTAAAACAATACTCAATTTTCGACCGCATATCATCCATTGTGGCCATGGTGGCCGTCAGCATGCCAAACTTCTGGTTGGGCGTTCTGCTGATTCTGCTGTTTTCCGCCAAGCTTGGCTGGCTGCCAAGCGGAGGAAACCAGTATTGGTACAGTATCATCCTGCCGGCGCTGACGATCGGCTGGCAGATGTGCGCGTTGATGACTCGTATGACGCGCTCCTCCATGCTGGAGGTCATTCGCCAGGACTATATTAACACCGCACGCGCAAAGGGTCTTTCCGAGAAGACGGTCGTTCTCAAGCACGCGCTGCGCAACGCCCTGATTCCCATCATCACTTCCGCCGGCGCTCTGTTCGTTGACGGCATGGGCGGCGCGGTGGTCACGGAAACCATTTTCTCTTGGCCCGGCGTCGGACGCCTGATGGTCGACTCTATCAGCAAGCGCGACCTGAACATGGTCATCGGCTGTGTTATCATGACAACCGTTCTCGTTACGATAGGCAATCTGGTGATCGACATCATTTATGCGTTCGTCGATCCGCGCATTCGCAGCTCGTATACGGGAAAGTGAGGTGTAAGAAATGAATCATGAACAAATTGGAAAAAAGCGCAGCCGCTTTAAGGAAACGTGGCGTCGATTAAAAAAGAGCCGCAACGCAATGATCGGCCTCGCGCTCATTACCATTATCATTGTTGCAGCCCTCATCGCACCCTTTATTTTCGATTACGACACGCAGGTCGTTATGCAGAACATCCCTGAGCGACTGCAGCCGCCAAGCTGGGAGCATCCTTTTGGCACAGATAGTCTCGGACGCGATATGTTCGCGCGTATCATGTACGGCGCACGGACGTCGCTGATGATCGGTGCGATCTCCTGCCTGATTTGCTGCACGAGCGGCGTGCTGCTCGGCGCGATTGCCGGATTTTTCGGCGGCAAGATCGATGATATCATCATGCGATTCTTTGATATTCTGCTTGCGATCCCGAGCACGCTGATGGCGATCGTTCTGGTCGCTGCCTTCGGTACCAGCCTGCTCAACATCATCATCGCAGTAGGTTTGCCCACGCTTCCGCAATATGTGCGTATCACTCGAGCCTCTGTTATGACCATCAAGCAGCAGGAGTACGTGGAGGCTGCACGCGCTGTCGGCGCGACGAACGCGCAGATCATTCGTATGCACATTCTGCCGAACTGCATGTCTCCTGTTCTGGTGCAGGCTACGCTGCGCGTGGCAACGGTCATCGCCGACGCCGCCGGTCTTGCTTTCCTCGGCCTCGGCATCCCCGCTCCCAGACCGGACTGGGGCGGCATGCTCGCCGCCGGACGCGAGTTCCTGCGCGACTATCCGCATACCGTCCTGTTCCCGGGACTTGCCATCATGCTGACGATCCTTGCGCTGAACCTGCTCGGTGACGGTCTGCGCGATGCTCTCGACCCCAAGTTGAAAAAGTAAGAGGTGCGCTATGAACGACAACATTCTTGAAATCAAAGACCTTATCGTTGACTACGAAACAGATGACGGTGTTGTTCATGCGGTTAACGGAATGAATCTGACACTGGAGCGCGGAAAGTCTCTCGGTCTCGTTGGCGAAACGGGCGCGGGCAAGACGACCACTGCGCTGTCGATTCTGCGCTTAATCCCGGATCCGCCCGGAGTCATTCGCAGCGGCAGCATCACTCTGGACGGGAAGGATGTGCTCAGTCTTCCCATCAAGGAGATGCGCAAACTGCGCGGCAGCTATGTCTCCATGATCTTCCAGGACCCGATGACGTCGCTGAACCCGTCTCTGACGGTCGGCGAGCAGATTGCCGAGGTCATCCGCACGCACGATAAAAGCATCTCCAAAAAGCAGTCCTATGAGCGAGCTGCTGAAATGCTGAAAACGGTGGGTATTGCCGAAGATCGTCTGCACGACTATACTCATCAGTTCTCCGGCGGTATGCGCCAGCGCGTTATCATCGCCATTGCACTGGCCTGCAGCCCCCAGCTTCTGATCGCGGACGAGCCCACAACGGCGCTGGACGTGACCATTCAGGCGCAGATTCTCGAGACGATGAAGGACCTTCGCAAAAAGTTCCAGACCTCTATGATTATGATCACGCACGATCTCGGCATCGTTGCGGAGATCTGCGACGAGGTTTCCGTGGTTTACGGCGGCCGTGTCGTCGAGCACGGAACATTGCGCGATGTATTCGAGGAAACAAAGCATCCTTACACCGAGGGCCTCTTTAACTCCCTGCCGAACGTCAACAATCGCACGGCCATGCTCAAGCCGATCCCCGGCCTGATGCTCGACCCGACGGAGACTCCGGCAGGATGCCCCTTCGCCCCGCGCTGCGCCTATGCCGTTGAAAAATGCTTCGCCTCAAAGCCCCCCAAGATCACATTCAGCGAAACGCATTATACGGAATGCCATCGATATGAAGAGGCGGATTTCAGACTGAACGGGAGGGACAGCCATGTCTGATACAATTCTGGAAGTTCGCGGTCTAAAAAAATATTTCAGCACCCCCAAGGGAATGCTGCAGGCAGTGGATGACGTTTCGTTCACCGTTGAACGGGGCAAGACGCTTGGTATCGTCGGTGAATCCGGCTGCGGAAAATCAACGACCGGCCGCTCCATTCTGCGCCTGATCGAGCCCACCGCCGGCGAGGTCTTCTTTGAAGGGCGCAATATTGCGAAGCTGAGCAAAAAGGAAATGCGCAAGCTGCGCAAGGATATGCAGATCATCTTCCAAGACCCATTCTCCTCAGTTGACCCGCGTATGTCTGTCGGAGAGATCATTGCCGAGCCGATTCGTATCAACGGCCTGATCAAGGATAAGGCTGAATTGGAAAAGCGTGTTGCCGAGTTGATGGACATCGTCGGTCTGGCGCCGCGCCTGATCAACAGTTATCCTCACGAGTTGGACGGCGGCCGGCGCCAGCGCATCGGCATTGCCCGTGCATTGGCCTTGAATCCAAAATTCATCGTGTGCGATGAGCCCGTCTCCGCACTGGACGTATCCATTCAAGCGCAAATCCTTAACCTGCTGAAACAGCTTCAGAAGGATATGGGTCTGACCTATATCTTTATCACCCACAATCTGAGCGTCGTCAATCACTTTTCAGACGATATTGCGGTCATGTATCTCGGCAAGGTGATCGAAAAGGCTCCCGCAGAAGAGCTGTTTGCGAATCCGATCCACCCTTATACCAAGGCATTGCTTTCGGCGATTCCGACGCCGGATATTGCCCCCAAAAAGGAGCGGATCATCCTGCGCGGCGAAATTTCCTCGCCGATCAACCTGCCGGATGAATGCCGGTTCTCCCCCCGCTGCAATCATGTCTGCGAAGAATGCACGGCTTGCGACCCGGCATTGGTCGAATTCACTCCCGGCCACTTTGTCGCTTGTCATTTCGCTGACCGGTTCAGCAACGCGCCCCGCACCTGCGGATGAATTCGGTATACTGCCGGATATAAAATACCAAAATGCAGCGCACAGTTTCCTGCGACGAAACTGTGCGCTGCATTAATTTGCTAAGGATTATTGAAACAGTGCCTGATTGATGATCTCCATCATGCGCTCCTGCCAGATTGCACGGTGGGTCTTCTCCCCCCGGTGCGTTTCCTGGTCGGCGCCGAGGCCGTTGAAGGCGTATGCAAAGCCGACCTTGCGAGCCGGGTCGACGAAGCAGGCGGAAAGGAGACCGTAAGCCGAGCCGGTATGTCCGAAAAGCGTAATATCGTCCCGCTCGGGAACCATGTGGTCGCCGCCGATCTCCGTCGAGATAATGCTGATTCCCGCGCCATACGCGTGGGTGCTGTCGGTCTGGCAGCGATTCTCCAGAACAGGATCGTCGACCCACACCGGAGTGCAGAGCTGCTTGACGGACTCCTCGCTGATGATTCGGTTCCCGTTGGCTGCAACGCCCTTATTCAGAAGCATCATGCCGAACAGAGCCAGCTCGTGCGCAGAGATGCGCGCGCCGCCCTGCGGGGAGAAGATCGTGCCATTCGTCCCAATTCGGTAGTCCGAGACGTTCTCTTCGTAATTTGCAAGCCCGAGGTCGGGGTTGGAAATGAGAACGACATTCGGATCCTGCACTTCGCCCTGATAATCATCCATCTGCGCAGTCCACGGCTGGTCAACTGCCCAGATGCCGTTTTTGCAGCGCTTGTAGATCGCCGCAAGATGGTTGATCTGCTCTTTGTCAAAGTCTCCCGGGTTGAAGCTCGCCTGCGCGCCGAGCGGCTCGAACACATGCTTGCGCATATAGCGGTCAAACCGCTCTCCGGAAAGGCGCTCGATCATTGTGCCCAGAAGGCCGTAGTTCAAATTGGAGTACACATAGTATCCGCCGCCGGGGGCCATATTGTGTACGCCGTCCGGCGCGGCAAAATGCTCCGCCTCGCCATAATAACGCCCGCCGGGAAGGAAGCACTCGCTAATAGGCACATCCTTCGGGATCGAATAGGCATTGCCGTCACGAATCGAACCGTAATGGGCCATCAGGAGGCGCGGAGTGATCACGACATCCGGATAATGCGGGTTGCGCAGGGGGAAGCCCAGATACTCGCTGGCATCTCCGTCGAGCGACATTCTGCCAAGCTCCACCTGCTGCATGATCGCCGTGCAGGTGAACATCTTCGAGATCGAGGCAATGCGATAACGCGTGTCCCTGTCCATGGGAGCACATTTGGACGGGTCCTTCTCGTCGTAGCGGCGGTATCCGCCGCTGCGCTCGTAGGCGATCTTACCGTCCTTGATGAGTGTTACGGAGTAGCCGATCACGGGGATCTTCGTGTCGGTGAGGAATGCGTCCATCTGTTCCGCCAAATGAGCGAATTCCGGTTGCTGCGTAGAGTTAGCCATAGCAGTTCCTTCTTTCTTCATAATATGACTTGATCGCAGAATACAAAGGAATACTGCCGGATTAAAATACCATTTTGATTATACAACAACGATATGCCGTTTGCAAGAGAGATTCTCCCCTTCCGCCCGCGGTCCGGCGGAAGATGCCATCATTCCTCATTCAGCTTCAGTGAGAAATAAAAGCGGACCATGCCGCCGCTCTGCATCACGCCATAGCGGCTGTCGTGTGCCTTCAAGATTGTCTTTACGATATCAAGGCCAATGCCATCGCTCGGCAGCAGAGACAGTTTGGCGCTATCGCGCTTATAATAGCGGTCCCAGATTCGTTCACGGTCCGTTTCCGTCAGCTCGCCCGAGTTGCACACCCATATGATGATGTTCGAATCGGTAAGCTCCGTATAGACCTCAATATGCTTTTCTCCGCTCGTGTACTTCAGCGCGTTACTCAAAAGATTGGTCAATACCTGCTCAATGCGCCGCGGGTCCATCAGCACCGTAACATCGTCCGCAGACCAATTCACGCTGTAGCCGCCATTGACAAATCGCTCCTGAAATTTTTCCATCGTCATTTGGACCACATCGAAAATATCCCACGGCTCGATCCGAACGCGCCAGGTGCCCATTTGAATGTGAGAGAGCTCAATGACCTCATTCACAAGCTCGGAGAGGCGATTTATTTCGCTGCTGATAAATGAATAGTATTTTTCCGCATTGTCCGCTGCAATGCCGCTCTCCAGCGCTTCCGTATAGGAAGAAATGATAAAGAGCGGCGTTTTGAATTCATGCGCCAAATCAGCCAACAGCTTCTGCATACGCACCTCATTGCTGCGTGCTTGATCGTTTGCGATCTGCAGCTCTTCGAGCGCCTGCGACAGACTGGCCGCCATATCATTGATGCTGTCGGAGAGCAGGCCGATCTCGTCATTTCGGCGGACGCTGACCTGATGCGAAAAGTCCAAATGGGAAAGCCTGCGGGTTGTTTCGCTGAGCCGGACGAGCGGATCGGACAGGTAGCGGCTGAGCAGCCATGCCGCAACGATCAGGAGAACTCCGAGAAAGGTGTAAACGAGGTAGAACATTCGGTTGAAGTAGATCTGCTCCTGCCCGGTAAGAAGGATTTGCCGCGCCGTGACAAAATAGCAGAGCGTATTTCCCACCATCTGGGACTCGGAATAAACCATGTACTCAATGCCGTCCTCGGTTTGAATCGGACATTGCGTCAGCTCCGTCAATGTCTCATTGAGCGGCAGGCGGTACAGCAGGCACGGCAGCATACGCTGGTACAGAAAAAAGTTTGCATCATTTTTCCCATTCGACCCGAAAAGAGAGGTCTGCGAAGGCGAAATGATACCGACACCATTTATTTCCCGATACCTCGCGCCGCTGCCGCTCGTTTGGTTCTTGTAATCATGCACCGTCTCAAGGTTCGTATAAGACGTTCCGCCGGAGGTGACGATAAGCGGCTCATAATAGTCGCTATTGCCCAGCTGCATCGCCGTGATATAGGACTTCTCGCCGCGCAGGAAGTCCGGCTGGCGCGGGTAACTGCCAAATGAGGCAGTTGCAACCATGATCGAGCCGTCCGGCAAAGACAGCGAAATGCTCCCCATGCGATCCATAAATTGATGGTCTCCGAAGGTATAATCAGACCGGAGCACCATGATATAGGAGCCGGTATCCAGTGCGTGCTGGCGCAGGCCGCGGTGTTCGCCGTCCTCCGAAAACCTTGCAATCGCGGTCGTCAGCTCTGCCCGATGCGAAGCCACAATGCTTTTCAGGTATATCTCCTCAAAAAAGCGTCCGATCACCGCCCACTGCACCACCAGCAGGAGGAGGAAGATCGCAACAACGGAAACAAACAGCTTGCGAAAAAGCGACGATCTCATTTCGTGTCCTCCAGCTTATAGCCGACAGAAATGACCGTATGGATCAGGTGCGCCTTGGCGCCGAGCTTCTTGCGCAGATTTTTCACCATTGTGTCCACAACACGGGTTTCGCCGCTGAAGTCGTATCCCCATATCTGCTCCAGCAGCCATTCGCGCGTCAACACTCTTCCCGGATTTTTCATAAATTCGCTGAGCAAGACGAACTCTTTTTGCGTAAGCGTGACCTCTTCATCGTTCACATAGCATTTGTAAGCATCCGTGTCGAGCACGATGCCTGCATAGCGATGCTCATGGCGCTGCGCGATCTCCGTGCGCTGAAGCATTCTCTTGGCTTTCATCGCAAGGATGGATATTTTAAAGGGTTTGGCAATATAATCGTCCGCCCCCAAACGATACCCCAGCATGTGATGGTCATCGTCACTCAGGGCTGTCAGGAAAATAATCGGCACGCTTGAGGTCTTGCGCAGCTCGCTGCAAACATCAAATCCGCTGATCCCGGGCAGCATCGCATCCAGGATCACCAGATTCGGCGCAAAACTGGGAAATAATTTCAATGCCGTTTCTCCGTCCTGTGCCTCCGCGATCTCAAACCCCTCTGCGCGCAGAAAAAGCGCCATAACAGATAGCAGCTTCTCTTCGTCCTCTACCAGCAGGATTCTCAAAGCCATTGTCTTTTTTCCCCCCCCATATTCAGCGCTGTTTTAATATACCGAGTATAGCACAAGATCGACATTTTGCATAGAGGGAGCAATATACTCTTATTTTTATAAATATATCTCCATCATAGAGATCGCCCGGATGCATGGATGAAAGTCTCTCCCCATTGGGGCGATTTCAAGTCGCGCTCGTTTGCGTCGCAGCGTCCGGCGCGAAGTATTTCCGCCACGGGAAGCGGTCGCAGAACGTCCAGTGCTTTTCATAAAACGCGGAGAATCGCCCGATGACATAGCCGTTGATCAGCGCGCACAGGATCGTCCCCCACTTCATGCCCTCGAAGTGCCAAAGCCCGAAGGCAAGAAAGCTCATCGCCACGCCGACGAGACAGCTCACGCAGTCATATGCAGGCGCGACCACCATGGAAACGCCGAAGTCAGCCTTTTCCATCAGGACAACGCCCCATGCAACAAATACGATGCCGAATACATAAGCAAGCTCCGTGCTGAATGTTCTCTTCATTTTTGATCCTCCAGACAAAAAATGAGCCTTCTCCGTTTGGTATAGAAACGGAAAAAGCTCATTTGTGTTGTACACGCCTGTCAAGCGGCGCAGAACTCTGGCAGCGCTATGCCTCATCCTCCGCCAGCATACGGTATCCGACGCCAAGCTCGTTGATACAGCAACATCGGCATCAACAAGATCGACAGTATGCTTCGCAGCCCCAACTGCCCCTTCGTTTTGTTCGTCGGGACAAAAAAGCTGGTAAAGCGCCGGGAGTTTGAAGAGTACATCAGCCGTACAATGGCAATTTGAAGGTAAGTTCACTATTGAGAAAAGAAAGCCCTTGTGCTATGATTATAAAATGTATAGGGACTTCTTCTCATAGCGAGAAAGGAGTTTCCGAATGGGTAAAAGTTTACGAGGCAAAGAATGTGGTAAGGGTATCTGCCAGAGAAAGGACGGATTATATCACGCACGTTTTGTAGACAAAGCAGGAAAACGACATGAGAAATATTTCCAGACGATTCC
>CAKTGM010000015.1 GCA_934561515.1 uncultured Oscillospiraceae bacterium | reverse complement strand
GCCTCATCATCTATCACCCCGTCCGCACGATGGGCAGCGACCTCGTCGTGACGAACGGCGACCAGACCGACACCATCTGCGAGCACGGCGACTTCCGCCGCGGCCTCATGACGCGCGAATATGAGCCCGACGGCCCGAACTGGACGCCGCGCATCTCTGCGATCATCCATGCGGACGGTACGTTTGAGATGTCCATCTTAAAGCACAAGGACGGCCGGTGTCTTCGCGAGTTCTTCTGCTACGAGGGCTGCGACGAGGATAAGGCCTACTTCATCAGCACCTATCAGGGCGACGGCAGCCCGCTGCCGACCTTCGCCGGCGAGCCGATGGAGGTGAGCGTTCCCTCTCCCGAGGAGGTCTGGGCGGCGCTCAACGCGGACAACAAGGTGTCCCTTTATGCAAACGTGAACGGCGAAGTGAAGCTGTTCAACAAGAATTTAGGCGAGTGAGGAGAACGATATGAACGAGCTTGAACTCAAGTACGGCTGCAATCCCAACCAGAAGCCCGCGCGCGTCTTTATGAAAGACGGCGGCGACCTGCCCTTCACCGTTCTGAACGGTAAGCCCGGCTACATCAACCTGCTTGACGCCTTCAACTCCTTCCAGCTTGTGCGCGAGCTGAAGGAGGCGACGGGACTTCCCGCCGCGGCGAGCTTCAAGCACGTTTCCCCCGCGGGCGCGGCGCTCGGCCTGCCGCTCGACGAGGTGGACAAAAAGATCTATTTTGTCGAGCCCGACGCGACACTTTCCCCCATTGCCTGCGCCTATATCCGCGCCCGCGGCGCAGACCGCCTCTGTTCCTACGGCGACTGGGCGGCGCTCTCCGACGAGTGCGACGCCGCCACCGCCGAGTATCTCAAGGGCGAGGTCTCCGACGGCATCATCGCCCCCTCGTTCAGCGAGGAGGCGCTCGCCATCCTGAAGACGAAAAAGGGCGGCAAGTACAACATCGTGCAGCTCGACCCTGCCTACGTTCCCGCCCCGCAGGAGCAGAAGGACGTCTTCGGCATCACCTTTGAGCAGGGACGCAACAACTTCAGGATCGACGCGTCTCTTCTGGAGAACATCGTCACTGAGAATAAGACCCTTCCCGATGACGCGAAGCGCGACATGATCGTTTCGCTCATCACGCTCAAATACACCCAGTCGAACTCCGTCTGCTATGCCAAGGACGGCCAGACCATCGGCGTGGGCGCGGGCCAGCAGAGCCGCATCCACTGCACGCGTCTTGCCGGCAGCAAGGCGGACAACTGGTATCTCCGCCGCCACCCGAAGGTGCTTGCCCTGCCGTTTGCGGACGGCATCCGCCGCCCTGACCGCGACAACGCCATCGACGTTTACATCTCCGACGAGTGCGAGGATGTGCTCGCTGACGGCGCGTGGCAGCGCGTCTTCAAGGAGCGCCCCGAGGCGCTGAGCGCGCAGGAGCGCAAGGAATGGATCGCGCGCCAGAGCGGCGTGACCGTCGGCTCCGACGCCTTCTTCCCCTTCGGCGACAATGTTGAACGCGCGAGAAAGAGCGGCGTTTCCTACATCGTCGAGCCGGGCGGCTCGATCCGCGATGACAACGTCATCGAGACGGCGAACAAATACGGTATCACCATGGCGTTTACCGGTATGCGCCTGTTCCATCATTAAGCAAGGAGGAATTTCTCCATGAAGCTCATGGTCATCGGCGGCGGAGGCCGCGAACACGCCATCATCAAGAAATTAAAGGAAAATCCCGCGGTCGAGGTGATCTACTGCCTGCCCGGCAACGGCGGCATCGCCGCCGATGCGGTCTGCGTCAGCGAGATCGGCGCGAAGGACATCCCCGCGCAGGTCGAGTTTGCCAAGGCGCACGGGATCGACTACGCCGTCGTCGCGCCGGACGATCCCCTCGCCCTCGGCGCGGTCGACGCGCTGAGCGAGGCGGGCATCCCCTGCTTCGGCCCCGACAAGAAGGCCGCCGTCATCGAGGCGAGCAAGGCCTTTTCCAAGGATCTTATGAAAAAGTACGGCATCCCCACGGCGAAGTACGAGCTCTTCACCGAGGTGGAGGCCGCCTGCGCCTATATTGAGGCGCAGGGCGCGCCCATCGTCGTCAAGGCGGACGGTCTGGCGCTCGGCAAGGGCGTCGTCGTTGCGCAGACGGTCGAGGAGGCGAAGGCCGCCGTTCGCTCCATGATCGAGGACAAGGCCTTCGGCCAGAGCGGCGCGCGCGTCGTCATCGAGGAATTTATGGAAGGCCCCGAGGTCTCCGTTCTGAGCTTTACCGACGGCGAAACGGTCGTCCCCATGGTGTCCTCCATGGACCACAAGTGCGCGCTCGACGGCGACAAGGGCCCCAACACCGGCGGTATGGGCACGATCGCGCCGAACCCCTACTATACGAAGGAGATCGCGGAAACGTGCATGGAGACGATCTTCCTGCCCACCATCCGCGCGATGAAGGCCGAGGGCCGTCCCTTCAAGGGCTGCCTCTACTTCGGCCTTATGCTCACAAAGAACGGCCCCAAGGTCGTGGAGTACAACTGCCGCTTCGGCGACCCCGAAACGCAGGTCGTGCTGCCGCTGCTTTCCTCTGACCTGCTGAGCGTCATGCGCGCGACGACGAACGGCACGCTCAAGGATGCCGCCGTCGAGTTTTCGACCGATTCCGCCTGCTGTGTCGTCCTCGCCTCCGAGGGCTACCCCAAAAAGTACGAGAGCGGCTTTCCCATCACGATGAGCGAAGAGGCCGCCGCGCACACCTATGTTGCAGGCGCGAAGAAGGATGGCGATGCGCTCCTCACCGCTGGCGGGCGCGTGCTCGGCGTCACCGCGGTTGCGCCCACGCTGGGGCGCGCCGTGCAGGAGGCTTACCGCCTTGCCGGCGAAGTTGAATTTGCCAACAAATACTGCCGCAGCGACATCGGCCGCAAGGCCCTTGCCGCGCAGAAGGAGAGAGAATAATGGTATATAGAGTCTGCGTGGAGAAAAAGCCCGGCCTTGCGCCCGAGTGCGCGGGCCTGCTGTCCGACTGCCGCTCTTTTCTGAACCTCATGGGCCTTACAAGCGTGCGCATCTGGAACCGCTACGACGCCGAGGGCATGGACAAGGATCTTTTTGACTATGCCTGCACCACCGTCTTTTCCGAGCCGCAGCTCGACCTGACGAGCGAAGAGGCCGACGTTTCCGGCGCTGCCGCCGCCTTCGCCGTTGAGCCGCTGCCCGGCCAGTTCGACCAGCGCGCCGACAGCGCAGCCCAGTGCATCCAGCTTTTGAGCCAGGGCGAACGCCCGCGCATCCGCACGGCGAAGGTCTATGCGCTCTACGGCGCACTTTCCAACGCCGATGTTGAGGCCGTCAAGCGCTATGTTATCAACCCCGTCGAGAGCCGCGAGGCCACGCTTGCAAAGCCCGAAACGCTCGCCGAGAACCTCTCTGAGCCGAAGAGCGTCGCTTCGGTCGAGGGCTTTACCGCGATGGACGATGCCGCGCTCACCGCGCTCCTTTCCTCCATGGGCCTTGCCATGGATCTTGACGACCTCAAGACCCTGCAAGCCTACTTCCGCGACGAAGAGCACCGCGACCCCAGCGTGACCGAGGTGCGCGTGGTCGATACCTACTGGTCCGACCACTGCCGCCACACGACCTTCTCCACGCATCTTGATGAGATCACGATCAACGATCCCGCCGTCAAGGGCGCGTATGAGCGCTACCTTGCCGCGCGCGAGGAGGTCTACGGCGCGGAGAAGGCCGCCAAGCGTCCCCGGACGCTCATGGACATTGCGACCATCGGCACCAAGACCCTCAAAAAGCGCAGCTTGCTGCCCGAGCTCGACGAGAGCGAGGAGATCAACGCCTGCTCCATCCATGTGCCCGCCAAGGTGAACGGCGAGGAGCAGGACTGGCTGCTGATGTTCAAGAACGAGACGCACAACCACCCCACCGAGATCGAGCCCTTCGGCGGCGCGGCCACCTGCATCGGCGGCTGCATCCGCGACCCGCTCTCGGGACGTGCTTACGTCCATCAGGCGATGCGCGTAACGGGCGGCGGCGACCCGAGAAAGACCCTTGCCGAGACCATTCCCGGAAAGCTCCCCCAGCGAAAGCTCGCGCAGACCGCCGCGGCGGGCTACTCCTCCTACGGCAACCAGATCGGCCTTGCCACCGGCCATGTCGCCGAGCTTTACCACGAGGGCTACATCGCCAAGAGACTTGAGTGCGGCGCGGTCGTCGCCGCGGCGCCCGCTGAAAACGTTGTGCGCGAGCGTCCCGCCCCGGGCGATGTTGTCATCCTGCTCGGCGGCCGCACGGGCCGCGACGGCATCGGCGGCGCGACCGGCTCTTCGAAGAGCCACGACTTAAAGTCCCTCACCACGATGGCGAGCGAGGTGCAGAAGGGCAACGCGCCCGAAGAACGCAAGATTCAGCGCCTCTTCCGCGACGGCGAGGTGACGCGCCTTATCAAGCGCTGCAACGACTTTGGCGCGGGCGGCGTGTCCGTCGCCATCGGCGAGCTTGCTGACGGGCTTGAGATCAATCTCGACGCCGTGCGCAAGAAGTACGAGGGTCTGGACGGCACCGAGCTTGCGATCTCCGAATCGCAGGAGCGTATGGCGGTCGTCGTCGCGCCGGAGGATGAAGAGAAGTTCATCGCCGCCGCACAGAACGAGAATCTCGAAGCCTACCGCGTCGCGGTCGTCACCGAAAGCCCCCGTATGGTCATGCGCTGGCGCGGCGAGACGATCGCCGACCTCTCGCGCGCCTTCCTCGATACGAACGGCGCGACGAAGCACGCAAGCGTTGCGGTCGAGGCGAAAAAGAGCGCGGCGGTCTCCGCACCCGCTACGCTGCGCGAGATGGCGGGCAGCCTCAAAAGCGCGTCCCGCCGGGGTCTTACCGAGCGCTTTGACTCCACCGTCGGCGCGTTCACGCTGCTCATGCCCTTTGGCGGCAAGACGCAGCGCAGCCCCTCACAGGCGATGGCGGCGCTGCTGCCGGTGCTGCCGGGCAATACGACCGAACAGGGCAGCATCATGGCATGGGGCTGCGACCCCGACGCGATGAGCGCCGACCCCTACACGGGCGCGCACGGCGCGGTCTACACCTCGGTCGCCAAGATCGTTGCCGCCGGTGCGGACTATCACAAGGCCTATCTTTCCCTTCAGGAATTCTTTGAAAAGCTCCGCAGCGAGCCCGTGCGCTGGGGCAAGCCCTTCTCCGCGCTGCTCGGTGCGCTCGATGCCCAGCTCGAGCTGGGCGCTGCCGCCATCGGCGGCAAGGACTCCATGTCCGGCACCTTTCTTGACCATGACGTGCCGCCCACGCTCATCTCCTTCGCCGTTGCACCGGCGCTTGCAAGCGAGATCGTGACGACCGACTTCAAGAAAGCCGGCCACGGCGTCTACCTCTTCTCCGGCAAAACGGCGGAGGAGCAGAAGTCTGCGTGGGAGAACTTCACCGCGCTTGCCCGCGCGGGCAAGGTCGAGAGTGTGTGGGCGGTCGAAAACGGTCTTGCCGAGGCCGTCTTCAAGATGTCGCTCGGCAACGAGATCGGCTTCGCCGCCGAAAAGACCGCGCTCGACTGGTTTGCTCCCATGCCCGGCGCAATCATCGCCGAGCTCAATGAAGATGTGCCCGGCGCTGCGCGCATCGGCGCGACCACGGCGGAAAAGACCATCACCCTCGGCGCGGACAGCGCCTCGATCGAAGAGCTTGCCGCGCTGAACGACGCTGTGCTCGAGGAGGTCTACCCCACCAGGACCGGGAAGACCGGCACGGTGGAGCCCTTCTCCTGCGAGGCGGAGACGCGCGTTTCTCCCGCGATCAAGCTGGCGCGTCCCAAGGCGCTCATCCCTGTCTTCCCCGGCACGAACTGCGAGTACGACACCAAGCGCGCGCTGATGGAAGCGGGCGCGGACGCTGAGCCCTTCATCATCCGCAACCTCACGAGCGCCGACGTTGCCGACAGCGTGGAGCGCTTTGCCAAGGCCGTGGGCGAGAGCCAGATCATCGTCGTTCCCGGCGGCTTCTCCGGCGGCGACGAGCCGGACGGCAGCGCCAAGCTCATCACGGCCTTCTTCCGCAATGCTGCCGTCAAGGAGCAGATCACCGCGCTCCTCGAGCAGCGCGACGGATTGATGCTTGGCATCTGCAACGGCTTCCAGGCGCTCATCAAGCTCGGCCTTGTGCCCTACGGCAAGATCATGGATACCGACTCGGGCTGCCCGACGCTCACCTACAACGTCATCGGCCGCCACCAGTCCCGCCTCGTGCGCACGCGCGTGTGCTCCAACAAGTCCCCGTGGCTTGCGGGCACGAAGGTCGGCGATATCTACACCGTGCCCATTTCCCACGGCGAGGGCCGCTTTCTCGCCTCGGAGGAGCTTGTCAGGACCCTTGCTGCCAACGGCCAGATCGCCACGCAGTACGTAGACCTTGACGGGCATGCTACAATGGATGCAGCATTCAATCCCAACGGCTCGCTCTGCGCCATCGAGGGCATCACCTCGCCCGATGGCCGCGTGCTGGGCAAAATGGGGCATACTGAGCGCATCGGCACGCAGCTTTACCGCAACGTCCCCGGACGCTACGAGATGGAGCTGTTCACCTCGGCGGTGCGTTACTTCAAGTAAAATAAGAAGAGAGGAGCAGATCTATGGCTTACTATTATCCCGAACCTTCTCACACGTTCAGCGAATATCTTCTCGTTCCCGGTTATACCGCGGAGGACTGTGTTCCCGACAACGTTTCACTCAAAACGCCCCTCGTGCGCTACCGCAAGGGGCAGGAGGAGTGCCCCATCAGCCTGAATATCCCGATGGTCTCGGCGATCATGCAGTCCGTTTCGAACGACACGCTGGCCATTGCCCTTGCCAAGGAGGGCGGCCTTTCCTTCATCTTCGGCTCTCAGTCCATCGAGAGCGAGGCCGAGATGGTGCGCCGCGTAAAGAGCAGCAAGGCGGGCTTTGTGCCCTCCGCCTCCAACCTGACGCCCGAGCACACGCTTGCAGACGTGCTCGCGCTCAAGGAGGAGAACGGCTTCTCCACCGTCGCCATCACGGAGGACGCAACGCCCAACGGCAAGCTCCTCGGCATCGTGACGAGCCGCGATTACCGCGTCAGCCGCATGAGCACGGACGTGAAGGTGGGCGAATTTATGACGCCGCGCGAAAAGCTCATCACCGCCCCCGCCTCCACCACGCTCAAGGAGGCCAACGACATCATCTGGGAGCACAAGCTCAACGCGCTGCCCATCGTGGATGAGAACGACCACCTGCTCTATTTCGTCTTCCGCAAGGACTATGCCGAACACAAGGAGCATCCCCTTGCCCTGCAGGACGATAAGAAGCGCTATCTTGTCGGCGCGGGCATCAACTCCCGCGACTATCGCGAGCGCATCCCCGCGCTCGTGGAGGCCGGTGCGGACGTGCTGTGCATCGACTCTTCCGAGGGCTACTCCGTCTGGCAGAAGAAGGTCATCGAATATGTGCGCGAGAACTATGGCAATACCGTGAAGATCGGCGCGGGCAACGTCGTTGACCGCGACGGCTTCCGCTTCCTCGCCGAGTGCGGCGCGGACTTTGTCAAGGTCGGCATCGGCGGCGGCTCGATCTGCATCACGCGCGAGACCAAGGGCATCGGCCGCGGCCAGGCGACCGCGCTCATCGAGGTGTCCGCCGCGCGCGAC
This sequence comes from uncultured Oscillospiraceae bacterium, assembly GCA_934561515.1. Lineage (GTDB taxonomy): Bacteria > Bacillota > Clostridia > Oscillospirales > Oscillospiraceae > Hominicoprocola. Next base: position 34,196 of record CAKTGM010000015.1, on the reverse strand, counting down.
GAATACTTCCGCGAGACGGGCGTGTACGTCCCCATCTGCTCCGACGGCGGCATCGTCCACGACTATCACATGACGCTCGCGCTCGCCATGGGCGCGGACTTCCTGATGCTCGGCCGCTACTTTGCCCGCTTCGACGAATCGCCGACGAACAAGCTGCTCGTCAACGGCGTGTACGTCAAGGAGTACTGGGGCGAGGGCTCGAACCGCGCGCGCAACTGGCAGCGCTACGACCTCGGCGGCAAGACGGGCCTTGCCTTCGAAGAGGGCGTCGATTCCTACGTCACCTACGCAGGCTCTTTGCAGGACAACGTTGCAAGAAGCCTTTATAAGGTCAAGTCCACCATGTGCAACTGCGGCGTGACCACGATCCCCGACCTGCAGAAGAACGCGAAGCTCACGCTCGTGTCCGCCACCAGCATCGTCGAGGGCGGCTATCACGACGTGACCCTCCGCGCCACCAGCGGCGGCAACAACTAAGCGATCTCGAAAAAGCGGTAAAGCGGCGGCTCCCATCCGGGAGCCGCCGCTCTTTTTGTGTGAGTCAGTTTTCAAGCGTCACGCAGGCCTGCGAGGCCGTCTTGCCGTCCGCTTTCACGATAGCGATGCGGCAGGTGCCGTCATCGTGCAGCTTTCGATAGACCTTCAGCTCTTCGCCTTCAAAGCAGGGGGTCGAAAAGTGCAGCTCTACCGAGCGGATCTTGCCGCCGGCAAGCTCCTGCGCCGTAAAGCAGTCGAGGAGCAAGCGCACATAGGCAACGTTGTTCATGTGGCGGCCGAGGTCAATGTCCGTCGGGCGCACGGTGCAGCGCGAGAAGAGGTCGTCCTCGGTGAATTTTTCGTGGAAGCGCTGCAAGGTCTCGGGGATGGCGCTCTCCGCCGGGAAGGGATAGTCCGCGGGAAAGCCGTAGTCGGAAAAGCGAAGGACCCGCCGATCCGGCCCTAAGACCGCCCACTCGGTCTTGCCGCGGGCGATGAGCGTCTCGCCGCGCGAGAGCGTGTAGCTGCGGTAGGTGCGCACGTCGCGCTCGCTGCACGCCTCCGCCCATGTGCGCACCGTCAGAGAGTCCATCATCTCCGCGCGCGCAAAAAGGTCGACGCGCGTGTGGACGGTGAGCCAGAATCTGCCAGTTTGCGCCATCGCCCTGCCGCCGACGCCGAGCGCTTCCGCGTGCTGCGCAGCGATGCCCTGAAAGATCGTGAAGGCCGCCAGCGGCGAGAGCGCGCCGGACGCGTCGCAGTAGTCGGGCGTTACGATGATCTCCCGCTCAAAAATGCTCTCCATGTGCGCTTCTCCTTCCGTGCGCCGCGACGGGCGCGAGATATCCTCTCCATAGTATACAGAAAACCGCCCGCGTCTCAAACATACAAAAACGCCGGAACGCCAAAAGAGGGGATGACGCGGGAAAGCGAAGCCCCTTACTGTTCCAGCAGGAAGCGCGCGACATTTTCTATCGCAGCCGCCGCCTTTCGCATCGGGAACATCTGGAACACGTGCCACATCCCCTCGCTCACCTGCAAGCGGCAGGGGACGTTCGCACGCTTCATCGCCTGATAGAGCGATTCCGAATCCGAATACAGAATTTCATGATCGCCGACCTGAATGAGCGTCGGCGGGAAGCCCTCAAAATCCGCAAAGAGGGGGGAGAGATCGCTCGAACGGTAGTCCCGTCCCGCGGCGTAGGCGAGGCGCACGGCCTCGATGTACTCGGGCGTGAGCATCGGGTCGATCTCCGCGCGCTCTGCATACGATGCGCCGGACATCGTCATGTCCGTCCACGGGGACATGAGGATGAGCGCGCCGGGGAGCCTGCGGCCTGCCTCCTTCAAGCGGCTGCAAAGAACGAGGGCGAGGTTGCCGCCCGCGCTGTCGCCCGCGAGGACAATGTCGCGCGCGCCATAGCCTTGCAGCATGAGATAGTCCCACGCGCGCAGCGCGTCCTCCACGGCGGCGGGGTAGGGGAACTCGGGCGCGAGGCGGTATTCAAAGCTCAGCACGTCGTAGCCCGTGGCGTGGGCGAGCTTGGAGGACAGCACGCGCGAATAGCCGAGGTTGCCGCTCGTGTAGCCCCCGCCGTGGCAGTAGAGAATGGCGTGGCGGCTGCCGTGGGGCGCTTTGAGGCGCGTCCACGCCGCGCTCATGCCGGAGAGAGCAAATTCTTCATAATCCATGCCCGCCATCGGGGCGGTCAGCTTGCCGAGCACCTCCTGGCTGCGGCGCTGGCGCTCCAGCTCCTCAGCGGTCATGCTCTCGGGCGCGCCGGCGCTGTGCAGCGCCTTGAGCGCGCGCATCAGCGGGTCGAGGCGTGAGCGCTCCGCCTCACTTTTCTTTTTTCGGATGATGTGCAGCTTTGATTCCATAGGCGCCTCCTGCGATGCTGAATTCCGGTTTTGCTTCAGCGTATCATATTTTTGTAAAAAAGAAAAGGAAAATCGCCGTCTTTCTTGCCGCGCGCGGCGCTTTGTGCTACAATACGGTGCAAATGAGCAGCTGCAAGGGGAGGGGTGAAGCAATGGCAAGGCCGAACAGCAAATGGTACCGGCTCGACAACGCGGGCATTTTGTATTCCGCGCTGCAAAAGGAGGAATACTCCGCCATCTACCGTTTTTCCGCTCTGATGGAAAAGGACGTTGACCCCGCCGCGCTCCAGCGCGCCATCGACCGCTGTATGCCGCGCTTTCCAAGCTTTGCCGTGCGCATCCGCAGGGGGGCGTTCTGGTACTACCTTGAGCCGAACACCGCGCCGGGCCCTTATTTGAAAGAGGATGTTTCCGACCCCTGCCAGCCCGTGCGGTTCAAGGAGGACAACGGCTGGCTCGTGCGCTTTTACTATTACCGCAGCCGCATTTCCCTCGAGGTCTTCCATGCGCTCTCCGACGGCGGCGGTGCGATCGTCTTTTTCCGCACGCTGCTTGCCGAGTACCTGCGCCAGACGGGGCTTGACATCCCGGCGGGGAACGGCGTGCTCGACCTTTCCGAGCTGCCGCGCGCGGAGGAACTGGAGGACGCCTACGCCCGCTATGCGGGCAGGCACGCCCTTGGCCTGCACCGCCAGCCCAAGGCCTATCAGAATACCGGTACGCCCGAGCCGTTCTACACCTTCCATGTGACGATGGGCTTCGTGCCGCTCTCAAAGCTGCGCGAGGAGGCGAAAAAATACGGCGCGTCCATCACCGAGTATCTCTCCGCCGTGCTCATCTATGTCATCTTGGAAAAGCAGAAGCGCGAGAAGCCCTACCGCCTGCGCCCCGTGGCGCTGGCCGTGCCCATCAACCTGCGCGGCTGGTTCCCGTCGGAAACGCTGCGAAACTTCATCACCACGGTGCGCCCGTACATTGACCCCGCGCTCGGCGACTACACCTTTCCCGAGATCGTCTCGCAGGTGCGCCATTTTATGAAGCTGCACATCAACCGTCAGGAATTGCAGGCGGCGTTTACGGGAAACGTCCGCTTTACGAAGAATTTTGCGCTGCGCCTTGTGCCGGTCGCGCTCAAAAATCCCGTGATGGCGCTCAACTACCGTTTGCACGGCGTGCGGCCCTATTCCTGCACCTATACCAATCCCGGCGCTTTTACCGTGCCGCCGGAGATGGCCGAGCACATCCGCGGGGCGGAGGTCATCCTCGGGCAGGCGACCGTGCCGCGCTGCCACTGCGCCTCCATCAGCTACGGCGACACCATGGAGATCACCTTCGCCGGCACGCAGGCGGAGACGGACACCGAGCGCGACTTTTTCCGCTTTCTTGTGCGCGCGGGCATTCCCGTGCGCGTGGAGAGCAACCGCTGAACGATCGAAAGAAGGAATTTGATGTCATACTGTGTCAACTGCGGCGTGGAGCTTGCGCCCGATGCGGTGCGCTGCCCGCTCTGCGGCACGCCCGCGTGGAAGCCGGACGAGACGGCGCCAAGCTATTTTCCGACCAAGCCCGCCGAAGTCCCGCCCGCCTCGCATCGCGCGGCGGCGCTGCTGCTCACGGCGATGCTCGCCTCGGTATCGCTCTGCTGCGGGCTGCTGAATCTCATTCTCGCGACCGCACACCCCTGGTCGCTCTATGTTGCGGGCGCGGCGGTGATGCTGTGGATCTGGTTTGCCCTGCCGATGCTCGCGCGCGGCATCCCGATCTTCTTCCGCCTGACGGCGGATGTGGCCGCCGTCGGCATTTACGTTTGGATCATCTCCGTTGCACTGCACGGCGGCCGGTGGTTTCGCGGCCTTGCCCTGCCGATGCTGCTCTGGGCCTGCGTCGTGGTGTTCCTGCTGAGCTTTTTCCTGCGCGACGGGAGAAGGTCGCGCATTTCGACCCTCGCCATGTGCATCGGCGCGGTGGGGCTGCTCGCCCTCGGCGTGGAGTACTGCATGGACCGCTATTTCCTTCAGGCGTGGGAGCCGTCGTGGTCGCTTGTGGTCGCCGTCATCTGCATCGGCCTCATCATCCCGCTGCGCATCGTGCGCCGCGTCCCGTCGCTCCGCGAGGAAGTGCGCAGGCGCTTCAATATGTGAAAAAACGTCTCTGAAACGGAAAACCCGCCCCGGCGAAAAACGCCGGGGCGGGTTTTCTGCGGAAGCGTCAGCTGTTTGCCATTCTCTCGCGCAGGCGTGCGATGTTTCTCAGCGGGGCGTCGATGGCTTCGCCCTGCATTTCGTTCCAGTCGGTGCGCATGAGTTCGATGACCTTTTCATAGCAGGCGATGGCCATTTCGTAGTCGCCGCGGATCTCGCAGATCTGCGCAATGGCCTCGTCAGGGTCGATAAAGCGCGGGGATGGCATGAGCGACATCGTCTTCTCATAATCCGCGATGGCCTCGTCGTAATATCCGAGTTTGGCGAGTTCGCTCGCGCGCATGACGTAGACCTCCCATGTGTCGGGATAGCTTGCACACATGGTCTTCCACTGGGCGAGTGCGTCATCAATGCGCCCCTCCTGCATGAAGATACAGCCGAGATAGAAGTCGTCGTTGTACGTCGGCTTCAGGCGGTGCATCTGATCCAAGACCTCGCGCGCCTCCGCGCAGCGGCGGTCGGCGATGAGAAGGTCCAAAAGCCACAGATGCGCGCTGTGATTGTCCGGATGTGCGGCAAGAAAATTCTTGTAGAAGTCAATCGTGCGGTAGTGATTCGTTGCGTTCCAATCAAGATATGCGCCGTTTTCGGCGTCAAAAATAGCGTTGTGCGCCTCCTTGCAGTCGGGATTCAGCTCGAGCGATTGGCGGGCGAGGGGTGAGGCGAGGTCATGATATTCCCGTGCGCGCTTGCAGTAAAGCTGCGCAAGCAGCAGCGTCGCGCGCGGTCTCGTTTCGTCCTCGCGGCACTTTTCCTGCAAAAAGCGTTCCTCTTCGTCAAATTCCTGCTGCATGAGGAATCTCTTGTCCCAGAGCATGTTGTCGATGCGGGCAAAGCGGCTCTCGTCTGTGAGGGAAAAAAGCGAATCAATGCTCGTCCCCAATGCGACGGACAGCGTGGGCAGAAGCTGGATATCGGGCAGGGAACTGCCGATCTCCCACTTGCTTACGGCCTGCGCACTCACATGGAGGGCTTTTGCCAGCTGCTCCTGCGTCATGCTTTTTGATAAACGCAGCGCTTTGATCTTACTGCCAATGTCAATATTCATAAAGGCAAAACTCCGTTTCCTGTAAAGTGAGGACGTCCTTGATGTGCTCAGTATAGCTTATTGCGGGGAAATGCGCAATGGAGAGGGAGTTTCGCACGCTCAAACGGCGGTTGAGCGGCAAAAAGGACGGAAAGCAGCGCTTTCCGTCCTTTTTTTGCATATCCGGCAGGCTCAGTCGCCCACGCCCGGGTTGAGGACCTTGCCGATGTTCCACAGGTGCGCGACCTGCTGCGCGGCGGCCAAACGCTCCTCGGGCGTTTCGTAGCTCGCGTGTGCGGTCTGCGCGCCGCAGTCGAGGCAGGTGACATAAACGCACCAGCCCTGCTCATCCTCGACCGTGCCGGTGCCGCGGCAATAGGGGCAGTCCTGCAGATCGATCTCATAAATGGCGTCCATAGTTGATCTTCCTTTCTTCGTCCGGCGCTGCCGCCGCACGTACATTTCGGCTACATAGTATAGCAGAGAATGTGAGCCTTGACAAGAAAAAATCACAGCGTCTGTTCGGCGGGGGGGAGGGGGAGCTGATACTTTTCCGCATAGGAGTGGAAGGTGCTCTGGAAGCCGCTGTCCGCGGCCTTGGCCTCGCGCAGCGTCTCGTGCAGGTTGAGGTTGTGGCGGCTCGCGTCAATGATGCAGCCGGCGATGTTGGAGCAGTGGTCGGAGGTGCGCTCCAGGTCCGTGAGAAGATCAGAGAGGACGAAGCCTGCCTCGATGCTGCACTGGCCCTGCTGCATTCTCAGGATGTGGCGCGTGCGCATCTGCTCTTTGAGCGTGTCGATGACCTGCTCGAGAGGCTCTACCTGCGAGGCGATGCCGGTGTCGCGGCGCTCAAAGGCCTTGAGCGCGAGCGAGAGGATCTCGCGGATGGCGGAGGTGACGGTGATGAGCTCATTTTTCGCGCTGGCGGAGAAGGTGAGGCCCTTGCGCGTCATCTCCTCGGCGGAGGAGAGGATGTTGACAGCGTGGTCGGAGATGCGTTCAAAGTCGCCGATGGTCTTCAAAAGCTCGGTCGATTCCTCGCTCTCGGCGCGGCCCAGCTTCTGGGAACTGAGCTTGACAAGATAGGTGCCGAGGATGTCCTCATAGTGGTCGCAGCGCTCCTCGTCGTCGCGGATGCTCTGGGCGAGCTCCGGCGTGTTGGCGCTGAGCGCAGTGAGGGCGTTGTTCAGCGCGCGCACGGAGCACTCGGCCATCTCGCAGGCGACGGCGCGGCTCTGGCGCAGGGCAAGCGAGGGCGTGGGCAGCAGGCGCTCGTCAAGCTCGGTGACGACCTCAACGCGCGCATCATCGGGCACGATGCGGCAGGCAAGCTTTTCAAGAAGGCTGCCCGCGGGCAGGAGGATCGCCGTGCAGAGGAGGTTGAACGCCGAGTGCGCGACGGCGATGCCGTACATCGTGGCGGATTCATTCAAAAGCGCGGGGGCGAGCGCCGCGCGCACGATGCAAAAGAGCGTGAGCAGCACCACAACGCCGATGACATTGAAGAGAAGATGCACAACGGCGGCGCGCTTGGCGTTCTTGTTCGTGCCGATCGAGGAGATCATGGCCGTGACGGTGGTGCCGATGTTCTGGCCCATGATGATGGGGATGGCCGCGGCGTAGCTCACAGAGCCGGTGACGGCGAGCGCCTGCAAAATACCGACGGACGCCGAGCTCGACTGGATGACGGCGGTGAGGATCGCGCCGGCGAGCACGCCGAGGACGGGGTTTTTAAAGGCAATGAAAAGATTTGTAAAGGCGGGCACATCCTTGAGACCCGCGACCGCGCCGCTCATCGTCTCCATGCCGAACATGAGCGTTGCAAAGCCGAGCAGGATCATGCCGGTGTCCTTCTTCTTGCTGCTGCGGCAGAACATATAGTTGATGATGCCGATGAGGGCAAGGACGGGCGTGAAGGAGCTGGGCTTTAAAAGCTGCACCCAGAGGTTGCCCGAGTCGATGCCGCTGAGACTCAAAAGCCATGCCGTGACCGTCGTGCCGACGTTCGCGCCCATGATGACGTTGATCGCCTGGCGCAGCGTCATGAGGCCGGAGTTAACGAAGCCGACCACCATAACGGTGGTGGCGGAGGAGCTCTGGATGATGGCGGTGATGCAAAGGCCCGTGAGGAAGCCTGCAAATACGCCGCTCGTCATCCGGTCGAGCAGGGAGCGGAGCTTATCGCCCGCACGGCGCTCGAGCGCCTGACCCATGAGGTTCATGCCGAAGAGAAAGAGCGAAAGCCCGCCGATCATCGTCAGTACATTGAAGATATCCATATCTTTTCTTTTCCTTTTTCACATTCATTCTTGACCATAATAAAGAATAAGTCCTGTTTGTCAAATCCACAAGAGGAGAATTGTAAAATCCATGTAAAATCGCGCCGAAAAAGCACATCCTGCGCTTGACGCTTTTCAGAAAGGGGGCGGCGTGGTATAATACGGCAAAGAACGGAGGGGAGAGCGGATATGATCACGATCGGAGCATTCTGCGCATCGCTGCTCGTTTGCCTTGTGCTGGGAGGGAACATCCTCTACGCGCTCATGGCGGGGCTGGCGATCTTCGCTTTCTATGGCAAAAGGCAGGGTTATTCGTGGCGGGCGCTGGGGAAGATGATCGGCGCGGGCGTGAAAACGTCGGGAAGCGTGCTGCTCGTCTTCCAGCTCATCGGCGTGCTCACGGCCTTCTGGCGCGCCTGCGGCGCGCTGCCGCTTATCATCTGCTGCGCGGTGGATCTCATCCGGCCGAAAATACTGCTGCTGATGACCTTCCTTTTAAACTGCGGCGTGTCCGTGCTGACGGGCACGGCCTTCGGCACAGCGGCGACGATGGGCACCATCTGCGTGAGCGTTGGCGTGTCGATGGGGATGGACCCACTGCTGCTGGGCGGGGCGATGCTCTCGGGCGTCTACTTCGGCGACCGCTGCTCGCCGGTTTCAACGAGCGCGCTGCTTGTGAGCGAGCTGACGGCGACGGACATCTACGACAACATCCGCCGCATGGTCAAAACGGGGCTCGCTCCCTTCCTTTTGAGCTGCGCTGTTTACCTTGCGCTGGGCCTTTCGTGCGGCGATGGCGGCGCAAGGGCCGACCTGTGGCCGGTCTACGGCCGGGAGATGACGCTCCTTCCTATTATGTGCCTGCCGGCGGTGCTCATTCTGCTGCTGTCAATTTTCCGCGTGAAGGTCAAGCGGGCGATGGCGGCGAGCATCCTCGCTTCCGTGCTGCTGTGCGTATTCCTGCGGCGCATGGACGCACCGGCGCTCCTTAGAACGGCGCTCTTCGGTTACACGGCGTCGGACGCGGCGGTGGGCGCGATGCTCAACGGCGGAGGAATCCTCTCGATGCTGCGCGTGTCGCTGATCGTGATGATCTCGTCGGCCTATTCCGGCATCTTCCGCGAAACAGGACTGCTCGACCGCCTTTGCGAGCGCATCACGGCGCTCAGCGAGCGCACCTCGCCCTATGCCTCGATGCTTTTGACGGCGCTGCTCGCGGGGCTTGTCGCCTGCAACCAGACGCTGACGATCATCCTGACGCATCAGCTCTGCGCGCCGTCACAAAAGGACGGCGAGGCGTTTGCCATCAACCTTGAAAACAGCGCCGTGCTCGTCGCGCCGCTCATCCCGTGGTCGATCGCGGGGGCAACGCCGCTTTCGACCGTCGGCGCGCCGACGGCGAGCATTGCGCTGGCGTGCTATCTGTATCTCCTGCCGCTTTGCGAGCTTGTGCGGCACGCGATGGCACGGAGAAGGGAAAAGAAACAGGCCGCACAGCGATAGGAAAGAAGGAATGTTACCATGGATGCAACGAAATTACTGCAAGAGAGCATGGCGCACAGGGAGGCGATCCTCTCTGACCGGCGGACGATGCACCGCGCGCCGGAGGTGGGAGCGGAACTGCCGCAGACGGTGCGATTTGTCTCGCAGCGCCTGCGCGAGATGGGCTATGCGCCGCGCGAGCTTGGCGGCGGCGTGGTCGCGGAGATCACGGGAAGAGACACGGGGCGCTGCGTGCTGCTGCGCGCGGACATGGATGCGCTCAGGGTGAAAGAAAAGACCGAGCTTGCCTTTCGCTCGGAAAACGGAAATATGCACGCCTGCGGGCACGATATGCACGCGGCCATGCTGCTGGGCGCGGCGGAGCTGCTGCGCGCGCACCGATCGGAGCTGAACGGTACGGTGAAGCTCGTCTTCCAGCCGGACGAGGAGGGCTTCACAGGCGCGAAGGCCATGCTCAAAGCGGGCGTTCTGGATGCGCCGAGGCCGGGCGCGGCGCTGGCGCTGCACGTGAATTCCGGCACGCCGTCGGGCCTTGTGCTGTGCGGTAAGGGGACGTTCATGGCGGGCTGCACGCTGTTTCGCATCACGGTTTCCGGCGTCGGCTGCCATGGGGCAATGCCGGAAACGGGCGTTGACCCGATCAACATCTCTGCGCACATCTACCTTGCCCTTCAGGAGATCACGGCGCGCGAGCTGAACGCGAAGACGCCCGCCATCGTGACTTTTGGCCGCTTCAGCGCAGGGCAGGCACCCAACATCATCCCGCAGGAGGCGGTGATGGAGGGAACCATCCGCACGTTTGACCGCGATGTGACGGCGCAGATCCTGCGCCGCATCGGAGAGATCGCGGAGGCGACGGCGAAGGCCTTCCGCGGCGGCGCGGTCGTTGAAGAGCTTGCAAGCGCGCCGCCGCTTCAAAATGACGCGGCGCTCACCGAGCGGATGGCGCGGTGCGCGGAGGCGCTCTTCGGCGAGAGAAACGTCTATCGACTGAGCGAGGGCGGCATGGGCTCGGAGGACTTTGCCTCCTACACCTACGAGCTGCCGTGCGCATATCTGCTGCTGGGCGCGGGCACGGCGCAGGAGGACGCGCGCTACGGAAAGCCCATGCACAACGAGAGCGTTGTTTTCAACGAGGATATCCTGCCGCGCGGCAGCGCGCTGCTCGCCTGCGGCGCGATGCAGTATCTCGCGGACGAGACATAAAAAGGGAAAGACACACTGCGGCGTCAAGCGCTCGAAAAATTTCCAAAAAAGGGCTTGAAAACTCGATTTCCCGTGCTATGATGAGGGCGAAAAAAGGGCGTGCGAGGCACGCAAGCGAAAAGAGTGATCGAAATTGTTGGATTTTTTAAAGCAGGAGGGGCTCAGCGCCGAGCTTTTGGACGGCATTCAGGCCTTCCGCGCGCAGTATCCCGCGCCGCCGGAGCTGCAAGGCCGTGTGCCGCAGCCGCGCTATCATTATTACGGGAAGGACGTGTGGGAGGCGGCCGCCGCCGCCATTTTGTGCGGAGAAAACCTGCTGCTTGCAGGCAGCAAGGCGACGGGCAAGAACGTGCTGGCAGAAAATCTCGCGCAGGCCTTCGCGCGCCCTGCGTGGGATGTGTCGTTCCATGTCAACATGGACGCGGCGAGCCTCATCGGCATGGACACCTTTGAAGGCGGCGAGGTCTGCTTCCGTCCGGGGCCGGTGTACCTCTGCGCGAAGAATGGCGGCTTCGGCGTGCTCGACGAGATCAACATGGCGAAAAACGAGGCGCTGGCCGTGCTGCACGCGACGCTCGACTTTCGCCGTGCCATCGACGTGCCCGGCTACGAGCGCGTGGAGGTCGACCCCGCCGCGCGCTTCATCGGCACGATGAACTACGGCTACGCGGGCACGCGCGAGCTGAACGAGGCGCTGACCTCGCGCTTTGTCGTCATCCAGATGCCGCCGATCGACGAAGACGGCCTTGCCCGGCTGCTCGGCGATGAGTTCCCGGCGCTCGAGAAAAAATACCGCGGGCAGTTCGTGCAGCTCTTCCTTGACCTGCAAAAAAAGTGCGAGAACGCGGAGATATCGGAAAAGGCGCTGGATCTGCGCGGCCTTCTCGACGCGCTGCGCCTGATCCGGCGCGGCGTGAGCGCGGGCATGGCGCTCGACATGGGCATTACGAACAAGGCCTTCGACGCTTACGAGCAGGGGCTCATCCGCGACGTGATCGCCGCGCGCATCCCCGCAAAGCTCGACAGAAGCCGCCTCTTTACGGACTGATATGGAAACGGCAGGCTATTCCGCCCAGCAGCGGCGGGCGATCAACCTCGTATGGACGGCGTGCGGGGACTATACCTTTGAGCCGCAGTTTCTGGCGCTCAAAGCGGACGGCAAACCGGACTTTTACATGAACTGCGTCATCGGCCTTGTGCACAAGTGGCTCGGCGATGAGATGCCGCGCCGCCTTTTTGCGCGCTGGACGGGCGATGTGCGGCAGGCGGCCTTTGACGATCTTGCGTGGCTGGCGCTCGAAAACGCCGTGTATGAAAAGGAGCTCCCCGACCGGCCCGTGCTCGCAGAGCTGCGGCGCGCGCACGCCGCGGAGTTTTTTGCATCCGAATACCAGCTCTCTCGTCAGGAGTGGATGGACAAGAATCAGCTCGTCTACGCGCTCCAGTCCGCGCGATGGAAGGCGGTGCTTTCACAAAAACCGCCGCTGCTCGCACCGTGGGAAAAGGGCCTTTCGGCGGCGCTTGCCTGCCATGGCGCGATGAGCGGGGACGAGATAGAGGCCGCAGTGCTCGCGGCCTTTGAAAAGTATCTGCAATTCGACGGAAGCGTGCACAAAAAAGAGCCATTCCGCCTGCACTTTGGCGACAGGTGGGCGCCGCTGCTCACAAAGCTTTTGCCGACGGAGATCGTCCGCACGGACGATCTGACGATCGGCCGCTCTGCCGCGGCGGGCGAAAACGGCATGGTGCGCGCATCGAACGCGCTGAGATCGCACCTGCGCTCCAACGAGCGAGAGGGGCAGGACCGCGACTATATCGAGCGCTGCTTCGGCCGCAGCATCTATTCGCCCCAGCGCCTTGCGCGCATCGAGCAGCAGCTCTGCACCGGCAGCCACCTCGGCTGCCACCTGTGGTTCACCAAGGGAGAGAACGCGCCGGACCAGCCCATGAGCGCCGACACGAAGCGTCTCTTTGAACAGGCGGCAGAGCAGGCCAAGCGCAACCGCGCGGCCTTCTCGCGCGACAACGCGCTCTATGAGAACGCGCTGCTGCGCCTGACGGAGCAGATCCGAAACTGTATGCTCATCCACCAGCAGCCCTCGGACGTGACGGCCCGGCAGGGGCGCCTGGACGGCACGCGCGTCTGGCGCGAGCCGGTGCTGCGCGACGGGCGCGTATTCCTGCGCAGCGACGAAGAGCCGCGCCCCGGCTTCACGGTCGATGTGATGCTCGACGGCTCGGCTTCGCGCCTGCACTGTCAGGAAACGATCGCCATTCAGGGCTACATCCTTGCAAAGAGCCTCGCCTCCTGCGGCATTCCTGTGCGCGTGACGAGCTTTTGCAGTCTGCGCGGCTACACGGTGCTGCGCATTTTGAAGGATTTCGGCGACAAGAACGGCGAGCGCCGGGTTTTTGACTACTTTGCCGCCGGATGGAACCGCGACGGCCTTGCCTTGCGCGCGGCGGGGGAGCTGATGCAGTCCGCGCCCGCGGACAAGCACCTGCTCATCCTGCTGACCGATGCAAGCCCGGACGACAGCCACAAGATCCTGCCGAGCGGCAAGATCCCCCTCAGCCGGGAATACGACGGGCAGGCCGGCATCGACGATACCGCCGGGGAGGTACGCGCGCTGCGCGAAAAGGGCGTGCGCGTCGCCGCCGTCTTCATGGGCGAGAACGCGAGCGTTCCCGCCGCGAATGCCATCTACGGCCGCGACCTTGCCCGTATCCGCCGCATGGATCAGCTCGCCGCGGCAGCGGGCAAGCTCATTCAGACCGAGATACGGGAGCTGAGCGGCTGAGAAAGACCGGGAGAGCGCTTATTTCGACAAAAAGCCGAAAATGAGCGGAAAAGAGAACATTGAGAAAGAGATGGAGCCGATCATGCTGACTTACACATATGTCGCAAAGGGAACATTTGAACTGAGAGAGAAGCCGAAGCCGGTGCTTCAGCACGAGCGGGACGCCATCGTGAAGGTGACGCTTGCGAGCATCTGCTCGAGTGATCTGCACATCAAGCACGGGAGCGTTTCGCGCGCCGTGCCGGGCATCACCGTGGGGCACGAGATGGTCGGCATTGTGGAAGAGACCGGCAGCGCGGTAAAGAACGTGAAGCCGGGCGACCGCGTAACGGTCAACGTGGAGACCTTCTGCGGGGAGTGTTTTTTCTGCAAGAAGGGCTATGTCAACAACTGCACCGATGAAAACGGCGGCTGGGCGCTCGGCTGCCGCATCGACGGCGGACAGGCGGAGTATGTGCGCGTACCCTTCGCCGATCAGGGACTGAATAAGATCCCCGACGGCGTGACCGACCGGCAGGCACTGCTGGTGGGCGATGTGCTCGCCACCGGCTTCTGGGCGGCGCGCATCTCCGAGATCACGCCGGAGGACACCGTGCTCATCCTCGGTGCGGGGCCGACGGGCATCTGCACCCTGCTCTGCGTGATGCTGAAAAAGCCCAGGCGCATCATCGTGTGCGAAAGGGACGAAAGCCGCGTGCGCTTCCTCCGCGAGCATTACCCCGAGGTGCTGACCGTGTCGCCGGAGGACTGCGCGGACTATGTCCGCGCAGTGAGCGACCACGGCGGCGCGGACGTGGTGCTCGAGGTCGCGGGCGCGGAGGAGACGTTCCGCCTTGCGTGGGAGTGCGCAAGACCGAACGCCATTGTGACGGTGGTCGCGCTTTACGACAAGGCGCAGACCCTGCCGCTGCCCGATATGTACGGCAAGAATCTCACCTTCAAGACCGGCGGCGTGGACGGCTGCAACTGCGAGGAAACGCTGAGACTGATCGCCGAGGGCAAGCTCGACACGGAGCCGCTCATCACCCATACCTATCCCCTCAACAAAATCGAAGAGGCCTACGAGCTTTTCGAAAACAAGCGCGACGGCGTCATCAAGGTCGCCGTGGAGTGCTGAGAGGGGCTTGAAATTGCGGCGGGAGACTGCCGAAGAAGAGAGAAAAAACCGGAGCACTGCGCGCGGAAAGCGGCGCAGAAGAAAGGACGGACCGCGATGAACTACACCTCCGCTGAGGCGAATAAGCTTTTGAAAAAGCTGAACGACGAATATGCCGCGCTGCTCGACAAGGAAGCACGCAGCCGCGATTTCCGCGCCGCGATGGGCGAGGACGCCGAATCCGTGCGCCCCGCCTACGATTACGCGGAGACGCAGGCGCGCCTTGCAGCGCTCGAAGAGAAGATCCGCCATCTCAAGCACGCGATCAACTGCTTCAATGCGACGCATATTGTCGACGGCTTCGAGATGACCATCGACGAGATGCTGGTCTACATCCCGCAGCTCACGCGGCGCAAGAATAAGCTTTTCGAGATGAAAAGCCGCCTTCCCAGGGAACGCGTCGAGGAGCAGTACGGCAGGCCGTCCGGCATCATCGACTACCGCTATGCAAACTACGACATTGCCGCGGTGGAGGCTGATTACGATAAAACCGCCGACGAGCTCTCCCGCGCACAGCTCGCGCTTGACGCGGTGAACGGGCGGGAGACCTTCGCGTTTGACGAATGAGCGCGCTTTCCGTCGCGTCCGGCGGCTTGCCCAAAAGACAAATGCCTGCTTCCGGTCTTCGTTTTGCGTTGCAGAAGGGAAGCTGTTATTCTTTTTTGTTATCTGTTATGCCTGCCCCGGTTCAAGGATGAGGACGCCAACATGATGCGGCACAGCACGCGGCGCGAGAAAACTTTTCCGGGAGGCCGAAGTACGGTTACAGGCCTCCCCTTAAAAAACATACAATGACAGGATCGGCACGGGCGCTGCCGGGAGAATTCCCACGGTGTCCGTGTTGACTTTTCTGCCCCGTTGTGTGAAACTGATAGAAAGTACCATACCCCCACAAGGAGAATGCAATATGAACACCAAGACTGTTTCCGCCCGCTTTGCGGAGCTTTTCCCCGAGTCGAACCTCATCGGCCTGCTTCGCCGGTACGGCGGCGACGCGGACGATATTTTCGAAGCCATGCAGGACCGCTGCGACGCGCGCGAGCAGGAGGCGATCGCCGGCCTTCTCGGGATCAGGCCCGCAGACCTCGATTCCTTTGCCCGCGCCGCCTACTGGGAGCTGATCGACGAGATCCGCGTGCGCTACCTTTCGTCCCTGCCGCGCGAAGAGGCGGGGAAGATCATTGCCGCGTCCGACGGCTGCATCGAGCATCCCGAGAATGACGACATCGACTGGAGCACGGACGAGTTCATCGACGACTGGAATGCGCTGCACCGCGGCGAGGAAGCGCTCACGCAATAATATTTACGGAGGAAAACCAATGAAGCCATCCTCGTTTCTGCACTTTGCCGCCTTCGGCGCAAAAACGATCCTGCTGCGAAAAAAAGAGCCGATCCTCGGGACGGTGATTCTGACCGACAAATGCAACCTGCACTGCAAGCACTGCTCGGTCAACAACATCACGGCGATCGTCCACCCCTATCATAAGATCCGCCGGGAGATGCAGCAGCTCTACGACATGGGCGTGCGCATCCTCTTCTTCTGCGGCGGCGAGACCTTCCTCTGGCGCGACGGCGAGCGCACGCTGAGAGCGCTGGTCATCGAGGCGAAGGCCATGGGCTTTCTCATCGTGAATGTCGTGACGAACGGCACGCTCCCCATCGATCTCCCGGAAGCAGACCTCATCCTTTTGAGTCTGGACGGCGACAGGGAGCGCCACAATGCGATCCGCGGCGATACCTACGACACCATCATGCAGAACATCGTGAGCGCGAGCGCGGACAATATCTGCCTCTACATGGCGATCAACCAGATCAACAAGGACCATGTGCGCGATGTGTGCATCGCCGCGCGCGACACGAAAAATGTGCGTGCCGTATCCTTCAATTTTCATACGCCGTACCCCGACACAAAGGAGCTAGCCTTGCGCAAAGAGGAAAAGGCCGCCTGCTGCGACGTGATCGCGCAGATGATGAAAGAGGGCGCACCGGTCTTTAACCTGAAAAGCGCCTTTCCCTATCTCATCGAGAACCGCTTCCCGACGCCCTGCCACCAGTGCGTTGTGATAGAGGACGGGAAGATATCCACCTGCGGGCGCTGCATCGATGTGCCCGGCCTCTGCGAGCAGTGCGGATACTTCTTTGTTGCGGAATATACGCTTTTGTTCCGCGGCAATCCCAAGATCATCTTCGAGATGCTCCGCACCTACTTAAAATACATTTAGGAGCAAACCATGCACTTCTTTACGAGCTTAACGAGGATGTGGCTCACGCGGAGCGTGCGGCCCTTCACCTTCAAAAGTGAATACGACCAGCTGCTGCCGTTTGCGGAGTGCGAGAGCCTGGGGCTGTATGTCCATATCCCATTCTGCAAGAGCATCTGCAACTTCTGCCCCTACTGCAAGGTGCGCTATTCCGAAGAGTTATGCGAGCGGTATATCGATTCTTTGATTCGGGAAATACATCTTGTCGGCGGGCAGCATCCGGGGCGAAAGCGGGCAACGAGCCTGTATTTCGGCGGCGGAACGCCCGCGCTTGCGGCGGATCGCATCAAAGAGATCATAGACGCGCTCGGCGAGCACTTCATCATCACCGAGGGGATCGGTCTTGAGTTGCACCCCGACAATGTGACGGTCGAGGTGCTGCAAACGCTGAAGGATGCGGGCGTGACGAAGATCAGCATCGGCATCCAGTCCTTTTCGGATAAGTATCAGAAGCTCCTCGGCAGGAAGACGGTCGATACCGCGGCGATGGCGGCGGCTCTCGCGGCAGTCCCCTTCGAGACAGTCTCGATGGACTTCATCTTTGCCCTGCCGGGGCAGACCTGCGAGGACCTGCGCGCCGACATTGACGCGGCCTTCTCGCTGGGGGCGAATCATGTCGCCATCTATCCCTTTATCGACTTTACTTTTACGGACAGCCCCGTTGCGGCGATGCCCAAAAGAGAAAAACGGGCGCTGCTGGATGCCATCACGCGCTACTGCATGAGCCGGGGCTATCCGCGCAGCTCTATCTGGACCTTCTCGAACGAGCCGGACGCGAGCTACTCGTCCATGACCCGGGACAACTTCCTCGGCTTTGGCTGCTCGGCCACGAGCCTATTTAAAGAGCAGTTCAAGATCAACACCTTTGATGTGGATTCCTACTGCGAGAGGATCGGCTCGGGCAGGCTTGCAACTTCGCTGACGCTCCGCTTTACGAGGCGGCAGCGGATGATCTACTGGCTGTTCTGGACGGCGTACAGCACAAGGGTGAACGCCGCTGACTTTGAAGCCTTCTTCGGCGTGCCGCTCAAGAAGATGTACGGGCCGGAGCTTTGGCTTGCAAAGCGCCTCGGCTTTGTGACGGAGTGCAGCGGCACATATGAAATGACGCTCAAGGGTGCGTTTTTCTACCACCATTATGAGAATTTTTATACGCTTTCCTATATCGACAAGATGTGGGGCATCCTGAGAAAAGAAGCCTTCCCCGAATCGATCAGGCTGTAGAAACAGCGCCTGCGCCGTCTTCGGCGCAGGCGCTGTTTGCGAATGCGGGCGCGGCGAGCCAAGCGCCTCAATGAAGCGCGGGCAGAAAACAGCGGCCGGCCCATCAGGCACGGCAGCGGCAGGCCGCCCGATTTGCATAAAAAGCATTGACGAATAAATTGTAGTTGTTATAATAGTTGTAATCGTTGGCGCTGCGTTGCTGGTGTGTGAGCAAGCGCGCCGGAATAGGAGGAGAAGTATGGGAGCGAGAATCAAGAAATGTTGGCGTGCAAAGCTGCTGACAGGCCTTTGCCTGCTGCTTTTGGGATGCGCATTGACAGCGCCGGTGAACGCGGCGAGCATCGTGGATTCCGGCTACTGCGGCGGTGAGGGCGATGGCACGAACCTGACGTGGACGTTGGATGACGAGGGGGCGCTGACGATCAGCGGCGCGGGGCGGATGGTAAACAGCGACTATGTCCTGCCTTGGTATGAAAAGCGTGCGAGCATCAAGACGGTCAAAGTCAATAGTGGTGTAACAAGCATCGGCCGTGTTGCATTCATTCGTTGCAGCAGACTGACGAGCATTGCGATTCCGAACAGCGTGACCAGCATCGGCGATAGTGCATTCTCGGATTGCAGCAGCCTGACAAGCATTGCGATCCCGAACGGCGTGACCAGCATCGGCGATCTTGCATTCCATGGTTGCAGTAGACTGACGAGCATTGCAATTCCGAACGGCGTGACCAGCATCGGCGATGAAGCGTTCTATGATTGCAGCAGCCTGACAAGCATTGCGATTCCGAACGGCGTGACCAGCATCGGCTATGGTGCGTTCTTTAGTTGCGAGAGCCTGACGAGCATTGCGATCCCGAACAGCGTGACCAGCATCGGCGCTGATGCGTTCTATGATTGCAGCAGCCTGACAAGCATTACGATTCCGAACAGCGTGACCAGCATCGGCGATTGGGCATTCTATAATTGCAGCAGCCTGACAAGCCTTGCAATCCCGAACGGCGTGACCAGCATCGGCTATGGTGCGTTCTCTAGTTGCGAGAGCCTGACAAGCATTGCGATCCCGAACAGTGTGAGCAGAATCGGCAATGGTGCGTTTGCAGGGTGCGGTAATTTACGACATAATTTGCACGAAAATGCAGGATATCTTGGAAATACAGATAACCAGTATCTGTACCTTGACTTAGCTATCGATAAATCAATGTCAGAATTCAACATTCATCCGAAGACACGGTTTATAGGGAGCGAAGCGTTCTCCGGTTGCAAGAATCTGGTGAGCATTACAATCCCGGATAGTGTGATGAGCATCAGCAATTATGCATTCTATGATTGCAGTGGCCTGACGAGCGTTGCAATTCCGAATGGTGTGACCAATATTGGTCAGTTTGCATTCTCGGATTGCAGCAGCTTGGCGAGCATTGCCATTCCAAACGGCTTGGCGAGCATCGAACATTATGTATTTGGGTCGTGCACCAGTCTGACGAGTGTTCTTATTCCAGGCAGTGTGAAGAATATCGAAGAGTCTGCCTTCAATGGCTGCAGCAATCTAAGGAGTATTGCAATCCCAAACAGCGTGACGAGAATTGAACGCGCAGCTTTCTATGATTGCCACAGCCTGACAGATGTTTATTATGGCGGCACTGAGGCACGATGGACGAGTATTGTAGACACGGATTTTAATGAGAGCCTAATGAATGCGACGATGCATTATAATGTAAAAGATTTGAATGAATATTTGAAGGTTCCGGTCAATTCTTCTGATGAAGCACAGATTTTGGATGCTGCGTTATCTCAGGTGGATATGGAGAACCTGCTGCCTGAAATCACCTCCGACATGGATAAACTGCGCGGGCCCAGCATTACGATTGCCGGAGAAACGTTTTACCTTTTTGAACTTGAATCTAAGCTGAACATTGATTTCAAGAATAAGGCTACAGTGCAAGTGAAAGCCGACTATGAAAAAAAGACGGTACAGGTATTGATTGGCTATAAGCCGATCAAGGGAACAACTACTATTGTCGGCGATCCAAACTCGGGCGAAGATAATGTAGAAGACTGTGACTTCTGGAAAGCATACACAGATGCAAAGAGCCTGTATAAGATGTCGGCCGGAGATCTCGCGCATACGAATAGCCCGAGGTTTCGCAGCAAGTTCCAAGATGTCTATGATGAGCTTCAAGCGTTTGAGATGGATATGATCGTAAAAGCGGAGGGAAAAATCTGCGGTTATTTGGAATTATCCTATGAGACGGGAAAATTGAAGCCCTCGGAAGGCGGCGCTATCCTTGCAGTTAGCGTGAAAACTACGCAGAACGGTCGAATTCCCTCGTTCCCGGCCGCCTATGTGACCCTGCACTTTGATGTGTCGGCGGAAGGAAAGATACGGCTTGTCGCCAATGACGACGGGGTCGTTTTTGATCCGGCGTTTGACGCTGCGATTGGGACAGCCATCGGCGTTGGACTGGGCAAAAATACCGGAAACTTCCAGGCCTATATCGAGGGCGGCTTCGATGGAGAGCTCGGCGCACACGTCCGGCCGATGGGTACTTTGGTCGGTACAGATCCGTTTTCTGTAGACATGACAGGAAACCTGTATTTCTCATGGAAGCTGAAAGCCTGGTTGCTTGAGAATGGAGATTCTTACAAAAAAGAGCTGTTCAAGCTGGGCCTGTATCCAAGGCTTGAGATAATGAGAACTGCGATGATCCCTGCACAGATGACAATGGAAGACTATCTTGCTTCGGCAAAGCCCGTGACACGCGAATATCTGAATGCGATCTCACTCATGTCCATTACCGACGACTATTCTTTCTCAAAGGTGGAATACCCCTTTGCGGAGCCGACCCTGATGCATTTGTCTGACGGCAGGATGCTGATGGTCTGGGTGGGCGACAGCGGGGGAAAGACGGACGGTGACCGTACATCCATCCACTACAGCCTGTATTCCGGCGGTGCGTGGTCTGATCCCGAGATTGTCCACGAAAGCGGCACATATAACGATCATCCCGTTTTGTGCCGGGATGGGAACATGGTCTATATGGTCTGGATGCGAGCGGACACGGCGCTGGACGGTATGACGGCGGAGAGCGCAATGAAGCACATGGATCTTGTCTTCTCGAGCTTTGACGGAACGAGTTGGTCCGCACCTGAAATTGTGTCGCAGCCGGGTAACGAGCTTGTGGAGAGCGACTATGCAATTACGGCAGACAGGGGAATCGTTTCCGTTGTGTGGCTTGAGAATTCTGCAAACGATCTGCTGTTGACAAGCGGCGAAAATGTGATCCATCAACGCTCCTGCGCAAACGGCATATGGGACGCGGATGCGGAGCTCTTACGCACCGCTGACGCTGTCACGGGACTCGGCGTTGACCGGAGCGAGGGACTGCAAACGACATACTCCCTTACTTCCGGAGATCGTATATTGACCTATCTGCGCAAGGAGAATGGCGAGGTCAACATGATAGATGGCGCGAATTGCGAAGCAAGATGGATCGACGGAAGGCTCTATGAGCTTCGGGATACTGCACTCTATTGCGACGGCGTCCCTACGGGCTTGGATGGGCTGACGAACTACGAGATCATCTCGTCTGAAACGCAGACGGTTGCGCTGACGCTTGTTCCTACCGGCTTTACCTGCGAGCTGTACGGCAGCTATTACGACGCGGGCAGCGGCAGCTGGGGCAAATGGGTGCAGCTGACCGGGTTTGAGCAATATATTCGCTCCTATTCCGCCGTGCTGGATGAGAGCGGGGAAATTGTTGCAGCCCTGAACCTTGTGGATGTGAACATCGGTGCGGAGGAAGTCTACGACAACACATCCGCCAGACTGGTCGTGGTTGACGATTGCCGCTATGCCGATCTGGTTGTGTCGGATTGGCTGACCTATGATGATTCGCTGGTGGCTCCCGGCGAGGTTGTTCCGGTGTCCTTTGAGGTGACAAACAACAGCAGGGAAACGCTGGCGGCGATCGGTGTGAACATTGGCGGACAGCAGCAGGAAATCTTGTGCAGTTTGAGTGCTGGGGAAAGTGCAGTTTTGACGGCGGATTACCGGTTGCCCTCAGATATTCGCAATCATCGGGCTGACCTGACGGTGACGCCGCACTATGAAACGGTGGTGGAAGCCAGCACTGCAAATAATACGGCGAGCACAGTCTTCGGCCTTGCGGATCTTGTTGCAACCGCTTATGCGCCGGAGGTACTCGGAAACGGCGCGACAGTACGGATTACCGTCAGCAATCAGGGATATGCGGACGCAGAAAATGTCAGCTTGGCGATCTACCGCTCCAATCTGGAGGGTGAGCTGCTGCATACGGAAGCGATCGGAACGATTCATCCCGGCGATACGGCTGAGTATGTTTTCCAGCTTCCGGCAGATCTGCTGTTTCTGAACGACCCCGACACGATGCATGCACTGAGCATCGAAGCGGTCACCGGCAGTGCCGAGCGAGAGCTTGCAAATAATGGCGACAGGATCGTCTTTGGCGGCCTTCTCCCGTTACAGGTATGCCCGTCCGTGAGCGATAATTCCATCAAGCTGGATGTTCTGGTCAAAAACGAGCAGGAACCGCCGCTTGAAAGCACGGTGTTCGCTGCTGTTTACACAGGAGACGGTAAGCTGCTGACGGTTCAGACACGTTCGCTCCGGACGGAGGCCTCCGCACAGTCGAAGGCGGACTTTGTGATAGACCGCAGCCGGTATGCGGGAGATGTCTGCGTGAGGGTATTCTGGGTGAGACGGAACTCCTGCGAGCCCTTTACATTGGCATGGGAAGGGAGATTCTCTGCGGACTGAGACAGCGCGGTTGAAAATGAATTGAATCGTTTGGGACAATGGTGCCGGGGCGCTGCAAAGCGCCCCGGCACTAAATAATTGAGGTACACGGCCGCATAGTCTCGCCTGAGAATAAACAGATGCAGTGGCCGGCGCTTCAAAATCGAGTGTGTCCGATCTATAGGGCAAATTTTAAGAAAAGCCCCGGAAAACCATCGGTTTTCCGGGGCTTTTGATCGATTGGATCGTAAAACTGTTCTCGAAACGAAAAATCTTAGCGCTTGGAGAACTGCGGAGCGCGACGGGCGGCCTTCAGACCGTACTTCTTGCGCTCCTTCATACGAGGATCGCGCGTGAGGAAACCGGCTTTCTTCAGGACGGTGCGGTACTCGGGGTTGACCAGCAGCAGAGCGCGGGCAACGCCGTGGCGCAGAGCGCCGGCCTGACCGGAAACGCCGCCGCCTTCAACGGTGGCAACGATGTCGACCTTGCCGAGCTCCTCGGTAGCGGCGAGAGGCTGACGGACGACCATCTTCAGGGTCTCGAGACCGAAATACTCGTCGATGTCGCGGCCGTTGATGGTGATGGAGCCGGTGCCGTTCTGGAAGAGGTGAACGCGGGCGACGGAGGACTTTCTACGGCCGGTGCCGTACAGATAAGGCTTCTTGGACTGATACATTCTTCTCTTCCTCCTTAGACTTCGTAAGCTTCGGGCTTCTGGGCCTGCTGCTCGTGGGTGTCACCAGCGTAAACGTGCAGGCGCTTCAGGGAGTCCTTGGTCACGGTGTTGCGGGGCATCATGCCGCGCACAGCCACGCGCATCGCAAGCTCGGGCTTCTCCTGCATGAGGATGCGGTACTTGGTCTCCTTCAGACCGCCGACCCAGCCGGAGTGAGTACGATAGTACTTCTGCTCCATCTTGTTGCCGGTGAGGACAGCCTTGGAAGCGTTGATGATGATGACGTTGTCGCCGCAGTCGGCGTGCGGGGTGTAGGTGACTTTGCGCTTGCCACGGAGCAGGTCAGCCGCAACAACGGCAGTCTTGCCCATGGGCTTGCCGGCAGCATCGATGACGTACCACTTACGCTCGATGTTGCCCTTGTTCGCCATAAAAGTGGACATGGTGTGTTTCCTCCATATTGATCTATGAATGAAAGCTTGTGCTTTACATTTGTATTGCCCCTTGGTAAAATCGGAACGAGTCTATTTATAGCATCCCGGCGCGAAAATGTCAACACCATTTTAATTTAGCGCAGGCAATGCTCGCAAATCCTCTTGTTTTCTATCGTTTTCTCTCGTTTTCTGAAAACGCAAAATCAAATTCTCTCATTTTTTCCAAGGAGCAAGGCTTATGCAGGAAATTTTAGGGCTCGTGCGCCGCTGCGTCACGGACTATGACATGATCCAGGCGGGGGAGACCGTCGCCGTCGGCGTTTCCGGCGGCAAGGACTCGCTCGTTACGCTCGCCGCGCTTGCGCGGCTCTCACAGTTTTATCAAAAGCCCTTCCGCGTCGCGGCCATCACGGTCGAAACGGGCGTGCCGGGCATGAACTTCGACGCGGTCGCGGCGTATTGTAAATCGCTCGGCGTGGAGTACATCCGCGTGAGCGTGCCGATCTACGAGGTCGTCTTTCTGGAGCGCAAGGAGAAAAATCCCTGCTCGCTGTGCGCAAAGCTTCGGCGCGGCGCGCTCTCAACGGCGATGAACGAGCACGGCATCAAAAAGATCGCGCTCGGCCACCATTATGATGACGCGGTGGAAACGCTCTTGATGAATCTCCTTTTCGAAGGGCGCATCGGCTGCTTCCAGCCCGTCACCTATTTGAGCCGCACGGACGTTTACCAGATCCGCCCGCTGCTCTATGTGAAAGAGCAGCAGGTGCGCAGAACCGCTGCCAGGCTGGAGCTGCCCATCGTCCACAATCCCTGCCCCGCCAACGGCGAAACGCGCCGGCAGGAGGTCAAGGAGCTCATCGAGTCGCTCTCGGAGCGCTATCCCGACCTCAAGCAGAAGCTCTTCGGCGCGATGCAGCGCTACCCGCTCTACGGCTGGGATACGGAAACTGCCGAGAGCGTCAAGTGACGGTCCCGGCAGCATAAACGCGCTATGTACTAAACAAATATCATCCGCAGCAAAATGAGCAGCGCAAGGCCCGGCGCGCCGAGCACGGCGATGACGAGCGCGTTGAAGAGGTTCAGACCCAGCGAGAGCTTCGCCAGCACGCCCAGCGCGTGCAGCAGCCCCAAGAGAGCAAAGCCCAAAAGCGTGTTGACGAGCAGCCTTCCCGCAAGCTTCAGCGGGGAGGCGAAGAGCTTGAGCACGGCAAGCAGCGCAAAGAGTGCGAGCGCCGCGAGCAGCGCCTTTTCCGCTATCTCCATGCGCCCGCCCCCTCCGTGCAGGTACGCTGCTCGGCCGTGCCGCCGCGCGCCTTGATCTGCCGCAGCAGGTAGTTGTAGCGCGAGAGCACCGCGTTGATCTCATACACGCAGGAATCCACCAGCTCCGGCTCGCAGACCGCGTTGAAGCGGGCATAGGCCTGCGAGAGCGCAAAGCGCGTGTCGCTCAGCTCGCTGAACAGCTCCTGCATCGACGCATCGCGCGCGATCTCGCGGCGGAAAAGATCGGCCTTTCGCATATTGTTGCCCTCCTTGTCCCGTTATGCTTCCAGTGTATGGGAATTGTGGGCAATTATTCCGCAGTTCAAACAGGGAGGAAGAGGAAACGATGGAACATGAAGCATATATGCGCGAAGCGCTGCGCCTTGCGCGCGAGGCCGCGGCGGAGGGGGAGGTCCCCGTCGGCTGCGTCATCGTCAAGGACGGCGAGATCATCGGCAGCGGCCGCAACCGGCGCGAGGAATTGCAGCGCACCGCGTCCCACGCCGAGATGGAGGCCATCGCGCAGGCGAACGAGGCGTTAAAGTCATGGCGGCTTGACGGCTGCACGCTCTATGTGACGCTCGAGCCCTGCCCCATGTGCGCCGGGGCCATCGTCAACGCGCGCATCCCGCGCGTCTACTACGGCGCGCGCGACGAGGCGATGGGCGCCTGCGGCGGCGTGCTGAACCTTTTCATGGAGCAGTTTCCCTTCCGCCCCGCGCTCGTGGGCGGCATTTTGAAAGAAGAATGCAGCGCCGTGCTGTCGGATTTTTTTCGCACGCTGCGCTGAAAAGAGCAAAAAGCGCGGCCTGAGCCGCGCTTTTTCGTACCCCGATATGTGCTTTCTTGCGCGGAAACGGAGATCTACTCCGCCGAGGCCGACTCGGCGGCCTTGATGCGCTGGTACATATCCTGCATCTGGCGGTCGATCTCGGCGATCTTGTCCGCGCAGGTGAACATTTCTTCGTTGATGCCCGCGGGGAGCTTCGACTTGTCCGCCTTGTAGCGGATGTCGTGCTCGAGGCTCGCCCAGAAGTCCATCGCGATCGTGCGGATCTGGATCTCGGCCACGACGTACTCCGTGCGGTCGGAGAGGTAGACCGGCACGCGGATGTCCATGTGCAGCGAGCGGTAGCCGTTGTAGTTCGGCGTCTGAATATAGTCCTGCTTTTTGATGATCTCCACGTCCGTCTGCCGCGCGAGCATCTCCGATACGCGGTAGACATCGTCGATGTAGCTGCACACCACGCGCACGCCCGCAATGTCGTTGACGTTTTCCCGCGCGGAGGCGATGGTGACGGGCAGCCCCTTTTTCTCAAGCTTTGCCACGATGCTCTCCTGCGACTTAACGCGCCCTTCGATGTGGTGGATGGGGTTTCGCGCGTAGAGGACGTTGAACTCGCTGTTGAGGATGTCAAATTTCAGCGAAAGCTGCTTGACTGCCGCGCTGTAGAGGTTGCGCAGCAGGAGAAAATCATGCGGGTCCTCGCAAAGCTTTGAATGATTCGCCCTTTGGTTCATGCTGTTCCTGCCTTTCCGCCGCTCGGCGCCTTCGCCGCAGCAGCGTGATCGTTTGCTCTCAGTATAGCAGACGATCGCCGCCGCGCCAAGGGGAGAAATGCGATTTGAGGGAAAGAACGCGCGGGGAAAACGCAGCAGGGGGGCAGAATATGAAAAACAGCCTTGAGAGCGCTTGCAAAGCGCCGCCCGCTCCCCTATAATTATTATGAAAGGATATTCGCACCGTCCGGCGCTCCAAAGGGTAAAAGAGAGCGGACGCGCGAAAGGGATCGAAAACAGCATGGATAAAAAACTCAAACAGCAATTTTTGCTCGTCGCCTTCGGCGTGGCGCTCTACGCGGCGCTGATGAATCTCGGCGCGGTCGCGCTCTTTCTGCGCCGCATCGCTTCGCTCCTCACGCCCGTCATCACGGGGCTTTTGATGGCCTTTGTGCTCAGCGTGCCGATGCTGGGCATCGCAAAGCGCCTAAAGCGCCGGATGCCGCAGGCGAAGGAAAAGACGATCGATGCGCTGAGCCTTGCGCTGACGGTTCTGTGCGTTGTGGTGGCGGTGGTGCTGCTGTGTGTGCTGGCGCTGCCGCAGCTCGCCGCGTCGCTCGGCAGTATCGGCGCGCTGGTGAAGGAGCACTGGCCCGACTGGGCGAGATCGCTCTCGGCGCGCGGCGTTGATACGAGCGAGCTCACCGAGCGTATTGCCGCGCTCGACTGGAAAACCGTGATCGACCGGGCGCTCACCGGCGCGGGCGCGCTGATCGGCTCGGTGATGGACATTGCCGGGACGACGGTCTCGGCGGTGATGAACGTCGTCTTCGCGGCGGTCATCATGTTCTATGTGCTGACCGACCGGCGAAGCCTTGCCCGCGGGGCAAAGCGGCTGCTCTTCGCCGGATTGAAGGAAGAGCGGGCGGAGCGCATCTGCCGCGTCGCGCGCCTGACGCACGACACCTATGCAAAGTTCCTCTCGGGCCAGTGCGTGGAGGTCGTTATCCTCGGCACGATGATCTTCCTCGCCTTTACCCTCTGCGGCATCCCCTATGCGGGCCTGACAGCCGCGCTGACGGCGGCCTTCGCCTTTGTGCCCTATGTCGGCGCGCTGGCCTCCTGCGCGATCGGCGTACTGCTGACGCTGCTTGCCCAGCCGGACAAGGCGCTCCTTTGCCTCATCGTCTATCAGGCGGTGCAGTTTGTGGAAAACCAGTTCATTTACCCGCACGTGGTCGGCGGCAGCGTGGGGCTTGCCCCGCTGTGGACGCTGCTGGCAGCGCTGCTGGGCGGAAAGCTCTTCGGCCTTGTGGGTATCGTGTTTTTTATCCCACTCACGGCAGTGGCGCTCCAGCTCGTGCAGGAGCACACGGCGCGGCAGCTTGCGGAAAAGCACCTTGCGCGCGAGGACCTGAACGAATGACGGAAAAAGGACGACAGCTAAAAAGCTGTCGTCCTTTTTTGCGCTTACGACTGCGCCATGCGCTCTAAGAGCTGGAAGGCCTCCTCCAGCTTGGGGTCGACGTGGTCGGTCTGCAAGGCCTCGCGCACGCAGCCTTCGATGTGCGCGCGCATGATCTCGCGGTTGGCGCTCTTCAGGAGCGACTGCGTGGCAAGAAGCTGGTTGGAAATGTCCACGCAGTAGCGGTCGTCGTCGATCATCTGCAAAATACCGTCGAGCTGGCCGCGCGCGATCCTGAGCTTGCGGCGCACGGAGTCGTGATCGGCTCTCATGGCCTCAGCGGACGGAGAGGGCCTCGTAGCCCGCGCCGTCGACCGCGGCCTTGAGCGCCTCATCCGTCACGCTGCCGTCCACGCTGACGGTCGCGGACTTGCCCTCGAGGTCGACCGTTACCTCCTGCACGCCGGGAACGGCGGCGAGCGCCTCCTGCACGTGCTTGACGCAGTGCATACAGGCCATGCCTTCAATACTGATGACTTTTTCCATGGTTGTTTCTCCTTTTTCTTCATTTGCTGTTTGTTCGCTGCTTGCTATCTCCGCTCCGCCGTGCGGCGAAGAAGATCGCTCCTGCGGCGCTGCGTGCCTTGCCTTGAACCAGCGCAGGCGCAGCGCGTTGCTCACGACGAACACCGAGCTGAAGCTCATCGCGAGCGCGCCGAGCATCGGGTTCATCTTGAGGTGGAAGGCGGGGTAAAATACGCCCGCCGCGATGGGGATGCCGATGGCATTGTAGAAAAACGCCCAGAAGAGGTTCTGCTTGATGTTGCGGATGACCGCCCGGCTCAGCTGCACGGCGGTGGAAACGTCCAGAAGATCGCTGCGCATCAGCACGATGTCCGCCGACTCGATGGCAACGTCCGTGCCCGCGCCGATGGCGATGCCGACGTCCGCGCGCGCGAGCGCGGGCGCGTCATTGATGCCGTCGCCGACCATGGCGACCTTTTTGCCGCCCTCCTGCAAGCGCCGGATCTCGCGTTCCTTGTCCTGCGGCAGCACCTCGGCCACCACGCGGTCCACGCCGACCTGACGGCGGATGGCCTCGGCGGTGCGCTCGTTGTCGCCTGTGAGCATCACGACTTCAATGCCCATGCCGGAAAGCTCGGCGACCGCCTGCGCGCTTGTGGGCTTGACGACGTCCGCCACGGCGATGAGGCCGAGAAGGCGTCCTTCGCGGGCAAAGTAGAGCGGCGTTTTGCCGTCCTTGGCGAGCGCTTCGCCGCGCGAAAAGAGGGGATCGCCAGAAATGCCGTTCGCCTCCATCATGCGACGGTTGCCCGCAAGACAGTCCCTGCCATCCACCGCGGCGCGGAGGCCCTGACCGGGGATCTGCTCAAAGTGCTCGACGGGCAGAAGCGTGAGCCGCGCCTTCTCCGCCTCCGCCGCGATGGCCTCGGCGAGCGGGTGCTCGGAGCGCTTTTCAAGCGAGGCGGCAACGGTGAGAAGCTCGTCCCGCCCTGTGCCAAGGGTCAGAACGTCGGTGACGACGGGCTTTCCCTGCGTGATGGTGCCGGTCTTGTCGAGCACGACCGTATTGACGCTGTGCGCCGTTTCCAGCGCCTCGGCGGACTTGATGAGAATGCCGTTCGCCGCGCCGCGCCCCGTGCCGACCATGATGGCCGTCGGGGTCGCAAGGCCGAGCGCGCAGGGACAGCTGATGACGAGCACGGAAATGCCGACGGAGAGCGAAAACTCCACGCTGTGCCCCGTCAGAAGCCACGCGAGCGCTGCAATAACGGCGATGGCGATGACCACGGGGACGAATACGCCGCTCACCTTGTCGGCAAGCTTGGCGATGGGTGCTTTGGAGCTGGTGGCCTCGTCCACAAGGCGCACGATCTGGGAGAGCGCCGTGTCGTCGCCGACCTTCGTCGCGCGCATCTTGAAGTAGCCGGACTTGTTGATCGTTGCGCCGATGACGGTGTCGCCCGCCTGCTTTTCAACAGGGATGCTCTCGCCCGTCAGCGCGGATTCATCGACCGCGGACGCGCCCTCGAGCACCACGCCGTCGACCGGCACGCTCTCGCCTGCCCTGACGATGAGCACATCGCCGGGCTGCACCTCGGCGGCGGGGATGACGCGCTCTGTGCCGTCGCGCTCGACGGTCGCGGTCTTGGGCGCAAGGTCCATGAGCTTTGTGATCGCCTCGGAGGTCTTGCCCTTGGCGCGCGCCTCCATGGTCTTGCCCATGGTGATGAGCGTCAGGATCGTGCCGGCGGACTCGAAGTACAGCTCCATCATATAGGTGTGCACCGTGTCCATGTCCATTTGTCCGAAGCCGATGCCGATGCGATAGATGGCGTAGATGCCGTACACAATGGCCGCGCCGGAGCCGAGCGCGATGAGCGAATCCATGTTCGGCGCGCGCTGGATGAGCGCCTTAGCGCCGCCGATATAATATTGACGGTTGAGAAAGACGATGGGGAGGAGCAGCAGGAACTGCGTGAAGGCGAAAACGAGCGCGTTTTCCGTGCCGAGGAAGCACCCCGGCAGCGGCCAGCCCATCATGTGCCCCATCGAGAGATAAAAGAGCGGCACGGTGAAGACGAGCGAGAGCGCAAGGCGTTTCTTCATGCCGCGGTAGGCCTGCTGCGCGGCGCTGAGGCCGCCCTGTCCGCCGCCCTTTGCGGCGGGGACCGCCGCGCCGGGCTTTTCGTGCAGCGATGCGCCGTAGCCCGCCTGCTCGACCGCCGCAACGATCTGCGCGGAGGAGAGCGCACTTTCGTCGTATTCAACGACCATGCTGTTTTTCAAGAGGTTCACGCTGACCTGCTGCACGCCGCTTTGCCGGGCGACCGCCTTCTCCACGCGGCTCGAGCAGGCGGCGCAGCTCATGCCGGTCACGTCGTAGGTTTCTTTTTTCAACTTGCATTCTCCTTCGGAAAAAGTGGATACCCCCGTGGGGTATCTTTGATTTACCCATAGTATAGGTCGGAATATGGGGGCTTGTCAAGCACTTTTTTGGCAAAACGAAGAGTTTGCCTTGGCGCGGAAGGGCTGCGGAGGCTGGACAGCTGCCGCATCCTTATGATAAACTGGCGCTGCGATTTTTATGAAACAGGTGCGATATGAAAGAGAGAAAGATCAGAAAACGCATCGCTTCGGTGCTGAAAATATACCTTTTGTACGCGGTGCTGACGGCGATCCTTGTCCCGCTGCCGCAAAAGGAGGCAGACGGCGCGCTCTGGCAGCAATACGAAGCGCGGCTGGACGCCGCCGCCGCGCAGGAACGCGTGATGACCGTTGAAGATTCCGACAGCGCGCTGCTCTTGCGCTTGCAGCTCATCGAGAGCGCGCAGCAGGAGATCATCTTCTCGACCTTTGACCTGCGCGCGGACGAGAGCGGGCAGGACGTGATGGCTGCGCTCCTTGCCGCCTCGGCGCGCGGCGTGCAGGTGCGCATGATCGTCGACGGGCTCAACGGCTTTCTCCATTTGCAGGGGAACGCCACTCTCCGCGCGCTCGCGGCGGCAGAGAACATCGAGGTCCGGTTCTACGACCCTGTGGACCTTCTTCGCCCGTGGAAGCTCAACTACCGCCTGCACGACAAGTACCTCATCGCCGACGGCAAGCGCTATATCCTCGGCGGGCGCAACACGAGCGACCTCTTCCTCGGCTCGTATCAGGAAAAGAGAAACATCGACCGCGATGTGCTGGTCGTGTCGGACGGGGGAGAAGGCAGCTCCGTCTGCCAGCTTTCGGCGTATTTTGCCTCCGTCTGGCAGCAGAAGGAGAACAAAACCGTCAAGGGACGCGCATCCTCCGCGACCGACGCGCTGCGCGAGCGCTATGAAACGCTGCACGAAACATATCCCGAGGCCTTTGCCGCCGCCGGATGGGAGGAGATGACCGTGCCGGCCGCGCGCGTGAGCCTTCTGAGCAATTCCCCGCGCGCGGAGAACAAATCGCCCGAGCTGTGGGACACGCTCTGCCGCCTGATGGCGCAGGGTGACGATGTGCTGCTGCAAACGCCCTATGCCATCTGCAACCGCGCGATGTACGACGATCTTGCTGATCTTGCCGGAGAGCGGCAGCTGCGCATCCTGACGAACGCCGTGGAGACCGGCGCGAATCCGAGCGGCTGCGCGGACTACCTGCGCGAGAAAAAGCGCATCCTCTCGCGCGGGATCGACATCTACGAGGTCGTGAGCGAGAAGTCGCTGCACACGAAGACGATCCTCATCGGAAACGATCTGAGCGTCGTCGGCTCGTTCAATACCGATATGCGCAGCGCCTATCTCGACACCGAGCTGATGCTCGTCATCGAAAGCGCGGAGATCAACGCCTTTTTGCGCGAGGAGAGCGAGCGATACATCGAGCGAGGCCGCCTTGTCCTGCATGGCGGGGAAACGCTTTACGGCGCGCAGTACGAGGAAGCGGCGCTGCCGCCCGCAAAGCGCGCGCTGTACGAGGTTTTGAGCCTTGCGCTGCGCCCCGTGCGCCATTTGTTGTAAAAAAACGGGCCGCGGCGGCGGAAAGACCATAAATGGAATCCAGATTTTATCAGAATTTCTGCTTTTTTTACCTTGCAAATGCCCTGCGGTTTTGCTAGGATAACTATATGTTTGGAATGTTCCGTGTTTTTCACAGGGACAGAGATAAGAAAGGAAGATCGCTATGATTTATACGACCGAAGTGCAGCATATGTGCCCCGTCGCAAAGGGCGCATATCACGGTCCGGCCCCGATTCCCGAAGAGGGCAAGTGGGTGCAGGCCAAGCAGATCGCCGATATCTCCGGCTTTACCCACGGCATTGGCTGGTGCGCGCCCCAGCAGGGCGCCTGCAAGCTGACGCTCAACGTCAAGGAGGGCGTCATTCAGGAAGCGCTCGTTGAGACCATCGGCTGCTCGGGCATGACCCACTCCGCCGCCATGGCGAGCGAGATCCTCATCGGCAAGACCATTCTCGAGGCGCTCAACACCGACCTTGTGTGCGACGCCATCAATACCGCCATGCGCGAGCTGTTTTTGCAGATCCTTTACGGCCGCACCCAGTCTGCCTTCTCCGAGGGCGGCCTTGCTGTCGGCGCATCCCTTGAGGACCTCGGCAAGGGTCTGCGCTCCCAGGTCGGCACGATGTTTGCCACCGCCGAGAAGGGCCCCCGCTACCTTGAGATGGCCGAGGGCTACTGCTCCAGGATCGCGCTCAACGCGCAGGATGAGATCATCGGCTACGAGTTCATCAATCTCGGCAAGATGATGGACTTCATCAAGAAGGGCATCGACGCCAACGAGGCGCTCGAAAAG
The DNA here is from genome assembly GCA_934561515.1 of uncultured Oscillospiraceae bacterium. Classification (GTDB taxonomy): domain Bacteria; phylum Bacillota; class Clostridia; order Oscillospirales; family Oscillospiraceae; genus Hominicoprocola. Next base: position 824 of record CAKTGM010000015.1, on the reverse strand, counting down.
GCCAAGGGCCACTACGGCCAGTGGGATAACGCGGCGAAGTACATCGACCCGCGTCAGGAATAAGGAAGGGAGGACGAAACAATGGCTTTATTTGAAAACTACGAGAGAAGAATCGACAAGATCAACGGCGTCCTCGCTCAGTACGGCATTTCCTCCGTCGAGGAGTGCCGCGAGATCTGCAAGGCCAAGGGCTTTGACCCCTACGAGATCGTCAAGGGCATTCAGCCCATCTGCTTTGAAAACGCCTGCTGGGCGTACACCGTCGGCGCGGCCATCGCCATCAAGTCCGGCGCGGCGTCCGCTGCCGAGGCTGCCAAGCTCATCGGCGTGGGCCTTCAGTCCTTCTGCATCGACGGCTCCGTTGCCGAAGACCGCAAGGTCGGCCTCGGCCACGGCAACCTCGGCGCGATGCTGCTCTCCGATGAGTCGAAGTGCTTTGCCTTCCTTGCCGGTCACGAGTCCTTCGCCGCCGCTGAGGGCGCGATCGGCATTGTCCGCAACGCCAACAAGGCCCGCAAGGAGCCCCTGCGCGTCATCCTCAACGGTCTCGGCAAGGACGCCGCCCAGATCATCTCCCGCATCAACGGCTTCACCTATGTTCAGACCCAGTTCGATTACCACACCAGCAAGCTGAACATCGTGCGCGAGATCCGCTACAGCGAGACCGAGCGCGCCAACGTGCGCTGCTACGGCGCGGACGATGTCCGCGAGGGCGTGGCCATCATGCACTTTGAGGGCGTGGATGTGTCCATCACCGGCAACTCCACCAACCCGACCCGCTTCCAGCATCCCGTCGCCGGCACCTATAAGAAAGAGTGCATCGA
>CAKTGM010000014.1 GCA_934561515.1 uncultured Oscillospiraceae bacterium | reverse complement strand
TCGGTGATGGGATTCTCCGCCGTATCCGCGCCCTTTAAGTAGTTCGACGGCTTCCAGACCATGTTGAGGTCCTCGGAGTTGATCGTGCCGTCGCCGTTCACGTCGCCCGCGGGCAGCGTGATGGCCGCGATCTCCGCCTTTTCGTGCTGCGTGAGGTCGAGGTCGCCGCCCGAAATGACCACGCCCTTCACCGTGTAGCCGAGGTGCGCGGACTTCGAAACCACGAGGTCGTAGGTGCCGGGCTCGACCGTCTCAAAGCGGAAGGTCTGCGTCGTCTGGCCGCTGCCGCTGCTCGTATCGGTCGTGACCGTGTACTTCACCTCTTCGCCCTGCATGAGCTTCACCGTGGCGGCAACGTTCGGGTCATAGCTCTGCACCTTGCCGGAGAGGGCGTAGCCGATGATCTCCGTCTCCGCGAAGGTGTAAACCGCATTCGCCGCAGTGGTGCTGACAGCGGTCGTGAGGTCGTTGAGCTTGACGGTAAAGGCCTCGTTGTTCAGCCGCCCCATGCCCTCGGTGACGGCAAGCTCGAAGTAAACGCTGTAGGTCTTGCCGCCGAGGAAGCTGCCGTCCGCCGTGAGGCCGTTTTCAGGCGTGCATTCCTCGTTCTCGTCCAGCTGGCCGTTTCCGTTTGCGTCAATGAACCATGTGAGTCTGCGGACGTAAACGCCGTGGTTGACGATCTCCTCGCTCTCGCCGGTGCGGGTCACGCCCGTAACGATGGCGTCGGACGCGACGGCGGCCTTCTCGCCCGTGACAGGCGCGGCCAGCGTGACGGTGGCGGTGTTATACGCGGGCTGTCTGTCCGAAACGATGTAGTAGGTGGCTCTCAGCTTGCCGGGCGAGTAGCCGAGGAACTGGTAGCCGTACACATCGTCATACACATCGGCCTGCGAGAACGTGCCGTTGTCCGAGGGATGGAGCAGCTGCACCTTGTAGCCGTTGATAACGAGCGCGGTGTTGGGCTCGAAGTAATACTTCGTGCCGTCGGCCGCAACGCCCGCCGTGATGACCAGCTCGTTGATGTAAGTGCCCGCCTCGTAGCGCTGGCGCATGAGGTCGGCGTCGGGGCGCGGATTGCTGCCGTCATAGAGCACGTTATACCACGAGCCGGGATTATTGGCGCTGGTCGCGCTGTCCTTGTCGGCATACAGCACCGGCGCGTAGGCCGTGCCCGTGCCCGTCACATCGGGAACCTTGGAGACCCTGCTCTCGCTCGAGAGCACGGGGTAGCCGCCGGCGGTGAAGATATTCTCAATGGTGTTGATGCGAACATTCAGCATATTGTTGCGGTAGTTCGAGGGGAGCGGGCCGCCGTAGCGGGGGTCGCCCTCCATGGGCTCGTCGGTGGTGAGGAAGACGGTGTTCAGATAGATCGTGCCGCCGGTGGGGTCCTTCAGGCAGGGCTCCTCGTAGGCGTAGTACAGCGTTGCGTTGGCGGGCGTGACGTACGAGCCGTTATAGTACTCGCCGCCCTCCTCACAGCCCTTGAAAATGGCGCTGTCGAGGGAGCTGTCGCCGGGGATGCTGCACTGGATGACCTTGCTGTTGGCCTTCTTGTACCAGGAATCGCCGCTGATGTACGAGGTGTACAGGACGAACTGGTAGCCCTCCTTGGGCTTGATCTCAAAGGTCGCGGTGAACTTGTCGTTGTACTGCACGGGGTCGGTGAGGCGGTTGATGATGCCGGTTTCGGCGTGCTGGCCCTTGATGTTTCTGACCACGGCGCTCATGTACTTGTTGTTCGTGTTCTCCACCCATGTGCCGTTGTAGCAGCGCACGCTCGTGATGGGCATCTCCACCGTTTCGTAGGTCTTGCCGCCCGCAGCCGCCGCGCCGAAGTTGGGCTCGCCCATGCGGAAGCCCTCGATGGGGATGATGACCTTGACATAGCGCGTGTAGCTCAGGCCGCTGCCGGAGTAGTTCATGCGGACGAGCGCCGTGCCGGGGCTATGCGCCGTCAGCTTGCCGGTGCTTTCCTCGATGGTTGCAATTTCCCGGTCGCTCTCCACGTACCACTTGACCGTGGGGCTCTGCGGGATGGAGGCATTCGGCTGAATGGGCTGATAGCCGAGCCGGAGAATGTTCGTATTGCCGGGCATGGTGTAGCTCGGCGCGTTGGCAGCCGTTGTGCCGCCGCCGTTGGTGATGTTCTCGCTGCCCACCATCACGTCAACGCCGGTGGCGCGCTTGTCGATCTGAATCGTGCAGGGCGCGCTGTAGATGTACTTCTTGACGCCTTTCTCCGTATAGGGCACCTTGAGCATGAAGCGGTACGTGCCGGGGACGAATTCCGCGTCGCCCAAGTTGGCGAACTTCTTCATCTGCGTCAGATCGAAGGTCGCCTTGCCCGTGGAATCGAAAAGAATTCTATTATTACTATTACTATAGCCGTAATAGAGGCTCTGACAACTGACCTCTTTGCCGTTGTCAAACAGGTCGAGTCCCTTCCACGCGCCTTCGGGCACGCCGTCGCGCTGGAGGACGACTTCCGCAATGAAGGTGCTTTCCCAGTCAGCGCCGCTGCGGTTGAATTTCGCGGTCAGCGTGCAACCGGTCTCGTTGTACACGGTGCTGTCCTTGCTCGCCGTCAGCGAGACCTCGCGGGCGCTGGCATCATAGGTCCTGCCGACCACCGTGATGGGCGCGGCGGAATAGCTGGTCACGTTTTTGTGGTTCATCATCACGCGGTAGTCGCCGGAGCGGTAGGTTCTGAGCGTGCCGTCGCCTTCGTTGATCGTCACGCCGGAAACGTTGGTGTCGCGATAGCCCGACCCCGAGCCTTTCACGGTGATGTTCTTCCACTCGCTGCCGTCGCGGTACTGCCACACATAGCTGTTCACGCTCTTGCCGGCATTGGTGAGGAAGCTCTTGTTGGTATAGGGGCGCAGGTAGGCATAGTGATAGCTGCTGCCGCTCTTGGGGCAGGTGATGGTGTCGTTCTCGCACATTGCGTAGTCTCCCATGCCAAATGCTGTGGCGTAGATGCGCGGGAAGACATAGACCTTCTTGGTCATGCCGAGGTTATAGGGAATGCCGTTGCTTTCAAAGTCGAACTCGCAGCGCAGGGACTGCTCGCCCTCCGGCAGCGACACGAAAAAGCTCTGACCCCAGCCGGTGATGGTGCTCTCGTTCGATCCAGAGGTGATATGGATGTCTTTTTCTGCCTCTGTGACCTCCTGCCCGTCCACATAGTAGATAAAGCGGAAGTTACCGTAGTCGAGGCTCGTGATGTGCGAGAAGTTCGTGGAGTTCGTCACCGTGGGCCTCATGATGAAGTCTGCCGTGTCGCCATCCGAGGAGTCGGCCTGCCAGACCTCGCCCGTCATCGTGATGCCGCTCATGTCCACCACGTCCTTCATGAAGCTCCACTCGTTGTAGTACGAGGCGGTGTATTCCTGCGTGGTGCTGAGCGTCTCGCTCACGGTGCAGCGCAGGGTGTAGGGCTTGAGGAAGTCGAGCTTGAGCTCGCCGCCGCTCTTGGCCTTAAAGTCGCTCACCTTCACCGTCCGGCCGGGCTGCGTGCCCGGCGTGAACACATCCACGATCTCGTCGGATACGCGCTTGCCGTCCTTGTCGTAGATGGCGAAGATATAATATGGGGTGTAGCCCGTGCCGGTCGTGCCGAGGTACTGCTGCTCAAAGAGCTTGCCCCACGAGTTTTCCTCGGTGTAATAGGGGGTGTACCCGGTCAGCCTGACCGTGCCGCTGCCCTCGATGTTGGGGTTATAGATGTTGCTGTTGGTGGTGGCGAGCTTGACATAGTTCGTCTTGACGTTGGCGGGCGGGGAGACCGTGGCGCTGTGGGAGCCTGTGGACAGCTTCGCGCCCGGATAGAGGTGCTCCTCCTTCACGTTCACATCGCCGTATCTTCCTTCTTCATAAACATAATGCGGCGAAGAATGCGCTGCACCGGGATACCTGCCGCAGTGCTCCTTGTCGATCTTGCGGGTCTCAAAGTAGCCGCCGCGGATGCTTACGCTGGGCGGCTGATAGTCGCGGCAACGCAGCGCGTTTGCACCGCCGAGGCCGAGGATGCGGCCGCCGTTGATGACCACAGTGCCGCTGTTCCAAGCATAAATAGCGTCCCGGTAATCGCCGCGGCCGCAGACCGAGCCGCCGTTCATGATCAGCGTGCCGCCATCGACATCAATGCCCGTGGCGTAGAGCTGCTGGCGCACATAGCCGGTATAGTAGTCGGCACTACCGGCGGCATGGGAATAGGTTACCCAGACCTGCTTGGAGCGGCCGCCGTCCAGCTCGCCGCCGTTGAGGATCATCGTGCCCTCCACATGGAACAGGTTGCGAATGGCTCTAAACTTGACCTGACCACCTTCGCTGTTGCAACTCTGATCCATGTCCAGGTATCCGTCGTAGTGGATTCTGCCGCCGCCGCGGGAGTCGCAGACCACGATGGTGGAGCCTTCCGGCACCTCGAACAGCGTCAGCTCTTTTCCCCCGTCTCTATTGACATCGACGGAATAGCCGTTCAGGTCAAGGTACTTGGCGCCCTTAACGGTGATGCCGCCAAACCCGTCTTCCGAGATGTTGCCGGTCAGCCGTATGTGCCAGGTGTTGTTTTCGTCCTTGAGGTATTCCTTCAAAGCGATGAAGCCGTAGGGACCGGAAATCTCGACCCAGCCGTTGTTGGAGTGGGGAATGTTCGGGTTGGGCGTCGGCAGATAGGCCTCCGCTGTGGTGGTCAGGCTCGCGGGGAGCATGGCGAGCACCATCACCAGCGTCAGCAGCAGGGATGTGATTCTCTTTTTCATGCGTTTCACGCCTCCTTTTTTGTGTTCGGACTTTGGCCTTGCTTGCAGCCGTCCGTCCGCTCGCCGTTCGCTCGTGCGCCGCCAGCGCCAAGGGCGCAAAAGCGTCCGGCAGGGGTCGTCCGGCTCTCGCCTTTCACCCCCTTGTATATCATGAACGGAGGCAAATGTTAACCCTAATTTGGTCAAATTAGGGTCGGAAATTCAAATTTTTTTGAAATTTTTTTGAAAATCCTTGGATTTTATCAAACATTTGTTTCCTTTTCCCCCCTTCCCGCCGAAAAACGGCAGCATCCGCCCCCCGCGCGCCCCGAGCGAAAAAAGGGGCGCTCCCCCCGCCGGGAGAGCGCCCCTTCCCCTTATTTTTCCGCCGGGCACTGCCTGCCGGTGTGGTCGATGGTGTATTCGCCGCGCAGCAGCAGCTTTGAGACGGGCACAATGTCGTAGCCCTCGGCGAGCAGAAAGTCGAGGATGTCCGGCAGGGCCTCGGGCGTGTGCTCGCCCGCGTTGTGGAAGAGGACGATCGACCCGCTCTGCACCTTGCCCGTCACGCGCCTTGTGATCTCGTCCGCGGAGATGCCCTTCCAGTCGAGCGAGTCCACGTCCCACTGGATGGGCTCCATGCCGAGCGAGCGGATGGCGGCGATCACGTGGTCGTCATACTCGCCGTAGGGGCAGCGGATGAGCGTCGGGCGAACGCCGGTGAGCGCTTCGATCTTGTCGTTGCAGGCCGTCACGTCCGCGATGATCTCGTCCGCCGAGAGGGAATTGAAGTGGTCGTGCGCGTTGGAGTGGTTCATCAGCTCGCAGCCGCTCGCGGCGATGGCCTTGGCCTGCTCGGGATACTGCCCCGCCCAGTTGCCCACGAGGAAGAAGGTCGCCGTCACGCCGTAGTCGCCCAGCACGTCGAGTATCTTCTGCGTATTGTCCGCGCCCCACGCCGCGTATCGGATGCGGCAGCAAAGAAGGAAGACCCGGCCTAAGGCCGGGTCTTCCCTTTTTCGCTCATTTCCGCGCTCATGCGCCGTCGATCGCGCCGCAGAGCGGCGCAAGCGTCTCCGCGTCCAGCACGAAGAGCCGCCATGCCTCGCCCGTCTTCCGTCCGGGGCAGAGGATATCGAGCGTCTTCAAGTCCTGTGCCGCCGCCGCGGGCGAGAGCACAAGGCCGCGCTGGCGGCCATCCTCATCGCGGAAGGCGATGGCGATGCGCAGCTGCTGTTCGCCGCGCAGCGTGCCGTTTTCAAGGCGGAAGCGCAGCCCCTCCGCCGTCTCCTCCGTTTCGACATAGACCGCCGAAGACGCGAAGCGGATCGTGCCGCCGCGCGATCGGAAGTCCGCCTCGCGCAGCGCCGCGTCGAAGAGGTTTTCCGCCTCCGCGTGCAGCGTCAGCGCCGTTTCCGCACCGGAGGGCTTTTGCGCGGCGCGGAAGGAAAGCTCCGCAAAGCGCTCGTCCGTCACCTCTCCCTCCGTGCAGACCCAGCTCAGCGCGACATAGTGCTTGCCGCCGCGCGTCACTTCCTGCGCGAGCGACGCGCCCTTCGCCGCTGCAAATCCGCCGCAGAGGGCTGCGCCCTCATAGCGCAGCGCGCCGCTGTCGTACTCCACAAGGAGCTTCACCGAGGCAATGCCGGGGTTGCGCGCCAGCAGGATCGCGGTCTTCACCGTCTCTCCCGGATTGCACGTCAGGCTCTCCACGCTGATCTCCATCGCGTCCTCCCGCGCGGCGGCAGCCGCCGGGAGGGGGAGCAGCGCCAGCGTCAGCGCCGCCGCGCAAAGCAGCGTTAAGAATTTTTTCATCGTCCGCCGCCTCTCAGTGCAGCGTGATTCCTTCCCAACCGGCAACATAGCGCAGCAGGATGACAACGTCCTTGTTGTTCGTCTTGCCGTCGCCGTTCACGTCGGGATTGCCCTTGACCTCGTTCTGCTTGAGACCGCAGACATAGTGCAGCAGGAGCATCGCGTCCATCGCGTCCACCTTGCCGTCGCCGTTGATGTCGCCGGGGCGAACGGTGTTCACCTGCACGCTTCCCGCCTTGGCGAGGAAGTGCTGGTTGACAAAATCGATGTTGAATACGTCATCTTCGTCATAGGTGACGCTGAGCTGGGTGTTCGTGTTCTCCTGCGCCGCATTCACCTTGAAGGTGAGAACGGCGACATTGCCGCTGCCGCTGTAGTTGCTGCCCGTGGCGACCCATGTCAGGGTCACCTGCCCGCTCTGCTCAGCGTTCACGAGCGTTTTGCTGCCCTCGATGGCCGTGAGCGTCTCGTCGAAGGCAAGGCTCTGATAGGAAAGCAGCGTGTCGTCATAGTGGACGGTCAGCTTGAACGAGGTAACGCCGGGGTTGTTGCGCAGGCTGACGGGGATCTCGATGGTGTCGCCGGGGTAGGCCGTGAGCGAGCCCACCTCGATGACCGCCGTGCCCGCGTAGGAGGGGTCCTCCGCGCCGCAGACCGTGCACGCGCCGTTTTCAAACTTGTGCCCCGTCGCCGGGAGGATGGTGCTCTCGTAGGAGATCTCCGTCTCGCAGCTCTCGTCGGAGAAGCACTTGCCGCAGTTCTCGCAGGCCCAGTAGCGGATGTTGCCGGGGTTCAGGCAGTCGGGCGCTTTCGCCTCGAATTCGATCTTCACGTGGACGTGCGGCTGCGAGCCGTTTCTTGCGGTGAGCAGCGCCGTGGCCTCGGCCGCCTGATAGTGCGCGCTCTCCTGCACGCTGGCCTTGACCTCGAAAACGCCGCCGTTTTCAACCGTGAAGATCGTGCCGTCCAGCTTGCCGGACGCGCCGTTCCGGCCCGTCACCGTGTAGCTGACCGCCCCGGCGTTCGCCGGAATGGTGAAGAGGGTGGAAACGTCGAAGCTCGTCGCCTCCGTGGTTTCGTCCTTCGTCTGAATGACCAGCGGCAGGCGGTTTCCCGTGATGCTGCCGGTGATGTTGCTCTCGCCGTTCACCTCGACCTCGCCGCCCGCGGCGGTGTCGAGCGTGCCTTCGACCACGAGCTTGCCGTTTGCGATCAGCTTACCGCTGACGCGCAGCGTGCCGCCCGCCGGGACGAGCAGCTCCTGCCCCGCGTCCACCGTCAGCGCTGCGCCGGCGGGAATCTCGCGCAGGGACGCGGGCAGCTCGCAGTATTCGCCGATGATCTTACCCTCGTCGCCGCTGAAGAGCACGCCGGAGGCCATCCGATGCGCTGCCTGCGCGGGCTTGCTGACGACCCAGCCGTTGCGGCCGCCGCCGGAGATCAGCGTGCCGAAGCCGCTGGCGCTCTTTCGGCTCTCCGCCGTCACAACGCCGCCGTTGACCGTCGCGCTGTAAATGCCGGTATAGCCGCTGGCGTTGACCGTGCCGCCGCTCACCGTGAAGCGCTCGATGCGGCCAATGCCGCAGGAGTCGGATGCCTTCTCATCCGTTGCGCGCGCCGTCACCGTGCCGCCGGAGATGACCAGCGCACCGTTTCCGTCGTCTTTATACGCGCCGATGCCGTAGAATTTACCGGTCGCATTCACCACGGCATTGCCGGAGATGGAGATGACGCCGTTCGGCCCGGTGGTATGGGAATCGCTGGAGGGCGCGGTTGAGGAAGCTCCCGCGCCGATGCCGGAGGCGTTCGTGCTGGTGGCCGTGACATTGGCGCTGCCGTTGATCGTCAGCTTGCCGTTCGAGCCGGTGCCATAGGATTGAGCCACCGGTTTGCCGCCGCCGATGCCCGCGCCGGAACCAGAGCTGGCCCGCACGGTCGCCTGCTCCGTGATCAGCACTTCGCCGCCCTCGCCCGTGAGGTAGACCGACGAACCACTGCTGCCGCCGCCGCCGACGCCCGCGCCGGAACCAGAGCTGGCCGTCACGTCCGCCGTACCGGCAAGAATGATCTTACCACCCGTGCCGGTGCCGTTATAACTCATACCGCCGCCGATGCCCGCGCCAGTGGAAGCAGAGGCCACGACCACCGCCGTGCCGTCAATGATGATCTGTCCGCTGCTGCCTGTGCCGCTGCCGATAGCTCCGCCGCCAATGCCCGCGCTGGTATTGCCTTTCGCCGTGACCTTACCGCCGGAGATGTGGATCGTCTCGCCCGTGCCGGTTCCGGCATAGCTGTAGCCGCCGCCGATGCCCGCACCGTCTGCACCGCCGAAGGCCTCGACCGTACCGCTGAGGATCGTGATGCTGCCGCCCGCAGTGCCGGAGGAGCCGCCGATGCCTGCACCGTTTGCGCCGCCCGTGGCGCTCAGCGAACCGGCGCGCTTGGCGGCGGAGATCGTCACCGCCGCGCCCGTGGGAACGGAAAGGCCCGCCTTCTTCTCTCCGCTCTTCAGCGTCACCGGGCCTGCCAGCACCAGCTCGACCGACGCGCCCTTCTCAATGGAAAACGCGCAGGCGCCGGACTTGCCGTGCACGTCGATATCGACCGCAGAGCCCATCGTGATCTTCTGCGTGCCGCCCGTCACACTGATGGTTTTATCCATGTAGGTCGTGTCGTTCTGCACAATGGTGTACGCGCCGGTGAACGGCGTCTCTTTGCCGTCCCCCTGCTTGTAGCCGGTGGCGGAAATGACGATGCTGCCCTCAGACAGATCGAGCGTTACCGCCTCGTCGTCCGCCATGACCTCCACGGCGGTCAGCGAAAGCATCATTGCAATGCTCAGCAGCAATGCCATCACTTTTTTCATACTTCTTTTCCTCTTTTCTCTCTTTCTTATTTCATGCCGCGGTACGGCGGCGAAGGGTGGCCTCCCCCGCCGCCTGCCGCGCTGCATTCACAAATGCCTCGCGCAGTAAAAAGCACCGCAGAGTCGCCCCTGCGGTGCTTTTTTCATGTGGTCTCTTCTGCGCGCCGTTCCGAGGCGAGAAAGACGCTCAGTCCTGCTGCGTAAATCTTACTTTGCCAGCTCCGCGTAGCGCATCAGCATCGTTGCGACCTGTGCGCGGGTGGCGCTGCCCTGCGGGTTCAGCTTGCCGTCCATGCCGTTGATGAGACCGGCGGACACTGCCCACTGCATTGCCTCGTTCGCATAGGGGCTGACGCTGCTCGCGTCGGCAAAGATGCTCAGATCGGCCGCTGCGGGTGCCTTGACCACGCCCTTGCCGGCCGCGTAGCGGTACAGCATCGCCGCGAGCTGCTCGCGGGTGATGGTGTTGTTGGGCATCGTGCCGTCAGACACGCCGTTCGCCACGACCCACTGCTGGGCGACTGCGTACCACTCGCCGCTCGTGACGGTGGTGTTCACGCCGCTCATGCGGGCAAGGATGGTCCAGATCATCGCGCGGGAGGTGGCAAGATTCGGCTCAAAGCCCTTGCCCGTGCCGTTCATGAGGCCGTTTTCGGTCACATACTGAACAGCGCCGTAGAACCAGTCGTTCGCCTGAACGTCCGCATAGGGGTTGCGATAGGCGTCGGCCGCACCGAACACCGGCTTGACCGTGACCTTGCCATCGGGCATCACAAAGCTGAACTTGCCGTTGCCGAGGTCGGTCAGCGGCAGGGAGTTGCCGTGCCGGTCAAGGACCTCAAGGCTCTTGAGCTCCTGACCCTTGCCGGGATTCGTGGTGATGGTCACCGTGGTGCCCTTCGCCGCGTTGGCGGGAGAGACCGTGACCGTGCCGTTATTGCTGCGGTCAACCTCGACCGGGCTGCCGGTGGGGCCGACATAGACCGGGCGCACGCTGACAGTCAGCTTGCCGGTCGCGGTCGTCAGCTCATAGTTCGCGCTCGCAGCGGGGGCGACCTTAAAGCCGATCTCATACTCGCCGACCTTCTTCATCGGGTCGACATCCGCCGCGTGCTTGACCTCGAGCATCGGCTTGACCGTCAGCTCGTCGCCGGTGACAAGGCCGGTGACCTGATAGGTCAGCTCGGGCAGCTTCTCGCCGATGTAAGCGCTCTTGTCCATCGCCTTGACGCTCAGCGGGCGCTTGGCGATCGTGACGGAGATCTCAATGCTCGCAGCGGCGTAATCAGCGCTCTCGGCAGCGGAGACAACGATCTTCGCCTCACCGACGCCGATGGCGGTGAACTTGCCGTTTTCATACTTGAGACGGCTCTCGCTGCCCTGCTTGACAGAATAGGTCACATCCGTCTTCGCGCCGCCGACGCTGACAGCGAAGGTGTCGCCGTAGGTCTTGTTCAGCGCCTCGGCGGTCAGGGTCTGTGCCGTCTTATCAAGCGCCGTGACGACGACGGTGATCGTGTAACCATTATAGTTCGTGCTCTCAACAGGGACTTCGATGCGCGCCGTCTTGTTGACAATGCTGCCCTCGTTCGCCAGCTTGACGCTCAGGACGGTGTTCTTAAGGTCGGGGCTGCCGTCAAAGATGCGGTCATTGTCGGTGACGGTGATGCTGCCGAACTGATAGCCCTCGGGCAGCTTCGTCTTGCTGAGATCAAGCGTGGCCTTGTTGCCATATTTGGCGGACATTTCGGTCCGGATATCATCGTGCGCTGCCTTGGCGATGTTGACCTTCGTGCCAAAGGTACTGCCCTCAAGCGTGAAGTTAGCGTTCGTCAGCGTCACGGTGACGGTGACGGGCTTATTCGCGCCCGCGTTGGCGTCAGCCATCGCGCCGGTCGCGGTGTAATCGTTCTCACCGGGCAGCACGCGTTCATTCAACGCATTCTTAAAGAAGACTTCGAGGATCTCAACGCTCGTGTTGCCCTCAGCATAGTCGCGGTTATTCGCAACCGCGTCCTCGATGCTCACCACCGCAGGGGCGATGGTCCAGCTCTTCTTTACCGTGCCGCTGTAGTTGCGCTGACCGGTGACGGTCACGGTATGCGTGCCGGCATTCGTGGCGTTGAAGCCGTCAACGGCATAGTCGTCCGGCGTCAGCAGCGCGCCGTCCTCGACCGTATAGTTCACGGTCTGCTCATTGCCATTGAAGGTATACTCGCCGGAAAGCGTCAGCATATCAGCCGTCAGCGCCTTCGGCGCGATCGTAAATTCCGCCGTGCCGGTGTAGATGTCCGTAGCCGTTTCGTAGCGTGCGGTCACGGTATAGGTACCGGCGTTGGACGGGGTTTCGATCGTTTCGTTGCTGCTGTCGGTATAGGTATAGGTCGCCTCGACCGCCTTGCCGTTCAGCGTTGCGCTGGGATTGAGCTTGCCGCTTTCACCGTAGGTGAAGCCGTTCTGCGTGACGCTCAGCGCATCCGCGTGCATGATCTTGTCCTTGACCGTAAAGGTGTGGCTTTCCGTGGCAGCGCCGCACGTGGCGGTGACCATGTAGGACTTCTCCGCTTCCGCGCCCTTGCTGACGCTCACCGTGCGGTTCGCCGCGTCAAAGCTGACGCCCACAGCACTTTCGGGAGCCATGGTAAACGTGACCTCACCGTTCATCGGGAAGCCGTACTGGTCCTTCACCGCGGCGGTGTAGGTCTTGGTGTTCGGCGTATCGCCGGTCGGGATGACGATGTCGTCGCCGGCAGGGCTGCTGGTCAGAACGATCGTCTTCGCCTCAGCAGCAGCAAGCGTCAGCGCGACCCGCGAGTTGGCCTCTGCCTCGCCGCACTTGGCGGTGAAGGTGACGGCAACGCCGTCCTTACGCCCGCCGTCGAAGGCCTTGAGCACCTCTGCGGTCTTGAGGGTCGCGGTATAGCTGCCATCCTCGTTCTTTTCAAACTGCGTGCCGACGATGTCGGCCGTCCATTCAACGTTGTTCAGGGCCGTCTCCGCGCCGTACTGATCCTTGACATCGCTGATGCTCAGCGTGACCGTCATGTTCGTGCCATCGGCGGGGATGACGGGGTCTGCGGCGTTGGCCGTGAGGTTCATGCTCTTCACAACGGAGGCCGCGCGCTTGACGGTCAGGGAAGCCGTGCCTTTCGCCTCGCCGCATTTGGCCGTAACGGTGAAGTTCTTGCTGCTCTCAATCGCGTTCTTCGCCGCGGCGGTCACGGTGACCTTGCCGCCAGCGATCTCGATGCCGTCGACAGCCTTGTCGAGGCTCCACGTAAGTTCCTTCTCAACCGTTTCGCCGTACTGGTTGGTGACGGCGGCGCTGTAGGTCGTCTCGGCCTGTGCCTCGCCCACGGGGATGGTCAGCTCCGCAGTGGCGGGCGTAACCTCGACCGTGTACTGCTCGGCCGCGCGCTCGACCTTGAGCGTTGCATTTGCGCTGCCAGTCGCCGTGGTGCCATTGCCCGCGGCGGTGATGGTATAATCGCCATCCTTGGCGTTCTTGGCAACGGTGATCTTACCGGCGTTGTCGATGCTGACACCGCTGTTCGCCGGAGCAACCGTCCACTTGACCATGCTCGTCAGGTTCGTACCCTGCTTGGAGGCAGCCGTGGCGTTGACGGTCGCATCGGTTGCACCGTTGACGATAACACTACTCTCATCCAGCGTGACCGTGTTCAGAATGGGGGTAATGCCGTTGATGGAAACAGTCGCGGTAGAAGTAATAGCGACATTTTCGTACAAAGTAGTCGCGTCTTCGGGAGCGATATGATTCTCTCCCTTTGCATTGAAACGAATCGCAGTGGAACAGGTTTCTGCATCAGCTGCAACCTTGAACGAAATTCTCAGAACCGATATTTCTTTATTTGCCGGAATCGTGTATACTTCAGCTTCGATTGACGCAGTCGCAACTTTCACTGTCCCAGGAACGGGGTCATTAAAGTTCGAAGCCCAACCAATCTCTTCATCTCCAATGGTTGTTCCTTCGGTCGTGTAGGCGTATTTCTTGAAAGGAGCTTTTCCAGTCTTCTCAGGGGTCAGCACTCTGGGATCGTAATTCAGCGAAAACTGATAGCTTCCAACAGTTGCAGGACTATCGGTGCCATTCTTGATACCGACAGTAACAACAAGATACTCGCCATGGTTAGCTTCCTCATCAGCGGAGAGGGTAAATTCCATTGCGCCCGCTGCTGACGCATCAACACATACCATACTGAGAAGCATGATGAAGGTCAGCAAAAAGGACATTGCTCTTCTTCCAACAATTTTCATTCTTTGTACCTCTTAATCAAAATCTGTGCTTCGGTTAACTGCAATAGCGCAGAATTTTCTGAACGGCGTTGACAGATAAAAACCAAATTTACCCAAGCGTCGCTTTGTCAACAAGATAATTCAGAATAAGTTGAGCATCGTTGACCAGCACCTTACCGTCATTCGTTACATCGGCAGCTAAACGCTGGAGTGGCGTAAGCGTTGCTTTTTCGACAAGGTAATTCAAAATCAACTGGGCGTCGTTGACTAAAACCTTGCCGTCCTCGTTCACATCGCCCGGTGTATAGCGCTGGTCGTACTGGAAGGTGGCGGCGGGGGCTGCTGCATCGAAGGGCTTGTCCGCGCCCACGAGGTAGACGTGGTACGTGCCCTTGGTCAGCGCGCTGGGGTAGGCGGCAAAGCTCACGCTGCCGTCCTGCGCCGCCGCCTGATCGATGTAGGCGATGTTCTCCGCCGTCGGCACGCCCTCACCCTTGATCACCAGCAGCAAATACTGCTGATCGTTCACAAGGCTATTGGCCGTCACGTCAAACTTGATCGCATCGGCGTAGTAGCCGCTTGTGATCTCGCCGCCGCTGCCGGGGGCGATCACCGCGCCGCTTTCGCTCTTCGGTGTGAGCGCCGCGCCGCTGCCCTGAATGTCGTAGATGCCGCCCTTCGGGCTGTCCGCTGCCAGCGCGCTCACACACAGCACTACCGTCAGCGCCGCTGCCAGCAGAAGCGACCTCATTAGTCTCTTCATGCTTCTCCTCCTTATAGAATATATGAATTCAAATTGCTCACTTGCTGTAACGCACGAAGATCGCCGCGACCTCCGCGCGCGTGGCAGTCGCCGTGGGGCTGACGGTGGTCGGGCTCGTGCCGTTGACCACGCCGTTGTAGACCGCCCAGTACATCGCGGTTTTTGCCCACGGGGCGATCGCGCCGCTGTCGGCAAACTGGCTGTCGTACATGGACGAGAACATCAGCTCCGTGCCGCTCTGCGCGCCGCTGTAGCGGAAGAGGATGGTCACGACCTCCTGACGGGTGATCTTGCCGTCGGGATTGAAGCTGTTTTCGCCCGTGCCGTTAACATAGCCCTTCTCCGCCGCCCAGTTCACCGCATCGCGGTACCATGCGTTCTGGGAAACATCGGTGAAGGCAGCTGCGGTGCTCGCCGCGCTCTTGCCCGCCATGCGGTGGAGCATGGTGACGAACTCCGCGCGCGTCAGCTGGCGGTTCGGCTCGAACCTTCCGCCGCCCACGCCGTTGACATAGCCGAGCTGCACCGCGCGCTCGATGCTCTCATAGCCCCAGAAGGACGCCGGCACATCGAGGAAGGTCAGGCCCGTGCTCTCGCCGGGAACGGAAGGCGCTGCCGGCTCATCGCCCTTCGGCTGCTCCGGCTTTTCCGTGCCGGAGGGTTTCTGCGGCGCAACGGAAGCGGGGATGCTTACCCGGATCTCGCTGCCGTCGGCATCGCTGAACAGGGTGTCTTTCAGGGTGAATGCACTATCGCCCGCCTTGAGCACCTTGAAGGTGAACACGCCCACCGAGCCGTCGCCCTTTGCAGGCGTGATGTTCGCCGCGGCAACGATCGCGCCCGCGCTTGCGTTCGGATTTGCCGCCGAGAGCATCCCCTTGAGCACATCGCCCACCGCAGCGCTCTCGCAGGAGACGACCGTCTTGTCGAACGCCAGCGTAAACTGCGCTGCGCACAGGCCGGGGTTACCCGAGATATCCACCCGAACGGTGAACGTCTCGCCCACTGCGGGCAGCGTTTTCGGTGCGTCGATCTTCACGCTCGTGCCCGATGCAAGGACCGGCAGGTTGAGCAGCGAGATCATCAGCACCAGCAGCAGGCCGCGCTTGATGAAATTGTGTTTTCGCATTCTTTTCCTCCCCCGTTTTCAAAGGATCTCTGTTTCCCGCGCGGGAAACAGAGCGGGCTTGCGCCCTTTTGTCTGATGGAAAACCCTTTATCCCTGCGCAGCGCAGGGATGATCAGTCTTAATTATATCGCCGACCCGAAAAAAGGTCAACCGCTATTGCCGAAAAAAACTATTTCGGCATACTTTTACTCTCCTCTGGCACTCAGGGCCGCGCACAGCGGCGAATAGCCGCCCCCGGCCTCCAGCAGAAAGACGCGCACCGCCGTCACGTTCTCCTTTGTCTCCGCCGCAAGCGACAGCTCGCTCACGCCGCCGTGCAGCGCGCTTTCCTCTGCAATTGTCATCGCCACGAGCCGCCCGTCCTCATAGAGCGCCAGCATCGGCGCGAGCGAGGAAACGGCTTCGCCGGAGAAGTGACGCAGGTCGGCAACGTCCACCGCAACGGTGTAGCGCTTGCCCGACGCGCTCTCCTCGACCGAGCAGTTCTTCTCGTCGATCGCCGCCGTCACGCGCTCGCGCGCGCCGATCACGGCAGGGCGGATGTCAGTGACCATGTCCTTGCCCTGCTCGTCGTACACGCGGACAGCATTCAGCTCGAGCGGTTTTCCTTCCGCGGCGTTTGCGAACGAGACGGTAAGCAGCTGCTGCTCGCCGTCATACGGCAGCACCGAGCTCCATGAAATCATGATTTTTCCCGTCTCCTGCTGCACGACCTGCGCCCCGCAGGGGGAAGAGACCGTCGCGGTCATTTCCGGGTCGAAGCACAGGGTAAGGTTCCCGCCGCAGGCCGCGCCGCGGCCCTGAAACACCACGGCAGCAGCCGCCGTGCCATCGCTCTGCAATGCGCCGCCGACGACCCAGAGCTTCGGGGCGCGGTCGGAGGGAACGTTCACGCGGACCGTGCCGTCCGCAGCCTCGGCATCGAGCAGCACCGCGCGCTCATCGTAGAGCCGCACATCCGTGAGGCGAACGCCGGACTCCTGCGGCACAGCCGTCTTCGTTTGCAGGATGACGGTGCACAGCTCGCCGTCCGGCACTGCCTGCACCGCGCTGAACGACACACGCAGCACGCCCGGCTCTATCACATGGTAGCTCATCGCCGCGCCCTTGAGACCGTCGAGCGCCTGCACCGAGCCCACCGTGAGGCAAGCAGGGTCGTAGGCAAAGGTGAAGTTGCCGCCCGCGGCGCGCAGTCCGCCTTCCAGCCGGACCGTCACGCCGACGGCCTGATGCACCGCCGTTTCGCTGTTTTCAAGGCTCAGGCGCGCGATCTTTCTTGCAACGCTGCCCGCCGTAAACTCAGCCTCCGTCCGCACGCCGCCCTTGGTGTAGAGCCGGACCCTGCCGACGGTGACCTCGCTGCCGCCCGCGGGCGTGTCGGCGGTGATGCGGAAGGTCAGCGTGCAGAGCACCGCATCGCTGATCGTCTCCGCCGCGCTGGCAAGCGACACGGAGACCGTGCCCTTTTCCGCCCCGTTGATAAAGCAGGCGGGGAGCGCCGTTCTGCTTTCTACAAATTCCAGCGCCGCGCTGTCGTAGCGGATCTCGAAGCTGCCGCTGTACACATCGTCGCTCTTGAGCGCGACGGATACCTCGACCACCTCGCCCCGCGCGCCGCTCACGCTTGATATCGTAAGCGTGCCCGCGGCAAGCACCTGCTGCGGCGCGGCAGCCGCCCCGAACAGGAGCAGCGCCGCGAGCAGGCAGGATAGAATTCTTCTTTTCATCGCCCGGCCCTCCGTCAGTTCAGGCGGTCGATGAGCTTTGCGTCATAGCGCAGGATCAGGATCGCGTCGCCCGCGTCAATGAAGCCGTCGCGGTTCACGTCCGCCGCCGCCTTCTGCGCGTCTCTCAGCTCTTCAAGCCCCACGGAGTAGCGCATACAGAGCATTGCATCGCCCGCGTCGATGTAGCCGTCGCCGTTCACGTCGCCAAGCTGCGCCTTCGCCGTCACGGTGACGGTCACCTCGGCAAAATAGCCGCCGTCCACGCTCGTGGCGCGGATCGTGGTCTCGCCCACGCTCAGCGCCGTGACGATGCCCGTGCGGGAGACCGTTGCAACGCCCTCGTTGCTGCTCGTCCAGATGAGCGTTTTGTCCGTTGCATTCCCGGGCGTGACCTCTGCCTCCAGCACAAGGCGCTGCCCGCCCAGCGGGAGCTCATAGGAGGTCTTTTCAAAGCTGACGCCGTCCACGCGCACGCGCTGGGCAAGCACCGCGGCCGTGGCGCTCACGCGGCGGCCGCCCGCCTCGGCGGAGATGATGCACATACCGGGGCCGACCGGCGTGACAAGGCCTTTCTCCGAGACCTTCGCCACCTCCCGGTTGCTCGAGCTCCACGTGACGCTTGCCGCCGAGCCCTCGGGCAGAACGGTGGCCGTGAGCTGCTTGCCCGGCTCGCCCACATAGAGCTTGAGCGAATACTCGCTGAGCTTGATCGAGCTGACCGTCTCCTGCGGCGTTTCCGCCGCTGTTACGGTGATGGGATCGCTCGTCGACGAAGTGTCGCCGACTCTTGCTGTGATCGTTGCCGTGCCGTTGCCGACCGCCGTGACCCTGCCGCCCGGCGCGACATAGAGCACCTTGGGGTCAGAGCTTGTCCAGGTGACGGCCGTTGGCGAATTTGTCAGCACCGTCCCGTCCGTCAGCGTACAAAATGTTTCAAGACAAAAGCTCTTTCCGACTTCCAGCGTTTTTGGCGCTACGGACACATCCAATCTTTCAGCAGTCAGGCCACTCCTTGCGACTACAGAAATAGTTATTTCTCTCTCATCGGAAGTGTTCCCCTCTCCCTTCAAGCTGACTTTCAGCACACCCTTTCCCGCATTTTTGGCTGTCAGGTATCCGGTAGAATCGTCATAGCTTACGCAATCAGGCGTGCTGACATCATAGGTTGCATAACTGTAATTGCTGCTGCAAGTCTTAGCATTTTCAGGGTTGCAGCGCAGATCAAGGAACACAGACTCCCCTTCGACCATTGTAATGTCATTCTCGCAATCAACAAAGGGGTCTTCCCCATCACTGCTGCCGATATCATAGCGCAGGCGGTTAGCTTTCGGTTCTCCGTTATCATCCAGCGTCCAGTACGCTTTAGCGCCGAGATAGTAGCCGCCATCTTTAGGAATCTCAATCGTCCGATTCGCACTGTAGTTGTAACTACTGCCCACCTCTTCTCCCGATGCATTCAGCAGTTTAACTCTGTATGTTGTATTGTTGTTAGCACTAATACCTCCGACTGCATCATGGCTGATGCGCACGACCTCTCCTGCTTTTCGCACGCCAATACTGAAGTAGTGCATGTCATAACCATAATACTCCGCCCATTCTCCAACTTTGAGCGTCTTCGCCGTTTCCAATGTGCCGTTGGTGTTCGTCGGCAGAATATTATACACGATGGAGCAATTCTCCATCCGCCCCCCTGCCGTCGCCTTCAAATAGTAAGTCCCCGAGGTTAACTTCTCTGTGTGCGGGTTCACTCCGGTCGAATAACTGCTCCAAGACGCTACGGGCGCTGCACTATCACCGGCGTTTTTGAAATCCTGCTCACGGTAGATCTCAAATTTAGATCCTCTTGCCTCAAACTGCATCTGTGAACTGCCCTTCGGCACAACGAGCTTAAACCAGTCCACGTCATTTCCTGCGCTGATCTCAAAGCTGCGCAGCACGCCCTCGTAAAGCGGCGTCGCCTTCTTCCACGTGTCGTTGTTTTCCTCGTCCGTCGCGGGGAGCAGCTCGATGTTCGTCGTGCGGATCTCAGGGCTGACATAGCCGCTGCCCGTCCTCAGCTTGAGATAGTAAACGCCCGCGTCCGTCAGCTTATAATAACAATCTGTGCCGCTATTAAACAAAGCTTCTGCGCTGTCCCCCTGCTCCATCAGGTTCTCGGCGCGGTAGAGCGCCGCGTTCGTCCACTTGGTGGAGGTCAGATGCAGCGTCATGTCGTTCTCGGGCACGGTGAAGCAGAACCAGTCCGCATCCGCGGTGGTCGCCAGCACGTGCTGGAGCTTTCCGACGGGGACATTCGCCGCGGTCAGCCAGGTGTCGTTGCTCTCGTAGGGGTCGTCGCCGCCCTCGCTCACGCAGATGCGCAGCGCGGAGCGCTTGTAGTCCATCGCCCTGCCATTGTAGCTTCCATCGACCGATGCAAAGTAATTCATCCCCTTCGCCGCCGTGGTATAGACGCGCACCAGATACTGTCCCTGCTGGTCGCAGCCGATCGTATTGACGTGGCGGATGTTGACACGCGTGCGCTCGACCACCGGCGTGCCGTCGGGCGCGTAGACCTCATAGAAAAACTCGTCGGAATAGTCCGTGTTCAGGTCCAAAAAACTCAGCGTGTAGAGCGTTTTCCCCGCCGCGCCCGGCACCGCCTCGAACGAGAACCAGTCCTCGTCGCCAAAGCCGCCGACCATGAACGCCGCATCCGTGCCGACGGTCAGGGGCGTCGCCGTCTCCCTCGTGTCGTTCGGCTCGTTCGCATCGCCGTCCAGGATCTCCACGGACAGCGTGCGCGTCAGGCAGAGCGGATCGGGGTCTCTATTGTATAATCGATCAAGACGGTTTAGCGCGATATCATGCTCGCCCGCCGCAGCGGCGTGGAGATAGAGCGTCCCGTTCGCTTTGATCTCCGCATACGCCGCGCAGGAGGTATTGCTGCCCCGCAAGTCCCCCGCCGGGTCAAGGTACAGCGAGAACTTTTCGCCCCGATTGGCGTAGTTGTAGCCGGAGACCGTCAGGGCAATGTCCTGCCCCGGCTTGGTCGTGGTGACCTTGAAGTAGTCAACATCTCCCGCCGCAAGGGTAAATTCCGTGCTCTCGCCGCCGTGCAGGGCCGTTGCCGTCTCCTTTGTGTCGTTCGGCTCGTTCGCATCGTTGTCGTACAGCGTCACGGTGAAGGAGTAGGATGCGAGGTTTCCGTAGCTAAAGAATTTCAGATAGTGCGTCCCCGCCTCGCCGGCGCAGAATATGCGCCGTGGCCACTGCCCTACTCCACCCGCCAGCTCTGCGCCAGCGGCATCGTACAGGCTTGCGCCGTCCAATGCGCCGGTATACTGTGCATCCACCACAACGTACTGATAGGGCTTTGCCGTGGTGAACGCAAAGTAGTCAACGTCATTACTGAGCAGCACAGCGTCCACCGGCACGCCCGGCTCGATCGGCGTGGCCGTCTCGAGCGTGCCGTTCGGCTCGTGCACGTCGTTGTCGTAGAGCGTCACGGTGAAGGTCACCGTCGTCGGCGTATTTGCGTTGATTGCAAGGAAATGTGTCCCGTTCACATCCGTCACATTCCTAAACATTTCCTCGCCGTTGGGCTTACAGAACGATGTATAAACGCCATTGTACCGCTTGTCCAGCTCAGCGCCGATCTGCTGGCCCGCCTTCACGTCCGGGATCGCGTAATAGTTTCTCCCGGCGCTCAGCGTGCTCGTCACCGGCACGCCGACGGGAACGCTCTGCGCGTTCTCTCTGGTAGTGCTGCCCGCCACCGTTGCTGTCGTTTCCTCCGCCTGCGCGGACGGAGTGAGCGGGCAAAGCCCCAGCAGCAGACACAGCGCCAGCACCGCCGCGAGGCAGCGGTTATGCTTGTTTTTCACTGATCTCATCCCCTAAAAAATATATTCGTGCATAGATGGCTATATTATAGCGCGTCTCTCAGCGAAAGACAATATGTCAGGCGCGAAAGTGCGAGAAAAATTACCGCAGCTGCGTAGGTTCAGCCTGCGGGCAGAGCTGCTCGTCCAGAACGTAGACCACGGTCTTCTCCGCGCCGCGCGGAAGGACGATCTCCGCCGCCGCGCCCTTGCCCGTCAGCAGGCGCAGCCCGAGCTGCCGCCCGCGCGCGTCATAGTACGCCGCAGCAGCGGTGCAGCCCTGCCGCTCCACGCGCAGGTGCAGCACATCGCCCTCCCGGAACCACGAAAAGCCCAGCCCCGTGTCAACAAAGCTGTCGATCGTCTCGCGGTGCAGACTCCATGCATGGTTCTGCGGGTCCTGCGCCAGAAGATAAGTCAGCGTGCTTCCCTCAACCGTCAGACCGTAGAGGAAGCCCTGCGCCGTGTCGGGCGCGAGCAGGACGCGCTGCGTGCCGGTGGAAACATCATAGCGGTAGATGCTTCTTGCGTCATGGTAGATGAGGTCGCCGCGATAGACGGCAAGCGCGGAGAAGACGCCGTTCCAGTAGGAGTACGGCTGATCCCACACCGGCCAGTGAAAGCTCGCCAGATTTTCGCAAAGCGTCCACGGGCCGCTCTGCACGTTCTCCGCGCGAAGAAGGCCCGTTCTGCCTCCGCTTTTACCGATGCAGTACCACGACCCCTTCAGCGGCACGATGGCGCTCGTCACCTCGCGCAGCTCCCAGCTGTCGTAGCGCGTGGAGGTGCACGGTACGTTCGGCGAGGCCACCCAGTCAAAGTGCTCCTTCGCCCTGATGCCCGCATCGCTGAGCAGGAAGTGGTCGTGCTGCACCTGACCGATCGCATCCGGAACGGAGTAATCCCCCGCCTTAGCCCCTTCGCTCATGGCATTGTTGATTGGGTCGTTCCACGTCACGTCAACGTGATACCACTCGCCCCCGATCATCACAAGGTTCCAGATGTGATTCATCGCGTCGCTCTGCGCCGTGCCGTTCGGGATATCAAACTGATTGAGCAGCTCCCGATAGGCCAGCGTGTAGGCCTGACACACGCCCCTGCCTCCCACGAGCAGGGAGTAGGCGTCGTAGCGCTCCTCCGCCTCGTTGAGGTTATACTTCGCGTGCGTGGCGAGGTAGTCGTTGAAGTAGAGCGCGATCTCAAAATCGCTCCAGCTTTCGTCCACGCCCGCCGTGATCTCCCGCACCCTCGCGCGGTACGCGCCGAGCATTCGCTCCGCCGTGGGCGCATCGTATTTGTACTCCGGATAGACGGCCGTTATGGTCTCGCCGTTGTAGCCATACTGATACCTGCTCCCCACAAAGAACAGCTCCGGATGATCGTTCACCGTTCCAAAGTACAGCGCCCTGATCTCGTCCCTGCGGATTCCGTATCGCGCAAGATCGATCGTTTCTTTGTGCGCGCGCAGCCCCTCAAGGATCGTCTGCCGCGCCGCGTCATCCGACAGCGAGAAGCGCGCAATGCCGTCGTCGTTGGGCAGCGCCGTCCCGCCCTCTTGCAGCAGCCATGCGCTGCCGTCCACCTCCACGCGGGCGAGCGTCTCCCGCGCAGATGCGGAGGGCACGAGGGCCGCGAGTGTCAGCACAATCAGAAGTGCCGGAAAAAGCAGTGCAAAAATTCTCTTTTTCATTGTTTCTCCTCCTTTTTGGTCCTTATTTTCATTTTACCCGACCGATCGCGGCGCGTCAACCGCAAAAGGCACAAACGGAAGGCATGGCCGCCGGCGCGAGCGCATAGGCTGAAAGCAGAACGAACACGGGAGGCGCAGAGCAATGGAGGAACAGGCAAAAAAGCAGCAGAAAGAGGCCTATCTTGTCGAGCGAAGCTATGCCGGGGAGCGCAGCGCGCGGGAGGTCGCCGCGGCGCTCATCCGGGCGCACCGCTGAGATGGACGCGGCAAGACCCGCGCCCTGCCCGGCCGCCGCCTACGAGCGTCTTTCACGCGAGGACGGCGACCGCGCGGAGAGCGACAGCATCCTCAGCCAGCAGCGCGTGATCGAGGACTACTGCGATGCGCACGCGGAGCTGTACATCGCCGGGCATTACGCCGACGACGGCTTCACCGGCACGAATTTCGACCGTCCCGCCTTCGATCGTATGCTCGCCGACCTTCGCGCGGGCAAGGTCCGCTGCGTGATCGTCAAGGATCTCTCCCGCTTCGGCCGCGACTACATCGACATGGGCTACTATCTGGAGCGCGTGTTCCCCGCCCTTGGCGTGCGCTTTATCGCCGTCAACGACGCGGTGGACAGCGCGAATGGCCCCTATGATATGCTCCTGCCGCTCAAGAACGTCTTCAACGCGCAGTACGCCAAGGACATCTCCTGCAAGGTGCGCAGCGCCTTCGCCGTCAAGCAGAAGCGCGGGGAATTTGTCGGCGCGTTCGCGCCCTACGGCTATCGCAAGGACCCCGAGCGGCGCGGTCACCTGCTGGTCGACCCCGTCGCTGCCGCGGTGGTGCGCCGCATCTTTTCGCTGAGCGCGCAGGGCGTGGGGCAGGTCCGGGTGGCGCAGCTGCTCAACGACGAGGGCATTCCCTGCCCCAGCGAATACAAGCGCCTGCTGGGCGAAAAATACCGCAACGCCAACCGCCTCGGCACGACCTGCTATTGGACATACTCGACGATCCACAAGCTCGTGCGCAGCGAAACCTACCTCGGCAGCATGGTGCAGCATCGCTCTGTCCGCCCGGCGATGCACGCAAGGGCAAGGTCCGCCGGGCAGAGCGAATGGATCGTGGTGGAAAACACGCACGAGCCCATCGTCTCCCGCGAGCTGTGGGACGCGGTGCAGGCCCAGCTCGGCAAGCACAGCCGCACGCCGGATTTTACCCACAACACGGGGCTGCTGGCGGGCTTTCTCCGCTGCGGCGACTGCGGGCGGGCAATGGTCAAGACCGTCTGGGGCGGACGCACGCACTATTCCTGCGGCTCATACCGCCGCTACGGCTTCACCGCCTGCACAAAGCACTACATCCCCCAGCAGGACATCGAGGACATTCTGCTGCGCGACCTGAACCGCGTTCTCGCGCAGGCGGGCGACCTTGCGCGCCTTGCGGCGGAGGCAGGCCCCGCGCCGGAGCGGGAGGCGGACGAAGCGCGCCTGCATTCGGCGCTGGAACGCGTCCGGCGTCTCAGTCAGAGCGCCTACGAGGATCACCGGGACGGCCTGCTCCGGCGCGATGAATTCCTTCGCTACAGGGCGGACTACGCGCAGCAGGAGGCAGCCCTCGCCGCCCAGCTCGCGCTACTCCGCGCGCCGGCGCAGAAGGCGCGGGCGGCAGACCCGTGGCTCGAAGACCTTCTTCGCGGCGGCTGTCTGCGCGCGCTCGACCGCCCGACCCTTGCCCAGACGGTCCGGGAGATCCGTGTGTTCGAGGGACGGCATATCGCCGTGACCTATCTTTTCTCCGACGCGCTGCGCGGCGCGCTGGAGGACTCGCCCTGATGCGCAGCGCAAAAAAGCGCGGCGGCTGAGCTCTCAGCCGCCGCGCTATTCTTTTCTGCCGCATTCTGCCCGCGCCCCACGCCGCGTCGAAGGAGATGGCGCACATTTTTTGCGTGCGCTGCACGCAGTAGATGGGCAGCTGCCGCGTCGCCGCCGACGCGCTGACGGCGGCGGGAGCGTTGGCGGCGGCGAACACGCCCGCCGCGGCGAGCACCGCCGCCCCCAGCATCAGCCACCGGCGCTTGAGCACAAGGAACGTAGGCTTTCGCCGCGCCTCGCATCGTTTCTCTTTTCGGATCAAATGAAAACGCATCTGCATATCCTCCCCATTTTCTTTTGCTAGAGCGTATGCAGCTGCGTCTTTCCTCATGCCCGCGCGCCGCTTCCCAAAAACGCGCAGACAGCCCCTGCCATCCCCATTGGCAGGAGCCGTCCGCGTGATTGTGTGGGGGCGCAAAGCGCCCTGGTATCATAAGGCAAAATGCCCTATTCTTTTATTCGTTGTTCTCGAGCATCCGGTAGCCCACGCCGATCTCCGTGAAGATGTACTCCGGCGAGGCGGGATTTTTCTCGATCTTGCGGCGGATGTTGGCCATGTTCACGCGCAGGATCTGGTTGTCCGCCTTGGCCTTGGGGCCCCAGATCTGCTTGATGAGATAGTCATAGGTGAGCACCTTGCCGGCGTATTTTCCGAGCAGGGCGACGATCTTGAACTCATTGAGCGTCAGGTGCACGTCCTCGCCGCCGACGAGGACATGGTGCTTATCATAGTCGATCGTCAGATCGCGCACGGTGAACTTGCCGAGCTGCGCGATCTCGTCGTTGTCGAGCGGTGTGCGCGTGTGGCGGATGGCCGTGCGGATGCGCGCGAGCAGCTCGCTCGTGCCGAAGGGCTTTTCGATGTAATCGTCCGCGCCGAGATCGAGCGCGGCGACCTTGTCGTGCTCGTGCGTGCGCGCCGAGACGACGATGATCGGCAGGTTCGACCAGGACCTGACCTCCTTGAGGATGGTCTGCCCGTCCATGTCGGGAAGGCCCAGATCAAGGATGATAAGATCGGGGCAATGGGAGGAGATCATCGAGATTGCCTGCGCGCCGGTCTGCGCGACCAGCACGTCAAAATCATTCGCGGTGAGAACCGTCGAAATAAAGTTGCTGATGTTCTGCTCGTCTTCCACAACGAGCACTTTATCCTTTAATTTCACTGTTGATGCCCTCCTCCAGCGGCAGATAGAAGCGGAAGCACGCTCCGCCTGATTCAAGATTCTCTGCGGTCATCGTGCCGCCGTGCGCCTTGACGATGGTATAGCACACGGAAAGGCCGATGCCCATGTTTTTCTTCATGTCAAAATTGTTGTGAGATACGCCCGAAAGCCCGCCGTTAAAAATCGTCGGCAGCTTTTCCTTCGGGATGCCGACGCCGTTGTCGCTGATGGCAAAGCAGGCGCTGCTGCCCTTGCGCGAGAGCTGAAAGCGGATCTTTGTGACATCGCCGCCGTGGATGGCGGCATTTTCCAGCAGATTCATCATGACCTGCCGGATGAGCGTCGCGTCCATCGGAACCATCAGCACCTCGTCCGGCACCACAACGGCAACTTCAATGTTGGGGAAGCGCTTGGCAAACTTGCTGACCGACACGGCGATGATCTCCTCGGCCGCCTCGCAGTCCTTTTCGATCTTGGCCTGTCCGCCGCTCATGCGCGTGATGGAGAGAAGATTCTCTACCATGCGGATGAGCCACTGCGCGTCCTCGTTGACGTCTTCAAGGAGGCGGCGCTTCTGCTCGGGCGAGAAGCTGCCCTCATTGTCGAGGATGGCGGCGGTGTTGCCGACGATGCTCGTCAGCGGCGTGCGGATATCGTGCGACATCGCGCGCAGGAGATTGGCGCGCACGGCCTCCTTCTCCGTTTCGAGGCGCAGCTTTTCCTGCTTTTTGATCTGCGTGTTCATCGCGCTGATCATCATCGAGACCGTCAGCATCGCAAGGAACGTGAGCGGGTAGCCCGTGATCGTAAAGTTAAACTCCCAGTAAGGGTAGGTAAAGACATAGTTGACGAGCAGCACGCCCGTGACCGAGCTGAAAATGCCCCAGAAGAAGCCCTCCGTCCAGCGCGAGATGGTTGCGACCGCCAGCACGAAAATGAGGTGCACATAGCCCCCGCCGCTGTCCACACGGCGCAGCAGCGTGCAGAGCACCGTGGCCGTTGCAAGGACGGCAGCGGTAAAAAGAAAGTCGTACAGCCGCCGCAGCTCGGCGCTTTTCGCCTTCATCCGCATTCCTCCCTCTTCCCCGCTTTTTGCCCGCGAGGAAACATCTCCCGTACTTTATACCCATTATAACACAGCAGGTGCTAAATGTGCGCTAAAATGCGAAAATTTTGGCTGGGCAGCAAAAAGGGCGGCGATGTGCCGCCCTTTTCGCCGTCAAAAGGAAGAAGTGGAATATCGTCGATCAGGCCTTGCGGATGCTGACGTTCGTCACATTCGCCAGGTGGAAGCCGGGCTCCTGCGCAAGCGCCGCCATGATGGCGACCTTGACCTCATCGGTCAGTCCGTCCGCCGGTACGGCGGGTGCGGCCGGGACGGCGGGTGCTGCGCTCTCCGCCTTCGGCGGCTCGGTGCGGGATAAGATCTTGCCCATGAGGATCGTCAGCAGAATGATACAGGTCAGGCCGATAAACGTGACGCTCATGCCCATGAGCACAACAAATGCGCTGGATACTTCCATCTGTGGATACGCTCCTTTTATGTAATCTGGCGCTATTATAGCGCGCAGAATCCGCTTGGCAAGCGCTCCAAAGCGCCCTTAACGGCGCGTTAGCACATCTTCTTTTCCTCTTAACGCGAGATTTACTCCTCCCCGCGCTCCGCCAGCGAGAGCACCTCGACTCTCTCGCCGCGCACGCGGAATTTAACGTCCCAGCCGCCAAAGCTCATGGCGTACACGCGCGCAGGGTCGTGCTGATACTGCGGGCGCGGGTCCTGCGCGAGCACGCCGAGCAGCGCCTCGCGCTGTTCTTCAGGCAGCGCTGCAAGCAGCTCCGGCGGGCAGTCGACCGCGAGCGTCTCCTTGGGCGCGGGGGCAAAGCCGCCCAGCGCCTCGGGGTGCGCGTCGGCATAGGGAAGATAGGGCTTGATGTCGTAGATGGGCGTTCCGTCCATGAGGTCCGCGCCCGAGACGATCAGCACCTCGCCAAGCCCCTCCTCGCGCGCCACGCCCTCGAGTCTGACGCAGGAAAGACCCACGGCGTTCGGACGGAAGGGCGAGCGCGTTGCAAAAACGCCCACGCGCTCGTTGCCGCCGAGGCGCGGCGGGCGCACGGTCGGCGACCAGGTATCGCGCACGGCGGCGGAAAACTGCCAGATGAGCCACAGGTGCGAAAAGCCCTCGATGCCGCGCAGCGCATCGGCATTCCGGAACTCCGGCTCGAAGATGATCTTCGCGCGCAGCTGCGGCACAAGGCCGCTCTGGCGCGGGATGCCGAACTTTTCGGGAAAGTCGGAGCGGATGCGTGCAATGACCTTCAATTCGTGCGTTTCCATAGCTTGCTGCCTCCCTTATTGGGAAGAAAGGGCGCATACGCGCCCCTTTCCCGGATTTGTTTTACTTGAATTCCATCGGCGTGAGCTGGAGGTAATCCTCCAGCGTGCCGTCGTGCAGGCAGCAGTCGATGATCTCGCGGCCCAGCGGGTCGAGATCGTCGCAGACGAACTGCCGGAGCTGCTCTTTGAAGAAGTCGGTCAGGATCTTCGCGCCGGCGTCGTAGCCCTCCGCGCCGAGCTTGGACTGCGTCTCGGGGCGCAGGAAGGTCTGGCGGATGAACTGGCCGTCGAGCTTCATCTCATCGAGCGCGTAGCCGAAGAGCGGGCAGCGCGCGGGCACGAGATGCTTGGCGCGCACATAGCCGTTGTGGCGGGCGAGGTATTCGCGCGTGAGCCATTCGCCCATGAAGCCCACATGGTATGCGCCGATGTGCTGGTTGGGGATGAGCACGTTCGTCGTCTTGGGCGCGGAGAGGATCTGCTCGAGCAGGAGGTTCGCCTGCGTGACCTTGAGGCCGGTTGCAAACGGCCAGTAGGAGCCGACGCCCTCGGCCTTGAGCCCGCTGCCCGCGTTCGCATCGGCGATGGAGGGGTTCTTGAAGCCGCGCGGAGAGATGAGCCGCCACAGCCATGCGATCGACTGCGGCACGACCTGCATCATGCCCATCACGCCGTAGTTCGGGTTTTGCGCGGTAGAGGGCGGCATACGCACGCCGAAGCTGCGCACATCGACCTCGATGGGCACGGCGTCTGGCATGATGTTGTCCACCATGCGGCGCGGCAGGATGACGCGCGGGTTGGAGCAGGGCTTGCCGTTGGATTCGATGATGTGCTCCCAGATGAGGCAGGTCGCGCCAGGCACGCCGTCCATGTTGAAAAAGACCAGCGGCTCGCTCGGATGGATGCAGATGCGCTCGTAGAGGGGGCTGTTGCCGTAGGCGTGCATCCCGTCCATGCGCAGAAACCATCCGTCCTCGGCGTCGAGGATGCGCAGCTTGCCGCACTCGGGCTTCTGGAAGCTCCCCAGCGCGCAGGCCATGTCGTCGGCGATGGGATGGATCTTGCAGCTCTCGCCGAGGCTCATGTAATACTTTTCTCCCGTGACCGTGTGCGTGCCGATGAGAAGGCGGTCGTCCGCCTCGCGGTGGAAGTCCTCGAGCATTTCGCTCTTGCCGCCGCCGGACGCGCCCTCGTGCATGAAGACGACCTCGTTTTCATACGGCGTTTCGACCATCGCAGCGCTCGTGTGGCAGCAGACCCAGCCCTCCTGCTCGCCGATATCCAGCAGGAGCGAGAAAACGCCCTTTTTGGCGCTGGGGCCGGGATAGAGGTTGTAGGCAAAGATCTCGTGCATCTCCCTGGAGCGGTTGTGCACGACGACCTGCTTGCCGTCAAAGTGCGTGTGGCGGAAGGGCGGGGCGACAAAAATGACGGCGCGGGGCTTATAGTGCTCGGGCACGTCGGCAATGCTCACAAAGCCCTGCATATTGGCAAGCGAGAGGGCGAAGAACGCCGCGTTGAGCGGGCAGATCATCAGGCAGGGGTAGCCGTGGCCGCGCGGACCGGCGGAAAAGGGCAGCAGCATGACCTGCTGCGTGGAAAGCCAGTCGAGCGTTTCCTGACGAAGAGGAGAAAACTCGTAGCCGAAGCGATCCTTGAAGCGCGGCTTGTCGGTGGGCAGATCGTCGCCGATGGCCATGGTGTTGGGGTCGCGGCGGCGCATATAGTCCTCCATAAAGTTGACAACGCAGCCGTTCTTGCAGCGCACGACCTCGGCCTCCTTCACCGTGCCGTTGCCCTCGATGGGATAGACAACGTCGTAGCGGGAGGTATGCGTCGGGCCATAGGCCATCTCCTCCAGCTCCGCCTTCGTCTCGGCGTAGGCGATGCACTTGCATTTTTTCAGTGCCGCGGTGATCTCGCTTGCGAGCTCAAATCGTTCGAAATACTGGTCAAACATCACAGGGATACCTCCGTTTTTTTATTCCGGCCGGGCGGGTCGGCCGCAAAAGTGTCTTCCTGCGGCGGAAAAATTCGCCGTGGGACGCAAATCTCAAAAAGATTAGACTGGATATTATCACATTTGAACAAATTGCGCAACCAATTTTTGATGAACTTTCCAGAAATTCTGTTTGCGCGCCGCAGAGGGCCGTCCGACCGCAAAAAAGCGGCGCTTCGCTCCCGCAAAGCGCCGCCAGTGCATATTTTATGAAATTTTTCTCATAAAATTCCCGCCGATGCGCACGCCCTCCTGCACGATGAAGAAGGCCTGCGGGTCAAGCTCGCGCACCGCCTCCTGAAGCTCTGCAACCTCGAACTTCGAAACGCAGACACACAGCACGCGGATATCGCTGCCCGTGTAGGCGCCCTTGCCCTGCCAGTATGTCACGCCTCGCCCGACGCGGCTCATGATGCTGCGCGGCAGGGCGGGGTCTTCGTCCTTTGTGAAGATGAGCACCTGCACGCTGATATTCTGCTGGTGTCCGCGGTCGATAAAGAGCGAGCAGAAGACCGTGTAGATGACGGAATAGATGGCCGTCTGGATATCGAAGAGCAGGGCGCAGGCCGCGTAGAGCAGCACGTTGAAGCTCATCGAGAAGCGCCCGACGGTAAAGCGGCTGCCGCGCTTACTCAGGCACAGGCCGATGATATCGAGCCCGCCGGTGGAGCAGCCGCAGGTGAGCGCAAGGCCGAGGGCAAAGCCGCAGAGGATGCCGCCGACGACGCAGGCGGCCAGCCTCTCTTCAAGAATCGGCGAGGCGGGCGCATGGATGACGCTCAAAAAGAAGGACGACGCGCCCACGCAGATGAGCGTGCGGGCGAGAAAGCCGTGCCCAAGCTCCTTCCAGCCGATGATGAGCATCGGCACATTCAAAAGAAAGTAGAGGATACCGGCGATGTCCACGCCCGCGGGCAGCGCCACGCGCTCGGTGAGCACCGTTCGGATGACCTGACTCAATCCCACCATGCCGCCGGAATACAATCCCACCGGCACGATGAACAGGTTGACGCCCAGCGCGTAGAGAAAGGTCGCAAACACTGCGATCGCAATGCGCGCACCCTTGTTTTGCATGGCCTTATGCAGCATGGATACTCCTCCTCGGATTCCTCCCGCGCGAGCGCGGGGTCATTCGCTTCTCCCCTCGCTCGCGCGGAGGGGAGGCTTGTCAGATAGAATTATAGCCCATAGCGCAGGCATTTGTAAAGCCTTCTCCTCGCGCGCGAGAGCGTGCGCGAAACGGTGGAGCTGCTGCGCCCGATGCGCGCGGCGATCTCGCCGACGCTCAGATTTTCTTCGTAGCGCAGGCGCAGCAGCTCGCGCTGGCGCGCGGTCAGCTCCTCCTCGCGCGCCATGCGCAGGTTGCGCTTGAGGCGCGCAAGGTCCTGCTCGTTGTCGCCCGCGTGGGCGGAGATCCACGCGCTCATGCCGCCGTAGATCTCGTTGCCGCGCATCTTATAGGCTGTACTTTTCATTGCGGTAATACCCTCTTTCATAATAATGTCCCGTCAGGTCTGCCAGCTCGTTCGACTGGCGCAGCAGCTGCTGAAGCTCCAGAATGCGCTGTTTGAGGCGCAGCTTGTCCTCGCCCTGCGCCGCCTTTGCCTGCTCGCGCAGCACGGTGATGCGCAGGCGAAAGCGCATCGCATCCTCGCGGTAGACAAAGGACATCTCGTAAAGCGTCATATCCCGCGCTCCTCTCCCAGTATGTATTCAAAGGGTCTGAGCGCTTCGCGCGCAAAGGGCACGAAGCAGTCGGTGCAGGCGGTCGTCCCGCTGCGATACCACAGCCGCTCGCCGGGCAGGATCTCCTGCGCGCAGAGCGAACAGACCGCGCGCGGCACGCCCTTTTGCACCGCTGCGCGCCGCCGTATTCTTCCGTCCACGAAATTTCCTCCTTTTTCGAAATTTTTTCTTGACAAACGGAGTAAAGTCTGCTAACATACGTTTTGTTCGTTGCTGAGATGCTGGTATAGCTCAGCTGGTAGAGCAACTGATTTGTAATCAGTAGGTCGGGGGTTCGAATCCGTCTACCAGCTCCACGAACAATTGAATATGGGGGAATTCCCGAGTGGCCAAAGGGGGCAGACTGTAAATCTGTTGTCAGTGACTTCGGTGGTTCGAATCCACCTTCCCCCACCAGGAACGAGTCGATGCTTTCATCGGCTCGTTCTTTTTTTGTCCGGCGGATTCGAAGGGGAGCGGGAGTGAATGATGCGCCGGTGGCGCATCAGAGCCGCGGAACGGCCTGCCCGCAGGCAGGCGAATCCACCTTCCCCCACCAGGAAAACCGTTGCACCGTCAGGTGCGGCGGTTTTTTCTTTTTGCCCGGCGGACAAAAAAATCGAGCGGGCACGCAGCGTGCCGACTCGATATCGTCTCTTTCTCTATTTTTTCTTTTTTTGCGCGTCCTCCCCTCGCGGGGCGGCACGCTTTTTCTTTCCCACCGGACGAAAAACGCACCGCTGCGGGTGGCTCGATCGGCTCGGGCGAGGGTCGATCGAAATTGCAGTGCACGCTCAAAAAGCATATAGGTTTTCTGAGCAATCCTACAATATCGCAAGATTCTTGTTGTGTCAAGAATATTTTAACAGGAATCTTGTTAAAATGAATTGACAGATCCAAGCTTCTGCGCTAAAATATGCACGAATCCTGTCAAATTCAGCCGTTTCGGGAGGTGTTTTGATGAGTTTTGGCGAACAGATGCGTCTGCGGCGCGAAGCGCTCGCGCTCTCGCGCGCACAGCTGGCGGCGCGGCTGGGCGTTTCCCCCTCCGCGATCAGCAACTATGAAAACGGTCTCAGCTCGCCCAAGGAGGAGGTCCTGCTCCGGCTCTTCGACGCGCTGGACGTGGACCCCAACTATCTCTTCCGCGGCTTTTTCCACGCCGAGCACGGTGCATTTTCCCGCGAGGAACAGGACCTCATCGCAGCCTACCGCGCCCTCCCGCCGCTCGGCCGCGAGAGCGTGCGCGGTCTGATTGCCTCGCTCGGCGCGCTGTGCCGCGCACAGGCGGCGGAGGCCGCGCCGGAACAGGGGCGCGAAACGGACGAATTTCGCACGCAAAGGACTTGAATCATTCACAATTACGGCATATAATATTGGTTTGTTAATTTTAAGAAGAAGGAAGCGTATCACCATGACGAAAATTGATATTTTCTCCGGCTTTCTGGGCGCCGGCAAGACCACGCTCATCAAAAAGCTGATCGCCGAGGCCTACAGCGGCGAAAAGCTCGTGCTGATCGAAAACGAATTCGGCGAGATCAACATCGACGGCGGCTTTCTGAAGGAGTCCGGCATCGAGATCTCCGAGATGTCCGCCGGCTGCATCTGCTGCTCCCTCGTCGGCGACTTCAACAAGGCGCTCAAGGAGGTCGTCGAGCAGTTCCACCCCGACCGCGTGCTCATCGAGCCGAGCGGCGTGGGCAAGCTCTCCGACGTGATCGTCGCCGTGCAGCGCACGGTGGACGAGTGCCCCGAGCTCAAGCTCAACAGCTATGTTACCGTGGCCGACGCGAGCAAGGTCAAGGTCTATATGAAGAACTTCGGCGAGTTCTACAACAACCAGATCGAGGCCGCCGGCACGATCATCCTCTCCCGCACGCAGAAGCTCTCGCAGGAAAAGCTCGAGGCCGCCGCCGCGATGCTGCGCGAGAAGAACCCCGACGCCGCCATCCTGACGACGCCGTGGGACGAGCTGGACGGCAAGACCATCCTCTCCGCGGTCGAGAAGGTGTCGCTCAGCGACGAGCTTCTGGAGAAGATGCGCCATGAGCATGAGATCGAAGAGGCCGAGCACGCGCATCACCATCACGACCACGAGCATGAGCATGAGCATGAGCATGAGCATGAGCATGAGCATGAGCATGAGCACGAGCATGAGCATCATCATGACCATGACCACGAGCACGAGCATGAGCATCATCATGACCACGATCACGATGACCACGAGCACCACCATCACCACGATGGCGAGGAGTGCAGCGATCCCGAATGCTCCTGCCACCACCATCATCATCATGCCGACGACGTTTTCGCCTCCTGGGGCAGGGAGACGCCGAAGAAGTTTACGCGCGAGGCGCTTGAGGAGATGCTCCATAAGCTCGACAGCGGCGATTACGGCCACATCCTGCGCGCCAAGGGCATCGTCAGCGGCGAGGACGGCTGGCTTGAATTCGACTACGTGCCCGAAGAGCACGAGGTCCGCGCGGGCCATCCCGACTACACGGGCAGACTCTGCGTCATCGGCGCGGAGCTCAAAGAAGACGGCCTTGCCGAACTGTTTGGGGTGTAACGGATGGATATTCCTGTTTATCTGGTCGCCGGTTTTCTCGATTCCGGCAAGACGAGCTTTATCAACGGCATTTTAGAGGACGGCTTCGCCCGCGAGGATAAGACCATTCTCATCTGCTGTGAGGAGGGCGACGAGGAATACGAGAAGAAGGCGCTCGACAATGTCACCGTCGTCACGGTGGACGACGAGGACGACTTGACGCTCGCGTTCTGCAAGGAGCTTGAAAAAAAGCACCGCCCCAAGCAGGTGCTCATCGAGTACAACGGTATGTGGCAGATGGAAAAGCTTTACCGCGAGGTGCTGCCCGCCAACTGGGTGCTCTATCAGATCATGACCTTCGTGCACGCGCCGACCTTTGAGCTGTTCGTTAAGAACATGGGCCAGCTCATGATGGAGAAGATCACGAACGCGGATATGATCGTCTTCAACCGCTGCGACGACAAGCTCAAGGAGAGCCTGCGCGCGCGGAATCTGCGCATGGTCAACCGCCGCGCGGACATTTACCTTGAGGACAACGACGGCAACAGCGAGGATTATCTCACGGGCGACGAGTGCCCCTTCGACATGACGCCCGCGCTCATCGACATCCCGGACGACGACTACGGCGTGTGGTACGTTGACGCGATGGACCACACCGACCGCTGGGACGGCAAGAAGGTGCACATGAAGCTCATCATGTGCCACTCGAAGAAGTTCCCCGGCATCCACTGCCCCGGCCGCTTTGTGATGACCTGCTGCGAAAACGACATTCAGTTCGTCGGCATCGTCGCCAGGGGCGACAGCCTCAAGGCCTACAACAACCGCGACTGGGTGGAGGTCACCGCGACGGTCAAAAAAGAGTATCTCGACGCCTACGAGGGCGAAGGCCCCGTGCTCTACGTTGAGAAGATCACCACAACATCGAAGCCCGAGCAGGAGGTCGTGACCTTCTGATCGCGTCAATACAAGCAGAAAAAGCGAGGCTCTCTTTTTAAAAGAGAGCCTCGCTTTTTCTCGTTCGAAGACTGTGCCGTTATTCCTTGACGTAGCTCACGTGCAGCAGCTCGTGGCAGCGCTCCTCGCCGTATTCCTGCATCATCCGCGTCACGACGGGGTTGCGCTCGGCGCGCTTGAACATCGCCATATTGTCGGTCAGGTGCAGGCCGTCGCCGCGCTTTTCCTTGCGCTTTTTGAGCCCGTAGGGCTGGCCCGCGCCGCCGACGCAGCCGCCCTGGCAGGTCATCACCTCGATGAGGTGATAGAAGGCCCTGCCCTCGTCAATATCCTTTAAGAGCTTTTTTGCGTTGGCAAGGCCGTTGACGACCGCGAGCCTGAGCTCCGTGTCGCCGACGGTGACCGTCGCCTCCTTGATCGGCGCGTCGCCGCGCAGACCGAGGAT
The DNA here is from genome assembly GCA_934561515.1 of uncultured Oscillospiraceae bacterium. Taxonomy (GTDB): domain Bacteria; phylum Bacillota; class Clostridia; order Oscillospirales; family Oscillospiraceae; genus Hominicoprocola. The sequence continues at coordinate 6,502 of CAKTGM010000014.1, read as the reverse complement.
GCTGATCTCGCGCAGGGCGTTCTTGCTCTTGTCGGGCAGGCAGTGGCGCACGACCGCTTCGGCAACGCCGCCGCTCGTGCCGTAAATGACTGCCGCGCCGGAGCCGAGGCCGAAGGGCATATCGGGCGATTCGAGTTCCAGCTCGGAGAGCTGGATGCCCGTCTCGCGCATCATGTCGATCACCTCGCGCGTGGTGAGCACGAGGTCCACGTCGGGCCGGCCGTCATGGATGAACTCGGGGCGCGCCGCCTCCATCTTCTTCGCCGTGCAGGGCATGATGGCGATATGATAGGTCGTGCGGCCGTCGCGCGCGTCCTTCGCGGCGTACTTGTCGCGGAAGATCGCGCCCACCATCTCCATGGGCGACTTGCAGGTAGAGATATTCCTGAGGTACTTGGGATTTTCGTTTTCAAGGTACTTCACCCACGCCGGGCAGCAGGAGGTAAACATCGGGAACGGGCCGCCGTTTTTCAGCCGCGCGAGGAATTCCTCGGATTCCGCGATCGTCGTAAAGTCCGCGCCGAAGGTCGTGTCATACACCTCGTCCACGCCCATGAGCTTGAGCGCCGTGACGAGCTTATCGAGCACATTTTCTCCCGCGTCCATGCCGAAGGCCTCGCCCACGGCCACACGCACCGCCGGCGCGATCTGCACGACCACGCGCTTATCGGGGTCGTGGATGGCGCGCCATGCCTCGCCGATCTGGTTTTTCACCGTGATCGCGCCCGTGGGGCAGACCGCCGCGCACTGGCCGCAGCTGACGCACTTCGTCTCGCTCATGCGGCGGTCGAAGGCGGGCATGACCTGCGCGCTGCTGCCGCGGAAGGCGAAGTTCAGAATGCCCATGCCCTGCATTTCCTCGCACACGCGCACGCAGTCGCCGCAGAGGATGCACTTGTTCGGGTCGCGCAGCACGGCGGGCGAGGTATTGTCGATCTCAAGGTGCTCGCGGGTATCCGGGAAGCGCACCTTACGCACGCCGAACTGCTGCGCCAGCTCCTGCAAATGGCAGTGGCCGCTCTTTTCGCAGGTGGTGCAGTTGCAGTTGTGCGAGGCGAGCAGCAGCTCGAGGATGACGCGGCGGTGCTTCAAGAGCCTTGCGCTGCTCGTGCGGATGCGCATCCCGTCGCGCGGCTCCATCGAGCAGCTTGCGTCGATCTTCCCCGTCTCTTCGTTTTCCACCACACACATCCGGCACGCGCCGTAAACGGAAAGGTCGGAGTAATAGCAGAATGTCGGCATTTCGATGCCTGCCTTGCGGATGACGGACAGCACGTTCTTTTCGCCGTCGAACGTGACGCGCTGGCCGTCGATGATCATGATCCCCTTTGCCATTTCTCTCAACCCTCCTCTTCGATGGCGTCGATCGCGCCGAACGGGCACGCGCCCCAGCACGCGCCGCAGTGGATGCACTTTTCGTTGTCGATGACGTGCGGCATCCGGATCTCGCCGGAGATCGCCTCCATCGGGCAGTTGCGCTTGCACTTGCCGCAGCCCTTGCACAGCTCCGGCTTGATGACAAGGCGGCGCTTGCGGCCGTTGCAGATCGGGCAGTGGTGGTCGACGACGTGGGCAAGGTATTCCTTGCGGAAGTATTTGAGCGTGCTGACGACCGGGTTGCACGCGGCCTGACCAAGTCCGCACAGCGCCGTTTCGGTGATCGTGCGGGAGAGCTCTTCAAGGAGGTCAAGGTCTTCAAGGCTTCCCTCGTTGTCGACGATGCGCGTGAGGATCTCGAGCATCCGCTTCGTTCCCTCGCGGCAGGGCACGCACTTGCCGCAGGACTCGTTCTGCGTAAAGCTCATGAAAAAGCGCGCCGTTTCGACCATGCAGGTGCTCTCGTCCATCACGACAAGGCCGCCCGAGCCGATGATCGCGCCGACCTTCTTGAGCGAGTCGAAGTCGAGCGGCATATCGAGGTGCTCTTCCGTGAGGCATCCGCCCGCGGGGCCGCCGATCTGCACCGCCTTGAACTTCTTCCCGTCCTTGATGCCGCCGCCGATATCAAAGATGATCTCGCGTAGCGTTGTGCCCATCGGCACTTCGATAAGGCCCGTGTTCACAACGTTGCCCGTCAGGGCGAAGGCCTTGGTGCCGGGGCTTCTCTCCGTGCCGATGCTGTGGAACCACGCGCTGCCGCGCAGAAGAATCCAGGGAACGTTGGCATAGGTCTCCACGTTGTTGAGCACCGTGGGTCTTGCCCACAGACCCTGCTCCACCGTGCGCGGCGGCTTGACGCGCGGCATACCGCGCTTGCCCTCGATCGACGCGGTCAGGGCGCTGCCCTCGCCGCAGACGAAGGCGCCCGCGCCGCGGTTGATGTGCAGATGGAAGGAGAAATCCGTGCCCATGATGTTGTCGCCGAGCAGACCCAGCTCCTCATCCCTGGCAATGGCAATGCGCAGGCGCTCCACCGCCAGCGGATACTCCGCGCGGACATAGATGTAGCCCTCGTCGCTGCCGGCGGCGAGCGCCGCGATCATCATGCCCTCGATGACCGAGTGGGGGTTGCCCTCCATCACAGAGCGGTCCATGAACGCGCCGGGGTCGCCCTCGTCGCCGTTGCAGACCACATATTTCTTCCCCTTGGGCTGGCGGCGGACGCTGTCCCACTTTCTGCCCGCGGGGAAGCCCGCGCCGCCGCGGCCGCGCAGGCCGGAATCGAGGATCTCACGGCAGATCTCCTCGTCCGTCATCTCAAAAAGCGCCTTTTCAAAGGCAACGTAGCCGTCGTGGGCAAGGTATTCGTCAATGTCCACCGCGTCGGTCGTGCCGCAGTTTTCCAGCACCACGCGCTGCTGCTTGGCGTAGAAGGGGATCTCGTTGTGCCCCTCGTACTTCACGCCGCCCAGCTCATAGAGGAGGCGGTCGATGATCTCGCCGCCGAGGATCGTGCGCTCGATGATCTCGTCGCAGTCCTCAAGCTTGACGTGCGTGTAGAGAACGCCCTCGGGCTTGATCTCAAGCAGCGGGCCCATCTCGCAAAAGCCGTGGCAGCCGCTCTTTTTGAAGTGGATGGCGTCCTCGCCGCCATTTTCGTCGCGCAGCGCGATGCGCGTTTTGAGCCCGCGCTTTTCGCACTCGGCCTTCAGATAGTCGTAGATCTTCAGCGAGCCGCCCGCAATGCAGCCCGTGCCCGCGCAGATAAGCACCTCGCGCCGGTCGGCCGCCAGCAGCGCCTTGGCCTGCACGCGCCGTGCGTTCAGGCTCTCTCTTGTCAGTTCAGCCATTCTCTGCCCCCTCCTTTGCCCGAATCTCCGCGAGCAGCGCAAGCGCCGTCTCCGGGTCCATCTTCGCGTGCACCTCGCCGTCGATCGTCATGACCGGCGCAAGACCGCACGCGCCGAGGCAGGCGACCGTTTCCAGCGTGAAAAGGCCGTCGTCCGAGGTCTTTTTCTTCCCGTGCAGGCCCAGATACTCGTGCACCGCGTCATAGATGGGGCCTGACTTGCGCACATGGCAGGCCGTGCCCGCGCAGACCTTGATGATGTGCTTCCCCTTGGCCTCGAGCGAGAAGTTCTCGTAGAACGTCGCCACGCTGTAGACCTTGGAAATGCTGATGCCGAGCGTGTCTGCGATGAGCGTGAGGTTCTCCTCACTGAGATAGTTGAACGCCGCCTGCACGTCCTGCAGGATGGCGATCAGGCCGGAGCTGTCGTTCCCGTGCTCTGCGATGATCGACAGCACCTTTTCTTTCGTAGTGTTCATTCTCTTCCTCCGTCCGTTGGGTAAATCAGCTATGATCCATTATATCGCGCTTCCCTTCGCATTTTCAACAAGATTCGCGCGCCGACCTATGATAGTTTTGAATGGGATAACGAAAATTGACTAAGGAAAGCCATCTACACCCGCCCGAGCCCCCGGCGCGCTGCTCCTTTTGTGCGGACACTTGTTTTTCTCTCAGCGCCGTGCTATAATTTCCCCAATCACATCCGACCGATGGAAAAGGAGACTTCACGATGGGCTACATGGATCTGCCCGCCGCCGAATGGCAGCGGGAATACGACAAGGTATCCGCCGAATACGAGGGCTGGAAGGCCAAGGGCCTCAAGCTCAATATGGCGCGCGGCAAGCCGAGCAAGCAGCAGCTCGACCTCGTCAGCGGCATTCTAAGCGTGCTGAGCGGCCCCGCCGACTGCATCGACAACGGCGTGGACGTGCGCAACTACGGCGAGCTCAAGGGCGCAGAAAGTGCACGCGCGCTTTTTGCAGAGCTGCTCGGCTGCAAGATCTCGCAGGTCTTCGCCGGCGGCAACTCGAGCCTCCAGCTCATGTACGACACGGTTTCCAAGGCCTACACGCACGGCCTTCTGCACAGCGAACGGCCGTGGTGCAGGGAAGAGAGCGTCAAGTGGCTCTGTCCCGCCCCCGGCTACGACCGCCACTTCAAGGTGACCGAGAGCTTCGGCTTTGAGCTCATCACCATCCCCATGACCGAAAACGGCCCCGACATGGACATCGTCGAAAATCTCATCAAGGACCCGAGCGTCAAGGGTATGTGGAACGTGCCGAAGTACTCGAATCCCGACGGCATCATTTACTCCGATGAGACGATCCGCCGCATCGCATCGATGAAGCCCGCCGCGCCGGACTTCCTCCTCATGTGGGACAATGCCTACTGCGTCCACGAGTTCGACGGCGACTTCGTCCCCTTCGCCGACATTCTGAGCGAGTGCGAGAAATATGGCAACGCCGACATGGTCTTCGAGTTCGCTTCCACGAGCAAAATCACGCTCCCGGGCGCGGGCGTCGCCTGCTTTGCGTGCAGCGAGGCCAACATGGACTACATGACGAAGCTCATCGGCATTCAGGCCATCAGCTTCGACAAGATGAATCAGCTGCGCCACGCAAGGTATCTCCAGAGCAAGGAGCATACGCTCGCGCTGATGAAGGAGCACGCCAGGATCTTAAAGCCGAAGTTCGACATGGTCGTCTCTACGCTCGAGCGCGAGATCGCGCCGCTCGGCATTGCGGCCTGGCACAAGCCCAAGGGCGGCTACTTCGTCTCCGTGAATACCGCCCCCGGCCTTGCCAAGCGCACACTCGCGCTCTGCAAGGAAGCGGGCGTTGTGATGACGAGCGCGGGCGCGACCTATCCCTACGGCCACGACCCTGCCGACAGCAACATCCGCGTCGCTCCGTCGCTGCCCCCGGTCGAAGAGCTCGAGCAGGCGATGGCGGTATTCTGCTGCTGCCTCAAGCTCGCAGCGCTCGAAAAGAGCAAAAAGTAAAATTTGCAGCAAAAAAGCGAACCGCGCTGCGGTTCGCTTTTTTTGCATCCGATTCATTTATTTCCCTTCTTCTCTTCCCGCTTCACGCGCCATACGGCGAGCGAGCGCACAAGAAGAACATTGATGAGCGCAAGGCGCGCGTAGCTGTAGACGACATTCAGAAGGAAGTACGGCGAAACGCTGCTGTAATTGCCGAGCTCGTCGAGCAGCAGCGGCATCATGCCGTAGTGCATCAGAAGCGGCAGCAGGGCAAGCGCGGCAAACCAGCCGGCAGCGAGCCATGTGCGCTCCTTTTTCGTCGCGCTCAGCCTGAGCGCGCGGTAGGAGCACACCGTCCAGACGGTCATCAGGACCATGGCGGCAAACTGCGCCCACGCGATCGCAAGGCGCGCATAGTTCATCTCCGGCGTCCAGAGGCGCGTCATAAAGATGGTTGTCCACGAAAGGCCGGTCGCAAAGCGGAGGTAGAGGTCGGCGCAGGCATAGACCGCCCAGCCGCACCAGAGGCCGGCACGGCTCTTTGCCGTAAGGCAGATGACGCCGCAGATGAAAAACGGCGCGCCGATAAGAAGCCCCGAGAAGATGCTGCCAAGCAGCAGCAGGCACGGCACGATGACCGCGCCGGTGCACAGCAGCACCGTGCCGATGATGCTGCGGCTCTTATCCCGCGCGGGCACAGCCTGCGGCGCAAAGGACGAAGGAGCGGTCTGCACTTCCGCCGCGGCAGGCTCGCTCTGCGGCGCGTCCTCGCCGCGCACGAGCGCATCGAGCGTCACGCCGAAGAGCTCGGAGAGCTTTAAGAGCTTTTCAAGCTCGGGCACGGATGCGTCCGTTTCCCATTTGGAAACGCTCTGGCGCGAAATATCCAGTGCGTCGGCAAGGTCGCCCTGCGACCAATTTTTCTGTGTGCGCAGGCGCACGATGTTCTCTCCCAGTGTCATGTGAGGGGTTCTCCTTTACAGAATTTCTGCGTTCAGCTTAGCAAAAAAGCGGCAAAAAGTCCACCAAGCAGGCTTGAAAACTTAGCAACCGACAGTTGCACCTCATCAAAACGGCTGTTTTACAGCCTTTTCGATGAAAATTGCACTCCGCTCTGTGCCTCACCGCCTCCGGCGGCTCGACACTCGCTTCGTGAGAAGAATCAATCGCCACGCACAGGTCGCGGCGATTGATGATCCAAAACATTTCGCGCCCGCAGGCGCGAAAAAAATAAGATCGTAAATTCCGACGATATGTGCGTCGGAATTTACTCTTTGCGCTGCGCTTCGTGC
>CAKTGM010000013.1 GCA_934561515.1 uncultured Oscillospiraceae bacterium | reverse complement strand
AAGAAGGTCGCCATGACCTGGGCCTATTCCCCCAGCTACGGCAAGCCCCTGTCCGTCCCGCAGGGCGTCATCGGCCTCTTCACCCGCTTTGGCATGGACGTCACCCTCGCCCACCCCGAGGGCTACGAGGTCATGCCCGAGGTCGAGGAGATCGCCAAAAAGAACGCGGCGGCCACCGGCGGCAGCTTCAAGAAGTGCAGCGACATGAAGGAAGCCTTCCGCGACGCCGACATCGTCTATCCCAAGTCCTGGGCGCCGTTCAAGGCCATGGAGGAACGCACGAAGCTCTATCAGGCCGGCGACAAGGACGGCATCGACGAGCTTGAAAAGAAGCTGCTCGCGCAGAACGCCGAGCACAAGGACTGGGCCTGCACCGAGGAGATGATGAAGCTCACGAAGGACGGCAAGGCGCTCTATCTCCACTGCCTGCCCGCCGACATCACCGGTCTTTCCTGCCCCGAGGGCGAGGTAGACAACAGCGTGTTCGACCGCTACATCGTCCCCCTCTACAAGCAGGCCTCCTACAAGCCCTATATCATCGCCGCGATGATGTTCCTCGCGCAGGTCAAGGACCCCGTCCGCGCCCTGATGGAGATGGACAAGAGCGGCGAAGAGCGCAAAATGTTCTAAGGCGCACCCAGCAAGTAAAAAGCCGGCGCAGCCGCTTTTATAGAGAAGAGAGTTTTCAAAAATCGAAGGAGAAATCGTCATCATGAGCAAGAGAATCGTCATCGCCCTCGGCGGCAACGCACTGGGCAGCACCCCCTATGAGCAGCTTGCCCTTGTCACCGAAACCGCCAAGCCCATCGTCGACCTCATCGCACAGGGCAACGAGGTCATCATCGCCCACGGCAACGGCCCGCAGGTCGGCATGATCAACCTCGGCATGGCCACCGCCGCCGAGGCCAAGGCCATCAAGTCCGATATGCCCTTCCCCGAGTGCGGCGCCATGAGCCAGGGCTACATCGGCTATCACCTGCAGAACGCCATCGGCAACGAGCTCGCCTCCCGCGGCATGAACAAGGACGTCGCGACCGTCGTGACGCAGGTGCTCGTGGACGAGGCTGACCCCGCTTTCCAGCATCCCACCAAGCCCGTCGGCGCATTCTACGATAAGGAGACCGCCGACCGCATCGCCGCCGAGAAGGGCTACACCATGGTTGAGGACGCCGGCCGCGGCTACCGTCAGGTCGTCCCCTCCCCCAAGCCGATCGACGTCATCGAAAAGAACACCGTCAAGGCGCTTGTTGACAACGGCACTGTTGTCATCACCGTCGGCGGCGGCGGCATCCCCGTCGTGCGCCGTGACGGCAAGCTCGTCGGCACGCCCGCCGTCATCGACAAGGACTTTGCCTCCGCCAAGCTCGCCGAGCTTCTTGACGCGGATATGCTCGTCATCCTGACGGCCGTTGAAAAGGTCGCCATCAACTTCGGCAAGCCCGACCAGAAGGGTCTTGACACCCTCACGCCGGACGATGCGCGCAAGTACATCGAGGAAAAGCAGTTTGCCCCCGGCTCCATGCTGCCGAAGGTGCAGGCCGCCATGTCCTTTGCCGAGTCTAAGCCCGGCCGCGTTGCGCTCATCACCCTTCTTGAGAAGGCCGCCGAGGGCATCGATGGCAAGACCGGTACCCGCGTGCAGATGTAACATTCGTTCCAAACAACCCGCACTTTTATGCAAAAGACCCGCTCATCGAGCGGGTCTTTTTTCGTTTTTCCCATGGAGTATCCACTCTTTTCTCCCCTATGGCTAAAAGCGCCAAATCTTTTTTGGTCAAGTTTGATCGCCGTTTTTAATTTTTCCTGTTGATAAATTTTTACAATTTATGTATCATGGTGATAGCGGTATTCAAATCTTTTGATTGCCGTAAAATTTAAGGAGGATTTACTGAAATGAAGAAGTTCCTTGCACTGCTCCTGAGTCTCGTCATGGTCCTCGCCCTCGTCGCCTGCGGCGATAAGAAGGACGATGCCAACACCGACGATCAGGACAACAACGATGCTGCCAACTTCAAGGTCGGCTTCATCATGCTCCACGACGAAAACTCCACCTACGACCTCAACTTCATCAACGCTGCGAAAGAGGCCTGCGAGAAGCTCGGTGTTGAGTACAAGATCATCACCAACGTTCCCGAGGGCCAGGAGTGCTACGACAAGGCCGCCGATCTGGCTGCCGACGGCTACAACATCATCTTCGCCGACTCCTTCGGTCACGAGGACTACATGATCCAGGCCGCCAAGGAGTTCTCCGACGTCGAGTTCTGCCACTCCACCGGCACCAAGGCGCACACTGAGGGTCTTGCCAACTACCACAACGCCTTCGCCTCCATCTATGAGGGCCGTTACCTCGCCGGTGTCGCTGCCGGTATGAAGCTCAACGAGATGATCGCCAACGGTGAGTTCACCGCGGACGAGGCCAAGATCGGCTACGTCGGCGCCTTCACCTATGCCGAGGTTATCTCCGGCTACACCTCCTTCTTCCTGGGCGCTCGCTCCGTCTGCCCCACTGCCACGATGGAAGTCACCTTCACCGGCAGCTGGTATGACGAGACCGCCGAGAAGGAAGGCGCGCAGAAGCTCATCCAGAACGGCTGCAAGCTCATCAGCCAGCACGCCGACTCCATGGGCGCTCCCACCGCCTGCGAGACCGCCGGCGTCCCCGACGTTTCCTACAACGGCTCCACCGAGGCTGCCTGCCCCAACACCTATCTGATCTCCTCCCGCATCGACTGGGCTCCCTACTATGAGTATGCCATCACCAAGGCGATGAACGGCGAGACCATCGACGCTGACTGGACCGGCACCCTTGCCACCGGCTCCGTCGTCCTCACCGACCTCAACGCGAACGTCGCCGCTGAGGGCACTGCCGAGGCCATTGCCGAAGCGACCGAGAAGCTCGAAAAGGGCGAGCTCCACGTCTTCGACTGCTCCACCTTCACCTTGGCCGGTCAGGCTGTGACCTCCTACATGGCTGATGTGGACACCGATGCTGACTACACGCCCGATACCGAGGTCATCGTGGACGGCTACTTCGCCGAGTCCACCTTCCGTTCCGCTCCCTATTTCGATCTGCAGATCGACGGCATCAAGCTGCTCGACACCAACTTCGGCTAATCTCTCCCTACTACATGATTGGGCTGCCTGCGGGCAGCCCAATCTTTTTCAGGCCTTATGGCTAAAAATTTTTGTTTCTTTCAAATTTTTTTTGTGATTTTTTCAGCTTTTTGATTTACAATCCTTTTGAATTATGGTAATATACTACTTGAAATACTAGGTCGAAGAGCACCATCATCCGCTCCTCGGCGCAAGAAGGGGTGACCGCCTTGGGATCTGCGTGTGCAGTTAAAATGGAGAACGTAACGAAGCGGTTCGGCAAGGTCGTGGCGAACAACGCCATCAATCTCGAGCTGCACGAAGGCGAGATCCTGTCTCTGCTGGGTGAAAACGGCAGCGGCAAGACCACGCTGATGAATATGCTCTCCGGCATCTACTTCCCCGATGAGGGGCAAATCTACATTCATGGCGAGCCTGTGACGATCGCCTCCCCCAAGGATGCCTTCGCCAACGGCATCGGCATGATCCACCAGCATTTCAAGCTCGTGGACCTCTTCACCGCGACGGAGAACATCATCCTCGGCCTTGAAGGCAAGCTCGACATTGCCGAGGCCAGCAAAAAGGTCAAGGAGATCTGCGACAAGTACGGCTTCGACATTGACCCCGACCAGAAGATCTACGATATGTCCGTTTCGCAGAAGCAGACCGTCGAGATCGTCAAGGTCCTCTACCGCGGGGCGGATATTCTCATCCTCGACGAGCCCACCGCCGTGCTCACCCCGCAGGAGACGGACAAGCTCTTCGCCATCATGCGCAACATGAAGGCCGACGGCAAGTCCCTCATCATCATCACCCATAAGCTCCACGAGGTGCTCGACGTGTCCGACCGCGTGGCAGTGCTGCGCAAGGGCGAGTACATCGGCGATGTTGCCACCAAGGACGCTGACCAGCAGTCGCTGACCGATATGATGGTCGGCCACACGGTCAGCCTCAACATCAACCGTCCCGAGCCGAAGAATGTCACGCAGCGCCTCGCCGTTGACGGGCTCACCGTTTACGATGAGCTCGGCGTCAAGCGTCTCGACGATGTCTCCTTCACCGTCAACTCCGGTGAGGTGCTCGGCATCGCGGGCGTTGCGGGCAGCGGCCAGCGCGAGCTGCTCGAAGCCATTGCGGGCCTCTATCCCGTCGCCTCCGGTCATGTGACCTTCTACCCGCCGGAGGAGGGCGCGCAGCCCAAGGAGCTTGTCGGCCTCGATCCGATGAAGATCCGCAAAAACGGCATTGCAATGTCCTTCGTGCCCGAGGACCGTCTCGGCATGGGCCTTGTCGGCTCGATGGGCATGACCGGCAACATGATGCTGCGCTCGTGGCGCAAGGGCCGCGGCGCGTTCGTCAACCGCAAGGACCCCGAAGCCCTCGCCAACCGCATCTGGGAAGAGCTCGGCGTCGTCACGCCCAGCACCTCCTTCCCCGTTCGCCGTATGTCGGGCGGCAACGTGCAGAAGGTGCTCGTCGGCCGCGAGATCGCCCAGTCCCCCGCCGTGCTGATGACGGCCTACGCCGTGCGCGGCCTCGATATCAACACATCCTACACGATCTACAACCTGCTGACCGAGCAGAAGATGCAGGGCGTCGCCGTCGTCTACGTCGGCGAGGACCTTGACGTGCTGCTTGAGCTGTGCGACCGCATCGTCGTTCTCTGCGGCGGTCAGGTCTCCGGCGTGGTCGACGCCCGCAAGACGGACAAGCGCGAAGTCGGCGCACTGATGACCCTCGTGAGAGGAGGCAAGAAGGATGAATAAAAAGCAATCCCTTTTCCACATCGCCAAGCGCGACACGCTCCCCTGGTACAAAGCCGCGCTCATCCGCGGCGGCGCGATCGTGATCGCTCTGATCGTCTGCGCCATCGTGACGACGCTTCTCACGGGCGAAAACCCCCTCAGCGTCTATTCCACCATCCTCTACGGCGCGTTCGGCACCTCGCGCAAGAGCTGGGTCACATTCCACAACCTTGCGATCCTGCTCGGCATTTCCCTCGCCGTCACGCCCGCCTTTAAGATGCGCTTCTGGAACATCGGCGCGGAGGGTCAGGTGCTCATCGGCTGCCTTGCCACCGCCGCGTGCATGATCTGCCTTGGCGACAAGGTCTCCGGCGGCGTGCTCATCCTTCTGATGATCCTCGCCTCCATCGCGGCGGGCGCGCTCTGGGGCTTCCTCCCCGCCATCTTCAAGGCTAAATGGAACACGAACGAAACGCTCTTCACGCTGATGATGAACTATATTGCGACCCAGCTCGCCGCCTTCTTCATCATCGTCTGGGAGGTTCCCAAGGGCTCGGGCAAGATCGGTATCATCAACGCGAACACCGAGGCCGGCTGGCTCCCCGTCATCGGCGGGCAGCGCTATCTTCTCCCCATCCTGCTCGTAGCCATCCTCACGGGCCTTATGTACATCTACCTCAACTACAGCAAGCACGGCTATGAGATCGCCGTCGTCGGCGAGAGCCAGCGCACCGCGAGCTATGCCGGCATCAAGGTCGAGCGTGTCATCGTGCGCACGATGGTGCTCTCCGGCGCGATCTGCGGCCTCATCGGTCTCCTGCTCACCGCCGGCACGGACCATACGCTCACGACCACCATCGTCGGCGGACGCGGCTTCACCGCGGTCATGGTCTCGTGGATGGCCAAGTTCAACCCCATCCTGATGATCTTCACGAGCCTTCTCATCGTTGTTCTCAGCCGCGGCGCGAGCGAGATCTCCAGCGTCTTCGGCCTGAACCACTCCTTCGCCGATATCCTGACGGGCATCATCCTCTTCTTCATCATCGGCAGCGAGTTTTTCATCAACTACAAGGTCAGCCTGCGCAAGAGCAAGAAGGAGGCGTGAAGCAATGATGTTTGATCTAACTGCTTTTCTTCCCCGTGCGGTCATGCAGGGCATTCCCCTGCTCTACGGCAGCACCGGCGAGATCTTAACGGAAAAGTCCGGCAACCTCAACCTCGGCATTCCGGGCGTGATGTACGTCGGCGGTATCTGCGGCGTTATCGGCGCGTTCTTTTACGAGCAGTCAACGCCCGCATCCGACATGAACGCCTTCCTTGCCATCGGCATCCCGATGCTCTGCTCGCTCCTCGGCTCCCTTCTCATGGGCCTTCTCTACTGCCTGCTGACCGTCACGCTGCGCGCCAACCAGAATGTCACCGGTCTTGCGCTCACGACGTTCGGCGTCGGCATCGGCAACTTCTTCGGCGGCTCGCTCATCAAGCTGACCGACAGTGAGGTCCCCTCCATCGCCCTGAGCGCGACGAGCGCCTATTTCAGCAAGTCCCTGAACGTCGGCGGCTGGTTCGGTCAGGTCTTCCTGTCCTACGGCTTCCTTGCCTACCTCGCCGTTGTCATCGCACTGTTTGCGTCCTACTTCCTCAAGCACACGCGCACGGGTCTGCACCTGCGCGCCGTGGGCGAGAGCGCGGCGACGGCGGATGCCGCCGGCATCAACGTGACGAAGTACAAGTACCTCGCCACCTGCATCGGCAGCATGATCGCGGGTCTCGGCGGCCTCTATTACGTCATGGACTACGCCTGCGGCGTGTGGTCGAACAACGCCTTCGGCGACCGCGGCTGGCTCGCCATCGCGCTGGTCATCTTCACGATCTGGCGTCCGAACGTCAGCGTGCTGGCCTCCATCCTCTTCGGTGGATTCTACATCCTCTACATCTTCATCCCCACCGGCACGAATCTTGCCGTCAAGGAGCTTTACAAGATGCTCCCCTATGTCGTCACGCTGGTCGTTCTGATCATCGTGTCGCTGCGCAAGAAGCGCGAGGATCAGCCGCCCGCATCGCTGGGCCTGAGCTACTTCCGCGAAGAGCGCTAACGCTTTCAAAAACGGCAACCGATTTGGTTGCCGTTTTTGAGTAAGTACACACTCCGCTCTGCGCACGCGCTATGGGCGCGCACGCTCGCTCCGCGAAAAGTGTTTTTTGCCACGCACAGGTCGCGGCAAAAAACGTTCAAGCACATTTGCGCCGTGCGCGGCGCAAAATAGAGCGCGCATGTCGCCCTCCGCGACGGATTCTGATTCGTTTGCCGCCGTGCGCGGCGCAAAACACGTGCTTACAGTGTTAAATCGGCCTGTTTCTTCAGGCATTGCGAGGTGCTTTACTATGTCCACTTTGCTCATTCAGAATATCCGCACACTCGTCTCCTGCGACGATCACGATACGATCTACGAGAATGTCGACCTCTACGCCGAGGACGGCTTCATTCGCGCGATCGGCAAGGACCTTCCGCAGCAGGCAGAGAAGACCATCGACGCGCGCCATATGCTCTGCTACCCCGGTCTCGTCAACACGCACCACCACCTCTACCAGATCTTCTCCCGCAATCTGCCGGAGGTGCAGAACATGGAGCTCTTCGACTGGCTCAGGGCGCTTTATGAGATCTGGAAAAATCTTGACGAGGACGTGATCCGCCTCTCCACGCTCACAGGCCTTGGCGAGCTGATGAAGCACGGCTGCACGACCTGCTTCGACCACCATTATGTCTTCCCCAGAGATGCGGGCGACCTGATCGGCGCGCAGTTTGCCGCGGCGGATGAGATCGGCGCGCGTATGTACGCCTCGCGCGGCAGCATGGACCTCTCCAAGAAGGACGGCGGTCTGCCGCCCGACAGCGTGGTGCAGACGGTCGACGAAATCTTAAAAGACTCCGCGCGCGTCATCGAGCGCTGCCACGACAAGTCCTTCGGCGCGATGCATCGCGTGGCGCTTGCGCCCTGCTCGCCCTTCTCCGTCTCTGCCGATCTTCTGCGCGAGAGCGCGTTGCTCGCGCGGCAGTACGGCGTGCGCCTGCACACGCACCTTTGCGAGACGAAGGACGAGGAAGCCTTCATGCTCGCGCGCGAGGGCGTGCGCCCGCTTGAATACATGGAAAAGCTCGGCTGGACGGGCGAGGACGTCTGGTTCGCCCACGGCATCCACTTCAACGACGAAGAGCTGCGCGTGCTGGCAAAGACGCACACGGGCGTGGCGCACTGTCCGATCTCCAACATGAAGCTCTCCTCCGGCATCGCCCGCATCCCGGAGATGCTCTCGCTCGGCGTGCCGGTCGGCCTCGCGGTCGACGGCTCTGCCTCGAACGACGGCTCATCGCTGATGGAGGAGCTGCGCGTTTCGTATCTTCTGCACCGCATGAACAGCAGCAAGGCCGCCCCCGGCGGCTACGATCTTCTCAAGATGGCGACGCGCGGCAGCGCGTCCCTTCTCGGCCGCAGCGACGACATCGGCTCTCTTTCGGTCGGCAAGTGCTGCGACCTCTTCCTCATCGACTCGCGCAGGCTCGAGCTGGTCGGCGCGTGCTTCGACCCCAAGAGCGTGCTCGCCACCGTCGGCGTGCGCGGCGCGGTCGATTACACGGTCGTTCAGGGGCGCGTAACGTTCGAGCAGGGGCATCTTGTCACGGTCGATGAGGAATCGCTCGCGCGCGAGGCGGAAGCAAAGTGCCGCGCGTACCTGAACCGCTGAGGCGCGCCATGACCGTTGACATTCTGCGCGGCAACATCGCCGCCCTCCCCTCTGCCGACCGCGCCGTGGAGCTTCTTCCCGCAGCGGAGGGCGACAGCCTGACCCTCGCCTGCGCGAGCGGCGAACTGAAAAGCGCCTACCGCGTGCTGCGCGCCGTGATGGACTACGGCTATGCGCACGAGCGCCCCGGGCACGTGCGCCTCGTCTGCGCGGACGAGGATGCGTACAAAGCCTATTCCTTCCAGTGGAATATGTGGTTTGCCGAGCGCAAGCCCGAGCCAGAGAACGAAGCATAAGGAGGCGCAGCCATGCGCATTCTCACCCATACCGTTTTGCCCGAGGAGGACGGCCGCATGGTCAAGGGCATCCTGCGCGGCAGCCTGCAGCTCTCCTACACACTGCTCAAGAGCCTCAAGTGGCGCGAAAATGCCATCCTCTTAAACGGGCAGAGCGTCCATGTCAACGCGATCGTCCGCGTGGGCGATATTGTCAGCGTTGCGCTCTCCGAGCGCACGCCGCGCGAGGATCTGTACCGCGAGCGCGCGGAAAAGCCCGACATTATATACGAGGATGAAGACCTTCTTGTGCTCAATAAGCCCGCGGGCGTCGCCATGCACCCGAAGGCGGACGACGACGCTGCGCCGAGCCTTGCCGCAATGCTCACAGGCTACCTCGGCGAAGGCAGCGTGTCGCATTTCGTCAGCCGTCTCGACAAGGGCACCTCCGGCCTTCTCATCGCGGCAAAGAGCGGCTATGTCCACGACCGGCTGCGCCGCGCGCTGCACGCAAGCGAGCTGCGGCGCGAGTATCGCGCCGTTGCCGTCGGGCAGGTGACGCCGCCGCGCGGCATCATCGACGCACCCATCGGCCGCGCGGAGGGCTCGATCATCCGCCGCTGCGTGCGCGAAGACGGCCTTGCAAGCCGCACGGAGTATGAAGTGCTGCAAACGACCGCGCGCTTCACGCTCCTCCGCCTGCGGCCCGAAACGGGCCGCACACACCAGCTCCGCGTTCACATGGCCTACCTCGGCCATCCCCTTGCAGGCGACTGGCTCTACGGTACGGAGGACAGAAATCTCATCGCCCGCCCCGCTCTGCACTCATACGAGCTGTGGTTCACGCAGCCCATCACCGGACAGGAGTTTCACTTTACAGCTCCTATTCCACAGGATATGCAGCAATTATTAGAATGAAAAAGCACCGTCTTGCCGACGGTGCTTTTCCTTTACAGCTATATAGCCTTATTTTTCCTTATAGTAGAGCCTGCAATGGCAATAGCCCTCGAATTCGGGGTCTGCGATCTGCTCGCGGAACTCCTTGCACATACAGATATTGTCCTCTTTCTTCTGAAAGCGGCAGGGGCATTGCAGCTCGCGCTTGACGAGCGCCTCGCGCAGGCGGGAGACGAGCTCGGCGTCTTCGTTGTATCGTATCTTCATGCCTTGCACTGCTCCAGCATCGCCTTGATGTCCGCCTTCTCGTGCACGCCGACCATACCGGTGAGCGTGCGGCGGTCCTGCACGACGGCGAGCGTCGGGATGGAGTCGATGCCGAACATGGAGGCAAGGTTCGGCTGCTCGTCGACGTTGATCTTGCAGAACTTGACCTTATCTTCCTCCGCGTTGAGCTCGTCGAAGACGGGCGCCATCATCTTGCACGGCTGGCACCACTCGGCCCAGAAGTCGATGAGGATAAGTCCGGGATCGCGCAGCACCTCGTCCTCAAAGTTCTCCTCCGTCAGCGTGACGATGTCCGTGAAGGTGCGCGTCTCCACATACGGCTCGCCGCAGCTTCCGCCGCAGCCGCCGCAGCAGGAGCTGCATCCGCCGCCGCAGCCGCTGCCGCAGCCGCCCGCCGCACCGTCATCACCCGTCATCAGCTCCAGGCTGCCGTCCAGAAAACGGTCGACGGCCTGATCCGCCTCGCCGGACACGCCGGAGATGAGCAGCATATGCGCGTCTTCGACCGCATTGCGTGCCTCGGGGCCGATGCTGCCGCAGATGATGAGGTCCACGCCCTTGTCCTTCAGGCCGCGCGCGGCCTTGTTGTGGTCGGCCTCGTCAAAGCGAACCGTTTCTTTTTCAACGGGCTTGATGTCCTCGATGCTGTAGATGTTGAACTCCTGAGCGCGGCTGAAGTGCTGCATCACTTCGCCGTTCTCGCAGGGAATGGCAATTTTCATGTTGTTTCGTTCCTTTCCGCTCTGTTGCTTTCGGCGGCCATGCCGCCGCGTAACGCCATTTCGTAGTGTACCACGCTTTGCCGCGCCGTACAACCGGAAATTTGTAAACAAACCATGGCCGCAGCCGCTTTGCCTTGCAATTAGAACCGCCCGGTGATAAAGTGATATCGAGCAAGGCGCTTCGCCGCAAAATGACAATCAGAAGGAGGCAGCATTTATGAAAAAATCAGAACTGGCAGTCCTTTCTATCCTCATCCTTGCCGCCGTGTTTGTTTTCAGCGGCAAGATCAACCGGGTGACGAATCCCTGCGTGCAGGACTATGCCGCAGGGCAGGGGAACATCAGGGGGAATGTGAACGTCGAGGACTATTACGAGCGCGACGCGCGCTTTGCGATCGGCGCGGGCGAAGACGGATACGCCGTTTTCAAGGACCCCGGCGAGGCCTTTGCCGCGCTGCGTGAACACTATCCGGAGGGCATTTCGCTCATCCGGAAGGAGTTCCATCTGCTCGGGCTTTCAAAGCTCAATTATTCGTCCTATCAAACCTACGGCTGGCAGGCCACAAGCGGCACGGAAGAGGCGCGTCAGCAGGCCAGATTTGTCAGCTCCTTCTTTGACATTTACGAAAACAGCTTCCGCTGATTTTCTTTCGCTCAAAAATCGAGAAAACCGCCGCAGCAGGCGAACCTGCTGCGGCGGTTTTAATGATGGGGTCTGGAGACGCTTAGTCGTCCTTTTCCTCGTCCTCGGCGAGATCGGCGGGGTCAAACTCCAGCGTTGCGCCGCAGTTGGGGCACTCCACCTTGCCGTCTTCGAGCACGGAATCGTCGAAGAATATCTCCTCCTCGCACTCGGGGCAGGTCGTGGCGTAGCACTCCTCCTCGTCGTCCTCGTCGTCCTCATCCTCGTCGTCATAGTCGTCGAAGTCATCCTCATCGAAGAGAACATCCTCCACGTCGCTCAGATCGTCGCTGATGACATCCAGCCCGTCGCCGAGCTCCATGACCTCGTCGGTCAGATCCTCGACCTCGAGGGCGATCTCATCGAGAACGTCCACGATCGCGCGGAAGAGCTTGCCCTCGTTGGAATCGGCACTGAGGTTCATGCCTTCCATCAGGCCCTTGAGATACGCAACTTTTTCAGAAATACCCATCGTAAAACTCCTTTCTTCAACCGGAACTACGATCATCCTGTGATTGTTTTGCTTACTTGGAACGGCCGATATACTCGCCCGTGCGGGTGTCGATCTGGATCTTGTCACCGATGTTGATGAACAGGGGGACTCTGATCTCCGCGCCGGTCTCGAGCGTGGCGGGCTTGAGGGTGTTGGTCGCGGTGTTGCCGGCCAGGCCCGGCTCGGTATCGGTGACCTCGAGGTCAACGAAGTTGGGGGGCTCCACGCCGAAGACATTGCCCTTGATGGAGAGGATCATGCACATGGTGTTCTCCTTGACGAAGCGGAACGCATCGCCGAGCATATCGCGGTTCAGGGGGACCATATCGTAGGTCTCCTGATCCATGAAGTAGTAGAGATCGCCGTCGTTGTAGCTGTACTCCATGTTCTTGCGCTCGATGGCGACTTCCTCAAACTTCGCCGTGGGGTTGAAAGAGGTCTCGGTCACGCCGCCGGTGACGACGTTCTTCATCTTGGTGCGCACAAAGGCCGCGCCCTTACCGGGCTTGACGTGCTGGAACTCGACGACCTGATAGTACTTGCCCTCCATCTCGAATACTTTACCGTTTCTGAATTCACCAGCGGTAATCGTTGCCATAACTGTTTCCTCCTGTATTCCCGAGGGCAGGATCGCTACCCTCAAATTCACAAAATTCCGGTTCTAAACCTATGGTATTTTACCGCATATAGTGCGGCAATGCAAGTGTTTTTCTTGATATTGTGCTTTATTTTTCTAAATTCCCGGCTTTTTTCCGTGCATCGTGCGGGCATTTCCGCTTGAACGGCTCCTGCAGCGCGTGCAGCACGTGGTTCCACGCGCCGTCCGGCCCGCCCTTCGGCTCGACCATCAGCATGAGAACGCCGCTGCGCCGCGCGCCGAGCGCATCGGTCAGCAGCTTGTCGCCGAGCATCGCCGTCTCGTCCGCGCGCGCGCCGTAGCGCGCCATCGCCTCGTGAAAGCCGCGCGTGCCGGGCTTTCCCGCGTGGCCGACATAGCCGATGCCAAGCGGCTTGCAGAACTTCTCCACGCGAACGCCGCTGCGATTATTTGAGAGGATCGCAAACGTGATCCCCGCCGCCTGCAAGCCGTCGATCCACTTCCTGAGCGCTTCGTCCGGCTCGCTCTGCTTTTTCGGCGCGAGCGTAAAGTCAAGATCCGAGAGCAGCAGCTTCACGCCCTGCTTCATCAAAAAATCCGCCGTCACATCCGTATAATCGTCAAATACCCACTGCGGGCAAAGTAGACCGGGCATAGCTGTCCCCCAAAGCTCATAATGTATACTGCTATTATACGCGCTTCGCGCGCGTTGCACAAGGGGGAATCGTTCTGACGACCTATCTTGCCATCACACCCGCCGCGCTCGCGCGCTTCTCTGCGCCGCCTCCGCTGCCGCTCGTCCATGTGGCCTACGCCATCGGCGCGGGCGGCGCACTCACGCGCGCAAGCGGCGCACCGCCGCAGGGCGGACTGATGGGGCTTTCCGACCGCTGCACCGGAGCGCTGCCGCGCGCGGACGCGCTCTGCCGCGCTATCGTCTGCGAGTGTATCCGGCGGCAATTTCGCGGCGTGCTGGCGGACTTTGAAGCGGGCAGTCCCTCCGACCGTCTCGGCTTTCTCACGCGCCTTGCGGGGGAGCTCAATGCGCGCGGGATGCGCCTCTACTGCCCCGCCGCGCTCCCGGCCGAGGGCGCAGCGCTGCTCATCGGCACAGCGGTGAGCGGCGGGTCGCTCAGGTCCCTTCTCGAGCGCGCCGTGAACCGCCGCGCGCCGGAATCCCTCGCGCTCGATTTAGAGCGCGTGCAGATGGACTTTCCCCTTCCCTGTCCCACGGGCTGCGGCACACCGCTGCGGCACGAGGAGCTGCTCGCGCTGCAAGAAAAGCACCATGCCTCTATCTATTATTCCCGCGAGCTTGCGGCAAATTACTTTACCTATCCCGGTGAGCGCGGCACGCGCTTTGTGCTATTCGATGACGCCGAGACGCTGCGGCGCAAGCTGCGCCTTGCCGAAAGCTATGGCATCCGGGAGGCCTTCGTCATGTATCCCGAGATTTGCGACCTTCTCTCGCCGATGGAAATATAAAAAAAGACCTGCCACAGCCGTGACAGGTCTTTTTTCATAGGATCTTAGTAATAACGCTTGTTGCGGTTCTTACGGGCGGCCTCGCTCTTCTTGCGGCGCTTGACACTGGGGCTCTCATAGCACTCTCTCTTGCGGACCTCCGCCACGATACCGGCCTTGGCGCAGCTTCTCTTGAAGCGCTTGAGCGCGCTGTCGAGAGACTCGCCCTCCTTGACATGGATCTCGGACATTTATATTTTCCCTCCCTCCGATACACCCGGCTTGATCCTGGGTGCTCTTTAAGAGTCACTTACATGACTAACAGTGGTATTATATGAGAAAAATCGCAGCTTGTCAATAAGCTTTTCTCATTTTTTCAAAAAAATCCGAAATTCCGCTCAGCAGGGCTTCACGATCAGGTTGACGAGCTTGTTCTTGACGTGGATGACCTTGACGATCTGCATCCCCGCGAGCGCCTTGGCGACCTTTTCGCTCGCCTTGGCCGCCTCGACGACGGTATCCTGATCGCTGTCGACGGGAACGGTGATCGTGCCCTTGAGCTTGCCGCCCACCTGCACCGCCATCTCAACGGAGGAGGCGACGGTCTTGCTCTCGTCGTAAACGGGCCAGTCGCACTGCATGGCCATCTTGCCCGCGTGCTCGGCGGCAAAGCCCTTCTGCTCCCAAAGCTCTTCGACCATGTGGGGCGCGAAGGGAGAGAGCATGAGCAGCAGCGCCTCGAGGTCGCCGTGGCTGAGGCCGTTGGCGTACAGCTCGTTGACCATGGCCATGAGCGCGGCGATGGCCGTATTCATCTTGAGCGTGTCGATGTCGTCGGTGACCTTCTTGATGGTCTTGTGGACGATGGGCGCGTTCTTTTCGGAAATACCCTTCTCCTCCGTCGCCTGCTCAGCGAGGTTCCACACGCGGTCGAGGAAGCGCTTGCAGCCCTTGACGGCGTCATCCGACCAGGTGGCGACCTTCTCAAAGTCGCCGATGAACATGATATAGAGACGCATCGTGTCCGCGCCGTAGGCCTTGACCACATCGTCGGGGTTGACGACGTTGCCGAGGGACTTACTCATCTTGACCGCCGGGCGCAGCGCCTGATTGCCGTACTTGGCGATGAGCGCGTCCTTCTCCTCCTGCGTGGAGACGTTGCCGACGTAGTGCGGGTTCTGGCCGAGGATCATGCCGTGGCTCGTGCGCTTGGCGTAGGGCTCCTTCGTGTGGACAACGCCGATGTCGTAGAGGAACTTGTGCCAGAAGCGGGAGTAGAGCAGGTGGAGCGTGGTGTGCTCCATGCCGCCGTTGTACCAGTCCACAGGGCCCCAGTACTGCTCGGCCTCGTGAGAGACGAGCTCATGATCGTTGTGCGGGTCCATATAGCGCAGGAAGTACCAGGAAGAGCCGGCCCACTGGGGCATGGTGTCGGTCTCGCGCTTGGCGTCGCCGCCGCACTTGGGGCACTTGGTGTTGACCCAGTCGGTCATCTTGGAGATGGGGCTCTCGCCGTCGTCGGTCGGCTCGTAGCTCTCCACCTGCGGCAGCACGAGCGGCAGCTCCTCCTCGGGCACGGGGACCCAGCCGCACTTGGGGCAGTTGACAAGGGGGATGGGTTCGCCCCAGTAGCGCTGGCGGGAGAAGACCCAGTCGCGCAGCTTGTAGTTGACCTTTTCATGGCCCCAGCCCTGCTCGACAGCGTACTGCTTCATCGCGGGGATGGCTTCCTTGACGGTCATGCCGTTGAGGAAGCCGGAGTTGACCATAATGCCGGTGTCGTCCTTGAGCGTGAAGGCTTCCTTCGTGATGTCGCCGCCCTCGACGACCTCCACGATGGGAAGGCCGAAGGCCGTGGCGAAGTCCCAGTCGCGCTGGTCGTGGCCGGGAACGCCCATGACGATGCCCGTGCCGTAGCCCATGAGGACATAGTCGGAGACGAACATCGGCACGACCTTGCCGGTGGCAGGGTTGACGACCTCAATGCCCTCGAGGCGCACGCCGGTCTTTTCCTTATTGAGCTCGCCGCGCTCAAAGTCGCTCTTGCGGGCGGCGGCAGCTTGATAGGCCTCGACCTCGTCCCAGTTGCCGATGATATTCTTCCACTTCTTGAGCAGCGGGTGCTCGGGAGAGATGACGGTGTAGGTCACGCCGAAGAGCGTGTCGACGCGCGTGGTGTAAACGCTGATATCGTCGCCGGTGTTGGTCTTGAAGGTGACCTCCGTGCCGGTGGAGCGGCCGATCCAGTTGCGCTGCTGGGTCTTCACGCGCTCAATGTAGTCGACCTCGTCGAGATCGTCGATGAGGCGGTCGGCATACTTCGTGATGCGCAGCATCCACTGGCTCTTTTCCTTGCGGATGACGGGCGCGCCGCAGCGCTCGCACACGCCCTCGACGACCTCTTCGTTGGCAAGCACGCACTTGCAGCTCGTGCACCAGTTGACGGGCATCGTGGTCTTATAGGCAAGGTCATGCTTGAACATCTGGAGGAAGATCCACTGCGTCCACTTGTAGTAGCTCGGGTCGGTCGTGTCCACCACGCGGTCCCAGTCGAAGCCGTAGCCGAGCATCTTGAGCTGGCGGGTGAAGTTCTCAATGTTCTGCTTGGTGATGATGGAGGGATGGATGTGGTTCTTGATGGCAAAGTTCTCCGTCGGCAGGCCGAAGGCGTCAAAGCCCATGGGGTTGAGGACGTTATAGCCCTGCATTCTCTTCTTGCGGCAGATGATGTCCATCGCCGTGAAGGGGCGCGGATGGCCCACGTGCAGGCCCGCGGCGGAGGGATACGGGAACTCGATGAGACCGTAGAACTTGGGGCGCTTGTCGCCCGTTACGGCAGCGTAGGGCTTTTCCTGCTCCCACTTTGCCTGCCATTTTTTCTCAATGGCTGCGAAATCGTACTTCATGGATCTTCTCCTTTATATGAAATGGTTTTTTGATGCGAAAAAAATCCCTGACCGTTAAAAAACGGTCAGGGACGTAAATAAGACTTTACGCGATACCACCCTGCTTCGGCGCGCAGTCGCCTGTGCGCCCTCAGCGGCTCAGATAGCCTCGTCCGTAACGGGAACGGCCGTTCCGCCCTGTTCAGGCGGACCGCTCGGGAGTGAGTCATACCCGCGTGCTTCCCCGCCGGCTCGCACCGACCGCCGGCTCTCTTGGGGCGGAAATCACACGTCTTTATGCTCCGTCATCGCGTTTTGCATCATTACAATATGCTTATATTAGGCGTTTTGCTCCGCCTTGTCAAGCGTTATTTTTGCCTTACTCGGCATGGGGCAGGATCGCGCTCAGGTCGATCTCCTCGCCGTCGGCCCAGAGGTGCTCGAGAGAATAGAACTTGCGCGCCTCGTCGTTGAAGATGTGCACGACCACGCAGCCGTAGTCGAGCAGCACCCACGTGCCGCCGCGATAGCCCTCGCGGTGCAGCGGTTCCTCGCCCGCGAGCGTCAGCTCCTTTTCCACCTCGTCGCCCAGCGCGTTGATCTGCGTGTTGGACGTACCGGTGCAGATGACGAAATACTCCGCGAGCGTCGTGATCTTGTCGATGCGGATGAGCTTGATGTCTTTGCCCTTTTTGCCATCGAGCGCCTTGGCGGCGATCTCAGCGAGTTCTCTTGCAGGAATCATGGATGTCTCCTTTTCGTATTTCATATTTTCAGGTTTATTTGTCGTATTGCCGGCTTAATCCTGCGGGCGCAGCCATTCGGGCATATCGTCGCTGCCCGGGGTCGTATCGCCGCTGCCGGGGGCGGTCGTCGTGCCGCCCTCTCCCGCGCCGGGGGTGGTCGTACCGCTATTGCCGGGGTCGGTCGTGCCGGGGTCGGTCGTGCCGCTATTGCCGGGGTCGGTCGTGCCGGGGTCGGTCGTGCCGCTGCTGCCGGGATCGACCGTGCCGGGATCGACCGTACCGCTGCTGCCGGGGTCAGTCGTGCCGGGATCTGTCGTCGTGCCGGGGTCGGTGGTCTCGCTGCCATCCCCCGTGCCGGTCTGCGAGCCGGAGGAGGTCTGGTGATTCTGCGGCTTGGCCGCCTTGCTGTCTTCCACATGGCCCGTGGACGAGGACACCGAGCCGTCCGAATTGACGGACATGATGTCAAGGTCGCGCATCGTGAACTTCTCGACAAAGGGGCTGAGTTCATTGTTCACGAGGTCCAAAAGCTCCTGCGCGTTCGGCACCACATAGGAAAGCGGCTTACCGATAGAGCGGCTGTAGATGTATTTACCGGTATTCGGCATGGTGACGAAATTCACATCGTCGACCTTGAGCCCGCCCATGACGGCCTGCGAGCCGAACCAGAGCATTTCCTCAAACGTGAGGTCGGAGGTGACGTTATTCTTCACCACGCGGGCAAATTCGCCGATCTTCGTCACGTTCTTGAGCTGCAAAAGCTGCTTGACCATCTCCTTGAGGAGCGTCTGCTGCGTCTTGATACGGCCAAGGTCGCCGTCGGGGTAGCCGTAGTGCCTGTCATTATCGTGGCGGTAGCGCAGCACCTGCATGGCGTCCTCGCCCGAGAGCAGGCGGTAGCCCTTGGTCTGGTGAATGTGCAGATCCTGATAGGGATCGTCGTAGTTCATGTTGCGCGGCACATCGTAGTAAACGCCGCCCATGGCATCCACGATCGCGCCGACCGCATCCCATTCGATGATGACCTGATAGTCCGGCTCAAAGCCGACGAGCTGGGAAACCTCCTTATAGAGCGCCTTGATGCCCTTCTCGCCCGCGCCGTAGTAGTTGTAGACGGAGTTGATCTTTTTGATGTCCCAGGGGACGTTCACCATCGTGTCGCGCGGGATGGACATGACGGTCGCCTTCTGGTTCGTCACGTCGTAGCTCGCGAGCAGCATCGTGTCGGTGTTGCCGCCGCCGCCCGTGTCGCGCCCGAGGACGAGCACGGTATAGAAATCCTTGCTCTTTCGCTCGCCGTCCGCGCGCGGACGCACGCCGTCGCCGTAGTCGATCTCTTCGACCTGCGTCTGGTTGGGGTCCTTCTGCGTTTCGCCCTTGTTCGGCAGCTGCGGCGCGCGGATCTTCAGAAGGTAGCTGCCGCCCGCGACCACGCCGCACAGCAGCGCAACGAGCAGCACGCGCCCAAGCAGCCGCCCGGGATGGGAAAAGGTCTCGCAGATCTGCTCCCACGCCTCGTCGCAGTTGCGCTCGAAGAAGCCCTCCTCGCGGTGCACGCGCCGCCCCTCGCAGTGGGTGTCCTCTCTGTCTCTTTCGTAAAATTCCTTGCGATCACTCATGGTTTTGTCCTCTCAGCGCATTGAGCGCTTCCAATGTGTTGTGGTGGACGGGATTCCCCCGTTCCTTCATTTCCTCCACCGTCATGGCAAGGCCCATCGCAAGTCCACGGTCCAAATCCTCCCACACGACCTTGCGGAGCTCGTCCACGCCGTCAAAGTCGCGGTTCGGCTCGATGTAGTCGGCAAGATAGAGCACCTTTTCCAGCACCGTCATGTTGGCCTTGCCCGTCGTATGCCAGAGGATGGCATTGTAGATCTCGTCGTCCGCGCCGAACACGTCGCGCGCGAGCGCCGCGCCGGTCTTGGCGTGCAGCAGCTTGAGCGCGTGCTGCTCGAGCTCGTCGAGCGCGATGTGGTAGTGCTCGCAGAGCGCGAGCTGCTCTTCCATCGAAAGGCGCTTGGTCGCGTCGTGCAAAAGCGCTGCGAAGCGCGCCTTGAAAACGTCCGCGCCGTACTTTTTCGCCAGCGCCTCGGCCGTCTGCTCGGTACCGAGCACGTGCGGCATCCGCTTCGCCTTGAGGTAGGAGAGCGCGATGGGTCTTAACTCCTGTAGGCTTAGACGTTTCAAATCGAGATTTGTTCCATACAAATGCTCACGCATGATGTAGCCGAGCACCGCGGGGGCAAGAAGCCCCTCCGTCTCCCCTTTCGGGATGCGCTCGCGCAGCTCGGTGGACGAAACATCCACAAGGTTCGGCAGCGTCATCGTCACGATGCGGCTGCCGGGGAATTTCTCGCCGAGAAAATCGCGCTGCGGGGCGAAGAGTGCCTCGCCGTCCTTCTCCGTACGGCCGAAGGCGCAAAGGCCCGCATAGCGCAGGATCTCCTCCGGCCTGTACCAGTTCTGGAAGGAGAGGAACATATCCGTTCCCATCAGAAGCCACAGCTCCGCGTCGGGATACTGCTCGTGCACCTCGCGCACGGTGTCAACGCTGTAGCTCTTGCCCTCGCGCTCGATCTCCATCGAGGAGACCTCTACCTCAACGCGCGTGTCGAGCGCGGCCTGCTCGCCCATGAGGCGCGTCATCGCAAGGCGGTGCGCCTTGCCCGGCTCGTCGGTCGAAAGCGCCTTATGCGGCGGGATGCCCGCGGGGATCAATATGAGTTTGTCGAGCTGCAAATACCTTGCCGCGCTTTCCGCCGCGGCCATGTGACCCAGATGCGGCGGGTTGAAGCTGCCGCCGTAAATTCCGATCTTCATCCTTCTCGACCTCGTTTTCTCACAGCCGCTCAAACGGTCTTCTTCGCCGCCTTGGGCAGCACGATCTTATCCTTCTTGTCCTTTTTGTGCGAGGGGCGGTAGAGCACGAACTTCGTGCCGATGACCTGCACCTGCTCGCTGCGCGTCAGCGCGCTCAGCTCGTCGCACGCCTCGCGCGCGGTGAGCATACTGTTTTCGAGCACGCGGCACTTGATGAGCTCGCGCGCCTCGAGTGCGTCGTTTGCCTGCTTGACGAGATTTTCGCCGATGCCGTCCTTGCCGATGTGCACGATCACATCGAGATCATTCGAAAGGCTGCGCAGATAGGCGCGCTGTTTGCTGCTCAGTTCCATAAATCACCTAATCCTTTTTCTTTTTTTACTGTTTTTCCGCAAGGTACGCTCTGAGCGTCTCCTTGAATGCCCGCAGCGCCTTGCCGCGGTGCGAGATCTCCGCCTTCTCTTCTGCCGTAAGCTGTGCAAAGGTCTTTCGCTTGTCAGGCATGAAGAACACGGGGTCGTAGCCGAAGCCGTTTTCGCCCATGGGGGCGAAGGCGATCGTGCCCTCCACGTCGCCGTCGTTCTGCAAAATGTCCCCGTTCGGGAACGCGCAGGTGATCGTTGTATGGAAGTGGGCGCGGCGGTCCGCCTGACCGTGCATCATTTGCAGCAGCAGCCGGTAGCGGCCGATATCGTCCAGCCCCTCGCCGCCGAAGCGCGCGCTGTAAACGCCGGGGCCGCCGTTGAGGGCGTTCACGCAGAGGCCGGAATCATCCGCGATGGCGGGGAGCTTCGTCGCCTCCATCACGGCCTTCGCTTTGAGAAGCGAGTTCTCTGCAAAGGTATCGCCCGTTTCCTCCACCTCGATCTTCACGCCGAGGTCGGCCTCAGACACGACCTCCACGCCGAGATCGCTCAGAATGGCGCTCATTTCCGTCAGTTTTTTAGGGTTCTGCGTTGCCAGAACAAATTTCATCATCAAACCTCCCACGGGTCTTTTTCCCGTCTCTTTTTGCTTCTTTCTTCGCGCTTTTTTTCCTCGCGCTGTGCCTGACGCACCTGCTGCTGTGCACTGCGCTTCTCGCGCCATTCATCCAGCTTTCTGTCGAGCTTGTCCGCAAGGGTATCGATCTCCGGCACTGGCATGATGACCGCCTTGCAACTTTCGCAGTAGTACGCGACCGTGTAGCCGCCGAT
The DNA here is from genome assembly GCA_934561515.1 of uncultured Oscillospiraceae bacterium. Lineage (GTDB taxonomy): Bacteria > Bacillota > Clostridia > Oscillospirales > Oscillospiraceae > Hominicoprocola. Next base: position 25,376 of record CAKTGM010000013.1, on the reverse strand, counting down.
CAATCCCGCTCTGCCGAGCAGGATCTCGCCGTCGCTGTCATATCCGTTCGAAATCGTACCGCCCTCATTTCTGGGTTGCCAGTACATATTGTTGCGATAAACAGGGATCGCGCCGTCGCACATTTCTTTTCCGCAATAGGGGCAAACAGAAGTGATTTCCATATTCGTCTCCTTATTGTCTCGCAGGTTTATGATTTTCCCCTCAGATGAGCGCCTTGACGTATTCCTCCGCGTCGAAGGGCTTGAGATCGTCGATGCCCTCGCCGAGGCCGACGAACTTCACGGGTACGCCCAACTCCTGCGCGATGGCAACGCAGATGCCGCCCTTGGCCGTGCCGTCGAGCTTCGTTAAGATGATGCCGGTGAGCCCCGCCGTCTCGCGGAAGACCTTCGCCTGCTGAAGACCGTTCTGCCCCGTCGTCGCGTCGAGCACGAGAAGCGTTTCCTTCGCGGCGTCCGGCGTCTCGCGGTCGATGATCTTGCGGAGCTTGGAAAGCTCGTTCATGAGGTTCACCTTGTTGTGGAGGCGGCCCGCCGTGTCGCAGAGGACGACGTCGACATTTCTCGCCTTCGCCGCCGCGAGCGAATCGAACAGCACCGCGCCGGGGTCTGCACCCTCGACCGAGCGGACGATCTCGCAGTCCGCGCGGTTCGCCCAGATCTCGAGCTGGTCCGCCGCCGCTGCGCGGAAGGTATCCGCCGCGCAGAGCAGCACGCGCTTGCCCTCCCCCTTGAGGCTGTGCGCCATCTTGCCGATGGACGTGGTCTTGCCCACGCCGTTCACGCCGATGACAAGCACGACGGAGGGCCGCGTCGTAAGGTCGAGCGCCGTATCGCCCACGTTCAGCTTTTCGATGAGGATCTCGCGCAGCGCCTGCTTCACGTCGTCGCCGCGCTGGATGCTCTTCTGGTACACCACGTCGCGCAGCTTCTGCACCGCGTCGTGCGCGACCGTCGCGCCGAGGTCGGCCAGAATGAGGCTCTCCTCCAGCTCGTCATAGAAATCGTCGTCGATGGTCTCCCACACGATGGTATCGAACCATGCCTTTTTGATCTTTGCAAAAATACCCATTGCTTTCTCCTCGCGCTTTATTCCTTAATGTTGAGTTCCTTGGCCATATCGTTCATGTTGATCGTCAGGATCTTGCTCACGCCGCGCTCCTGCATGGTGACGCCGTAGAGCACGTCCGCCGCCTCCATCGTGCCGCGGCGGTGCGTGATGACGATGAACTGCGTCTTCTGCGTGATGCGGCGCATATAGGTCGCAACGCGCACCACGTTCGGCTCATCGAGCGCCGCCTCGATCTCGTCCATGACGCAAAACGGCGTGGGATGGACCTTCAGAATGGCAAAATACAGGGCGATGGCAACGAAGGCCTTCTCGCCGCCCGAGAGCAGCGTGATGGTCTTGAGCGCCTTGCCCGGCGGCTGGACCTTGATCTCGATGCCGCAGGAGAGCACGTCGTTCTCGTCCTCCAGCTCGAGCGTCGCCTTGCCGCCGCCGAAGAGCTCCAGAAACGTCTCCTGGAAGCTCTCGCGGATGAGCGCGAACTGCTCTTTGAAGATGACGGTCATCTCGCCCGTGATGCTCTCGATCACGCCGACGAGCTCGCCCTTCGCCTTTTCCACGTCGTCGCGCTGCTCGGTGAGATAGGTGTAGCGCGTGTTCACGCGCTCGAATTCCTCGATCGCGCCGACATTCACGCTGCCAAGGCCGCTGATGGCGCGCTTGAGCTCACCGATGCGGCGGCTCGCCTTCTGCACACTCTCAAGCTCGATGCGCTGCTCCTGCGCAGCGGAATGCGACAGCTCGTAGTTCTCCCAGAGCCTGTCGAGGATCTGCTGCTCCTCCATGGCGCTCGTCGCTCGCTTTTGCTCGAGCTTGCCGACACTGCGCTCCACGTTGAGCACATTTTCGTTCAGCTCGCGCCCGCGCCGGTCGCTCTGGCTGCGCTCGGCTTCAAGCGAAAGCTTCGCGCGCGAAAGCTCTTCGAGCGCCGCACGCTGCTCCGCCATTTTTTCGCTCAGCACGACGATCTCTTCTTCATGCGCGCCGATCTCGCGCCGCGCCTGCTCGCTCGCCGCCTTGTACTGCTCGATGAGCGCTTTTCTGCTCTGTTCATCGCCGCGCATCTGAGAGCGCAGGCTCTCCAAACTTGCGAGCGACTTTTCCGTTGTCTCGCGCTCGGCGGCAAAGCCCGCGAGCGCGCTCTTGCGTCCGGCGATCTCATCACCGAGGCGCGAGGTGGAGCGCAGCAGCTCCGTCTGCCCGGAGAGGCTCTCCTCCGCCTGCGCGCGCAGCGCGGCGGCTTCGCTCTCCTGCTGCGATGCAAGCGCTTCCTTTTCCTCCATGGCGCGCTTCACCTCGCCGCGGCGGCGGGTGATGGTATCGCGCTCGGTATCCAGCGCTTCCAGCCGCTCGCGCAGCGAGGAAAGCAGCAGATCATAGTGATTCTTGTCGCCTTGCAGCTTGAGCACGGCGTCCTCCGCCGCGCGCTGCTGGCCCTGCGCGACCTCCAGCTCGTATCTCGCCTTGGATAGCTCGCGCTTGGCGTCTTCGGCGGCTTTGGCGGCGAGCGTCAGCTTTTCCGCAAGGCTGCCGCGCCGCGCCGTCAGATCGCGCAGCTCGCCGGCTCTGCTCAGAATGCCCGCGCTGCGGGAGATCGAACCGCCCGTCATCGAGCCGCCGCGGTTTAAAACCTGACCGTCGAGCGTCACGATGCGGAACGCGTTTGAAAACTTGCGCGAGATCGTAATGCCGCAGTCGAGGTCTTCGACCACGACCGTGCGGCCGAGCAGATTCTTGAAGATGCCGTCGTATGCGCGCTCGTATTCCACAAGCTCGCTTGCAAGGCCGACGTAGCCGTACTCGCCCTTCACGCGCTCGTCGCGCAGCGCTTCGCCGCGGATCGTCGAAAGCGGCAGGAAGGTCGCGCGCCCGCCGTCGCGCTGCTTTAAGAGCTGGATGGCGCTCTTCGCGTCCTCCTCGCGCTCGACGACGATGTTTTGCAAGCCCGCGCCGAGCGCGATCTCGATCGCAACGGCATACTTTTTGTCCACCTTCATCAGACCCGCGACCGGGCCGTGCACGCCGCGCAGGGCATTGCGCTCTCGCGCCTGCATGACCATGCGCACCGCCTTATTGAAGCCCTCGTACTCTTTTTCCATCTCGCTGAGCAAGCGGATGCGGGAGTCTAAGTTGTTCATCTCCATCGTGAGGGAAACGTGCTGCTCGCCCGTCTCCTTTTCGCGCTCAACGCGCCCCTGCATCTTCATCGTGTGGCCGGCGATGATGTTGCGGATGGCGTCGGCCTCCTCCTGCGCGCTCTCGAGCGCGCGGCGGTTCTCCGCGGCGCTTTTGCGCGTTTCGGAAAGCTGGGCCTCCCCGCTCTCCTGCTCGGCGGCGACGGCGCTTTCGCGCTCGTCCATTTCAGAAAGCGTTGAGCGCAGGGCGGCGACTTCCGCACGGCTGTCCGCCGCAGCGGACAGGGCGAGCGCCTCGCGCCCACGCAGGGCTTCCGCCTCGCTCGCAGCCTCGCCCGCGTTTTTCGACAGCTCCTCCGCCTGCTGCAATAGTGCGGCGAGCGCCGTTTCGACTTCATTCCTGTCGCGTTCCAGCTCTTCGATGCGCGCGCGCTGCTGCGCGATCTGCTCGTCCATCGAGCCGACGCGGTCGGACTGGCTTCTCAGCTCCTCCTCCACGCGCGCGATGTTTTCCTCGTTGTGCGCGATGCCCGTTTGCAGCACCGCCACGCAGGACTCCTGTTCCTTCACCTGCGCATCGAGCGCGGAAAGCGCCGTGCGCTTGTCCTCCTGCGCGATGTCGTTTTCGCGGATGCGCGCGGAGAACTGCTCGCTCGCGGCGTACAGCGCCTCGAGGGCGGCGTTCGCCCCTGCAAGCTCCTCGCGCGCGAGGGCAAGGTCGGTGTCGAGCTTGATGGCGCTCGTGCGGAGCGTCTCGAGATTCTCAAGCCACACGGAGATCTCCAAAAGGCGCAGCTCGTCGCGGTAGATGAGATATTGCTTCGCCGTCTCCGCCTGCGCGCGCAGGGGCTCTACCTGCAATTCAAGCTCGGCGATCTTGTCGTTGATGCGCACCAGGTTTTCCTCCGTGCGCTCGAGCTTGCGCTCGGTCTCCTCCTTGCGGTAGCGGAAGCGGGAAATGCCCGCCGCCTCCTCAAAGATCTCGCGGCGGTCGCCGCTCTTTTGCGACAAGATCTCGTCGATGCGGCCTTGGCCGATGATGGAATAGCCCTCGCGGCCCATGCCGGTGTCCATGAACAGCTCGTTCACATCGCGCAGCCGCACGGACTGCTTGTTGATATAGTATTCCGACTCGCCGCTGCGGTAGTACCGGCGCGTAACGGCGACCTCGTTTTCCTCCATGCTGGGGAAGATGTGCTCGGTGTTGTCGAGCACGAGCGTCACCTGCGCAAAGCCCATCTGGCTGCGCGTTTCCGTGCCGCCGAAGATGACGTCCTCCATCTTCGCGCCGCGCAGCGACTTGCTCGACTGCTCGCCCATGACCCAGCGGATGGCGTCCGAAATATTTGATTTTCCGCTCCCGTTCGGGCCGACGATGGCGGTGATGTCCTCACCGAAGTTGAGCACCGTCTTGTCCGGAAAGCTCTTGAAGCCCTGGATCTCCAATGCCTTTAAGTACACGAACAAAATCCTCCTTGGAAAAAGGCGCGTCATCTGCAATCAGGGTATAATGACACAGTTTAACTAATATTATATACCATTTTTTCGCCGTCTTTTCAAGGCCATTCGATGAACAAAGCGTAAAAAGACGCCCGAAGGCGTCTTTTTTCACTCATTTTTCTTCTTTTTCTCCTCGATCAATTCGTACAGCGCCTCCAGCGCGTCGGACAGGCCGCCGAGCCGCCCGACAAGCCCGCAGGCGACCGCCTCCTCCCCGTAGAGCACGCTGCCAACGTCGGAGGCCAAGTCCTGCGTGTCCATCATCAGCGCGAGAAAGCGCTCGCGCGTGATGCGCGAATGCTCCGTCACAAAGCGCACGATGCGCTCCTGCAAGCGCTCAAAGTACTGGTAGGTCTGGGGCGCGGCGATGATCGTGCCGCTCGTGCGCACAGGGTGGATGGTCATCGAGGCCGACGGCGCGATCATCGTCACCATCGGCGCAACGGCGAGCGGCACGCCGATGGAGTGCCCGCCGCCGAGTACGAGCGAGACGGTCGGCTTTTTCATCCCCGAAATGAGCTCAGCGATGGCAAGCCCCGCCTCCACGTCGCCGCCGACGGTGTTGAGCAGGAACAAAACGCCGTCGATGTCCTCGCTTTCCTCGAGATACGCAAGAAGCGGCAGCACGTGCTCATACTTGGTCGCCTTCTGCGTATTCGGCAGCAGCATATGCCCCTCGATCTGCCCGGCGATGGTCAGGCAGTGGATGGCGGCGCGGCTGCTCTTGATGACGACCGAGCCGTAGTCGATGACGGGCTGAATGGGCGGCAGCAGCGACTCCTGATCGTTCTTTTCCTTGTCCTGCGACGGTTTCGTTTCGCTTCTCATGGCAAGTCCTCCCGAAAGTCATTTTCGCTAGGATTTGCAGAAAGCGGGCAAAGCATACCCTTTGTGCCGTCGGAAATACGAGCCTCAAACCGAGAAGCACTTTAATATCCCCAAGTCATCAGTTTCCATTCCCCGCCATCGCTGCGAGCCAACCACCAGGACCATGTGTATTCCGTGTCCGGCTCCCAAGCTCCGCCGCCCTCTTTCGGAGAGCGAAAGCTGCTGTCGAACATGATGCATTGTGTAAAAGTCAGATCGTTGTCATTTGCCTTTTCCAAATCATTCATCCACGAAAGGTTCTTTTCATCCGTGCAGACGTCATCTGACGAATATGAAATGCTATGTAATTCGCAGCCTTCCCACGAACCAATCATCTCTTCGATCACCTTTATCGCATCATCCATATCCTGTTCTGTGTAGACAGCCGAATCACCATAATCGACCGTTATGTTTGACGTTTCCTTGCTGCCGCATCCAGCCAGCAGGGCAAAAAGCACTACGCAAATAACCGATAAGCTGTATTTTTTCATCTTATGGCCTCCATATCTCTCATTTTTCTATATTTTTATACTGCTTATTTTACCAGAAAGCATTGTCCGAATCAAGTGAAAAAGCGCCCGAGGGCGTTTCCTCGGGCGCTTGCAGCTTTTTATTTGTACGTCAGCAAATCTTCCACGCTCTTGCGCTTCGGCGCAGCGGGTTCCTCGTCGGGATACCCGAGGCCGATCACGCAGCCGACCCTCTGGTTTTCCGGAATGTGCAGAAGGTCAATGATCTTCTCTTCATCAAAGTAGCCGGTGATGACCGTGCCGATGCCGCGCTCCCACGCGGCAAGGCAGAAGGTCTGCGCCGCGATACCCGCGTCGAACATCTCAAAGCCCGCCTCCTTGGGCGTTGCATACGAGCCGTCACGCTCAAAGCCCGAACGAGACGTGATGTAGGTGAGCACCATGAGCGCAGCGCAGCTTTTGAGCGTCTTTTCGTTGAACTTGAAGTCGAGGACCATTTCCTCCGCCATCTTGTCGATCGCCGCGCGGTCCTCTACGAGAAGGTAGCGCGCGATCTGCGTGTTCTTCCACGAGGGGGCGTAGGCCGCGTCCGCAACGATCTCCTCGATGAGCTCGTGCGCTACGGTCTGCTGCTTGTACTTCCGAATGCTTCTTCTGGTTCTGATCGCCTGTGATACGTCCATTTTTCTGGCTCTCCTTTGCCTTCCTTTACTTTTCCGTGCCGTAGAAGAAGAGCGCGACCGTGCCGGGGCCGACGTGCGCGCCGGTGACCGGCTCGTAGCAAACGCTCAGACATTCGCCGGTAAAGCCCTTTTCGCGCAGCAGCGCAAGGAGCGCCTGCGCGCCCTCGGCGTTGTCCGCGTGGGCGATGCCGATGCTCTCGCTCTTATCAAGCGCGCGGGTATCATAATAGTTCGCAAGCTCCGCGTAGGCGCGCTTCATGCCGCGCACCTTGCCGCAGGAGACGATGTGCCCCGTCTCGTCGCCGCGCAGGATGGGCTTGATGCTCAGTACCGTTCCGATGAGCGCCGTCGCGCCGGAGATGCGCCCGCCGCGCTTTAAGTAGGCAAGGTCGTCCACGGTGAAGAACTGGCACATATGGGGTCTGCGCGTGAGCAGCTGCTTTTCGATCTCCTCGAGGCTCTTCCCCTCTTCGATCATCCGCGCCGCCTCCATCACCTGCATCCCCTCGCCGAGCGAGGCGGCGTAGGTGTTGATGGGCAGGATCCTGCGCTCGGGATAGCGCTCCTTCAGCTCGCCCGCGGCGATGACCGCCGCATGGGCCGTGCCGCTGATGCCGCCGGACATACCGACATAGAGCACATCGTCGCCCGCGGAGAGCGCACGCTCAAAGTATTCCTCGATCAGCGCGGGGCTGACCATCGACGTTTTGACGATCGCGCCCTCTCGCATCGCGCCGTAGAAGGCCGCGCCGTCAAAATCCGTATCATCGGGATAGTCCGTCGCCTTTCCGTCCACCGTGTAGGAAAACGGAATGACCGTGATGTGGTGCTGCTTCGTCAGCGCGACCGGCAGATTGGCAGACGTATCGGTAAATAACTGGAGCATGACTCTCTTCCCTTTCCGATCCTTCTTAAAAATCATTGTAGGATAGCTTATCACGCTCCCTGCGCTTATGCAAGCGGAATTGCAGAAAATTTGCACTTTGTTGATAGTGATGCTCAGTTTGCAGACAAAAATGCAGGGGACTCTATCAAGTCTGAGAGAGTCCCCTGTTGATCTTTGAGATTGCTCCTTACGCCTGCTCGAAGATGGTCTTCATGCACTTGTAGGTCATGTAGCAGTCGAGCTTGGCGACCGTTTCATACGGCGCGTGCATCGACAGCACCGGAACGCCCGCGTCGAGCGTGTCGATGTTGCGCTGGGCCATGAACTTGGCGACCGTGCCGCCGCCGCCGGCGTCGGTCTTGCCGAGCTCGGCCATCTGCCAGAACACGCCGTTGTCGTTCATAAGCTTGCGCACCTTGCCGACGACCTCGGCGCTGGCGTCGCTCGCGCCGCCCTTGCCGCCGGAGCCGGTGTACTTGCATAGCGACACGCCGTAGTTGCAGAACGAGGAGTTGCGCTTGTCATAGACGTCGGCAAAGTTCGGGTCGTAGGCCGCCGTCACGTCCGCGCTCAGGCAGAAGGAGTGGGCAAAGCAGTCGGCAAGCTCCACGCCCTGCGTGCGGCACATATCGCCCATGAACCACTCAAAGGCCTGCGAGAGCATACCGGAAACGCCCTCCGAGCCGATCTCTTCCTTATCGGCGAAGATGCAGACGGCGGTCTTCCTGGGGGAAACGGCGTCGAAAATGCCCGCAAGCTCTGCATAGGCGCAGACACGGTCGTCGTGGCCGTAGGAGGCGATGAAGCTGCGGTCGAAGCCGATATCGCGCGCCTTACCGGCGGGCACGACCTCGAGCTCGGCGGAGATGAAGTCCTCCTCCGTGATGCCGTACTTCTCGTTGAGGTACTGCAAAACGCCCAGCTTGAAGCGGTCGGAGCAGTCCTCATCCGCGATGGGACGGCCGCCGAGCAGCACGTTCAGGCTCTCGCTCGGGATGGCCTCGTTGAGGGGCTTTTTGCCCTGCTCGCGGCCGAGGTGCGGCAAAAGATCGTTGATGATGAACTGCGGGTCGCCCTCCTCGCCGCCGATGTGCACGGCAACGCTCGTACCGTCGCCCAGCACGACAACGCCGTGCAGCTCGAGGGGGATGGTCACCCACTGATACTTGCGGATACCGCCGTAGTGATGGGTCTTGAGGTAGGCCATCTCGCTCTCTTCATAGAGCGGGCGGGGCTTCACGTCGAGGCGCGGGGCGTCGGTATGGGCCGCGCCGATGTTTGCGCCGTGGCTCAGATCCTCGCTGCCGATGACGGCAAGCATGATGCCCTTGCCGCGGTTGTTGAAGTAGACCTTGTCGCCGGCGGCAAGCTTCATGCCTGTCTCGTAGGCCTTGAAGCCTCTCTTCTCCGCAAGCTCGATGCAGTAATCCACGCAAAGGCGCTCGGTCTTGCCGTGGTTGAGGAAGTCCTTGTAATCCTCGCAGTAGGCCTCCATCGCCTTCTCGTCCTCCGCGCTCAGACGGTCATAGCCGTTCTTGGGCGCGTACAGGAGCTTTTCCGCCAGCTTGTTCTTCTCACTCATGTTCGTTTCCTCCTTGAATTTTTTGATGATCGTATGGATAAAGTCCTCTGCCGCGGCGGCCGATGCTTCGACCGTTGGCAGATCGTTCACAAATTCATAGCCGCAGCGCGCGCGGAAATACTCTGCGCTCTGCTGCGCGGCAACGCGCGACCTTGCATAGTCCTCCGTGATGCCATCGCGCGCCATGATGCGCCTGATGCGCACCTCCTCGGGCGCGGTGACGGCAACGGTCACATCGCAGATCGCGCCAAGGCCGCACTCGATGAGCTTGATGGCGTCAAGCCCGATGAGCCTTTTATCGCTCGCCGCCATGCGCCGGGCGCATTCGCGCGGGACGTGCGCGCGGACGATGGCATCCAGCTCGGAGAGCTTTTCCTTGTCGCGAAAGACGATGAGCCCCATCGCGTGCACATCCACCGTGCCGTCCGCGCGGAAGATCGCGCCGCCGAAGGCTCCGCGCAGCGTCTTTCGCAGGCCTTCGTCGCTCCCAAGCATTTCATGGTAGATTTTGTCACAGTCGAGGATGCAGGCGCCCTCCCGCTCAAGCGCGTGGAGCAGGCTCGTCTTCCCCGCGCCCGTGCAGCCGGTGATGCCGATGACCGTTTTCCCGTCGCCGGCGGCCTCCGTGTGGAAGCCTGCGGCCTTTTTAAGCCGGTTTCCAATGGCAAGGCCAAGCCCTTTACTGTCCGGGCACTGCGCCCATATTTCGCTGACATTTGTCTCGTCGAACGTCCGCAGCGCGTCAAAGACGTGCTGCGCCTGCGCGCGCTTGTCGCCGCTCGCGCCGAGGGGGTGGACGATGTGCCCTGCAAAGAGCGGGACGAACTCGTCAAAGCAGATCACGCCCGCATTTTTCGATGCGTGGGTCAGAAGATAGCGCGCGCTCGCCTTCGCTCCGCCGGTGACGACCGTGACGGGGGCCTTGGGCGCGTAGTGGCGGTATTTCATGCCGGGGGCGCGCGGTTTTTCGCCCTCTCCCATCTTCTGTGTCACGGCCTTGTCGACCGTCACCTCGCCCAGCGCGTCAATAAGACTCTCGAGCGGCAGTCCGCCCGGGCGCAGCAGCTGCGGCGGCGTGACCGTAAGGTCGATGATCGTCGACTCCACACCCACCTCGCAGGCGCCTCCGTCCACGATGCCGTCGATCTTTCCCCACATATCCTCGCGCACGTGCTCCGCCGTTGTGCAGCTCGGGCGGCCCGAGGTGTTGGCGCTCGGTGCGGCGACGGGCACACCTGCCTTTTCGATGATGGCGCGCGTCACCGCATGGTCTGGGCAGCGCATGCCGACAGTCTCAAGTCCGCCCGTCGTGCGCAGGGGCACGCAGGGCTTTTTCTTTAAGATCATCGTCAGCGGGCCGGGCCAGAAGCGCTCGGCGAGCCGGTAGGCCGCCTCCGGCACATCCTCGCAGTAGCGCGTGAGCCAGATTGCGTCGGGAATGTGCAGGATGAGGGGATTATCCTGCGGGCGGCCCTTGGCCTCGAAAATATGCAGCACGGCATTTTCGTCAAGTCCGTTCGCGCCGAGGCCGTACACCGTCTCCGTCGGGATGGCCAGAAGCCCCCCGCGGCGCAGGATGTCCGCCGCCTGCGCGATGCGCTCCGCGTCCTCCGCGGTGCGGAGGTCAAACCATTTTGTTTCCAATGCTCTCTCTTCTTTCTTAAGCTTCGCTGCTCTCGCGCAGCTTTTCCGCCTGCTCCTGCATCGTCAGCGCGTCGATGATGGGGTCGAGGTCGCCGTTCATCACGGCGCTGATGTTGAAATTCTTATTTTCGCCCGTCAGCCGGTGGTCGGTCACGCGGTTCTGCGGGAAGTTGTAGGTGCGGATGCGCTCGTTGCGCATCCCGCTGCCGACCTGCGCGCGGCGCTCGCTCGTGATCGCGCCCTCCACGCGCTCGCGCTCGGCTTCGTAGAGCTTGCTTGCGAGCATCGCCATGCACTTGGCGCGGTTCTGGAGCTGGGAGCGCTCTTCCTGACAGGAAACGACGATGCCCGTCGGCTTATGGATGAGGCGCACGGCAGAGCTCGTCTTATTGACGTGCTGGCCGCCCGCGCCGGACGCGCGATAGACCTGCATTTCAATATCCTCGGGACGAAGGTCAACGTCGACCTCCTCCATCTCCGGCAGCACCGCGACCGTCGCGGTCGAGGTATGCACGCGCCCGCCGGACTCGGTTTCCGGAACGCGCTGGACGCGGTGGACGCCGGATTCAAACTTGAATCTCGAGTACGCCCCGTCGCCGCTGACGATAAAGTCAGCTTCCTTTACACCGCCCAGCTCTGTGTCGTTGTAGTTCAAAAGCTCCACGCGATAGCCGCGCTTTTCCGCGTACATCGCGTACATGCGGTAGAGGTCGGCGGCAAAGAGCGCGCTCTCCTCCCCGCCCACGCCGCCGCGGATCTCGACGATAACGTTCTTGTCGTCGTTTGGGTCGCGCGGCAGCAGCAGGACGCGCAGCTCTTCAAAGAGCCGTTCCTTTTCCGCTTTCGCCGCGGAAAGCTCCTCCTGCGCCATGTCCTTGAGCTCGGGGTCGCCCGTCAGCTCGAGGGCCTGGGCAATGTCATCCTCGCACTTTAAGTACGCGCGGTACGCTGTGACCACGGCCTCAAGCTCCTTCTGCTCGCGCGTGAGCGCGCGCAGCTTTTTGGGGTCTGCGTAGATCTCGGGCACTTCCAGCAGCTCCCCGACCTCATCGTAGCGGCGCGCAAGCTGTTTCAGCTTCTCCCACATCAGTTCTTATCCTCCGCCATGAAGTCCGCGCAGCTCTTGATGAACTGATCGCGCCAGAAGTGATAGCCCGCCGACTCGGGACAGAGCGAGACCTCCGCCACGTGCGGCGTCTGCAAGTAGAGGTCCATCTGGCGGAAGACGTCCTTATAGTCCTGCTCGCTCTTGTGCGTGATGACGTAGGCCGCGTTCTGGATCTCATAGCCGCGGCGCTTCAAGAAGCCGCGGATCACGCTCGAGCAGCGGCCCGCCCACACGGGCGTTCCCAGAATGACGAGCTTGTAGTCCGAAAGCGGCTTTTTGCACTTAGGGCGCGAAACGGCGCTCGTGCGCTTGTGCATCGCATCAAAGCAGCAGCGAAGATAGCCCAGCGTGCCGCTGCGCTCGACCTTGTCGTTGATTTCAAGGCACTCGCACTCCAGCGCTTCGGCGATCTCCTCCATGGCTTTTTTCGTGTTTCCCGTGCGGGAATAGTAAAGGCATAAAATGTTGTCGTTCATACTCACTTTCCTCTCAGCAGGAGCCAACCGGTGGCAAAGGCCTCCCGCACATAGTAGTTGAGCTGCAAAGCATCGTAATACGCGCTGCGCGGCAGCGTCGCCGCCACGCCGCAGGCAGCATCCGTCCCGGCGATGCGCCCGGCGCGATAGATATGATAGTCATTTGTCACATAGGCAAACGTCCCCGTTGTATCAAGGCCGTTTTCCGCCATGATCGCGTAGCTGAAGTCAAAATTCTCCCGCGTGCTGGTGGACTTGTCCTCGCGGTAAATGCGGCCTTCGTCCACGCCGTGGGCGATGAGCCAGTCGGCCATGCAGTCGGCTTCGGAAATATCCTCCCCCGGTCCCTGACCGCCCGAGCAGATGACGGGGATATCCGGCTTGTCGGCAACAAAATCGAGCGCCGCGCGCAGTCTTGACGAAAGCATCAGCGACGGCTCCGTGCCGTTCACACCCGCGCCTAAAATGATGACGCACTGCGCGTCCTCTGCACGATCATCCGTATGCGCGCCGCGGATGACAAGAGATTCAAGATACACGAACGCCGCAAGGCCGAGGCATACGAGCACGAGCAGAACGCGCCGGCTCCACTTTGCCCACGCGCGCTCAGAATACTGCGCAAGCAGCGCGAAGACGATCAGAAGCGCCGTCACGCACCAGAAAAGCAGCCCCGCAAAGCGGATGCCGGGCACGGCCCGGCAAGTCGCGCCGAGCACGGCGCAGACCGCTGCCGCCGTCCACAGTCTCTTTTGTTTCTTCATGGCGTGTTCCTCATTCGCCCGCCTGCTCGGCGAGGCTCTCCCACTTTTCCATCAGCGCGCCGAGCGTCTCCTCGGCCGCTTCCTTCTCCTTGTAAATTTCGCTGTAGCGCTCATAGTCGCCGCCGGCCTCCTCGAGCCGCTGCTCGATCTCCGCGATGGCCGCCTCCTGCGCCGAAATTTCCTTTTCGCAGATGGTGAGCTGGCGCCGTGCCTGCTGCGCGGAGCGATTCGGCTTCGGTTTTTCTGTAATGGTCTTTTCCTTTACAGTCTTTGGCGTGTGGTCGATCTTGTTCTGCGCCTCCAGCGTCTTGACCTGCCGGTAGCGGGCAAAGCCCATCGGATAGTCCGTGATGACGCCACCCTCAAGTTCCCACACGCGCGTTGCGAAGCGGTTGATAAAGTAGCGGTCGTGGCTGACGAAGAGAAGCGTCCCGTCGTAGCTTTCCACCGCTTCCTCGATCCACTCGCGCGACGCGATATCGAGGTGGTTTGTCGGCTCGTCGAGGATGAGAAGGTTCACTTCCTCGTCCATGAGGATGCAGAGCTTCAACCGGCTCAGCTCGCCGCCAGAGAGGACGCTCACGCTCTTGAAGACATCCTCGCCTGTAAAGTGGAACGCAGCCAGACGGTCGCGCGCCGTCTGCGGCGTGATGTTCCGCTTGGAGTAGAGCATCGTGTCGACTAAATTCCGCTCCGGCACATCGAAGGTGACGATCTGCGGCAGATACGCCGTTTTGACCGAGGGGCCGAACTTGATCTTGCCCTCGTCGGGATACTCTTCTTCCATCAGCATCTTGATGAGCGTCGACTTGCCCGTGCCGTTGTCGCCGATGAGCGCGATGCGCTCGCCGCCGCGTGCCTGCAAATCGACATCGTGGAAGAGTACGCGGCCGTCAAAGCTCTTTTTGAGCTTTTTGAGCGCGAAGACCTCGTCGCCGTAGAATTCCTGCGACTTGAACTGTACGTTCAGCGCCCGCTCCTTCGTCGGCTTGTCCGTCGTGCGCATCCGCTCGATGCGCTTTTCCATCGACAGCGCGCGGCGGTAGGTCTTGTCCATGCCCTTGAAGGCGAACATACGCAGCTGCTCGGCGCTCTTTTCGAGCTGGGCGATCTTGGCCTGTTCCTTTTCGTATTGGCGCATTTTTTCGAGGTAGCGCCGCTCCTTTTCCACCGCGTAGAAGCTGTAGTTGCCGCTGTAGAACTCCGCCTTGCCGTCCAGCACCTCGATGACGCGGGTGATGGTGCGGTCCAGAAAGTAGCGGTCATGCGAAATGGCGACGACCGTGCCCTTGAAGGTGGAAAGGTACTGCTCCAGCCACTCGATGGCGTGCAGGTCTAAGTGGTTCGTCGGCTCGTCGAGCAGCAGAATGTCCGTGTCCTCCAGAATGAGGCGGCCGAGGTTCACGCGCGTCTTTTCGCCGCCCGAGAGCGTGTCGAACAGGCGCTCGCGCATCTCCGGCGGGATGGACAGGCCGTTTGCGACCTTGTTGATGGGCGTTTCCGTGTCGTACCCGCCAAGGCCCTCGAACTTTGCAGAAAGCTCGCCGTAGCGGCGCAGCGTTTCCTCGCTTTCGTCGCCGTTCGCCATTTTCTCGGAGAGGGCGTTCATCTCGTCCTCCATCCGCTGCATCCGCGAAAAGGCGCTCTTGAGCACATCCTCGACCGTGTAGCCCTCGGGATACACGGGGATCTGCGAAATGAGGCCGAGCCTGCGGCCCGAGGCGATGCTCACCTCGCCCGCGTCATAGTCGATCTCCCCCGTCAGGATGCGGAAAAGCGTCGTCTTGCCCGCGCCGTTTTTACCGAGCAGGCCCACGCGCTCGCCGGTATCGACCTGAAAGGTGATGCCGTCCAATATTTTCTTTTCGAGATCAAAGGACTTCACAAGTCCCGATACGCTGATGTCGATCATACGGCGGTCAGCTCTTCCACGATGGTCTCAAAGTGCATGGAGTGCGAGGCCTTGACGAGCATCGCCGTATCCGCCGTGAACGCCGCCTTGATGGCGTCCATCGCCTCCTCCACGCTCTGAAACCACTGTGCAGAGCCGTTCCCTTCTGTAAAGTATTTTGCCCGTGCACCGATTGCGATCACAGTGTCGATGCCCAGTTCCTTCGTGAGAGCGCCGATCTCGCGGTGTGCGCTCTCGGTGAGGTCGCCAAGCTCGGCCATGTCACCGATGACGGCGGCCTTTTTGCCGCTGCCCGCCGCCAGAACGCGCAGCGACGACGCCATCGACTGCGGCCCTGCGTTGTAGCAGTCGTCAAGCAGGCGGCGATTTTCGGAAAGCGCGATGACGTGCATGCGCGAACCCGCCGGCTCGTAGGATGCAGCGCCGCGCTCGATCTCTTCCTTTGTTTCGCCAAGATACTCGCCGATGGCCGCGGCCATCGCCGCGCAATAGACCATGTGCCTGCCCGGCGCGGGGATCGCGAGCGCGTAGCGCCCCTTCTCCGTCGTCACGGTGCAGCGGATGCCGTCGATACCGAGGTCTTCGACCTCGCTCACGCGGACATTGCAGCGCGCAGACAGGCCGCAGCGCAGCGTTTTCTGCGGCAGCGCGACAGTATTCAAGAGATCGTCGTCGCCGTTTAAGACGGCGAGACCGTCCTTTTTGAGGTTTTCGAAGATCTCGCACTTGGCCTTCAGAATATTCTCGCGCGAGCCAAGATATTCAATGTGCATATCGCCGACGTTCGTGATGACGGCGATGTCGGGCTTCACCATCTCGCCGAGGTAGCGGATCTGCCCGGCGCGGTCCATGCCCGTTTCGATGACCGCCGATCGATGCTCGGAGGAAAGCCCCAGCAGCGTCTGCGGCGTGCCGATCTCGTTGTTGAAGTTTGCGGCGGTCTTGAGCGTGTTGAACTTCACGCCCAGCACCGAGGCGATCATTTCCTTCGTCGTCGTCTTGCCGACGCTGCCCGTCACCTGCACAAAGGGAATTTGAAACCGAGAGCGATACCACGCGGCAATGTCCTTGAGCGCAAGCAGCGTGTCGGGTACTTTGACGTAAAATTTCCCGGGCCGCAGCGCTTCGGGCACACGCGAGCAGAGGCAGCCCTCCGCGCCCGCGGAGAGCGCCTTTTCGATGTAATCATGCCCGTCGAAGCGCTCGCCTGTAAGCGGTAGGAACACCTCGCCCGCCTTGACGGTGCGGCTGTCGGTGTTTACACCGAGGATCTTTTCCGCCGCATCGCCCTGCAAAAGCTCGCCGCCGGTCGCCGCGAGCAGCTCTTTTACCGTGATGGCCTCCATTTACAGTCCTCTCTTCTGCTTCAGCGACTCTTCCACGATCTTCTCGCACAGCTCCTCATAGCCGATGCCGATCGCCGCCGCCTCCTGCGGGAGAAGGCTCGTCTTCGTCATGCCGGGAAGCGTGTTGATCTCAAGGAAGTAGGGCGTGCCGTCTGGCGTGACGATGAAGTCCGCGCGGGAATACACGCTCAGACCGATCAGGCGGTAGACCGTCTCGGTCGCGGTGCGCACGCGCATTTCCCAATCCTCGGGGATGGGAGAGGGGCAGATCTCCTCCGCCGCGCCCGCCTGATATTTGTTGGCATAGTCATAAAAGCCCGTCTTCGGGATGATCTCGATGGACGGCAGCGCCTTGCCCGCGATGATGCCGACCTGGATCTCGCGGCCGGAGATGTACTGCTCGAGCACGACCTGCGCGCCGAATTGCAGGCACGCTTCGAGCGCCGCCTTCAGCTCTGTGCCCGTGTGCGCGATGGAAACGCCGACGGACGAGCCGTTGGCAACCGGCTTGACGACGCAGGGGAGCTTCGTTTCGGAAACGAGCTTGCCGATCTCATCGGCCGTATAGCGCACCGTGCGCCACTGCGGGGTGATGACATATTCCGACACCAGACGCTTGGTGAGGTCCTTGTCCATCGCGATGGCGCTCGAAAGATAGCCCGCGCCGGTGTAGGGGATGCCGAGCAGGTCAAAGGTCGCCTGCACGCGGCCATCCTCGCCGCAGGTGCCGTGCAGGGCAAGGAATACAATGTCTGCCCTGGCGCAGACATCAAGCACGCCGGGGCCGAACATACTGCGGCTCTGATCCTTGCGGCCTGCACGCACGGCGGCAAGATCCGGCTCCGCCTCGGCGACGGAATACTCGCCGCAGAAGCCGTCCGGCACGTCAAAAATGTCGTCGAGCCTGCCGTCATAGTCCTCAAGGCCCATGAACATATCGACCAGAACGGCCTGATGGCCGCGGGAACGCAGCGCGCGGCAGATCTTGTTGCCGCTCGAGAGCGAAACATTACGCTCCATGCTCAGTCCGCCTGCTAAAACAACGATACGCATATCGTTTTCCTCCTTATTTTTGAAAGGGACGTTGCCGCCCTCCGATGATCTATACGATGCTAGGCTACACTTTACCACAGCTTTTTCCCAATTACAAGCAAAAGAGAACGGCCGGAAAGCCGTTCTCCCTTGTTCCTTTTTTCTCTCTCAGGCAAAAATTCCCGAAAGCAGTCCGCCCTTTTGCGCGCTCCCCTCCCGGAGCGTCATCGCCGCGCTCAAAAGCTCTGCCGCCTGTGCGCGCGTCACATTTGCCTGCATCTTCTCGGCGGAAAAGCGCCCGCTCTCGATGATGCTGACAGACTGCAAATTCGCCACCGCCTGCGCGCACCACGCGCTCTCCGCGCCGGGCGCATCGAAGTCCGAAAGGTCCACATCCGTCACGCGCAGGAGCCGGTTCAGCACGACCGCAGCCTCGCTGAGCGTGATGAGATCGCCTGCGCAGAAGGCGACGCCCTCCTGCGTGCCGACGCCGGAAATGACGCCCGCGTTCAGCGCGCTCACGGCGTAGCCCTTTGCCCAGACCGGGATGCTCGCATCGTCGCAGAAGCCGGTCATGCGCACGTCCTCCGCGCTCACGTCCATCGCCGCGAGCGCCATGGCGATGAATTCGCCGCGCGTAAGCGTGCGCTCGGGCTCAAAAAAATAGCTGCCGCCGAGCTTCGCACCCACAAACACGCCGTGCTCGGCAAGATCGACCGCCGCCGTGTGCGCGCGCTCGCCGTCCATGTCGGCGTAGAAAACGCCGCAATTTGCCTTTTCGATCGTGACGCTCACCGTCGCGGGCAGCGAAATGTTGCCCTCCTCGTCGCTCGCCGTATAGGTGAAGCTGTCGCTCCCGAGCCGGCCGAGCGGCGTATAGACAAAGCCGAGGCCGTCCTCCGTCAGCGTGACCGTGCCCTTTTTCGGCTCGCGCGCGATGGCAAAGCACAGCGCGCCGCCCTCGTTGTCCACCGCGCGGAACGCGCCCTCATACGCAACGCCGCGGTAGACGCGGATCTCCATATTTTCCGCCACCGGCGCGCCGTCGGCAGCCTTCGGTTCCTCCTTTGCCCTGCCGAAAAGCGCTGAGGCGCTCTGCATCGGCACAAGGGGCAGCAAAAGCATCGCCATCACAAACGGCAGCGCCCGGAAGATCGCATCGTTTCTTCTTTGCATTGAACATTCTCCTTCCAAAAAAATGATCGATGCTATTGTTTGTTTTTCGGGCAAAAATATGCAGGTTTTCGCGCTTTGGACGGCAAAAGCGGGCGCACCCTTCTCTTAAAGGATGCGCCCGCTTTCTATATTTGTCAGTTGACGAGCCATTCCGGCCGTGACCGTTTCTTGATGCCGGACACCACGCCCATCGCGCCGAAAAGCGTGACGACGGACGAGCCGCCGTAGCTGAAAAACGGCAGCGTCAGGCCGATGACGGGCATGAGGAAAAGGCACATACCGATGTTTGCGATCGTCTGGAAGATGAGCATTCCCGCCATGCCGACGCACACGAGGCTTTCCATGCGTGTCGGCGCTTCGCGCGCGACGATGAGGCAGCGGACGATGATGGCAAGCAGCAGCACGATGATGAGAAGGCAGCCGATGAAGCCCAGCTCCTCGCCGCAGACGCAGAAGATGAAGTCCGTCTGCCGCTCGGGAAGGCTCCACTTAGCGGGCGATTGCGTCTGCGTGCCATGGAACAGCCCCTGCCCCGTCAGCTTTCCCGAGCCGAGGGCGAGCATACCGCGCGTCTGCTGAAAGCCCTTTTTTTCCGGCTGGTAGCTGTGGTCGAGGATAACCTTGATGCGGTCGTACCAGTCCCCGCGCAGAAGGCCGAGGTTCCACGCGGCGAGAAACGCGCCCACCGCGCCGCCCACACCGAGGAAGATCCACCGCAGGGCGAAGCCCGCAGCAAAGGCCATGCACAAAAAGACGAAGAGATAGACAAGGCCGCTGCCCGCGTCCTTGGAGAGGATATAGTAGAAGACAAACATCGCGCCCGCGTGCGCCGTGGGCTGGATGACGTTCGTAAAGCTGCGCAGGTCGCGCTTTTCCTGCAACAGCGCAAGCTGGCGCGCGAGCAGGAGGATAAAGGTGATCTTCACGATCTCGGCGGGCTGGACGGTGATGGGGAAATTCTCCAGAAAGCCGATACCGAGCCTCTTGCCGATATCGTTTACGCCGAGCCAAGCGCGGTTGCCGTTGCGCGTGAGGCCGAAGGGCGTGCGCAGCAGCAGGATGAAGCCAAAGTTGAAGATGAGCAGCCATTTCCATTTTTTGCTCAATTCCCCCACATCGACCGCCGAAAAGAAGAAGTACAGCAGCACGCCGATCAGCAGCCCGAAGCCCTGAATGGCGACGTATTTGAGCGTGCCGCGAAAGTGCGTGGCGCTTGCGATGAGCACCATGCCGTAGAGCGTGGAGCAGACGCACAGAGCGAGCAGCACCAGATCGGACTGGCGTACCACGTCGCTTAAAAAATCGCGGATCTTTCCCATACCTGCGCACTCCCTTCGCACAAAGTTTTCGATGTATTGTAGCACAATTTCGTGCGGCTGTAAACGCACTTTTCCCCGAAAAGCGCGCAAAAGGAATTGTAAAGCCGCGCGCGCTGTGCTATACTGTCTGGTAATATGGGTCAAAATGGGGTCAGGAGGCGAAAAAATGCAGTTTGTGTCACACAGCGCGGAGGAGACCGAGCGCTTCGGCGAAGCGCTCGCGCAGGAGCTGCGAGCGGGCGACGTGCTCGCCTTCACCGGTTCGCTCGGCATGGGAAAGACCGCCTTCACGCGCGGCCTTGCGCGCGGCCTCGGCTGCCGCGGGCGCGTCACGAGCCCGACGTTCACCATCGTGAACGAGTACGAGGGCAAAACGCCCCTCTTCCACTTTGATATGTACCGTCTCGGCTCGTCGGATGAGCTATTCGACATTGGCTGGGACGATTACCTTGCCCGCGGCGGCGTGTGCGCCGTCGAATGGAGCGAGCGCGTGTCCGACGCGCTGCCCGGGGATACGATCTTCGTCGACATCGCGCGCGGCGAGGAAGGCGAAAATACGCGCGTCATCACAGTCACGGGAGGAAGGTTTGCATGAAGATCCTCGCTTTGGAAACATCCGCCAAAAGCGTTTCCTGCGCGGTGGTGGAGGACGGCGCGCCGCTCGCCTCCGCCTATCAGTGCACGGGGCTGACGCACAGCAGAACGCTCCTTCCGATGGTGGACGCGATGCTCAAAAACGCCGATCTGACGGTTGGCGGCATGGACGCTCTCGCCATCGCGGCGGGCCCCGGCTCTTTTACGGGGCTTCGCATCGGCATTGCGGCGGTCAAGGGCCTTGCATGGGCGGCGGACAAACCCTGCCTCGGCGTTTCGACGCTTGAGGCGATGGCGGAAAACGCCGCACACCTGAGCGGCCTTATCGTCGGCGCGATGGACGCACGCCGCGCGCAGGTCTACAATGCCGTCTTTGAAGCAAGAAACGGCGCGCTGACGCGCCTCACGCCCGACCGCGCGATCTCGCTTGAAGCGCTCTGCGCGCAGCTCACGGGCAAGGACCGGCCCATCACCGTCCTTGGCGACGGCGGCGCGCTTTGCCAGCGCTATCTCAGCGAGCACGGCGTTGTATGCTCGCTCGCGCCCGCGCCGCTTCTCTACCAGAACGCCGTGGGCGTCGGCCTTGCAGCCGAGCGCGCCTATGCGCGCGGCGAGGCCGTGAGCGCGCAGGAGCTGCTGCCCGTCTATCTTCGCCCCGCGCAGGCCGAGCGCCTGAGAAACGCCAAACCGGAACCGTAAGCAAATTCAAATTTTATATATTTTTCGGAGGTCTATGCAATGGAAGCACAATTCAATGAGAAAGTACACATCATGAACCATCCCCTTGTCGCCCACAAGCTGACCATCATGCGCGATGAAAACACCAGCGTCAAGGATTTCCGCGAGCTCGTGTCCGAGATCGGCATGCTCATCACCTACGAGGCCACGCGTGACCTCCCGCTGACCACCAAGCACATCAAGACCCCCATCTGCGAGATGGACGCCCCCACGCTCGCGGGCAAGAAGTTCGTTGTCGTCCCCATCCTGCGCGCGGGCCTCGGCCTTGTTGACGGCGTGCTGCGCATGGTCCCCTCCGCGCGCGTGGGCCACATCGGTATGTACCGCGATGAAGAGACGCTCGAGCCGCACCCCTACTTCTGCAAGATGCCCAAGGACGTTGCCGAGCGCGACGTGATGATCGTCGACCCGATGCTCGCCACCGGCGGCTCCGCCTGCGAGGCCATCGGCGAGATGAAAAAGCGCGGCTGCAAGCACATCACGCTCATGGTGCTCGTCGCCGCGCCCGAGGGCATCAAGGCCGTTCAGGAGAAGTTCCCCGACGTGGACATCTACGCCGGCGCGCTGGACGATCACCTCAACGAGCACGGCTACATCGTTCCCGGTCTCGGCGATGCGGGCGACCGCATCTTCGGCACGAAGTAAGTGCAGGGAAAGCGGCTTTTTTCGCTTTGATCGAGAGCGTTTGACGGCGGTTCTGCCGCGATTTTCCCCGCAAATGCGGATATTCACAATTTTGCCATTGCAATCTTGCCTGTCTTTCGTTATAATAGTCAGGCATTTGATTTCCCGCGCAATACCCCACTAATTGAGAGGACTGAACAAACAACATGAGTGCATCCAGAGAAAAGAAAGCCCGTCAGGAGCAGGTATCCACCGGTTTTGTCGACGCCCGCACCCAGCGCGAGCGCGAGGAGCAGGCCAAGGCCCGCCGCAGCAACATCATGTATACGGTGATCGCCATCGTCTTCGTTGTGGTCGCCGCCGTTGTCATCGTGGCGAACTCCAAGGTCATCGAGCGCAACGCCAAGGCGGTCACCGTCGGCAGCGAGACCTACACGGCCGCTGATGTGGATTACTATTTCTACACCAACTACAACAACTTTGTCCGCCAGTATTCCAGCAACCTGAGCCTTCTGGGGCTGGATACGTCCAAGTCGCTCAAGGAGCAGGACTGCCAGTTCATGGAGGACAGCACCTGGTACGACTACTTCTCCACGCAGGCC
The DNA here is from genome assembly GCA_934561515.1 of uncultured Oscillospiraceae bacterium. Lineage (GTDB taxonomy): Bacteria > Bacillota > Clostridia > Oscillospirales > Oscillospiraceae > Hominicoprocola. The sequence continues at coordinate 2,852 of CAKTGM010000013.1, read as the reverse complement.
ATCAACAGCCTGACCTCCTGTTCTCTGCTCGCGCAGAAGGCCGAGGAAGCCGGCTTCGACGGCAGCGAGGCCATGGACGAGGCCCTGGCGCAGACCTACAGCGACATTGACACCTATGCCTCCGCCTCCGGCTATACCCGCAGCCAGTACATCAAGGCCGTGTGCGGCCCGCTGGTCAACAAGTCCGTCTTCGAGCGCAACGTGCGCCTTGCCGCCCTTGCCGAAGCCTACTCCGCCAGCTATGCCGACTCCCTCACCTTCAGCGACGATGAGGTGCAGGCCGCTTATGACGCCGCCCCCAAGAGCTACCAGAGCGCCGACATTGAGTACATCCTCTTCGCCTCCGGCGCGGAGAGCGACGCTTCCGATGAGGAAAAGGCCGAGCTTCTTGCGCAGGCCAAGCAGAAGGCCGAGACCGCCCTTTCCCGCTACGCACAGGGCGAGGCCTTCGACGCCATCGGCGAGGACATGGAGGGCACCTACGCCCACGCTGCCAACGTGACGAGCAGCACCTCCGATATGCTGACCTGGGCCTTTGACGATGCCCGTCAGGCGGGCGACACCACCGTTGCCGCCAACGGCGAGAGCGGCTACTACGCCGTCCTCTTCCATTCCCGCAGCCGCAACGACTACCACGCCGTTTCCGTGCGCCACATCCTTGTCGACAGCGAGGAGAAGGCCAACGAGATCCTGCAGCAGTACAACGACGGTGAGAAGACCGAGGACGCCTTCGCCGCGCTGGCCGTTGCCAACTCCACCGACTCCAACGCTTCCTCCGGCGGCCTGTACACCGATGTTTACAAGGGCCAGATGGTCGCAGAGTTTGAGAACTGGTGCTTCGACCCCGCCCGTCAGGCAGGCGATGTCGGCATCGTGCAGACCGACTACGGCTATCACGTGATGTACTTCGTGAGCACGAACGAGAACCCCTACTGGTATGAAAAGGCGGCCAACTCCCTCAAGAGCAGCGCCTACAGCGAGTGGTACAACGGTATCACCGATGGTGTGGAGGCCGAACAGCTCGACGGCATGAAGTACGTCGGCTAAGATTCATCCGCATTGCAAGAAGCTGCCGGTCGCTGACCGGCAGCTTTTCCTTTCCAATCTTTCCGTTTTGAGGTCATGCTTATGGACGATCAGTTTTTACGCACGCAAATGCTCCTCGGCGAGGAGGGAATGGCGCGCCTTGCGCGCAGCCACGTCGCCGTGTTCGGTCTTGGCGGCGTCGGCAGCTACGCGGTCGAGGCGCTGGTGCGCTCGGGCGTGGGCGAGCTGACGCTCATCGACGACGACAGCGTGAGCCGCACGAACCTGAACCGCCAGATTGAGGCGCTGCACTCCACCGTGGGGCAGAATAAGACCGATGCCCTCGCCGCGCGCTGCCGCGACATCAACCCCGCGGTTCGCCTGCACCTCATCTGTGCGCGCTATGACGCAGCGCACCGCGAGGACTTCTTCACCGCGCGTTATGACTACATCATCGACGCCATCGACACCGTGTCGAGCAAGCTCGATCTCATCGAAACGGCGCTATCTCGCGGTATCCCCATCCTCTGCGCGATGGGGACGGGCAACAAATTAGACCCCACCAAGCTCTGCATCACCGACCTCTCCAAGACCGTCAACTGCTCGCTTGCGCGCGTGATGCGAAAGGAACTGCGCGAGCGCGGCATCCGTCACCTGCGCGTGGTCTACTCTCCCGAGTTGCCGGCAAAGCCCGAGGCGCTGGAAGCGCCCCCGCCGGGCCGCCGCAGCGTGCCGGCAAGCCTTGTCTGGGTCCCCGGCTGCGCGGGGCTGATGATGGCGGGCGAGGTCATCCTGTCGCTCGCCGGATACGAAAAAGTGAAAAGCGAAGCATAAAAAAGGAAGCGTTCCGATAGCTGGGTGTACGTAAGACAGTATTGCGCCGAGATTGACGAAGCGGCACGAAACCGCATAGAGCTGATCGTGCGGTCACTGGCAGAGCAAAGTGTTGTGACCGAGCAACTGAAAGCCGAAAACCAAATGGAATGGGTGCGGCAGATGAACGCTTGCAAGGCACAGGCAGAGGAAATTGTGAAAATCGAATTGATTTACGATTGAGTGAGGAAGTCCGGGCAGAAAACTGTTCGGACTTTTCTCATATAGTCCAAAGTTACGGTAGAATTGTTCACAAGTTTTATGGTATAATTTGAATACAAAATTGAGCAACAAATCGGAATTTGTGGAGGTAAGGATGATAGTACCTGTAGATGAAACAAATCTTCTTCAAGCCGCAACCATCCATTCAATATCCTGGAAGGAATCGCATCGTGCATTTTGTGCTCCTGATTTCATAGAAACACATACGCCAGATCGGCAACGGGAGTATTTGAGAAACAAGATGAACAACGGAACAAAGCTCTATATGCTTGTAGAAGAAAAACCAATAGGGGTTGTTTCTGTAACAAAGGGTTTAATAGAGGATCTTTATATTCTTCCAGATATGCAAAACATGGGTCATGGAACGAAATTGTTACTATACGCAGTAGGCCAATGTACGGATACCCCTACGCTGTGGATTCTTGAGAATAATATAAATGCTGAGAGACTCTATCGTCGAATAGGTTTTAAGGAGACAGGGAGAAAGAACGCAATAACAAATAAACTTGATGAGATTGAGTTTGCATTGACATAAATTCCAGTTTGGCGAACTGATAAAATCCCTTTAGGAACTAAAGGGCGCACTTCTATACTCTCCTGTCGGAAGTATCGTGCGTCCTGCGGAGCTTCACTCTCCGTCAGCAGAAGAAAACTGCCTGACCGAGAATGTTTCGTCACGACCTTCCGTCAAGGTGGCTACACCCCCTTGCGCCGCCAAAGCGGCTATCCCC
>CAKTGM010000012.1 GCA_934561515.1 uncultured Oscillospiraceae bacterium | reverse complement strand
CACCACAGGTGAGTACCCCGCCGGTATGCTGCCGCTATGGGTCAAATGAAAATGTCCTTGACTTGGGGAGCACTTTACTTGGTCACATTGTGGATGTATTGGTCCATTCTGTTTGCGCTTTCATGCTTCATGCTGCTTGTGGCATGGGCATACACATCAAGCGTGAATGCTGCTGTTTGGTGTCCAAGGTTTTCCTGTACAGTTTTGATGTCATCGACTGTTAACGGCGTAGGTGTGGCGAAGATCATGGAACCTTGTCGCATCAAGGTGAAGGCGGCGCATGACTTTTTTGAATGCAAGATAGACCGTTTGATTGCAGAGGTAACGGCCTGTTTCTGTGGTGAATACAAGATTGTCTGAGTTCTCCCAGCCATCTTTCAACCGTGCTGCCCATCGCTGCTGCCGGATCTGCTGTTTTTTAAGTGCATCCATCACACCGTCTGCCGCTTCGATGAGGCGGGGACGGTCGTTTTTTAGACTGCTGAAGCAATACTCGCAAGTGCCTTTTTTCTTGCCGTGCTGTTCGTTTATCAGCAGTGTGTGTTTTTCAAAATTCACACAGTCCCAAGTCAAACCAAGCACTTCTCCTTGCCGCAGCCCCGTGAAAACGGTGACGAAGTACACCAGTTCGTAGGTATCTCCGCGGATCTCCTTAAGAAACGTGCATAATTCATCATCTTCCAGAGGCTTTATCTGTTAACTTTGAGAGGGGAACAGCCCCGACATAGGGAATGATATTTAGCCGTACATGATCTTAATAATCTTGCGAGTGGCGGGCTTTACGTTGCCGATGTATTCTTCTATTGCAGGTCAAACCAGAAAGAGTAACACACAACATGTGATTCAGAAGACAGCAACCAAACTTGATAAGAGAGGGCCGGATCAGTTGATCCGATCCTCTCTTTGAGTAAGGAAAAAGCGTATGAAAGTGAAAAGCCAATTTTTGATGGCCTTGCCCTGTGCGACGAGCTCGTCGATGTACTCGTCGATGCGGCGCAGGCCCTCTTCCAGCTCGTGGGCGTGGGAGAGCGTGATGCGGAAGGTGTGAGGGATGTAGAAGCAGTCGCCGTGGCAGACGAGCACGCCCTTCTGGTCGAGCAGATTGTCGCAGAACTTTTCGGCGGGTACGTTGAGATCGTAGTGAACAAGATATGTTGTACCGTGCGCGTCGGCGTACTGGTGGAGATACGGATTTTTCTCGATCCACTTGTCGATGACGACCTTGTTGGCGTTCACGATCCTGCGGGAGCGCTCGAAGATCTTGTCGACGTGCTCAAGCGCGATGGCGAAGATCCATTCGTCAAACACGCCGCCGCAGATGGAGTCGTAGGAGCGCCAGTTGAAGAGCCGCTTACGCGTCTTGGCATCATGGCAGACGATCCAGCCGACGCGCGTTCCGGCCATGGAGTAGATCTTGGACGAACTGGCCGTAACGATGGCCTTGTCGTAGAGGTCGGCGAACGAGGGCATATATTCCTCGTCCAGACCGCGGTACATCTCGTCGCAGATGATCCAGGCGTCCACGCTTTTGGCGATCTCCACGAGCTCCCGCATTTCCTCAAGCGACAGAACGCTGCCGGTGGGGTTGTTGGGGTTGGTGAAGAGGATCGCCTTGGTGTTCTTGTCCGCTGCCGCGCGGACTTCGGACAGATCGAGCTTGTAGCCGTCCTTGATCTTCAGGTCGACCTCGCGCAGCTCTGCGCCGATGGAGCGGGGGATGGAGTAGAACTGCTGGTAGTTCGGCATGATGGAGATGATGTTGTCTGTGCTTTCGATGAGCGCGTAGCAGACAGTCGCGTTTGCGCCGGTGCCGCCGTGGCAGAGGATAACCTCGTCAGGCTCGACATTTTTGTAGAGCTTGGAGAGCGCTTTGCGCGTGCGGGGCGTGCCCTCGAAGCGGGGATAGCCGAGATTCATGTGCTTGAGTTCTTCAAAGAAGTTCTCCATGCTCTCGCCTGTGAGGTCGAAAAGCTCTTCGACCGTCATCGGCAACACGCAGCTGCCGCCGAGATAGTACTTGTTTTTCTCGCTGTCGCAGGCGGGATTTAGCCAGTTTTCCAGCGTAAAATCGTCAATTCTCATCGCAATTCTCCTTATAATTCGATGGTGTGCGCGGGATCATCGCCGGCCTCTTCCACGACCTTTTTCGCAACGGCGAGGTCGAGCAGCGCAAGCCCCGTCGCATCGAAGACGGTGATCTCGTCGGCGCTCGTGCGGCCCTTCTTCGCGCCGAGCAGCACCTCGCCGATCTGCCCAGAGATGTGCTCGCGCGTCATGTAGCCGCCCTTGACGGCAAGCTCGCATTCGCCCGCGTTCACGCACTGGTCGACATCGTCGACATAGACGACCGCATCGCGCAGGATCGCGGGATCGACCTCTTCCTTGCCGGGCATGTCCGCACCAATGCAGCTGAGGTGCGTGCCGGGCTTGACCCAGTCGCGCGAGATGATCGGCTTTGTCGCGCGGGTGATGGTGATGATAATATCCGCTTTGCCGACGCTTTCCGCAAGGTCAGAGACGGGGATAAACTGCACGCCGCTTGCGTCAAGGCTGAACATCTCCTGCATCCGCTGCGGACAGGCGGCGGCGTAGGGCTTGGCGGCGTCAAGGTTCATCGGCTCAGCGCAGTAGACGGTCTTGATGTTTTTCATCGCGGTCAGCGCTGCACCGATCATAAAGAGGGACTGACGCCCCGTGCCGAGCACGAGCAGCGTGTCAGACTCCGGACGAGCCAGCGCGCGGGCGCTGACCGCTGCCGCCGCGCCGGTGCGCATCGAGGTGATGAACGAGGCGTCCATGATGCCCTTGGGAAGGCCGGTTGTACCGTCCATTGCGACGAGAATACCGCTGAACGGCGGAAGCCCGTGCTTTTCATTTTCGGGGAAGGTGGCGAGGAGCTTGGCTCCGTAGACCTCGCTGCCGCGGTCATAGCCGGAGCGAATATCCATCACCGCGCCGCGGTCTTCAAAATGGTGCGTGACGGTCGGCCAAACAACGGTCTTGCCCTCGGCCTTGGACGTGTAGACGCCCTCGACAACGTCGAGCACATCGGCCATTTTCAAGCGCTGTTCCAGCGCAGCGCGGTCAAAGAAACTGACTTTCATTATTGCTGTCTCCTGTTATAGTATTGGTTTAGAAATCACTGTTTTCGACATCAGGCGAGCAGGTCGCGGATGACGCTGCGCAGGATATCAGGCATGGTCTCGAAGCTGTATGTCTTTTCAAGACGCTCGGTGTACTTGTGCGCATCGTAGCCGTAGGTGCCGATCATTGAGACGGGGATTTTGAGCTTTTTGAGCGCATCGAGCGGAAGCTGATACAGTGTTCCGAAGCCGGGCGTATTCTGCGAAACGGCGCTGAGTGCTTCGGGATCGTCGGGCGCTGCAGCGTAGCTCAGATCAGAGATACAGGGGAAGAAATTCCGCCGCTTCATCCGGTAACCGCTGCCTTCCTGCTCCATGGCGTGTTCCACCGCGGAGAGGAGCCTGCGCTCCTTTTCGCTTGCTCCGGTCGCGTGGATGTGCGGATAGTACGGCGGCGTGAAGTAAACGATAATCACGGGGTTCTGGTCGCTCCACAGGCCGTGGACGAATTCAACCAGCTTTGTCGTCCGCGCGCAGGTGTCGAGAGAGCTGTCGGCGAGCCATTCAGCGCATTTTTTCTGGATCAGACGGTCAAGCGCTTCACCCTGCTCGGCACGCACGGCTTCGTAAAGCGCCTGATAGGGGAGTACTCTTGCCTTCCAGGGCAGCGGTTCGAAGGTGCGGCCGATGTGTGCGCAGAACGCCTTGTAGCGCTCATTGAGCATGACAAGCGCGGCCTCAAAACACTCCTGCGCGGCCTTGACCATGCGCGCAAGGATGGCATTCGGTTCGCTGTAATGCGTGACATAGTTGAAAAATACGATGCTCGACTTGGCAATCTGCGTGGAATATTCCGTCTTCTGGTCGCGCAGCTGGAGACTCACGGGAGGAAGCGTCGCTTCATCGCCCGTCACGTCGCAGAACTCGGGGTTCATGTCGATCTTTTCCGTCAGCGCGGCGGCGAGAAGATTCGGGTCGAGCCCCTTGAAAGCCTCGCCCGCATGCGTCTCTTTGCCAACGACGTAGAATGTCGGCATGATCTTGCCAACGGTGCCGGTGTAAAGATAGCGGTTGGGGTCACCCTCGTATTCCGCCGTCATGCAGTCGGTATCCAGCAGGGCAAGGAAGTCGAGCCCCTCTTCGCGCTGCAGCCGCTCGAGCTCCGGCACGAAACGGAGCATTCCGCGGGAGTTGCACTCCTCGTCGCACACGGCGCCGAAGAGAATGTTGCCTTCAAGCTCGGACACCTGACCGGCGAGCTCTTCGAGCAGCTCGATGAGCACGGCGTCGCCGGACTTCATGTCGAAAGCGCCGCGACCAAAGAGATAGTCGCCCGATTCAAGATCGGCACGGACGTTTTCGGGGAGCTCCAGTGCGCGGAGCTTTTCGCGCAGCAGATCGGGCTGATTGGCATAGGGGGCAAGAGAACCGTAGTCGGAGATGCCGACCGTATCGAAGTGGCCGATGGTCACAACGGTCTTGCTGCTGGGACGCTTTTCCCCGCGCATCAGGGCGAGGATGCTGATGCGTCCCCACGGGTCGCCCTCGATCGGAAGGCGGCGCAGGTTTTCCGGATGCGCTTGAAAATAGGGGTTTTCCGCAAGCATTGCGTAGATGATATCGCCCATTCGGGCTTCGCCCGCTGTTTCACTCACGCTGAAGCAGTTTGTCAGCTGGCGGGTGATCTGTTCGATCCGCGCGCTGCGTTTTTCTTTGTTGTTCATAAAGGGCCTTTCCTAAAAAATAAGATACTTAATCCTTTTTGCTCTCAGCGGTACCCATGACGCGGTTCTTCTCCGCGATCAGGTCGCTGTAGTGCTCGTTTGTGATTTCGTGCCAGAGCTCGGCGTTTTTAATGCCGCAGTCCTCGGGGACGAACACAGGGTCGAGACCGAGTTTCTTCTGCTTTTCAAAGTCCTTGAGCAGAGCTGCAACGGGCTTGACCAGGAACAGAAGACCCAGCAGGTTGAATCATGCGATAAGACCGCCGCCGACGTCGGCGATGAAAGCGGAGCCAAAGCCAGGGAAGACAGTGTCGATTGCCGCCTGGGTGTAGCCGGTGCCGGCCTCAATGCCGGGAAGGGCCTCCACAAGTGCGTTGCCCGCGCCGTCAACGATATTGTAGCAGCCGGTGCAGAGGATCATCAGACCGGTGGCGGTGCAGACGACGAGCGTGTCGATGCAAACGGAGAACGCCTGAGCGAGACCCTGCTTGACGGGGTGAGAGACCTCAGCCGCAGAGGAGGCCTGCGCGCCGGAACCCTGACCGGCTTCGGACGAGTAGACACCGCGCTTTACGCCCCACATGATGGTCGAGCCGAAGATTGCACCGAGCGCAGCTTCCTTATTGAAGGCACAGCGGAAGATGAGGCCGAACATGGCGGGAACTCTCGTGATATTTGCCCCCAGAATGATGACCATCAGCACAATATACACACCGGCCATGAACGGAACGACGTAGCTGGCGAACGAGCCGATGCGCTTGCCGCGCCCAGCAGCGCGTAGACCCACATCCAGAACAGCGCGCCGGGGCCACCGTAGAAGATCGCGGTGGCAACGCCTGCAATATTGCCGACGCCGACGCGGCCGCCGAGCGCCATGGCGAAGCCCTGGAACGAAGAAATACCGTTTTCGGACGAGCTGCCTTTCGTCAGGTAGTGGACCATGCTTTTGAATAAACGAATCTACGGAAATTTCAGAACGACAGAGTAAATGATCGCAACGCCGAGGCACAGCACGATCATAATTGGTCCCCATAGATAACCGTTGAGCGTGTTGACGAGTGTGTTGATAAAATCTGACATGGAATTTCTCCTCCAATTATATAGTTGAAAGTGCTATAGAAATTCTGTGTTTATGCTCTGGCTTTGCATAGGCTGCCTATGGCTTATTTTTAACTGTTTTTTTACAATAAAGCAAGCAAAAAAATTTGTTTTTTCAAACACGAAAAAACTCACATCGCGTTACGAATAAACAAATAAAAAATCTTGCTTTTTTGTAAATAGTGCTGATATAATAAAAGAAAATTCTCAATAGTTGCCAAGGATTGCTTTTTGAATGAGGGATGACGGCTTTTTATGCATGACCTCACTTTTGCGATTGACTGTAAAAAAACACAATATAAGTTGGAACAGATTGTTGATTTTTACAAATGATGAGGTGCTTTTATGTCGATATCCCTAAATGAACTGCTGCACTACGACTATTTTAAGAGTCTTGAACTGATCGCAGGGGCAGGGGGGTGCTCCCGGCAGGTCCTTGGGTGCAGCATTCTGGACTACGAGATGGACCGCAGCTTGAATCAGAAATATGCCAACTTGAACTTTTTGCCAGAGCGGATGGTTGTGTCATCGCTGCTGTTCGCCAAGAATGCACCGTTTATGATCCGCGATGCGGTAAAATATCTGATTTCCAAGGACGCAAGCGCGCTGGTCATCAAAAATGTGTTCCGCCTGCCGATCCACGAGTCCATTCTCCGTTATGCGGATTCCAAGAATTTTCCGATTTTCCTGATGGATGATACACATATGTTTTTCGAGGATTTCATTATGCAGGTCGGCCGATGTGTCGAGATCGCGGAAAGTACGGAAATGGCCTCGCGGGAGATCAACGCGCTTTTGTATCAAAATTTAAACACTGGTGAGAAAAAAGCGCGTATCCACAGAATTTTTCCGATTTTCTATGACCAGTATGCGATCGCTTGCTTTGACACCGAGCATTCCACTGTTGCTGAGGACTATCCGTCGCAGGCATCGGCAGCGCTGAAAAATATCCCGTCGAACAGCCTTGCCAAAAGTGTCCTGCGCTATGACAAGGGCTTTTTCCTGTTCCTTTCCGGGGCATCGATCAAGGAGAATGAGTTGAACGCCTGCATCGCCCTGTTATCTGAGCGCTTTCCGGAGAGCAGTGTCGGCGTAAGCGGCATTCACTTCCGAATGGAGGACGCTGACAAGGCATTGCGCGAAGCGATATATGCCGCACGTGTCCACAAACTCAACCGGAAAACACTGAATAATCCGTCGCTGTATCAGGTTTATTCCGGTATTGAGATCTATCGCGTGCTCCTTCCGTTGATCGACAATGAGGAGCTCCAGCAATACTCTCTCGGCCTTCTTGATCCTGTTCTCGAGTTCGATGCAGAGAACCGGGGCAGTTTGCTCGAAACGCTGCTGGGATTTGTTCAATGCAGCGGCAATTTGCACGAGCTGTCCGCTCGCTCCGGTCAGCATGAAAACACGCTCCGCTACCGTCTGGATAAGATCGCCGCGCTGACAGGCCTGAATTACCGCAAGATGAGCGATTATGAACAGCTCGCTCTCGCCGCGCGTGTTTACCTTTTGGTGAACGATTAAAAATATTCGAATCTTCGTTTGAAGGGGAGCAGTGAGCTGCTCGGCGTATGAGTATCAGAGAAGCAGTTTGTTCAGTATTGCAAAAAAGATCATCAAATTTGAAGAGAATCTGTTGTTCATCGTTTCATCAGACGCGCTTTCGCAGGACTGCGGAAATAACTCTTTTCCGCTATTTTTGATCTGTTCAGCGGCGGCGGACAGCGCGAACCGCGCCCAGGTGTCAGCGCGCCACACTGCTATATCGCAGAATTTCGTGAGACGATTTTGGAGGGCAACTATGCTGCAAGCTGCCGAAGCTCCAGATAGGAGAGTATCGTATGCTACGATGAGATCTGTGCCTATCAGCTTTTGCTTCCATTATGTAATCGTCCTTTCGTGAGCCTGAATTTGACCTTTATTTTGACCCTTTAGCGGGTCATCTTCTATAAAACAATCGGACTGACTGGTACAGATCGTTTTATATTTCGGACTGTTCGATACATAATTGCACGAGAAAAGTTGCTAAAAGCACTTGTGCCGATATTCAAGTCCCGCCTTGTGCACCATTGATACGACACTGTTTTTTGACTTTTAGAGGTCAAAAGGCAGTGTTATTTTTTGCGTTCTACTAACAGATTTTACTAACAACAACACCCTTTCACTTTGTTTGCGATAAATACACCACATAACCGAAGGAGAGAAAAAATGACTATCGTACTACCCGCCGACATGACCGACACCCACGAAGAGGATAGAAAGACTTTCCATATCCGCCGCGCGTCTATTATGTTTGAATCCCGTACCCTCGATGATTGTTGTCGATCTCGATAAGCGCGGACGCTGCTTCCGGACGGACGAACTTCTTGCTCCGGAAACAGTGAGCAGCGCCGCCGTCTTTGGAGAGATATTCCCTATTGAGTCATGGGACGAAAAGTCACATTTATGTAAAGAAGGGTCCTCTGCATCAAAGCAGAGAACCCTTCTTTTCTTGCTGCAAGGAGCGGCCTTGACCGCACGCACCCGCTGCGGTCATGCCGCTATCTGAGATCGTTCAGAGCGCTTCTGTCCAGCAGCGTGATCGCCCCGCGTTTGAGCGAAACAAGGCCGTCCTCGGAAAAGTTCTTGAGCATCCGCGCCACGGCCTCGCGCGCCGAGCTGATGTGCTGGGCGATCTGCTCGTGCGTCATGCGGACGGTGGAAGAGCCGGTGCGCTCCGCCTCGTCCAGCAGGAAGCCCGCAAGCCGCCGGTCGAGCCCCTTGAATAAGATCTGCTGCATCGCCCACATCACGTCGGAAAAGCGCTGGGTCGCCAGCTCGTAGAGGAAGCAGCGCAGGGAAAGATCCTCTTCCCGGAGCGCGGCGACGATGCTTGCGGGGATGATGAGCACCTCTGTTTCCTGCTGGGCGCTGATCTGCGTGTCGAAGGTGATCTGGCTGATGACGCAGGAGGCCGACAGCACGCACACATCGCCCGCGTACAGGCGGTAGAGCGTCACCTCGCGTCCCTCGTCGGAGAGAAGATAGGTGCGGATCTCTCCGGAGAGAAGCAGCAGCATCCCGAGGCATTCATTGCCGCCATCGTGGATGAGCGCGCCCTTTTCGTAGCGGCGCAGGACGGCGCTGCGCCGCACCATGTCCCGCTCCCGCTCGCTCAGCGAGGGCCAGAAGGGAAGCTGTTCCAGCGGATGGGTCATATCAGTGGCAGCCGTGATGACCGCAGCCGTGGTCACCGCAGCTGTGGCCGCCCTCGCCGTGCTCGTGGTCATGGTGGTCGCAGTGGACGTTGGGGTCATAGCCGAGGGTTCCGACCAGCAGCGCGGCGACCGCCGCGTCCGCCTCGCCGCTGACGCCGCCGTAGAGCTTGATGCCCGCCTCTGCCAGCGCCGCCTGCGCGCCGCCGCCGATGCCGCCGCAGATCAGGGTATCCACGCCGCGCTGCATCAGGAAGCCTGCCAGCGCGCCGTGGCCGCTGCCGTTGGTGTCTACCACCTCCGCGCGGACGATCTTGCCGTCCGATACATCGTAGAGCTTGAACTGTGCCGTGTGGCCGAAGTGCTGGAAGATCATGCCGTTTTCATAGGTAACTGCGATTTTCATGATGGGATCTCCTTTGTATTTGTGTTTGCACCTGCTGCAAGCGGGGGTGCAGCCCTGCTGCTCCTGTCCGCCGCAGATGCGGCAGTTTCCGCCGCCGATGCGCAGGGGCTTTCCGTAGACGAGGCAGGCCGCGATCTTGCGCCGTGCGCTCTCACAGATCTCCTGCACGGTCGAGCGGGAAATGTCCATCTGCGCGGCGCACTGCTCGTGCGTCTGCTGCTGTAGGTCTACGAGGCGAATGACCTCGTATTCATCCAGCGTCAGCAGGATCGGCTCGCCGGATATGGGGCTGTCGGGTGAGAAGGCTTTGACCTGCGGCTCGGCGCAGATCCTGCGGCTGCGGGATGGTCTTGGCATGGCTGCACCTCCTTCATTTTCGGTATATACCGATTATAATACTTTGCGCCGGATTGTCAAGCCGCGCGTTCCGTTCTCATCTGCGCGCCGCGAAAAAATGTCGAACCCCTCTTGACAAACGGCTTTGTTTTCGTATAATGATATTGAACAATGTTCATATTGAAAGGGAAGCGTATGAATACGGTCGTAACATCAAAAGATGAGATCCTGAAGGCCAGCCGGGAATTGATCCGCAAGCAGGGCTGGTCTGCGGTGAGCATCCGCTCCGTTGCGGCGGCGTGCGGCGTGTCGGTCGGCTCGATCTACAACTATTTCGACTCCAAGTCGGACCTGATCGGCGCGACAGTGGAAAGCGTCTGGTGCGAGATCTTCCGCCGCCCGGAGGATGACGCCGTTTTTTATGATGTGCAGGAGTGTATCACGTGGATCTATGCGCGAATGGCCTACGGCTGCGAGCGCTATCCGGGCTTTTTTACCCTCCATTCTCTCGGCTTTATGCGCAAGGAGAAGGACGACGGCAAGCGGCGGATGCAGCAGACGTGGCAGCATATTTTTGAAGGCCTCTGCACGGTTCTGAAGCAGGATGAGAACATCCGCAGGGACGCCTTCAACGAGCGCTTCACGGCGGAAAGATTTGCCGATGTGCTCTTCTCTCAGATGCTCTCGGCGCTGCTGCGGCAGGACTATGACCCCTCTGCCGTGCTGGAGATCGTGCGCAGAACGCTTTATTAAAGAATTCCCGCAGTGCTGCGGGAATTTTTAACCCCGCAAATTGAACAGCGTTCACCAATAGGAGGTAACTTACGATGGTAAAAAGAAATACGCTGCTGCTCCTCGCGTGTCTCGTATGGAGCGCGGCGGGCTTCAACATTCTTCGCATTGGACTTTCGGCCTATCCCGCCTATCGCGCGCTTGTCAACTATCTGCTGTCGGCAGCGGTGTTCGCCGTCTTCCAGAAGTTCATTTTCGGCAAGCTTGTCAAAAAGCACACCGCGCGCATCCGCGCCTACGAGGAGGAGCGCCACTTCTTCCTCAAGTTTTTTGACTTTAAGTCCTTTGCGATCATGGCGGTAATGATGAGCGGCGGCATTGCGCTGCGCTCAAGCGGGCTCGCGCCCGAGCGCTTCATCGCATTTTTCTACACCGGTCTCGGCGCTTCGCTTCTGCTGGCGGAGCTGCTGTTTGGCTGCAACTTCGGCAAGGCGGCAAAAGCCGCCGCCAAAGGCAACGAATGATTCAGGAAAAGAGGAAAACAAACTATGCAGGCAATCGTTGAAACACTTTTTGATGCCGTTTATCTCATCTCGGTCATCACCATCGGCATTCTGATGATCCGCGGGAGCAAGGGCAGCGCTCAGTTCAGGCTCTTCGGCCTGATGGCGGTCGTGCTGGGGGCAGGCGACTCGTTCCATCTCGTTCCCCGCGCGCTGGCGCTGTGCACCACGGGCCTTGAGAACTATACCGTTCCCCTCGGCCTTGGCAAGTGGATCACCTCCATCACGATGACGGTCTTCTATGTGCTACTCTACTATGTGTGGCGCAAGCGCTATGAGGTCAAGGGCAAGGCGGGCCTGACCGCCGCCGTGTACGTCCTTGCCGCCGCGCGCGTCATCCTCTGCATGATGCCGCAGAACCGGTGGCTGAGCGCCGCCTCCCCGCTCTCCTGGGGCATCTATCGCAACATTCCCTTCGCTATTCTGGGCCTTCTCATCATCGTGCTCTTCTACCGCAGCGCCAAGGAGCGCGGCGACAGCGCCTTCCGCTGGATGTGGCTGACCATCGTGCTGAGCTTTGGCTTCTATATCCCCGTGGTGCTGTGGGCGGGCACGATCCCCATGATCGGTATGCTGATGATCCCCAAGACCTGCGCCTATGTGTGGACGGTGCTGATCGGCTACCGCGCCATGAAGCAGGAGTGCAAGTAAAGAACGCAAAGAGTCCGGCGCTAGAGAGCGCCGGACTCTTTTTTTTCGCCAATGTGACCTTGTCACGGAAAGCCGCGTGCTTTCGCGCTATGATAGAGCCACAACAAAGAAAGAGGGAACGCACATGAAGATCACGCTCAATCCCGATCAGGAGATCGTTCAGACCATCCGCGAGGGCCTCAAGCGCACCGGCGGGTACTGCCCCTGCCGCAGAGAGCGCACGGAGGAAACAAAGTGTATGTGCAAGGAGTTCAAAGGCCAGATCGCTGACCCAAGCTACGAGGGCTTCTGCCACTGTATGCTCTACTATAAGTCCCTGCAGGAATGAATCCCTTCCCCGCGCAAGGCGCGGCAGAACCGATAGAAATAAGAAAACAGAAAGGAGCCACAACCATGGCCGAATTGAACATCACCGCTTTGAATTTTGAAACCGAGGTATTGCAGTCCGATAAGCCCGTCCTGCTGGACTTTTACGCCAACTGGTGCGGCCCGTGCAAAATGCTCGCCCCCGTGCTGCGCGAGATCGCCGAGGAGAACGCCGATACCCTCAGGGTCGGCAAGATCAATGTGGACGAGCAGATGGAGCTTGCCATGCGCTTTCAGGTGGACAGCATCCCGATGCTGGTGCTCTTCAAGGACGGCAAGGCCGTCGCAAAGACGGTGGGCTACCGCTCCAAGGCGGAGCTTACCAAGCTGGTGCGGAGCGTGCAGTAAATCGCAGCTTCAACAGTAAAACCCCTCCCGGGCGGCTGCCCGGGAGGGGTTTTGCGCCGGTACGATCAGTTCAGGATGGCCTGACGCAGCGCTTCAAGATCCGCCGCGTCCGGATGCGGCAGGGCGCGGTCGAAGTTCTCGATCAGCATATCAAGATTCGCCGGGGGCTCGGGCTGCGCCTTCATCTTGAGATAGCGAGCCTTCACCGCCTGCGGCATTTTGCCCTGGCACATATATTCCCCTACGATGGTGTTGCTTGCGTCGATGCTCTCGCGGACGCGGCCGAGAACCTTGCTGAAATACGCCTCGCTGCCGCCGAAGCCCGCCGTGCCGAAGAGGAAGAGCTTCTTATTGCGCAGTGCGGTCAGCAGCGCGAGCGCGGCGGCATCCGCGTTCCCCTTGTCCGTCCAGAAGCCGACGTAGACAAGGTCGGATCTTGCCTCTGCGCCATCGCAGGGGCCGAAGTAGTCGCACTTTTCCTCCGGCAGCGCCGCGCGGATCGTGTCGGCGAGCAGCCTGGTGTTGCCGGTCGCACTGCTGTAAATGATCGAATATCGTTCCTGATGCATCATATTGCTTCCTTTCCCTTGTGCGCTGCCGCGCCTGTTTGTTATTCTGCGCGGGGCTTAATCCCGCGCGCTCTCTGCGCGGGCGGCGGCCGCCTCCTGCTCGCGCCGCATGAGCGTGACGCACAGGCGCAGGCGCTGCAGCTTGTTCGAGCCCTGAATGCCCAGCTTTTCATAGATGTCTCTGCGATAGGAGTAGACCGTGCTCGTCTTTTTGCCCAGCTGTTCGGCAAGCTCCTGCACGCTGACCCCGTCGGCCATGGCGTCGATCACGATGCGGGACTCGGGCTCGAGCTTTTGGTAGGAGGAGAGGAACATATGGTACTCGTCCGGGTCGAGCTCGCCCTTGCGCTTCTGCGCAAGGAGCTTTGCGTCGCTCTCCGCCTGCTCGATCTGGCCCTGCAGGTCCTGCTTTTCGCTGATGAGCTGCTCGTTCTGGGAGCGGAAGCGGTCGGCCCGCTCCTGCGCGTCCTGCTTTTCCGTTTCAAGGTCGGTGATCGTCCGCTCGTGGAAGCGCAGCTTTGCCGAAACGGGCAGCAGCTCGTCGAAGGTCATCTGCGCGCCGCCGCAGTTCTCCTTGTTGAGAAGCTCGATGTCGCGCAGCACGGGGCGCAGGTAGCGGTGGGTATAGAACAGGCAGCAGACCGTGCCGAAGAGCAGCAGCAGCGTCAGCAGCGCGCCGATTTGCAGCCGGCTTTTCAGCATGGCGCGGTCGTAGTCGCTTTTGGGAATGAGCACCGTCAGCTCGTGCGGTTCAAGATCGCCGCTCGCGGCCATGAAGGGCGCGGAAAGCCCGACGAAGGAAAGCTCCGAGCCGGTGTAGGCCGTGAGCCCTTCGCGCAGGCTTCTTCCTGCCAGACGCTCGTCCGGCACGAAGCAAAAGCCGTCTGCGGGATAGGTTTGCAGCCCGCTTGCAACGTCCAATCCCTCCGTCCCGCCCGACAGGATGCAGGCAAGGCGGTTGACACCGGAGGGCTGGGCATGGTGGGAGGCAAAGTAGGTCTGGTTGACCGCAAAGCCGCACAGCCCGTACACTGTGCCGTCGCTTCCGAGCACGGGCACGGTGAGAAGAATGGCCCGCTCTGAGGTATCAGGCAGGGTGAGCAGCGGCGTTGTGCGGCAGTCGCGCTCGATGGGCATGGCCGCCGTGCTCAGATGCTCGGCAAAGCCGGGGAACTCCGTGAGGTCAAATTCCTGCGCCCACTTGCGGTGGGGCATCACGTCATGCCGCCGCCCGATGTCCGCCATGCCCCGGTAGAGCAGCAGACCGCTGGTGGTGTGGGCGGCGTTGCTGCGCTGCACGTAGAGACCGCTGTATGTGCCGCTGCTGCCGAGGGAGGCGTCCAGCAGCACGAAGGCGCCGGAGCTGTCCGTCTGGCGGACGTACTGGCACAGCGGCTCCAGCATGGCTTCCTCCAGCCGCTCCACCGCGTCGGCGTCGCCGCTGAGGGAAGAGAGATCGTGCGTCTGCGCCTCCACGATCGCGCTCATATCCTCGGAAAGATGCACGCCCATGACGGCGACATTCCGCCAGAGACTGTCCATGTCCGAGGTGAAGGCCTCCATGCGGAAGCGCAGCGTTTTGGCCAGCTCCTCGCGCGGGCTCTTGAGCTGGTTGAGAAGGAAGAGTCCTGCGATCAGCGCCGCCACCAGAATGCCGCCGAGGGCGATCATATAGACCGCCAGCCGCTTTTTCATGGAGCGCCGGATGCTATGAAAATCAGAAAGGGTAAATCTGGACACGGTTCGTTTTCCTCCCGCGATCGTTCCGCCCGGCGCGCCTGTAAGCGCCGGCCTTATCGTTTTATTGTAGCACACCGCGCGGCGGCATGACAAGGCGAAAAGCAAAAAGGGAAGGGGAGCGAGGCACTTACTGCCCGTCCTTGCCGGAGGGGCGGGCGGTGATGTCGCCGCTCTTAGTGCCGTAGGAGATCACGCCGCGGCCGAATTTCTGCCGCAGCGCGTCCATCGCGGATTCGACGGCCTCCTGCTTTTCCTGCTGCGCCTCGCCCGCGCCGAAGAGGTCTATCTGGCGGAAGGACTGCGCCTCGTCCGTCAGGTGCAGCGCCGTGACGGACAAAAGCCGGATGGGGTCGGGCGCTTTCCACAGCTCCTTTGCAAGCTGCAGCGCCGTGTCGTTGATCTCGCGCATCAGATGCGTGCTGTGCTCGAGCGTTGTCTGGCGGGAGAAGGTCTGAAAGCGGCTGTTCTTGATGCCGACCTGCACGCCGCCGCAGTAGAGCCCGTGCCGCCGAAGGCGCATCGCCACGCTGTCGGAGAGCAGGGAGATGCCGCTTTGCACCTCGTCCCAGCGCGTTAAGTCGCGGCGGAAGGTCGTCGAATTGCCGACGGATTTGATCGGCTCGCGGTCGCCCTCCCCGCGCACGGGAGCGTCGTCCAGCCCGTTTGCATAGCGGTAGAGCTGAGAGCCCATCTTGCCCATCAGCGTTTCGAGCATTTCCTCGCTGCACCGGGACAGCTCGCCGATCGTGCGCACGCCGTAGCGCCCCAGAAGCTCCTGCGCGCTGCGCCCGACGAACAAAAGGTCGCCCACCGGCAGGGGAAAGACGATGTCCTGCCAGCTCTCGCGCGCGATGACGGTCGTGGCGTCGGGCTTTTTATAGTCGCTGCCAAGCTTGGCAAAGACCTTGTTGAAGGAAACGCCGACGGAGATGGTCAGGCCGAATTCGCGCCGGATACGCGCTCGCAGCGTGTCGGCAAGGGCCCTGGCGTCGCCGCCGAACAGGTGCAGGGAGCCTGTCACATCGAGCCAGCTCTCGTCGATGCCGAAGGGCTCGACAAGGTCGGTATATTCGCCGTAGACGGCGTTGAGCTTCTTCGAATATTCCTCGTAGAGCCGGTGGTGCGGCGGCAGCAGGACAAGGCCGGGGCACTTTTGCTTTGCCTCGCGAATCGTCTCCGCCGTCTTCACGCCGCAGCGCTTGGCCGCCTCGTTTTTGGCAAGGATGATGCCGTGGCGCTCCGTCGGGTCGCCGCAGACCGCGACGGGCAGCGCGCGAAGCTCGGGATGGCTCAAAAGCTCGCAGGAGGCAAAAAAGCAGTTGCAGTCGCAGTGCAGAATGATGCGGTCCATCGCGTTCACCTCGTTTCTTTTTTCAGTGTACCACAGAAGGGAGAATAGAACAAGCGTTTCAAAATAAAAAGTGTCTGCCGTGGAGCAGACACTTTTTTGAAATTCAGCTTGCAGGAAAGGCTCAATTGCCGCGCACGCTGTGCAGCGCCGCGCCGATGGCGGTTGCAAACGTGGCATTTTCGGGAATAATAAAGTCCACGCCGTAGAGCTGCTTGAAAAGCTCAAACGTCGGCTTCGCGGGCGGCAGCATCGTCAGCGCGCCCGTGAGCACGACCGTGTCCGTCCCGCAGCACCTGCACGCGAGGACCGACATCGTGCCGATGGACTGGAGAACGAGATTGACGATGCCGAGCATCTTGTCCGACGGCGTCGCATCGTCGGCGACCTTGGCAAAGTTTGCCGCCGTGGCCTCGGGCGGAAGATTGCCCACCTGCTCGCGCGAGAGGTCGGCGAGCGTTAAGTCGATGTGGCTGAGATCGCCGTCCTGACAGAGCTTGCGGATGAGCGCATACTGGTGCACGCCCGTCGTCAGCGAGCTGAGGCCCGCGAGCGTGCCGCCGCCAACGCCGCTGCCGATGAGGTGGCGCACCTCCTGCCCCTTGTTTGCCCAGAGGAACGACGTGCCCGTGCCCATGCTCACGACGACCGCGTGCTCCTTGCCCGAGAGGGCAAGGCCTCCCGTGCCGACGGAGGGGAATTCCTCGACCTTGATGGTCTTCACGTCGTAAATATCGCCGTCCACATACGAAGAGCCAACGCCCGTGAGGGCGATGTGGTCAATGTCGGAGAGCTGGAGCTGATGCGTGGAGAGGAAGTTGCCCATCGCGCCGTAGAGCGAGGTGAGCGGGTCCTCCGCCTTGACGCGCAGCATATCGATGACCGAAAGGTCGCTGGAGAGGCCGACGATCTTCGTGCTGGACCCGCCGATGTCGATGCCTAGAATAACACCCATGATGAGATGCCCCGTTTCTTTTGTTCTTCGCGCACGCGCGCGATGGTTTAGGTGAGTTTCTTTATCATAGGGGACGGACCGGGCAAAGTCAAGCCGAAATGAGGAAAAACGACTAAAAGCCTTGCTTTCTCTGCGGCCAAAGGATATAATGCCCATATTACAAGGCGCGGAAACGATCCGCGCCGCGACACTATGAGGTGACTATGAAGACCGATCAGAAGCTGAATATGACCATGCTCTGTGATTTCTATGAGCTGACCATGGGCAATGGTTACTTGAAAGCCGGATTCCAGGATCGCATAACCTATTTCGACGTTTATTTCCGCTCCGTGCCTGACGGCGGCGGGTACGCCATCGCCGCCGGCCTCGACCAGTTGATCGACTATATCGAGGATCTGCACTTTGACGAGCGGGATATCGCCTATCTCCGCTCGCGCGGCATCTTCTGCGAGGAGTTTCTCGACTATCTTGCCAACTTCCGCTTCAGCGGTGATATTTACGCCGTGCCCGAGGGCACGCCCGTGTTCCCCAAGGAGCCGATGGTCGTCGTGCGCGCGCCCGCGATTGAGGCGCAGTTGCTCGAGACCTTTGCGCTTCTGACCGTCAACCACCAGAGCCTCATCGCCACCAAGGCCAACCGCATCGTCCGCGCCGCCAGAGGCCGCGCCGTGATGGAGTTCGGCTCCCGCCGCGCGCAGGGCTCTGCCGCCGCCATCGACGGTGCGCGCGCCGCCTACATCGCCGGCTGCTGCGGCACCGCCTGCACCATTTCCGACCAGCTCTACGGCACGCCTGCGCTCGGCACCATGGCCCACGCATGGGTGCAGATGTTCGACACCGAGTATGACGCCTTTGCGACCTACTGTAAGCTCTACCCGCAGAACGCGGTCCTGCTCGTGGACACCTACAATACCCTCAAGTCCGGCATCCCCAACGCCATCAAGGCCTTCAACGATGTGCTCAAGCCCCTCGGCATCAAAAAGTGCGGCATCCGCCTCGACAGCGGCGACATTGCCTATCTCTCCCGCAAGGCGCGCAAGATGCTCGATGAGGCGGGCTGGGAGAACTGCACCATCACCGTCTCCAACTCCCTCGATGAATATCTCATTCAGGATCTCTGGATGCAGGATGCGAAGATCGACGCTTTCGGCGTCGGCGAGCGCCTGATCACGGCCAAGAGCGAGCCGGTCTTCGGCTGCGTCTACAAGCTCGTCGCCGTGGAGGACAAGGACGGCAACGTCATCCCCAAGATCAAGATCAGCGAGAACGTCGGCAAGATCACAACGCCGCACTTCAAGAAGCTCTACCGCTTCTACGGCCGCGACACCGGCAAGGCCATCGCCGACTATCTCACCGTTTACGATGAGACCGTGGACGACAGCGGAAATCTCGAGATCTTCGACCCCGACGCCACGTGGAAGCGCAAGGAGGTCTACAACTTTGAAGCGCGCGAGCTGCTCGTGCCCATCTACCTCAAGGGCAAGCTCGTCTATCAGCGTCCCAGCGTTGAGGAGATCAAGAAGTACTGCGCCGAGCAGGTCGATACCCTCTGGGACGAGGTCAAGCGCTTCGATAACCCGCACAATTATTATGTCGACCTCTCGCAGAAGCTGTACGACATCAAGACGCGCCTTCTGAACGAGAAAAACTGACGCGGCATTACCGCGCTGGACCAGCAGGAAAGGATAGCGGACAAACCGGGGAGGAACAACAGAAAATGAAACGAGTGCAGATACGGCAAAAGGGCGAGCGCCGCATTTCGGCGGCGCTGCGGATCATGTTCGTGGTCCTGCTTCTGGCGGTGCAGGTCGCCGTCGTCGTGCTCATTTCCCACGCGCTCAGGCAGTATGTCGCCATCGGCTATGCGGCATTGCAGATCATCTCTGTCCTCCTTGCCATCCATATCTACAATGAACCGGGTGAGCTTTCTTATAAGCTCATCTGGTTCATTCTGCTTTTATTGGTCCCGGTGACGGGGTTGATCCTGTGGTTCTTGTGGGGCGGCGCCGCGCAGAAGCGCCGCCTGCCCCGCGCCGCCCAGCGCGCAGAGGACGAGCCGGAGAGCGTGCGCGCCCGTAGCGAGATCGCCATGGATAAGCTCACGCGCCAGATGCCGGCATGGTCGCGCACGGCAAACTTTTTGTCCCGCCGCGGCTTCTGCCTGTATCAGAACACGAAGGTGACATATTTCCCCGACGGCGCGCCGCTGCTGCGCGACCTCATCGACCGCGCGGCGAGGGCCGAGCGCTTCATCTTCCTTGAATACTTCATTCTGGCCGAGGGCAAGCTCTGGGACGAGCTCAAAGCGATCCTCTGCGCCAAGGCGCGCGCGGGGGTCGAGGTCAAGCTCATTTTTGACGATTTCGGCAACATCAAGCGCTTTTCCGGCGCGACGATCGATTCCCTGCGCGATGCCGGGGTCGAGGTCTTCGTCTTCAACCCCGTGCACGAGTATGTGAACCGTCTTTCCTTCAACTACCGCGACCACCGCAAGATCGCCTGCATCGACGGCGACGCAGCTTACACGGGCGGTGTGAACATCGCCGATGAGTATGCCAACATCATCGAGCGCTACGGCTACTGGAAGGACAGCGGCGTGCGGCTCGAGGGGGAGGGCGCATGGGGGCTTACGCAGCGCTTCATCCGTATGTGCGTCACCATCGGCGGCGTGATGCACAACGAGCACGACTATTACCGCCCCCACACGCCCGTGAAGAGCGACGGATACTGCCAGCCCTTTGTCGACGGCCCGCAGAATAATCCCGACAATCCGGCCGAGGACGTCTTCTTGCAGATGATCTCTACCGCGCGGCGCTTCCTCTATATCACAACGCCCTATTTCATTCCCGACGAGAGCGTGATGCGCGCGCTGTGCATCGCGGGCGACGGGGGCGTGGACGTGCGGCTGATGCTGCCGGGCAAGCCTGACCACTGGTACGCCGACTGCGTGGCCTCGTCCTACTTCGGCGCCCTCATCGCGCACGGCGTCAAGGTCTACCGCTATACGCCGGGAATGCTGCACGCCAAGAGCGTTATGGTCGACCGCGAGGCTGCCTTCGTCGGCTCGGTCAACATGGACTACCGCAGCTTTGAGCTCGACTATGAGTGCGGCGTGATGGTATATGGCGCGCCGATGATCGAATCGCTGCTCGAGGACATGGACTTTATCGTTGAGCAGAGCCATCTCGTTACGGCGGAGGAATGGAAAAAGCGCGGCATCCTGCGCCGGATGCTCGAGCCGCTGCTGCGTCTGTTCGCCATCTGGATGTGAGGGCGGAAAGGACGAAGAAAAAGAGTTTTTCCAAAATTCGATTTTTTGAAAATTTTCTATTGACAAATCGAGAGTTCCTGCTATAATAACGTTTGTTCGCTGAACGACACAGCGCAGCGGACAGCTCAAGATAGCGGGATTGTGTAATGGTAGCACAGCGGACTCTGACTCCGTATGTGAGGGTTCGAATCCTTCTCCCGCTGCCAAAGAACCGCAGCCGAAAGGTTGCGGTTCTTTCTTTTTTTGCATGATTTAGGCACTTTTGACGTGGAAAAGTTGCATTTGCATTTTCGCCGAATGTGCTTTGCCTCTGAGTTTTACCCCTTGACGGGGCCGAAAGCGGCTTTCGGCGGGCAGGCCGTCCCTCGCGCCGGCGGCTGCGGAGGGCGGGAGAATCAATACAGGGCCGGCAGGCCGTTGACCTGCCGGCCCTGCGCTTATATGCGGGGCGGCTCGGCGGCTGCGGGCACTGAAAAACAGCAGGTGGAAACGGTGGCGCCATTTTGCGCAGATTTTACAGAAGCATATACATAAAAGTGAAAAAGACTATGGCTTTTGCCTAAAAAACATGATATACTACCTCTGAACAACAAGGACACGGAGGTGATGGGACGAAGGTTCAGGCGACCCCTGCAAGGCACGATCTCAAAATGATTACAGGAGGATTAGAAGAATGAGAAAACAGCTCAAACGCTGGTGTTCTCTGCTGTTGACACTGGTGATGGTAGTATCTCTGCTGCCGACCGCCGTGCTGGCAGACAACAGCGCCGCACAGACCTATTCCAAGGTCACAAGTGCAGCCGATCTGACGACCGGTCGGTATGTGCTTGTGACGGATACAGGCTATGCGCCGGATTATCTTGAGGGCGGCTGGGTTCTTGCAACACAGCCCAGCGTTGTCGAGGGTAAGATCGAAAACCCGACCGCAGGCGTCTGGACGCTGACCGTCAGTGAAGACGGCGTCGTTATGACGGACGCCAAGGGAACTTCGATTGCGCCAAGTGGCGGCAACACGAACGGTATCAAGTCTGGCAGCTATAAGTGGGCTGCCGACTTTGTTGACGGCAAATTTACCTTTGCCGGAAAAGACGGTGATACTGTTATGCTCGCCAGCAACAAGAATTATGATAATAAGTTCAGAGCTTACAAGAACGCTACGATTGGCGGAAGCCCGAACGGTTATTCCAGCGTCTTCTCGCTCTACAAGCTCGAAGGCGGCAGCATTCCCAAGCCTGAGCCTAAGCCGAATACCATGTTCAAGGACGGCGATCGACTCGTCATTTACAACCCTGCCAACAATAAGGCGCTGTCCACTGAGTATTCCGGCTTCTACAACAAGGGCACCGATGTGACTCTCACCGGCGGTAAGCTTTCCGGCTGGACGCAGGCGGATGTGTGGACGGTCGGCGTCAACGCGGACGGCAGCTATACCTTCTCAACGAGCGAGGGCAAGAAGCTCTCCATGGATACACAATACTCCAGCACGCCGCTGGACAAAGCGAACACCGCATGGAAGGTCCTGCCCGCAAAGACGGAAAACTGCTATTACATCCAGAATGTCGCGCGCGGCAGCTATCTTGAGTGGTTTGCCGATAAGAACAACTGGAGCAGCTACGGCACGATCGGCAATAATGAGGCGCTCTTTGCCCAGGCGTTCTATCCAGTCACGAACGAAGGCGGCTCTGATACGCCCTCCGGCACGCTGCCGCAGACCGGCGATCAGGTCGTGATCTACAACCAGAATGCTCAGGCGGTTCTGGCGGAGCAGATCGGCACGGAGAGCCCGTCGATCAACAAGGCTGCATCGGAGGTCGCGGACGGCAAGGCCGTCCCGTCGAACGGCGCTGCCATATTCACCGTTGAGCAAAACGGCGAATATCTCCGCTTCAAGAACGAGACCTACGGCTACCTCTGCTCCAACGGCACGGGCAACAACGCCTTCTACAGCGCTGCGGCCTCCGACGATGCCGATTGGCTCGTCCGCACCTGCTCCGGCGGCGTGGGCGGCTATGAGATGGAGCACCGCACGGCCAAGTTCAACGGCAAACACAGCCAGTGGCTTGAATACTACTCCGACTCCTTCAAGACCTACAGTATGTATAAGGTCACGGACTACACCATTTACTCCTTCTTCTTCTACCCGGTGGCGGAAGGGGTGAAGGTCCATAAGGGAATCGTCAACGACCCGCAGGTGCAGTTCGGCCAGAAGCCGGAGGCCTATGCGGGCGCGGCGTATACGCTGGGCTTCACCGTTGACGCGCCGTTCGGCGTGGCGGATACGCCCATGGTCAAGGTGAACGGAAAGGACTATGTCCCGGTGCTCAGCGAAGGCGTCTATACCGTCACCATCCCTGCAAGCGAAGTCAGGGGCGAGGCGCTCAGCGTCAGCGTGAGCGGCACGGACCGGGAAGGCACGCCCTTCTCCGCTGTTGAGCAGATTCCTGTAAAGGACGAGCCGGTCGTTGCGAACGTGAGCCCCGCGCAGGGCGCGGAGACCAAGGGCGACAAGCGCCCGGAGATCTCTGTGGAGATCACCAATGCCGGCGAGAACCCCACCGTGACCATGACGGTGGACGGCAAGCTCGTCGAGGCGGCTTACGAAAACGGAAAGCTCACCTACACCCCGGCTGCTGATCTGGCGGACGGCAAGGTGAGCGTGACCGTGACGGTCAAGCGCGAGGACGAAAAGGAAGCCGTCAGGACGTGGAGCTTCACGGTGGGCGAGGCCAGGAGCCGCCTCTACTTCGGCCAGCTCCACTCCCACACCCAGTACTCCGACGGCGCCGGTTCGCTGGAGAGCGCGCTTGCATACATTGCCGACCTGCCGGAGAGCGCGAATGTCGACTTCGTCGCCTTCACCGACCACTCCAACTACTTTGACAAGACCGGCGAGGTCAACCCTGAGGCTGCACTTTACGACATGAGCAAGGCGACTGCCTACAGTCAGGACAGATGGGCCTCCTACAAGAACGCGGTCGAAGTGTTCAACGCGGAAAAGAGCGGCAGCATGGTCGCTCTCGCGGGCTTTGAAATGACATGGTCCGGCGGCCCCGGCCACATCAACACCTTCAATACCCCCGGCATTGTCTCCCGCAACAACAAGACGCTCAACAACAAGACGGACGATGCGGGCATGAAGGCCTATTACGCGCTGCTCTCGCAGCCCGAGGGCGCGGACTCCATCAGCCAGTTCAACCACCCCGGCGCGACCTTCGGCACGTTCAAGGACTTTGCCTACTGGGATGCCGTCATTGACAGCCGTATGTACATGGTCGAGGTCGGCAACGGCGAGGGGCAGGTCGGCGCGGGCGGCTACTACCCGAGCTACAGCGAGTACATCAAGGCGCTCGACAAGGGCTGGCACCTTGCTCCCACCAACAACCAGGATAACCACAAGGGCCGCTGGGGCAATGCCAACGATGCCCGCGACGTTATCCTGACCGATGATTTCTCCGAGCAGGGCATCTATCAGGCGATGCGCGATATGCGCATTTACGCCACGGAGGACAAGAACCTTGAGATCACCTACACGGTCAACGATATGCCCCTCGGCTCCATCATCACCGAGGTTCCCGAGAAGCTGAAGTTTGACATTTCCTTCTACGATCCCGACCCGACCGATTCCATCGCCAAGGTCGAGCTGGTCGTCAACTCCGGCAAGGTCGCCTACACGTGGGCAAAGGACGAGCTTGCAAAGGGCGCTGTCAGCGTGGAGCTGGCGCCTGAGTACAGCTACTACTTCGTCCGCGTCACCGAGGGCGACGGCGATATCGCCGTGACCGCGCCCGTCTGGGTCGGTGAATCGCTCAAGCTCGGCATCTCCTCCGCCGTGTGCGGCACGGCAACGCCCGTCACCGACGAAGAGCTGACCATCACCACGACGCTTTTCAACAGCGAGGCGAGCGAGGCGAGCGTGAAGTCCGTCTCCTACACCGTGAACGGCAAGGAGCTTGACGGTATCAAGGGCGGCGCCGAGACGGTCCCGGCCTCCGGCACGGCGGCTGTCACCTTCCGCTACACGCCGTCCGCGGCCCGCGTGATGACGCTTACCGTCACGGCGGTGCTGACGCTCAACGATAAGGACTATACCTTCACCAAGGACGTAACGCTCGATGTGCTCAACGCGAGCAAGCTCGTTTACATCGGCATCGACGCTGCGCACTACAACGAGTATGTTGCAGGCAACTACAAGAATTCCATGGGCAACTTCGGCAACCTTGCCGCGGAGTATTCCGTGCGCACGGTGCAGCTCAACACCAGCGAGGAGCTGATCGCAGCCTGCGGCAGCAGCAAGTACAAGGCCATCATCATGACGGCCCCGTCCCGCCGCCTCGAGGCTGCGCAGAAGGACCCCAGGACCTATTCCGAGGCGGAGCTTGCCGCCATCAAGGCGTTCAATGACGCGGGCGGCACGGTGATCCTTGCCGGCTGGTCCGACAACTACGAGAACTACCCCGCCATTCAGGGCAATTCCGCCATCAAGCACATGGCCGAAACGCAGAACGATGTTCTCAAGGCGCTCGGCTCCAGCCTGCGCATCAGCGACGATGCGACCTATGACGACGTTCGCTCCGCAGCCGACGGCGTCGACAAGTGGAGACTCTACTTCTCGGCCTACAACATGGATCACCCCCTGCTCGACGGCGTGATCTACGATGAAGACCATCCCTTCGACAAGCTCTATACCGAGCGCTTCAGCCACTACGGCGGCGCATCCATCTACGCAGTCGACGCCAACGGCGAAGCGGCGAACACGATGCCCGCAACGGTCAGCCCCGTGGTCTACGGCCACGCGACGACCTACTCTGTGGACGTTGACAAGGACGGCCGCGGCGGCGCGGCGACCCCGAAGTATGCCTTTGCCGACGGCGATAATCGCCTGATGGTCATGGCGACCGAGCAGCTTGCGGGCAAGGGGCAGATCATCGTCTCCGGCGCTGCCTTCATGTCGAACTTTGAGGTGCAGGCGCAGGTGGATAACGCATCGGAGAAGAACTACTCCAACTACCGCATCTGCCAGAATCTTCTCTCCTTGTTCAACACGACCGAGATCACCCCGATCGCGGTGGTGCAGGCAGAGCCGGACGAGGGCGTCAAGTTCACCATCGAGGGCGTTGTGACCTCCAACGCCTCCGGCTATGACAAGGATACGGCCTTCTTCGACTGCATCTACGTGCAGGACGACACCGCCGGCATCAATGCCTTCCCGGTTGCGGGCGAGTTCAGGATCGGCGACAAGGTGCGCATCAGCGGTACGACGTCCTCCTATCAGGGCGAGCGTCAGATCGCTGTAGCGAAGATCGAGAAGATCGCCGATGCGCAGACGCCCGCGCCCAAGGCCGTGACCGCCGCACAGCTCGAAAATCAGGGCTTCCTCGGCAGTCTTGTAACGGTGGAGGGTACGGCGACGAAGATCGAGTACGCCAACGGCCTCATCCAGACCATCATGGTCAAGGATGCGTCCGGCAAGGAGAGCCGCATCTTCATCGACGGCTACATTACCATCAACAAGGACATTGAAAACGCCAAGGTCGGCTGCCGCGTCAAGGCAACGGGGCTTGCGTCCTACGACAATACCTTCGTCCTTGGGGATGGCACGCCGGTCTATCAGCGCATCCGCATCCGTGATCGTGCGGACGTGGTGTGCACTGCGTCCGGCGAGCCGGTCGTGCCGCCGACGCCCACCACACCCGTCACGCCCGGCAAGCCCACCACGCCTGCCAAGCCCGACCAGCCCGCAGCCACCCTCCCGTTCACGGATGTGCGCAGAGGCGACTGGTTCTATGACGATGTGCGCTATGCCTACGAAAAGGGCATCATGACGGGCACGAGCGCGGCGCTCTTCAGCCCCAATGCCAAGCTGACCCGCGGCATGATCGTTACGATCCTCTACCGCATGGAGAACAGTCCCGCCGTTTCCGCTGCGCCGGGCTTCACGGATGTGAAGGCAGGCGAGTGGTACAGCGCAGCAGTTGCATGGGCGGCTGCAAACGGTATTGTGACCGGCTACAGTGAGACGATGTTCGGGCCGAACGACCCTGTGACCCGCGAGCAGCTCTCGGCGATCCTGTATCGCTATGCGATCTACAAGGGCATGAGCGCTGTGACAACGGAGGAGAACCTCTCCCACTTTGCTGACGGCGAGAGCATCTCTCCCTATGCCGTTTCCGCGATGAACTGGGCCGTCGGCGCAGGACTCATCAACGGCGCGGACAACCGCCTCCTGCCCGGAGAGAGCGCGAGCCGCGCGCAGGTCGCGGCGATCATCCACCGCTATCTGGAGCGTTGATCGCCCCGCCTTCCTTTCACAAGCAGCACTGCCCCGCCGAAGCAATTCGGCGGGGCAGTCCCCCCCATCGTGCAAACCGCCTGCAAATGAGGAAAATTCATGAAAAAACTGCAATGCAAGCTGACGCGGAAGCGTCAATCGGAAATCGCCGTGAGCGTGCTGCTGTTCGCGCTGCTCTTTGTGTGGGCGCTTGTGCTGGACAAAACAGCGCCCGAGGGCGAAGCGACCGCCGCGCAGAAGCGCAGCTTTGCCGTCGCCCGGGTCGTGGACGTTCAGGAGGACAACGCCGGGGCGCAGGATTGGACCGAGGGCCGGCGCATCGGCCAGCAGGAGCTTGAGGTCGAGATCCTGAACGGGCCGTGGAAGGGAAAGATCCTCGAGACGGTCAACTATCTGACGATCTATACCAACGTGGACGCAAGCGTCGGCACGAGGATCGTCGTCCGGCTCGACGTGGACAACGCGGGAGAGCCGTATATCCTGTCCGTCCCGAACTACAACCGCACCCCCGTGCTGCTCGGCCTGCTCGGCGTGTTCGCCGTGCTGCTGCTCCTGATCGGCGGGAGAAAGGGCCTCACCGCCCTGCTGGGACTTGTCTACACGCTCTGCTGTGTCTGGTTCATTCAGCTCCCGATGCTCCTGCGCGGCGCGCGGCCCATCCCGATGACGATCGTGCTTGTTGCGCTGACGGCAGCCGCCTCCATGATCTTCCTCAACGGCTTTAGCCAAAAGACGCTTTGCGCCACGCTGGGATGCATCGGCGGCGTTGCTGCGGCGGGGCTCTTCGCCGCGCTTTGCGGCACGATCTCGCCGCTCAACGGCTTCAATCTGCCGGAGGCGGAGGAGCTGCTCCTGCGCGCGGGCGAATGCGGGATTCATATCAGCGGGCTCTTTGTCAGCGGCATTCTGGTCGCCTCGCTCGGTGCGGTGATGGACGTGGCCATGTCCATCTCCTCTGCCTGCTGGGAGCTGCGCGAGCTGAATCCGGAGCTGTCGCGCGGCGCGCTGTTCCGCTCCGGCATGAACATCGGGCGCGATGCCATGGGAACGATGGCCAACACGCTGATCCTTGCATTCGCGGGCGCGAGCCTCAACACGCTCCTGCTCTTTCAGATCTTCGATTATCCGATGATCCAGATCTTCAACGCCGACTCCATCGCCATTGAGATCATCCGCGGCGTGGCGGGCACCATCGGCATTATCCTGACGGTTCCGTTGGTTGCATTCCTGAGCGCGGAGCTGATGAAGCCCCGGCGCTGAGACCGCCGGCGATGCTTGATGATGCATGGTATTCCAAGAAATACCGTAAGGACGATAAGCTGGATTTGCGGCTATCCTTCAAGGAAAGGCTGGTGAGAGGCCTTTCAAGGAGAATGCCATCACCGATGTGAACGGCGACGGCACGATCAACTCCGAAGACCTCAACGTCATCTGGATGCCCGCCAACTACCTCAAGGACCGGAAAAACTGCACGACCGACTTCTAAGCCAAGCAAGCGCACAGGGCGCGGCGATCATTGCGATTGCCGCGCCCTTTTTGCATCCCTTGCAGGGGGCTGCGCTTGCCTTTCGCCGCTTGCGCCGCTCTGCATAGAGTGCAGCGGAGTACAAAATGAATATTCATTCTGCGGCATACATTCGCGCAATTTATGGATTTGTTGCCTTGAATTCATCGGTTCTCTTTTTTTGGCGATCGTTCGGATTTGATAAAAGGAAAAAGGCGTCCAATCGTTTTTTTAACTGAACGGCATCGCTTCCATCGGAATATCCGTTCGCGCGGGCCGCGGTCGAAGATTGACGCAAAAGTGGGGTCATGCTACGCTTATATTTACGCGCACCCGCGAGGGAGAAAAATTATATGCAGAAAGGAACGCATAAAGAATGAAGAACGCAATCTGCAAACGACTGCTCGCTCTTCTTCTGGTTGTGCTGATGCTTTGCCCCACGGCATACGCATCGCTTGCCACTGACCTCGGCGGTCACTGGTGCCGGACGGAGATCGAAACATTTCTCAACAAGGACCTGATCCGGGGCTATCCCGACGGCAGGTTCCACCCCGATGCAACGGTCAACCGCGCGGAGTTTATCCGCATGGTCAACAGCGCATTCGGTTTTGTCCGCGAGGGAACGAAGACCTTTACGGACGTGAAGAGCAGCGACTGGTACAGCGGCGATCTGGCTGCTGCCGCAAGGACCGGCTGGTTCAGCGGTATGCCTGACGGTTCGGCCAGACCGCAGGAGACCATCACCCGTCAGGAGGCGGCAAAGCTGCTGGTGAGTATGCTGCAGGAGAAGCGTCCGGGCAGCTTTGTCATGTTCAGCGACGGCCGCGAGATCTCCGATTGGGCGCGCGATTATGTGGAGACCGCCGGTGCGCTCGGCATCATTCAGGGCTTCCCCGACGGAACGTACCGTCCGACCAAGGCGCTGACCCGCGCGGAGACGGTCAAGATGCTCAGCAACATCGCCCGGCAGATCTATTCCGCCGCCGGCACCTATACCGACCGCGTGGAGGGCAGCGCCGTTGTCCTCTGCGGCGGCGTTTCGCTGCGCGGCGCGGTCATCAAGGGCAACCTCTATGTTTCCGAGCGCTGCGCAGGCAGCCTCGATCTGACGGACTGCACGGTTGAGGGCAGCATTGTGATCCTCGGCGATGCAAAGCGAACCGTGACGCTGCGCAGCAGCACGGTCCGCAGCATCCTGCTGCGTCCCGACGCGGAAAACACCGAGCTTGTGATCGAAAACGGCAGCAGGGTCGATCTCATCACGGTGAACGCCCCCGCCGCCATCGTGGTCGCCGCGGGCGGCTATGTGGGCGAGATCCGCAACAACGCCCCCGGCACGACCATCTCCGGTCAGGGCACGGTGGATCTCATCACGGCAAATGCGCCCGCGACCGTGCGCGGCGCCCCGCTCAAAGAGGGCGGCAGCGGCAAGATGAACGGCAGCGCGCCCGGCACTGTCCCCGGCGGTACGCCCGGCGACAATCCCGACGGTACGCCCACCCCGCAGCCTCCTGCGGAGAACCGCTACGCCCTGAGCGCCAGACTCGACAAGGATAATTATAATATCAATGAGGAAAACCGCGTCTCCGGTCAGGTCACGCACAACGCAAGCGCCCTTTCCGGCGTGCAGGTGAGCATGCTTATCCGCTTCCCGCAGGAGGATGTCCGCGTTGCGCTGGACGAGACGACGAGCGCCGAGGACGGCAGCTATTCCTTTGACTTTATTCTGCCCGATTCCGCCAAGGCCGGGACCTACGAGGTCCGCATCACGGCGGGCAAGCCCGTGCGCCAGAGCGTGGTGCGGAGCTTCACGGTCGAAGGCGAGGTCACCGTGGACAAGGCAGGCCTTCAGGCGATGATCGCCAAGGCCGAGGGCATGGCGCAGGATAAGTACACCGCCGATTCCTGGGCGGAGCTGAGCGCGGAGCTTGCAAGAGCGAAGAGCGTTTACAGCAGCGCCGACGCAACGCAGGCAGAGGTGAACGCGCAGACCGAGGCGCTGGCGCAGGCCATCGGCGCGCTGGTGCTCCGTGCGGACAAGACCGCGCTCAAGGACGCCATCGACAAGGCCTCAAGCGTGGAGCGCGGCAAGTACACGCAGGAATCCCTCAAGGCGCTTGACGCGGCGCTCGAGAGGGCAAAGAACGTTTATGAAGACGACAACGCCACGGCAAAGCAGGTGGCGAAGAGCGCCGAAGAGCTCCTGCGCGCGATCGATGCGCTGGAGGAGAAGGGCGCAATGGAGGCGACCCTCAAGCTCAACGGCGAGGACGCGCCCGCAAGCTACCGCGCTCTGCTGGGCGAGGGGAAGAGCTTCCCCAACAACGGCGACAGCCTCGTCTGGCGCACCGAGGGCGAGGGCAGCGGCACGCTCAAGGTCACGGTCACGTCCTCGGATGAGAGCGTTCTCAAGCCGAACGCCGTTGCCGACGATACGATGAACGCCGCCGTCACCGCCGCGATCTACAAGACCGGCAGCGTGAGGCTGCGCTTCACGAGCAGCTGGGGCGGCGAGCAGCAGAGCGGCGAGCTGAACGTCACGGTGGTGAACGAGGCGACGGTTGCCGCGCTGCGCAAGGCGATCGCGGACGGCCGCGCGCTTGAGGCGAAGGACTATAAGGAAGAGGGCTTTGCCGCCTTCACCGCCGCGCTTGCCGCGGCGCAGGAGGCGCTGGACGATGTTTCCGGCACGGAAGAGCAGCTTTCCGCCGCCGGCAAGGCGCTGAGCGATGCACGCGCGGCGCTCAAGGATGTCAACTGGAGCGATATCAAGGTCACGATCACCGAGCAGAGAGGCACGCAGGCGCTGACGGAGTACACAGTCTATGAGAATTACAGCACCAACCTCTGCGTGAGGACGGATGCAAACGGCGATAAGATCAACGGCTTTGACTTTGCCGGTGAAGCCGAGGGCGTCTTCACGTTTGACACCAATCTGTGGAGCAGCAGCCCCAGCCAGAAGAATTTCAGCTTCTTTGCAAATAAGCTCGGCGAGCACACGCTGACGGTCACCGTCAAGTTCACCGACGGCACCTACACGAAGGCGAGCCTCAAGATCATTGTCGTGGAGAAGGTCGACGACGCAGCCCTCAAGGCCGCCGTCACCAAGGCCAAGACGCTTGTGAAGAGCAACTACAGCGAGGGCTGGGAGGAATTCCAGACCGCGCTGAGCGAGGCGCAGGCGGTGCTCAAGCTGCGCATCACCACGCAGGAGACCGTGGACGCGGCGGTAAAGAAGCTGAACGACGCCATGGCCGCGCTCGTCGCCAAGGCGATCGATACGAGCAAGCTGGAAGTCGTGTGGTATTATGGCTCGGCATATAATACCACGAATCCCGTTCCCGACCCGGTCATGGCTGCCAAGGGAAAAGATCCCGAGCGCTGCTGGCTCAATGTCAAGGGTCTGGAGAAGGGACAGGTGACCGCTGCCGGTATCGATGTCCGCTCGACGGATGAAACGGTCGTCACCATTGCCAGAAACATGGAGGGCGCGGAGAACGCGGCTCCTTACATCTACCGCCAGAGAGTTGACCTCAAGGTCGTGGGCGAGGGCACTGCCAAGATCATCGCGACCGTCACACTGATGGACGGCACGAAGCGCGAGGCGTCCTTCACCGTTATCTCCGCCGCAGCAGCCGACAAGTCCGCGCTCAACGCGCTCATCGCCGAGGCCAAGGCGCTCAAGGAGGCTGACTACACCGCCGAGAGCTGGAAGGGATTCAAGGCGGCGCTCACAAGCGCTGAGGCCGTCGCCGCCGACGGCACCGCCAGCCAGAGCGCGGTGAACGAAGCGAAGGATAAGCTCCAGAGCGCGATGACCGCGCTCGAAAAGGCCGCCGCAGCCGACAAGACCGCGCTCGACGCGCTCATCGCCGCGGCCGAAGCGCTTGAAGCAAGCGACTACAGCGCCTCGAGCTGGAAGGCCGTGCAGACGGCGCTTGCAAGCGCCAGGAAGCTTTCTGCCGACGCCTCCGCCACGCAGCAGCAGGTCGATGCCGCGGCAAAGACGCTCCGGGAGAAGATCGACGCGCTCGCGGGCCGCGCGGATTTCAGCTATCTTGCACTCAAACTGGGCAGTGCGGAAAAGCTCAATGAGTCTGCCTACACTGCCGAAAGCTGGAAAGTGCTCCAGCAGGCTGTGAGCGGCGCAAAGAAGGTCGTGGACGAGAAGGACAAGAGCATCAAGACGGTCAACGCTGCATGGGACGGCCTTGTGGATGCAATGTCCAATCTCAGATGGGCCGATTCGATCGAGTTCAAGACCTTCAAGGCTGCGCCGAAGCTTGCCTGCAACGGCAAGTACCTTTGCGATACGGAATATGGATACGGCGCATGGTCATTTGAGCTTGATGAGACGAAGGACGCATTCTACCGCGTCATCATCGGCGGACATTTGACGGAAGACGTCAACGCTGCGGAAGGCTCGCTTTATAACGATCTCGCCTACATCTCCGCGGACGAACTGGCGGATGCGCTGCTGGCCCAGTGCGAGATGATCGTGGTCGAGACCGCTGCGGCCCGCAACGGCGCGCCGAACAGCCGCTACCTTGTCTATCTTCCCGTGAACGACGGCGTTGACCGCACGGCGCTGCACGCCGCTGTGGAGAGCACCCGCGGCCTTGACGCATCGGCCTACACCCCCGAGCAGTGGGCTGACGTGCAGACGGCGCTGACGAATGCCCGCGCCGTCTACGCCGACAAGTCCTCCACGCCGAAGGCGATCAACGACGCTGCCAAGGCGCTCAGCGCTGCGGTCGCCGCGATCTCCGGCGGCGGCGACACGCCAATCACCGGCGAGATCAAGGACATCGGACTTACCTATTATGAGGGAAGCGCGATGATCGCGAAAGATACCGATCAATATGCCGATTGCTTCTTCCAGATCAAAGCGGGGAACTTTGTCACAGAGGTGACGGAGTACAGCTATTTTGGCTCGTGGGGCAGCGCTGAAGTCAGTAGCGCAACGATCACCTACATCAAGGCCAACTGCAAGCAGGATGGTAAATACGTTGTCACCATCCTTCTCTATGAGTACGATGAGGAAAACGATATCTATGTGCCTTATCAGGAGGATGGCAAGCAGGTCGAGCTGCTCGTTTATCTGGTGGTTTAATGATAGCTTTACCTCCGCAGGGCAGGGGAGACCCTGCTCTGCGGAGGTAGACCGAAAAGAAAAGGAGCCTTACGCTTATGAAAAGAACGCTCGCGGCGCTTCTGGCGGTGCTGATGACGCTGATGCTCTGGGTCGAACCGGCCCGGGCCGCAGATCAGCCGCTGGAGGTATCGCTGAAAACACCGATCGAAAAGATCACCACCCGGCACATTCAGGAGCTGGCGCTCAGCGTGAAAAACAGCGAGAACCAGCCGCGCAAGGTGCGTCTGGTGATGGCGCTGGCCGACTATAAGGGCAACGTCTTCAGCCGCGCCGTCTCTGAGCTTACGCTCAAGGAGAAGGGGAACGACTCCGTCAAGGAGCACCTCAAGATCCTGCCCAAGGCATACGAGGTCCGCGTGTTCGCGGAGGATACGGCGGGCAAGGTCCTCTCCAATACGATCCGTCTGCCCATCGAGGGCGGCTATTCCGTCAAGGACATCGCCTCCGTGCAGGAGATTCAGTCCACCGTTCCGCAGTGGTCCGTTTTTACCATGCCGGAGACGGTGGAGGCCACCATGTACACCGGCGAGGTGGAGTATGTGGCCGTGCAGTGGGACGGCAAGCCCGACATGACCAAGCCCGGCATCTACCGCATCCGCGGCAAGGTGGAAAACTCCAGGGTCGAGGCGTGGCTGGTCGTGACGGTCCTCGCTGCCGACCAGATCACGAAGGTCAATGATCTCGCGGTCACTGTGGAGCAGGGCGCGCGCTTTACGCTGCCCGTCGCAGTCCCGGCGGAAATGCGCAGCGGCCGCACGGAGTTCCTCCCCGCCGTGTGGGACAAGGCGGCCGACACCTCGAAAAGCGGCGTCTTTACCTATGAGGGCAAGGCTGCCGGCGGCAAGAGGCTGACGCTCACGCTCACCGTGCAGCCCGTCAACGACAGCGCCGTTTACACCTTCCGCGACGAAGAGGTGGGCGGGTGCATCGCAGACGAGCTCGGCTGCGATGTGAGCAAGGTCACGCGCGGTATGCTCAAAACGATCAAGACGCTGTCGCTTTCCTACACCGGCAGCGAGAGCCTTGAAGACCTGCGTTACTGCACGTCTCTTGAAACGCTCACGATGCAAATGACCGACAGCAGCGACCTTTCCCCGCTCGCCGACCTGAACCTCAAGGCGCTCGACCTCTACGCCTGCGGGAATGTCAAGAGCATCGCGCCCATCACGAATCTTACCTCACTTCGCTCGCTCAAGCTCAACGTCTCCGGCGTGACGGATTATTCCCCCGCCGCGTCGTACTACAATAAGCTCACGGACAAGGACTTCCCGCTCACCATGCTCTCTGCGGATTCCGAGGGGCACATCGACCTGACCGTTACGGCGGGCAAGGCCTACCGGATGCCCTTCCAGATCCGTCTCTCCGACGGCAGCTTTGACCGCGTGGACTGGAGTATGCGCGAGATCCCCGCGCAGGAGGAGGGAACGCTGACCGTTACGGGCACGGCCATGCTGACGGGGAAGAAGATCACCGTCGAGTGCACCGTGGCCGAGCGCGAGGATTACGCGATCACATGGCACGACGAGGCGCTGGAAAAGTGCGTGCGCAAGGCCGTTGACAAGCCCCACGGCGAGGTCTATTATTCCGACGTGAAGTACCTGCGCGAGCTGGACTGCTTTGCAATGGGCGTCCGCTCCCTGCAGGACCTTGCCCATATGCGCAACCTCACCTACCTCGGCGTTGCCGCCAACTACCTTGACGACAGCCAGTGGCAGTATGTCAAACACCTGACGAAGCTTGAATACCTTGATGTCGCCATGAACCAGTTCACCTATATCCCTGCCGGTATCTTCGAGGGCATGAGCTCGCTCAAGGAGCTATGCGCCGACGAGAACAAGATCACCCGCATCGATAAGGGCGCGTTCTTCGGCCTCGAGCACCTCGAAAACCTTCTGCTCGAGGATAACCCCAAGCTCAGCGATCTCAGCGAGGCCGGGACCATCACCTATCTCAAGTGCCTGATGATCCGCAACACGAAGGTCAGCGACATCAGCTTCCTCTCGGGGATGCAGGACCTTGAAGAGCTCTGGGCGAACAACTGCCCCATCTCCGACCTCTCCTGCCTGAGCGGCAAGACCAAGCTCTACCGCATCCACCTCGGCAACGACAAGAACGAGGGAAGGATCAGCGACATCTCCTGTCTCTCCGCTGCGAGCGGCCTTTACTGGCTCGAGGCCAAGGGCAACCGGATCAGCGACATCTCCTGTCTCCGGGGCAAGACCAAGCTCATGCACCTTGACCTTGACAACAACAGCATCAGCGACCTTTCTCCGCTCTCCCAGTGCCGCTCGCTCGAGCGCGTGTTCCTCAAGAACAACAAGATCACGAGCGCTGCGCCGCTTGCAAAGCTCACAACGATCGAAAGCCTCTATCTCCAGAACAACCGCATTTCCGACGTTGCGCCGCTTGCGGGGCTGACGAACCTCAAAAACCTCTATCTCTCCGGCAATCCCGTTTCCGACTATTCCGCGCTCAGAGCGATCTACCCCAAGCTCAAGGGCAAGGATTTTACGCTGTGATCGCCGAGGAAAGGAAGGGAACAGGTACATCATGAAGTTAATGAAACGAATCACAAGCGCGCTGCTGGCCGCCGTGCTGACGGTCTCCTGCGCGACAATGAGCGCACAGGCGGCGGAAAAGAGCAGCGACAAGGCGCTCTCCCAGATGCGCCAGCTCGTGCTGCAGGACGCTGTCAAGAATGCGGAAAAGCAGCCCGCCATCGACGAGGACGCGATCGTTGAGCTGATCGTTGAGCTCAAGAGCGCTTCGGGCATGGAGCTTTCGCAGGCGCAGACCGCCGCGGAGACGGCGGAGGACCAGACCCTGATGGAGCAGGTGAAGCGCTCGCAGGAGAAGTGCATCCGGTCGATCATGGAGATCGACAAGGACGCGCTCATCCTGCACCGCTACGGCCTTTTGGTCAACGGCTTCAGCGTCCGCACGCGCTACAGCAGCAAGGCAAAGATCGAGCAGCTGCCCGACGTTGCCTCCGTTGTGATGGCGAACCAGTATGAGCGCGCCGTGACCAAGACGGACGTGCTCGGCGCGGCCGTGCAGACGGCGCAGCAGTCCAAATTCGACGGCCGCGGCACTGTGGTCGCCGTGGTGGACTCCGGCATCGACTACCGCCACAAGGACATGGTGCTCTCGCCGGGCGTTGCAGGCAAGCTCAGCGAGGCGGACGTGCGCGCCATTCAGGCGGGCAACAGTATGCTCAAGGGCCGCTACTTTACCGCGAAGGTGCCCTACGGCTATAACTATGCCGACAAGAACAGCAGCGTCATCGACACCGCTGTGGACGACCCCGCCTACAACCACGGAATGCACGTTGCCGGCATCATCGGCGCAAACTGCCAGAGCAAGAGCGAGATCGCGGCCTACAACGGTCTTCGCGGCATGGCGCCCGAGTGCCAGCTGCTCGCCATGAAGATCTTCTCCAACACGGCGAACGTTTCGGCGAGCGAGGCGGACATCATTGCCGCCATCGAGGACTCCGTGGCGCTCGGCGCGGACGTCATCAACCTGAGCATCGGCCTGAGCGCGGGCTTCCACAACAGTGAAAACGGCCAGCAGAAGGCCATCAAGGCCGCCCGCGAGGCGGGCGTGATCGTGGTGGCCGCCGCCGGTAACGGCGCTTACGCTCCCTACCAGCAGGCCTCCGACACGAAGCCACACCCCAACTACAGCCGCGTGGTCGACACGGGCACCATCGCCGAGCCCGGCCTGAGCGAAGATACCATTCAGGTCGCCTCGAAGGACAACAGCAGCCGCGTGGCGTGGCAGATGAACATCACGCTCAACGGCCGCGAGCAGGGCGCGCTGCCGTATGTGCTCAATGACCTCAATACCGCTTCGCTCACCGGCAGCTATCCTGTTGTGTACTGCGGCCTCGGCACGGCGGAGGAGATGAACGGCAAGGATCTTGGCGGCAAGGTCGCGCTCATCCGGCGCGGCACGATCGAATTTGCCGAGAAGAAGCGCAACGCGCAGGAGCACGGCGCGCTCGCGGTCATCCTCTATAACAGCGCCGGCAACGAGGACTTCCTCGACTACACCTCGTCCGACAAGGATCTCGACATTCCTGCGCTCTTCCTCCGCCATTCTGACGGCGAGAAGCTGCGCTCGCTCGCCGGCTCCGGCGCGGCCGTCTCCTTCAACGGCGCTCCCGTCTCGATCCCGCTGGCATTCAGCGGCCTGTCCTATTTCAGCTCCTACGGCCCCACCTCCGACCTGACGTTCAAGCCGGACGTGACGGCGGTGGGCGGCTATGTCTGGTCTACCATCGGCGGCAATGGCTATCAGACGATGTCCGGCACGTCCATGGCCTGCCCGAACGTCGCCGGTATGGCGGCGCTGATGGTCCAGCAGCTCAACGAGCGCGGGACAAATGCGGAGGACCCCACGGCTTACGTCAAGGCGGCGCTGATGAACACCGCCAAGGCGATGCAGGACGCGAGCGGCGCGCTGTATTCTCCCCGCGCGCAGGGCGCCGGCGTAGCCGACCTTTCCGCGGCGCTTGAAAACACCGTCACCGTCACGGTGGACGGCAAGCCCTATGTGTCCCTCGGCGAAATGAGCGGCAGCCGCACCCTTACGGTGCAGCTGCGCAGCAGCGGCAGCGAAGCGATGGATTACCGCGTGCTGGCAAGAGGCGAGCGCGGCTCCCTCGTCAGCCTCGGCGCGGATACGATCAGCGTGCAGCCCGGCGCGGCGGCGACGCTGAGCGTGACCATTACGCCCAAGGGCGAAGCCAACAGCTTTGTGGAGGGCTACCTCTGCTTCCAGCCGCTTGGCGGCGGCAGCGAGCTGAGCCTGCCGTATCTCGGCTTCAACGGCGACTGGGGCAGTATGCAGGTGATGGACGATCCCCTCTATGAGACGGCCACCAGCGTTTACGGCCAGACCGGCCTTTACACCGTGGTCAACATGGGCCTCGTCTCTCAGCTGGTCCCGCTGGGCGACGGCGCGTCCTCCGACTACTATGCCTTCAACCCCAGCGATACCTCATCCTACTGCAACGCGATGCCCGAGGTATCGTTCCTGCGCAACGCGAAGAACGTCACGGTGGATGTGACAAACGAGAGCGGCAAGGTCCTGCGCGTGCTGGACCAGCAGGACTATGTGCGCAAGGAGGTCCCCATCGAGCAGAGCCTTCTTGCCGAGGTGAACTGGAACTGGGTCTGGCGCGGCGCGAACTACAATAAGGTCACGGGCCGCAGCGAGCCTCTGCCGGAGGGACAGTACTATGTGAACGTGCGCGCCTATGCCGACGCGAAAAACGCCGCGCAGCAGGTGCTGACCCTGCCCGTGAAGATCGACCAGACGGTGCCGACGGTGTCGGCAACGCCGGTGTTCATGAACGGGAACACCTTCCAGGTCGAGATCTCGGCCAAGGACCTCGGCGTGGTGGATTCGGGCATCAAGAACTTTGTCTTCCTGCTCGATGGCGAGGCCTACCGCGATGCGGAGGGCAGCGCCGTGTTCGAGCTTGAGCCCACCGATTCCGGCAGCTATCTGATGACCTTCCGCGTGAAGGAGGAAAAGGCCGGCGCAGTCCATACGGTGGATATCGGCGTGACCGACTATGCCAACAACATGGGCGCCACGCGCGTGTACGTCTTCGATACGAAGGAATCGAAGATGCGGGTCGAGGCCGACAAGGAGACCTACGCCCCCGGCGAGAGCATCGGCCTTATGTGCAAGTGGAGCGACAGCGCCCTTGGCGCAAAGGCGGAGAAATATCAGGTCTACGCCGAGAACTTCAATGAGCTGCTCGGCACGATGGACGGCCCTGAGGGCCGCGTGGCGGCCATGCTGCCCACCGGCAGCTGGCGCATCATCGTGCAGGCGCTCGATGGCAGCGGCAAGGTGATCGACACCAACTTTACGCTCGTGCGCGTGGACGGCGAGCAGGGGGACGACGACCTCTTCTTCAAGCAGACGACGAGCGGAGCGCATCTTGAAAACGGAAAGCGCTTTACCGCCTCCATTCAGGCGGCAAACCTCGGCAGCACCGGCGCGAGCGCCGCGCTGATCCTCGCCCTGTACGACGGCGATATGCGCATGGTGGACTGCGTGTCTGTTGAGCGCAGCGTTGCTGCCGGCAAGACCGAGACGCTTTCCGCCACGCTGAGCGTTCCCGCCGCGGGCAGCTACAGCGCAAAGATCATGGTCTGGAACAATCTCGGCGATATGGAAAGCTTAACGCCCTGCACATGGATCAGCATGAGCTGATCCATGCCGGGCGGGCAGATTCAAGGAAAAGGAGCGATCATATGAGTGTCAACAGCTGCGGAGAGGCCCTCCGCTTCGTAAACCGCAGAAACACGAATTGCAGCAAGTGGGACGGCCTTTTGGGGAAGTTCGGCTCCGCGGACCTTCAGGCGATGTGGGTGGCGGACATGGACTTTCAGGCGCCGCAGTGCGTGAGAGACGCGCTGAAGGACTATCTGGAGCAGGGC
This sequence comes from uncultured Oscillospiraceae bacterium, assembly GCA_934561515.1. Lineage (GTDB taxonomy): Bacteria > Bacillota > Clostridia > Oscillospirales > Oscillospiraceae > Hominicoprocola. Next base: position 8,199 of record CAKTGM010000012.1, on the reverse strand, counting down.
GTCTTCGGCTATTATCAGGTGCCGTCTTCCTACTATGAGGCCTTCATGCAGTGGGAGAGCGGCGTGCACGGCTATCACGTCGAGCGCGAGTGGCTGCGCGTCACGCCGGGCGTTGTGCCCGCGATCAACTGGTTCTTGCAGTCGATGACGGCGCCGGGCGACGAGGTCCTTGTGCTCACGCCGGTCTACTATCCGTTCATGGACGCGGTGAAGAACAACGAGCGCAGACTTGTCTGCTGCGACCTTGCCGTGCGGGATGGGAAATACGCCATCGATTTTGCGCGCCTTGAGGAAACGCTGCGCACGCATCGCGTGAAGGCGTTCGTTTTCAGCTCGCCGCACAACCCCGTCGGCAGAGTGTGGACGCGCGAGGAGCTTACGGCGCTGCTTGACCTCATGCGCAGCTACGGCGTGTTCGTCATCTCGGACGAGATCCATCAGGACATCGTTTTCGAGGGCAGCACGCACCTTCCCTCCGCCTCGGTGGGGGAATATGATGATATGCTCGTCACGCTCACGGCCGCGTCCAAGACCTTTAACCTCGCCGGCCTTCAGAACTCCCTTGTCATCATCCCGGACGAGAAGATCCGCGCCCGCTTTGACGACTATCTCAAGAAGATCCGCATCACGCCCAGCAACCCCATGGGCTACATCGCCGTTGAGGCCGCCTATCGCGGCGGCGCGGCGTGGGCTGCGGAATGCCGCCGCCAGATCTTTGAGAATTACTGCCTCCTGCGTGATGCGCTCCAAAAGCGCGCGCCGAAGGCGGTCGTCTCGCCGCTCGAGGGAACGTACCTCATGTGGGTGGACCTCGGCGCATATGTGAAGGCGGAGGAGATGGCGGACTTCATGGAGAAGCGCTGCGGCCTTGCCGTGGACTATGGCGAATGGTTCGGCGGCGAGCGCTTCGGCACGTTCATCCGGCTGAACCTTGCAACCTCGCACGAGCTGGCGCAGGCCGCCGCAGAGAAGCTCTGCGCGGCGCTCGAACAGTGCTGAGGAGCAACGCGCAGCGGAAGGGCAGCACGACCATCTGACCTTATTAAATTATTGCGAACTGGTATTTGCAACAATACCAGTTCGCTGCTATGATGGGGGCATCTCAGGAGGAGGAAGTGTTTTCCATGAACCAGAAAAATGTCAATAGGCTGACCGCACTCGGCATGATGTGCGCCCTCGTTTTCGTCAGCAACTACCTTCGCATCACCATGCCCATCGCCATCGGCGGGCGCACCTCGTTTACGCTGGCCAACATCATGTGCTGCCTTTCCGGGCTGATGCTCGGCCCCATTGGCGGTCTTGCGTCCGCACTCGGCTCTGCGCTATATGACCTGACCAATCCTGCCTATGCCGCAGAGTGCTGGATCACCTTCATCACCAAGGGCATGATGGGCATGGTGGCGGGCCTCGCGCTGCGCGACCGCGCAACGCCGCGGTACAGCCGCTGCACGGCTGCCGCCGCGCTGGGCTGCCTTGCCTATTATATCCTCTATTTCTTCAAGTCCTTCGCCTACGACGGGCTGCTGATCGGCGGCCTTCCCGCCGCCACCGCGGCCGCGGCGCTGGTGCTGAAGATCCCCGCCTCTGTTTTTAACGGCGCGGTCGCCATCGTGCTCGCCCCGCCCCTGTGCCTCGCGCTGCGCAAGGCGCTGCGGCAGGCCAATGTCCAGATCGCATAAGCCGCCGCACAAAGGAAGCGGTGCAGATTCATCTGCAAAGGAAAAACCGGGAACCGGCCTTATGGCGGTTCCCGGTTTTTTGCTGCCGCCGGGAGGCGGCTTTCAGAAAAGGATAAAATTCAACAAAGATCTCTCTTCTTCGCTGGACTTTTTTGACCATCTTTGCTATACTGCTGCCAACAGGAGCGAAAAACAAAACTTTTCAAGGAGGACATACCCCATGCTGGCTATCAACGAGACTCGTCTTCTCGAGCGCATCCGCGCGCTCGGCGCTGTCGGTGTCGACGCCGAAGGCCGCCGCACCCGTCTCGCCGCCTCGGACGAGGACAAGGCGGGGCGCGATCTCCTGTCCCGCTGGATGCGCGAGGCAGGACTCACCGTCGTGACCGACTACATCGGCAACCTCTTCGGCATCTGGACGCCGGAGGGCTGCGCGGAGAAGGAAGCGGTCATGACCGGCTCGCACATCGATACCGTCATCAACGCGGGGCAGTTTGACGGCTGCTACGGCGTTCTCGCCGCGCTCGAGGTCGTGGAAACGCTCAAGGCCTCCGGCTTTGTCCCCGCCCGTCCCATCGCCGTCGTCGCCTTCACCGATGAAGAGGGCGTGCGCTATGCGCCGGATATGCTCGGCTCGCTCGTCTATGCCGGGGGCTATCCGCTCGAAAAGGCGCTCGCCACCGCCGGCACCGACGGCGCGGTGCTCGGCGACGAGCTCAGGCGCATCGGCTATGCGGGCACTGTCGCGCCGGGCTTCCTCAAGCCCTGCGCATTCGTGGAGGCGCACATTGAGCAGGGCCCCATCCTTGAAACGGAGGGCGTCACCATCGGCGCGGTCGAAAATTTGCAGGGCATTTCGTGGCAGCGCATCACCATCGAGGGCGAGCAGAACCACGCCGGCACCACGCCGACGGCTTACCGCGCGGACGCGGGACTTGCCGCGGCGAAGGTCATGACCTTCCTGCGCAGCCGCTGCGAGCTGCCCGGCAGCTGCACCGTTGCGACCACGGGCTGCATTGCCTTCGAGCCGAACGCGATCAACGTGATTCCCGGCAGGGCGGTGTTCACTGTGGACATCCGCAACCCGGACGCAGCGCAGCTGCGCGAAGAAGAGCAGGCGCTTGCCGGCTATCTCGCGGCGCTTGAAAAGTCCGACCGCGTCAGGATCACGACCGAGCGGCTCAGCCGCTTCGACCCCGTGCTCTTTGACGAGGGGATCGCGCAGCGCATCGAGGCTGCGGCCGCCGCGCGCTCTCTTTCCTGCCGCCGCATGACCTCCGGCGCGGGACAGGACGCGCAGATGCTCGCGCGCATCTGCCCCACGGCGATGATCTTTGTCCCCAGCGTGCGCGGCATCAGCCACAACCCGCTGGAGCTGACGCGCGACGCAGACTGCGCCGCGGGCGCGAACGTCCTGCTCGATGTGGTCGCGCAGCTCGCCGCGCAGTAAGCGCATCGAGCAGCGCCCGGCGGGCGCGCAGAACCATGCAGAAGACCGGGGCGGACCTGCCGGAAGCACGTTCCCGCCCCGGCCTCTTTTGTCCGGGCGGGAACGCCCGGATTTCCGGCTCCGGCTATGCTGCATAAAGCCCGGATGGTGAGATTCCTTTACATGCCTGTGCTTTTATGCTGTTTTGCTAAATTAAACCCTTGAAAAAGCGCGAAAAAGCAAGTATAGTAGAGAATGAGAAATTCAACCCGCCCGGCGCGGCGGACAGGTCTATGCATCGGAGGTTGCGCGGCGTGGGATATCTGTTGGGATTTGCAGGGTTCATTCTGTTTTTTATCAGCGATGCAAATGACTGGAAGCTTTCCTGCCGCGCGCTGAAGCTCTGCTTCCCAGTCGGCTTTGTGCTTTTGGCGGCGGGCACGGCGCGGGCGCTTAGCCCGGCGCGCGCGCTGCTGCGCGGTCCGGCGCGCTGGGCCGTTCTGGTCCTCGCGGCGCTCTTTCTTGCGCTGGAGATCTACACACTGTTCTTTGCCCTGTCCGCCAAGGAGGCTTACACCTGCCAGGGACAGGAACGCCCGGTCTGCAAAAGCGGCGTTTACGCGCTGTGCAGGCATCCCGGCGTGCTCTGGTTCATGGGGCTCTGCCTCTGCCTCTGGGCCGCAGCCGGGCTGGCGCTGCAAGCGGCGGTCTTTTTCAGCGCGCTGGATGTCCTGCTGGTGCTCTTCGAGGACCGCTGCGTCTTTCCTGCGCGGCTGGACGGGTATGACGATTATCGGGCGGAAACGCCCTTTCTGCTGCCGAACCGGCAGAGCATCCGCGCCTGCTGCGGCAGGGGCGAACAACGGGGAGCGTGAAGGAATGCGTCTGGATGACAAGATGAAAAAAATCGGCCATGAACAGCTGTGGCAGGAATACTGCGGCTTTGTCGATATGAGCCTTGCCGAATATATGTACACCCAGCGCCGCCTGATGGAAGAGCAGCTGAGTATGTGGTGCAGCAGCGGTCTCGGCCGCCAGATGCTTCGCGGCGCGCAGCCCCGCAGCATTGAGGAGCTGCGCACCATGCTGCCGCTGACGAGCTATGCAGACTATGCGGACGTTCTGCTCCCCAAGCGGACGGAAATGCTCTGCGACGAGCCGTCGGTATGGATTCAGACGACGTGGGAGGGCGGTCTGCGCCCCATCAAGCTCGCCCCCTATACCCGCAGTATGCTCGATACCTATCGCCACAACCTGATGGCCACCATGATGATGGCCACGGCCAAGCGCCGGGGCGAGTTCACCTTCAAGGGAAACGAACGCATCCTCTACGGCGGCGCGCCGCTGCCTTATATGACCGGCCTGATCCCCTCCCTTTTTGACGAGGACGTTAAGTGCACATGGCTGCCGGACTCCAACGCCCACTCTGACCTCAGCTTCGGCCAGCGCATCAAAAAGGGCTTTGCCATGGCCCTGAGCGGCGGCGTGGACGTATTTTTCGGCATCGGCAGCGTTGCCCATTACATTACGGAAAATTTCTCCAAGAGCAGCAGCGGCGGCAGCGGCGGCGGGCACTCCGGCGGCGTTTCGCCGGGCAACGCGCTGCGCTATGTCCGCGCCAAGTACATAAGCCGCCGGGACGGACGCCCCATCGTGCCGGGCGATATCTTCACGCTCAAGGCTTTTTTCTATGCCGGGACGGACGCCAAATGCTACAAGGACCGTCTCTCCGCAGCCTGGGGCGTAACGCCCGTGGAGCTTGCCTCCGGCACGGAATCCACCTACATCGGCGCGGAGACGTGGGAGCACAACGGTATGATCTTCTTCCCCGACGCCTGCTTTTACGAGTTCATCCCGGAAGCGGAGATGCGCCGCAGCATGGAAGACCCCTCCTACCAGCCGCGCACCTGCCTGATGGACGAGATCCAGTCCGGCGAGACCTATGAGCTGGTGCTCTCCGTGCTCCACGGCGGAGCCTTCATGCGCTACCGCATCGGCGATATGTACCACTGCATCTCCTCGGGCGGGAACCGTATCCCGCGCCTCACCTTTGTCGACCGCACGCCGGACGTCATCGATATCGCGGGCTTCACCCGCATCACCGCCTCCTCCATGCAGGAGGTCATCCGCCTCAGCCGCCTTGAGCTGGGCGACTGGATCTTGAAAAAGGAGTTCAATCAGGACGGCGATCCCTTCCTCCATATGTATCTGGAGATCCCGCCCGAGGCGCAGGCCAGCGAGGTGACGGTCCGCACCGTTTTGACCGAGCATCTGAGCCTCTATTTCAAGCACTTTGACAGCGACTACGGCGATCTCAAGAAGCTTCTCAACATGGAGCCGCTGGAGATTACGATCCTCCGTTACGGCACGATCGCAGACTACGAGGCGAGGATCGGCGGTCATGTTTCCCGCATCAACCCCGGCATGCTGGATATCATCGGTATCCTGCACCAGCCGAACCGGTACGGTTGGGAGGCGAGAACGTGACGATGAACACCTACATTCCCTATATCTCGGTGAACATCACGGCGCTGTGCTGCTTTTCGCTGATGCTTGTGACCTTCCTTGCCGCGAAGAAGACGCCGGAGATCAAGTCCTTCCTGATCGTGCTGGCGGACTGTATCCTCTGGTCCGGCGCTTCCATCCTCATGCGCTTTCAGATGTGGCCGGGCGTCAACTTCTGGTATACCGTGTCGCTGGTGGCACTCTTCTGCATGGAGCTTGTGTTCTATTACTTTGTGCACACCGTCTCCCACCAGAAGGGCAAATTCCTGCTGATCCTCTTCACCGTCTGGACGCTGCTCAACCTGCCGGCCACCATCATGGGGCTCTATCTGCCCGCGCCCATCCCCGCCACCCGCGCCGACGGCGCGCTGATCTTCCTCTACAACAAGGTCACGTGGCGTCTGGTGATCCCCTGCATCATGTTTGTCGCCATCATCGGCGCGACCGCATGGACGCTGCTGCGCATTCTGCGCACGCAGGGCACGCGCTCGCCGGGCGTTCAGGTCATCCTCATCGGCGGCGGCGTGATGCTGCTGGGCAATCTGCTGCAGGTCTGCCTGCCGGGGAATACCTTCCCCTACGACGCGCTCTCCGGCATCATCTTCGCCTTCCTTCTGATGTATGCGCTCTATAAGCGGCGGATGTTCCAGATGACGCTGATCTTCTCCCGCACGGTGCTGACGCTGATTCTGGCGGCGATCTGCCTCTTCTTCGCCAGCAACCTCCTCCTGCCCATCGAGAACTTTGTCAGCACCTCGCTGGGGCTCAATACGGAGGCCGCCATCACCGTTGTGGCGCTGGCCTTTTCCGCGCTGCTCGGCGGCAGCTACTGGATCACCCGCCGCCTGCTGGACAGCCTCTTCACGCGCGAGGAGCAGCGCAACCGCCTCATCAAGAAGTTCTCCGAGGAGATCAACCAGTCCCTCCACACGGCGGACATCATGCGCGGGATGAGCGAGATCATCAGCGGCGAGATCGCCACGGAGAAGGCCTACATCTGCCCGCTGGAGGGCGGCGTCTATCAGGCCCGCTACTGCTCCAGCCCGCTCGCGGCGCGCACCTTCTCCATCTCCAAGGACAGCCCCCTGATCGCGTGTCTGAACGAGCAGGGGAACTACCTCATCATGGAGGAATTCCGCAACAGCCCGCAGTATCTTTCGGTGTGGGAGTCGGAAAAGGACCTGTTCCGCCGGCTCAATATCGACTGCGTCGCCGCCATGCGCGACGGGGAGGATATCGTGGGTCTGATGCTGCTCTCCGCCAAGGACCATTACTGCCACTTCAACGCCGCGGAGACCGGCTTCATCGAAACCGTCTGCTCGATCGCGTCCATCGCCATGAAGAACGCGGTGCTCTATGAAAAAATGTACCGCGAGGCCCGCATCGACCCGCTGACCGGCGCTTACAACTACCGCTACTTTACCGAGCAGCTCGACGAGCAGTTCCGCGCCCACGGCCGCGAATGCCTGACGCTGCTCTACCTCGACGTGGACGATTTCAAGCTCTACAACCAGCTTTACGGCGCGGGCGAGGGCGACGATGCCCTGCGCCGCATTTCCGAAACCATTTCCTGCTGCGTCGGCGAGCAGGGCACGGTCTTCCGCACCAGCGGAAAGGTCTTTGCCGTGCTGCTGCCGCTTCAGGACTCCCAGCGTGCGCGCACGCTGGCCCACGAGATCGGCAGGCAGGTCAGCCGTATCAATCAGGCGCCCGAGCGCGCCCGCCTGAAGGAGCTGACGGTCAGCGCCGGTATCTGCTCGGCGCCCTATGCCGCGGCCAGCGCCAAGGAGCTGATGGACAACGCCGACCTCGCCGTGTACAACGCCAAGCAGATCGGCAAGGCGCAGGTCCTTGTCTTCCGCGGCGCTTCCAACCTCATGCCCCAGCAGCTTGCCGAGCGCACGGAGGCCATCATCGACCGCGTTGAGGAGGGCGACAGCGCCCACAAGAACGCCATCGCCATGATCTCCGCGCTCACGGCGGCCATCGACGCGAAGGATCACTATACCTATGCGCACAGCAAGAATGTGGCGCGCTACGCTGCAACGCTGGCGGTCGCCAGCGGCCTGAACGACGATCAGGTGCGCACGATCTACATCAGCGGCCTGCTGCACGATATTGGCAAGATCTCCATCCCGGAGGCGATCCTCAACAAGGAAAGCCGCTTGAGCGAGGAGGAGTATCAGGCCATGAAGGACCATGTGAACAACTCCATTGCGATCATCCGCCACCTGCCGGAGATGGATTATCTCATCCCCGCGGTGCTGGGCCATCACGAGCGCTGGGACGGCAAGGGCTATCCCCGCGGCATTGCCGGCAAGGAGATCCCCGTCACCGCCCGCTGCCTTGCGATCGCCGACGTTTTCGACGCGATGACTACGGACCGGCCCTACCGCAAGGGGATGTCGCTCGAATACGCGCTCGGCGAGATCACCAGAGGGGCCGGAACACAGTTTGACCCCGAGCTCGCCGTCACCTTCGTGCAGCTCATCCAGACCAAGCGCATCCCGCTGCAAAAGGAGCTTGCCGTATAGGGAAGAGCATAAAACCGTATCCCGTCCATGAAATCCATGGACGGGATATTTT
>CAKTGM010000011.1 GCA_934561515.1 uncultured Oscillospiraceae bacterium | reverse complement strand
TTCTCTGGGGGTTCCAAAGGGGGTATTCTCTTTTGCGAAAGAGAATACCCCCTTTGATTCCCGTCCCCCATCGGCAGTGGGGGAACAATGAAAATTTTCCCGGTGGGGTGCCGGAGAAAAGCGGCAAAGCGGTTGAAAGCGCCAAAGAGGCGTGATATAATAAACCGCTAACAGTAAATTCAAAAAAGAAACGGACAGACTATCATGCGGATCAATATTTTAGGCGTAGGCTTTGATAATGTAACGATGGACGAGGCGCTCGCGCGCGGCGAAGAGCTGCTGTGCACTCCCGGCGCGCACTATGTCGTCACGCCCAATCCCGAGATCGTGGAGACCTGCCGCGAGAACGCGGCGGCGAACGACGCGGTGAACGGCGCGGACCTTGTCCTGCCCGACGGCATCGGCGTTGTATACGGCGCAAAGATCCTGCACACGCCCATCAAGGGCCGCGTGCCGGGCATCGAATTCGGCACGGCGATGATCGAGCGCTGCGCCGCGCTCGGCAAGAGCGTGTACCTGCTCGGCGCAAAGCCGGGCGTTGCCGATCAGGCGGCGGAAAACCTCAAAAAGCGCTTTCCCGGCCTTGTGATCGCCGGCACGCACGACGGCTACTTCAAAGAGGACGCGCCCATTGCCGCTGCCATCAAGGAAAGCGGCGCGGACATGGCGCTCGTGTGCCTCGGCGCGCCCAAGCAGGAGCTTTTCATGGCGAAGTACGGCGAGGCGACGGGCTGCCATCTTCTGATGGGCCTCGGCGGTTCGATGGATATTTTCGCAGGCATCGCGCAGCGCGCGCCGGAGTTCTACTGCAAGCATAACCTTGAGTGGTTCTACCGCCTTGTGAAGAATCCCTCCCGCATCGGCCGCATGATGAAGCTGCCGCTTTTCTTAGTCCATGTGGCGGGGGCGAAGAACAAATGAGCGGACGGCTGATCGTATTTGAAGGCACGGACGGCTCGGGCAAGGCGACGCAGAGCCAGCTTCTCTTTGAGAGATTGCAGCGCGAGGGCGTCGACTGCCGCAAGCTCGATTTTCCTCGCTATGGGGAAAAGTCCGCCGCGCTCGTCGAGCTGTACCTCGGCGGCGCGTTCGGCTCGCATCCGAACGACGCGAACGCCTACGCGGCGTCGACATTCTACTCCGTGGACCGCTATGCGTCCTACAAGCAGGACTGGGGCGGCTATTACGAGGCGGGCGGCCTTCTCATCGCCGACCGCTACACGACCTCGAACGCCGTGCATCAGGCGAGCAAGCTGCCGGACGGCGAGCGGGAGAAGTATCTCGACTGGCTTTTCGATTTTGAGTATGGACTTCTGGGTCTTCCCGAGCCGTCGCTCGTCTTTTATCTCGATGTGCCGACCGAGCTCACCGAGAAGATGATGCGCGAGCGCGAGCAGGCGACCAACACGAAGGCCGACATCCATGAGCAGGACGAGGCCTACCTTCGCACCTGCCGCGAGAATGCGCGCAAGGTCGCTGAGCGCTGCCGCTGGCAGCGCATCGACTGCTCGAAAAACGGCGAAATGCGCTCGATTGCAGACATTCACGAGGAAATTTACCGCCGCGCGGCGGAACTTCTGAAGGCTTGACCGCGTCAAAGATAAGTGAAAAGGGACGCTTGCGCGCCCCATCTTCACAGGAGGAAGGCTTTTTAGCAGCAGCAGTCGTTGCTGCCGCCGCAGTTGCTGCCGCAGCCGCAATTACCGCTGCATCCGCAGCTGCTGCCGCAGCCGCTGCCGTATCCTCCGCAGCAGCAGACGATCAGGATGACGATCAGGATCAGCCACACGCAGTTATTATTATTGTTGTTGCACATATTTTGTTTCACCTCACTTGTCATGCTCTGCACTATCCTATGCGGCAAAACGGCGATGCGGGCCTGACCGAGCGAAAATGAGAAACAAAATCTGATGCGGCGGCAAAGCAAAGGAGACATCTATGAGCTACGAGGACAACTACGATCAAACCGCCCGCTGGGACGCTGAGAGCGTCCGCGAAGCGGAAATGCGCACGCAGCAGCGCGCCACGCGCAGCGCTGCCGAGCGGCAGAGACTGAAAAAGAAGGGGCAGCGCCGCCGCTTTACGCTGTGGCTCGCATTCGTGCTGATCGTCTCGGCGATCCTGGCAGGTGTGGGCTGGCTGCTGGCGGACGATATGTGCTCGTTCAACAAAGACCCGGTCGAGACGACCATCGAGATCACGCGCGACGATAACCTCAATACCATCGCCAATAAGCTCCACGAGGACGGGCTTGTCCGCTACAAGTGGTTCTTCAAGCTCTTTGGCAGGGTGCGCCACGCCGAGAGCCGCATCGGCATCGGCACCTACGCCGTCAACAGCGACATGGACTACGACGCGCTCATCAACCGCATGAGCAACAAGAACGCCTCGCTCACGGCCAACACCGTCAAGATCTCGATCCCCGAGGGCTACAATGTCCGCCAGATCATCTCGCTGATGGACAAGTACGGCGTCAACACGGCGGAAAAGCTGACGGACGCGGCGATGAACGCGGACTTCAACTATTCCTTCATCGACAACAACAAGAAGGGCGATTTGACGCGCCTTGAGGGCTACCTCTTCCCGGATACCTACGAATTCTTTGTGGACGAGGACCCGGCGCACGCGCTCAGCCGCCTGCTGGACAACTTCAACGCGAAGATGAGCGACGAGATCATGCAGAAGGTCGAATCCTCCGGCTACTCGCTCGATCAGATTCTGACCATCGCCTCGCTCATCGAGAAGGAGACGGACGGCGCCGACCGCGAGAACATCGCCTCGGTCATCTACAACCGCCTCAACAATGTGGGCGAAACGTACCACAAGCTCCAGATCGACGCTTCGCTCATCTACGGCCTCGGCGAGAACTACACCGGCACGCTCACGAGCAGCGATCTCAGCTACAACACGCCCTACAACCTCTCGATGTACGAGGGCCTGCCGCCCACGCCCATCGCGAACCCCGGCCTTGCCTCCATTCAGGCGGCGCTCGAGCCGGCGCAGACGAATTACTACTTCTACGCCCTCGGCAAGGACAAGGTGCACCACTTCTTCAAGACCTACGCCGAGCACGCGAGCTTCGTCAGCTCCGGCCAGTACGCAGGATAACAAAAACGATGCGGCAGCATGGCACCGGCCATGCTGCCGCTTTGAAAGAGGAACAGTATGAGAAAGAAACCCGAGATCCTCGCCCCGGCGGGCGATATGGAAAGATTGCAGATGGCCGTGCTCTACGGCGCGGACGCGGTGTACCTCGCGGGCACGAGCTTCGGGATGCGCTCGTTCGCGGGCAACTTTACGCCCGAGGAGCTGCCCAAGGCCGTGAGGTTCGCGCATGACTATGGTGTGCGCGTGCACGTGACGGTGAACACCATGCCGCGCAACGACGAGGTCGCGCGCCTTCCCGAGCACCTGGAGCGGCTGAATGACGCGGGCGTCGATGCGCTCATTTTAGCAGACCTCGGCGCGTTCACGCTCGCGGGGAAGTACGCGCCGAAGTGCGAGCGCCACGTCTCCACGCAGCAGTCCATCGCCAACTACGAGTGCGCCCGCGCGTGGTATGATCTGGGCGCGAAAAGAGTGGTGCTGGCAAGGGAAGTATCTTTACAGGAAATCCGCGAAATGCGGACGAAAATTCCCGAGAAGCTGGAGATCGAGACCTTCTGCCACGGCGCAATGTGCGTGAGCTATTCGGGCAGATGCCTGCTCTCGAACTACATGACCGGGCGCGACTCGAACCGCGGCGCCTGCGCCCAGCCCTGCCGCTATCAGTACGCGCTGATGGAGGAAAAGCGCCCCGGCGAGTATTTCCCTGTCTTTGAGGATGAGAAGGGTACCTACATCATGAATTCGCGCGATATGTGCATGATCGACCATCTGGACGACATCATGGAGGCGGGCATCGACTGCATCAAGATCGAGGGCCGCGCAAAGTCCGCCTACTACGCCGCCATCGTGACGGGCGCATACCGCCACGTGCTCGACGATGTGGCGGCGGGCAGGGAGGCAGACCCTGTCTGGCGCGACGAGGTGGAGCACGTCAGCCACCGCCATTATTCCACGGGCTTTTACTACGGCCAGCCGGGGCAGTATTACGCCAATTCCCGCTACATCCGCGACTGGCAGGTCTGCGCGGTCGTGACAGACTGCGACGAGCAGGGCAGCGCAACGCTGTCGCTGCGCAACAAGTTTGCCGCGGGCGACGAGATCGAGCTTGTCGGCCCCGACTGCCGACCCTTCACGATGACCGCTCCCGTGATGCACGATCTCGAGGGCTTCGAGCTCACCGAGCCGCGCACACCGCAGACGGTTTTCAAGATGAAGCTGCCGCGTTATGTGCCGCCGATGAGCTTCGTGCGCCACGCGGTCTCGCTGGGCGCAAAGGACTGAGGACAAAATGAAAAGGGCCGCTCTCTTCCAAAAGAGAGCGGCCCTTTTTGACGCTTTGGCTTATTTCTGTTCTGCTTTCAGGAGTTTTCGCTGGGCGAGAATGCCCGGCAGGATCGCGCACAGCGAGCCTGCGAGGAAGCAGACGATGCCGACGATCATGTTGAGCGGAATTTCCTCCTTGAGGAAAAGAAATGCGAAGATCGGCGCGATGATGGGCTTCAGGAAGAAGATGAGCGACGCCTCCTGCGCGGAGGTCTTTTCCATCGCCATCATGTGACAGACGAAGCCCGCCGCCGAGTTGATGCAGCAGATGTAGAGAAGCGCGGGCAGGGCGGAGAGGGGGATGTTTTCAAAGAGCGGCACGTCGATGAAGATATTCAGCCCCAGCGCGCCGTAGAGCGACGCGCCCGCCGCCGTGCGGCCGAAGAGCAGCAGAAGGGTAAGCTCCGATGCGCCGAAAAGGAAGCTCAGGCAGGTGACGGCGATGCCGCCGAAGCGCGGCGTGCGCTTTTTGCCGAACACGCTGTAGAAAGAGAACATGGCGGCCGACAGAATGGCGAGCAGCGCGCCCGTGGGGTCAAGAGAGGAGTGGAGGGGGTCAATGATGATGAGCGCGGCGGTGAGTTCGAGGATGAGCGCGATGATGTGGTTTTTATGGATCTCCTCGTGCAGCAGAAGGTGCGCGAGCATCGTGACGAAGATCGGATTGCAGGAGAAGATGACCGCAACGATGGACGCGCGCGTATAGGTGACGGACATCTGATAGAGCGACATGGCGATGACAACGCACAGAAAGCCCGCGCACGCAAAGAAGCCGAGGTCCCTGCGCGTGAGGACGGCGTTCTTCTTCTTCATCGAGCGCACGGCGAAGGGGATGAGCAGCACGCCGCCGACGAGAAAGCGCAGGCAGGTGATCTGCATGGGGGCAAACACGCCATGCACCGTTTTGAGCATGACCTCCATCGTGCTGAAGATCACGGCGCAGAGAACGATATAAATATAGCCGGAGCGGGAACGGTTCATAATGATTCTCCCTTCATTCATCAAACGAAAGCAGTATATGCCATTTTCCGCACAAAGGCAAGGGCGTGTTTCGGCGAAGACTCAGACAGCGCTGTCTTTTTGACCGCCGCCGTGATATACTGAAAACGCTTTTATGCCCTTTTTGCGCGGAAAAGGGCGGCATTTTACATTTGCAACCGGAACGCAACCGATAGTATCGCGATAGTTGGTGGCGAAAAATGCGGGAAATCGCTACCATAGAGCCGTTGGGAGGTGATGATATGAAACTTGTGGGCGTGGCTTCCTTTGCTTTTGTCCTGCTGTTCGGTCTTTCAGTGATCGTCACATTTGTGGTCTTGGGGATCGTCCTCATCAAAGCGCTGATCCGATACATCAGGTCAAAAGATGTCAGAAAAGAAAAAGCTGAGATCAAACGATCGCTGGGCGAGGTTTTGAAACAGCATCGTGAAGAGTGCAAAATGACGCAGGAATTTGTAGCAGAGGCGATCGGTGTAAGCAGGCAGGCGGTTTCCAAATGGGAGAACGGAACGTCTGACCCGAGCACCTCGAACTTGATTGCCCTTGCAAAGCTGTTTGACCTTTCTGCCGAGGAATTGCTGCACGAAGTGCGGTAATTGAGAAACAAAAACGTTGCAAATGTTATGAGGTATTATCAGAGATGAAGAAAAAAGGAAAATGCAAGATCAGATATATTCTAATGGGAGCGATGTTCGCCGCGCTGCTGTTGTTCATTGTCTTCCTGCGTTTCGGCGGCTTTTCCACGGGGGAAGCCGCCAATGTGGATGAGCTTCAAGAATATGCGCTCCCGGTGGAAGCCCTTTCTATCCCGGAAGAGAAAAAGATCATCGCGCTGGGCGAGGCAACGCATGGAAACGTTGAATTCCAGCAATTGAAGCTGGAGGTCTTCAAAAAACTGCTCGAAGAGCGCGGCGTCAGGGCATTTGCCCTTGAGGGCGACTGCGGCGGATGCGAAGCGGTCGATCGGTATATCCACGGTGGGGAGGGAACTGCGCAGGAGGCTGCGGCCGCGATCGGCTTTGCCATTTATCGAACGGAGGAGATGGCAGAACTCATCTCCTATCTGCGTGAATACAACGAAAACGCTTCGGCGGGGGAGGATGTTCGCTTTTACGGCTTTGATATGCAGCGAATTTCCCGCACACTTCAATTTTTGATGGAAGGCTGCGCGGAATCGAACATCGACACAAGCGAGCTGGAGAAGCTCGCGGAGGGAGAGAATTTGAACCCCGCATACGATCTCTCCACGCAGACAGAGATCCTCTCACGGGTAAAGAATGAACTGGAAAGCAGCGGCGCATCCGACAAGACGCTCCATTATGCGGATATGCTGCTGCAATATTGCGAATTGCAAAGCGTGCCGACCGCTGACGGCGGCGCGCTGCGAGATGGATTCATGGCGGAAAATGTGGAGTGGATCTTTCAGCGGGAGCAGCTGCGCGGCCGTGAACGCATCTTTGTAACGGGTCACAACAGCCACGTTGCAAAATGGGGCAGCTATGACTCCATGGGGAAAATCCTGTCCAAAGATGCAGAGAATGGTTACTATGTGATCGGTACGGATTTTTATAAAACACGCTGCAATCTGCCGGAGAGGTCATCCGGCAAACGCACCGAGCAGGTGTTTTATTCCCATGACCCCTTGGCTAAGGCGGCAAAACTCGCCGGATATGATCGCTGCTGGCTTGATTTTGCAAAAATCCCGGACCCCTCGGAGCTTGGCAGAGAGATCGCTGAATATACATATCTCGGGAATCTGGGAGAAAGCTATTCGCCCCTGATGCGGCTGCTCCCGCCAAGCTATCGGATGTTTCAGCCGCCGGCTGTACTTTATGACAGCATGATCTTTGTATCGGACGCTACCCCTACGAAAATGATCTCGGAAGCGTAGCGGATGAAAAAGATACCGTTGTTGTGATGATCTTTTCTGTTTCTGCCGCGCGGCGGGAGGTCTTGACAAAAGGTGAAATATCGCTATAATAGACGGCAGAAAAACGCGATGAAAAAGTCAGCTTCGCAAACGAGCCTTGAAGCGAGAGGGGAACGGTGAAAGCCCTCGGCGACCGGTGCAGAGCAGCCGCTTTGGAGCAGTCCGCGAGGAGCGGAACGTCTCGTCCCCGTTACCGGACGGCTAAGATGCCTTTCCCGCAGGGAAAGGATAATTAGGGTGGTACCGTGAAGCTTAAAAGCCTTCGCCCCTATGGATAGGGACGGAGGCTTTGTTTTTTTAGAAAGGAACAGGATTTATGCGCAAAAGAGGATACCTGATCGCGTCGCTCGCGATGCTCCTTCTTCTCGTGCTGAGCGGCTGCAAGGGCAATAAGCTGCCCGACGGCATGGACGAAGACGAGGTCTCGCGCGCGGGGCTTTCCGTGATGTCGCAGCTGACAAAGGGCGAATACGAAGCGGTTTACGACGAGATGCGCGAGGATGTGCGAGCGCAGACGAGCGCCGAGGCGATCGAAACGATGATGGAGCGCGCGGCCGAAGGGCGCGGCCGCTTCAAAAAGGTGAAGGATTCGATGGTGACGGGCGTGACGGACGCGGAGGAAGTGCACGGCATCGCCGTCATCCGCGCAAAGTACGACAAAAAATCCGTGATCTTCCGCATCGCCTTCGACCCGGAGATGAACCTCATCGGACTGGATGTGAGGGGGAAATGAGCAAATGGCAAGAACGATCATCGACATGACAAAGGACCCGCGCGGCGGGCAGTTTGAATACTTCCGCTCCATGAGCGACCCCTGGGCGGGTATCACGGTCCCGGTGGACATTACGGAGCTTCTCGATTCGCTCCATGGCCGTCCGTTTTTTCTAAGCTTCCTCTACGCGGTGATGCGCGCGGCGAACGCCGTGCCCGAGCTGCGGCGGCGATTGCTGAGCGACGGGCAGGTCGTCGAATACGACCACTGCAACCCGTCGTACACCGTGATGAAGCCGGACGGCACGGGCGTTTACGTCTACTGCCTGCTCGAAGACGACCTTTCATCGTATGAAAAGTTTGTCGCCGAGGGCAAGCGGCGGCAGCGCGAGACGCTCGCGCGCGGCACGCTGACCGAGGATGGCGATGTGCTGGCGCATTTCTTCGTCTCCTGCGTGCCATGGCTCTGCTATACGCAGATCAAGGAGCCTGCCGGCGGCGCGGACGACAGCAACCCGCGTTTTGCATGGGGAAAATACCGCGAGGAAAACGGCCGCATGATGCTGCCGATGTCGCTTTTTATCAACCATGCGCTCTGCGACGGCTGGCACGTCGCGCAGTTCTATCAAAACCTCGAGCGCGAGCTCGCAGCGCTGAGCGCTGATCTGAAAGAGCAAAACGAACAACAAGAAATTTTACAATAAAAGGAGAAACCAACTTATGTCTCAGCCCAAGAATTACAGTCTCAACGAGCTGCGGGAAATGTTCCTGCACTTCTTTGAGACGAAAGGCCACCTGCGCCTGCCCAGCTTTTCCCTGATCCCGCAGAACGACGCGTCGCTGCTGCTCATCAACTCCGGCATGGCGCCGATGAAGCCCTTCTTCACCGGCGAGCAGGAGCCGCCGCGCAACCGCGTGACCACCTGCCAGAAGTGCATCCGCACCGGCGACATTGAAAACATCGGCCACACCGCCCGCCACGGCACGTATTTTGAAATGCTCGGCAACTTCTCGTTCGGCGACTATTTCAAGACCGAGGCCATCCACTGGGCGTGGGAATTCCTCACGAGCCCCGAGTGGGTGGGCCTTGACCCCAACCGCCTCTATCCCTCCGTCTTCGCCGGCAACGAGACCACGCCCGCCGATGACGAGGCGTTCCGCATCTGGCACGAGGAGATCGGCATTCCCGAGGATCGCATCTTCAAGTTCGGCAAGGAAGACAACTTCTGGGAGCATGGCTCCGGCCCCTGTGGTCCCTGCTCCGAAATTTACTATGACCGCGGCGAGAAGTACGGCTGCGGCAAGCCCGGCTGCACCGTCGGCTGCGAATGCGACCGCTACATGGAGGTCTGGAACATCGTCTTCTCCCAGTTCGACAGTGACGGTCACGACCACTACGAAGAGCTCAAGCAGAAGAACATCGACACCGGTATGGGCCTTGAGCGTCTTGCTGTTGTGTGCCAGGATGTCGACTCCCTCTTCGACGTTGACACCGTGATGAACATCACCAACAAGGTCACCGAGATCACCGGCGCGAGCTACGGCCAGAGCCGCGAGAAGGACGTTTCTCTGCGCGTCATCACCGACCATATCCGCTCCGCCTCCTTCATGATCTGCGACGGCGTGCTGCCCAGCAATGAGGGCCGCGGCTACGTGCTGCGCCGCCTGCTGAGAAGAGCCGCGCGCCACGGCAAGCTCCTCGGCGTCAACCGCCCCTTCCTCTATGAGGTCGTGGACACGGTCGTGCACGAGAACGGCGGCCACTATCCCGAGCTGCGCGAGCGTCAGGCCTATATCACCAAGGTCATCCGCACGGAGGAGGAGAACTTCGCCAAGACCATCGACGGCGGCATGAAGATCTTCACCGAGCTTCTCTCCGCCCACAAGGAAAAGGGCGAGACCGTCTTCTCCGGCGCGGACGCCTTCAAGCTCTACGACACCTACGGCTTCCCCATCGACCTGACGATCGAAATGGTCGAGGACGAGGGCATGACGCTCGACCGCAAGGCCTTCGATCAGGAGATGCAGGAGCAGAAGACCCGCGCGCGCGAGGCGCGCAAGGCGCTCGGCGACCTCGGCTGGGCAGGCGTTGAGTTCGGCAAGGACGTGCCGGCCACCGAATTTGTCGGCTATGAGAACGATTCCATCGACGATGCGAAGATCGTCGCGCTGGTGGTCGAGGGCGAGCAGGCCGAGGCCATGATGAGCGGCGTGGAGGGTATTGTCGTGCTCGACAAGTCCCCGTTCTATGCCGAAATGGGCGGCCAGATCGGCGATACGGGCGTGATCCGCTGCGGTGAGAGCGTCTTCGAGGTCACCGACGTTCAGAAGAACAAGGGCGGCAAGTTCATGCACAGCGGCAAGGTCGTCTCCGGCAGCTTCCAGCTCGGCGAGACCGTGGAGGCGAGCATCGACGCGGAACGCCGCATGGCCATCCGCCGCGGCCACACCGCGACCCATCTTCTCGACGCCGCGCTCAAGGCGGTGCTCGGCGACCATGTGCATCAGGCGGGATCTCTCGTTGAGCCCGACCGTCTGCGCTTCGACTTCACGCATTTTGAGTCCATCACGCCCGAGCAGCTGCTCGCGGTCGATACCTTCGTCAACGACGTGATCCTGCGCGGCATCCCCGTTGTGACCGAGGTGCTGCCCATCGAGGAAGCGAAGAAGAAGGGCGCCATCGCCATGTTTGGCGAGAAGTACGGCGATGTGGTCCGTGTGGTTGAGATGGGCGATGTGTCCATGGAGTTCTGCGGCGGCACGCACCTTGACAACACCGCCAAGGTCGGTCTCTTCCGCATCAAGAGCGAGGGCAGCGTCGCCTCCGGCGTGCGCCGCATCGAGGCCATCACCGGCCGTCAGACGCTCGAAGAGCTCAGAGACGGTCAGGAGAAGCTCATGCGTGCCTCTCAGCTCCTCAAGACCACGTCGAACGAGCTGGAGAGCCGCATCGGCGGTATGCTCAGCGAGATGAAGGAGATCAGAAGCCGGCTTGAAAAGTTCAAGGAGCAGGCGTCGCTTGGCGAGGCGCGCTCCTTCCTCACCTCCGCCAAGGAGGTCAAGGGCCTCAAGCTCGTCACCGCCCAGCGTGACGGCATGGATGCGAACGCTCTGCGCAAGCTCGGCGACTTCCTGCGCGACAAGGAGCCGAAGATCGTCGGCGTGCTCGCCTCCGTCAACGAGGGCAAGGTCACGCTGCTGGCGGTCTGCGGCAAGGATGCGGTCGCAAGCGGCGTCAAGGCCGGCGACATCATCAAGGCCATCGCGCCCATCTGCGGCGGCAAGGGCGGCGGCAAGGGCGACAGTGCCATGGGCGGCGGCACCGAGGTGAGCAAGGTCGACGACGCGCTCGCAGCGGTGGACGATCTCATCATGAGCAAGCTCGGTTAAGGCGATGCTGCCCGGAGATCCCGCGATGCTGCTGAGCGTCGTGAACACGAAGCTGCGCGATTTTTACGATTCTCTCGATACGCTCTGCGACGATCTGGATGCGGAGCGCGAGAGCATCGAAAAAGCGCTTGCAGGCATTGGATATACCTATAATTCCGAGAAAAATCAATTTGTGTAAAGCAATAACACATTACGATTGAAAGGAGCAAAAACCATGTCTGATGTTTTGAAGTATGACGATTCCTGCCTTTTTTGCAAGATCATCAAGGGCGAGATCCCCTCGAACAAGGTCTATGAGGACGAGCTCTGCTACGCCTTCTACGACATTGCGCCGCAGGCGCCCGTGCACTTTCTCGTGATCCCGAAGGTGCACATTGCGTCTGTCGCGGGCGTGAGCGCTGAAAACAGCGCCGTCGTTGCGCACATCTTCGAGGTCATCGCGAGGCTCACCAAGGAAATGGGCATCGAGAGCTACCGCGTCGTGTCCAACATCGGCGAGCAGGCGGGACAGAGCGTGCCGCACCTGCACTTCCATGTGCTCTCCGGCCGCGACATGACCTGGCCTCCGGGTTAAGGGTTTTTCCCCCGCAGGGGGAGGGGGATTTCCTCCCCCTCGCGGGGGATGGGGGTTGCAGCGCCGTTGGCGCTGCATGAGTTAGTGCAGCTCTTTGCGCTGCTGCCAGACAAAGGGGGTATTCTCTTTCCAAAGAGAATACCCCCTTTGTCTCCCGTCCCCTGCACGGTGCAGGGAATAAGCATTTCCCCCTTGGCAGGGGCGAGGATTGCTGTTATACTATAAAAGGCTCCGTTTGGACACAATTACCGGAAATAATGTTGCCGTTTGGTAGCATTGTACCGGGTGATTGTTTTATGGATACCAAACGACTGCGTGATCTGCGCGAAGACAACGACAAAACGCAGCAGCAGATCGCGGATATGCTCAATATGCACCGCAGCGTGTACCGCCGCTACGAGAGCGGCGAGCGGGAGATCCCTGTGTGGGCGGTCATCAAGCTTGCCGGCTATTACCGTGTCAGCACCGACTATCTGCTCGGACTGACGGACGACCCCGCGCGCCGATGAGGGTGCTGGCGATCTTCTGCGCGGCGTTCGCATTCGGCACTGCGCTCGCGCAATATCTATTGCCCGCGCAGTGGGCGCTCATTCTGTGCGCCGTTTTTGCGTTGGCGGCGCTCATCATGGGGCTTTGCGGCTGCGCGGGAAAGCGCGGGGCGTGGGCGAGACGTGCCTTTTTATGCGCGCTGGGTCTTGCTTTTGCGCTCGGGTACAACACGCTCTATGCGCAGCTTTTCAAAGCGCCGAACGACGCGCTGCTCGGCACGCAGGACACGGTGGAGGCAGAACTCTTGGGCTACGCGCGGGAGACGAGCCGCGGGGCAAAGGTCCCGGTGAAGATATTGCATCGGGGTCTGCCCGGCAAAGCCGTCTACTATGGCGACAGCTCCCTTTTGGATCTCGCGCCCGGTGCGCACGTGACGGCGGAGGCACTCTTCAACAGCGCGACCGACCCGACGGGGAAGGGGCTGCACCTGCGCAACTTCACGGCCAAGGGCGTCTATATCCTGCTCTATCAGCGCGGCGAGCCTTCGTATGACGAGGCGAATGCGGGCGCGGTCAGATATCTGCCGCAGCGCATCGCAAGGAAACTCGGCGAGACCATCGAGCAAAGCTGGGGCGAGCGCGAGGGCGCGTTTTTGCGGGCGCTGCTGCTGGGCGATAAGAACTATCTCGACGAAGAGGACGCGAGCAACTTAGCAGAGGTGGGCCTTTCTCACGTGATGGCGGTCTCGGGTCTGCACTGCTGCTTCTTGGCGTCGCTCATCGGCGCGCTCATGGGCGGCAGGCAGCGGAAGCTCCGCTGCGCCGTGACCATCCCGCTCCTGTTCCTCTACGCCTTTGTCACGGGGCTGACGCCGAGCATCCTGCGCGCGTGCATCATGATCTCGATGGGCATGATCGCGCCGCTTCTGGGACGCGACAACGACCCGCCGACCTCGCTTTCGCTCGCGCTGCTGCTCATTCTGCTCAAAAATCCCTTCGCCATCGCGAGCATCAGCTTGCAGCTGTCGTTTTCCGCTGTGGCGGGCATTGTCTTTCTCACGCCGCGGCTCACAAGGCGCACGCGCGGGAAACACAAGCTCCTGCGCGCGGCGATGCTGTCGTTTTCGACGACGCTGGGCGCGATGGTATTTTCAACGCCGCTTGCCTGCTGCTATTTCGGCACGCTTTCCATCGTGTCGCTTTTGAGTAACTTACTTTGCCTGTGGCTCGTGAGCATCGTGTTCGCGCTGGGACTTCTTTCGGTGATCGTCGCGGCGAGTGTGCCGCAGCTTGGCGCGCTCTGCGCATTTTTGCCGGCGCTCGGCATCCGCGCGGTGCTCTCGATCGCGGGACTTTTGGAGGCGCTGCCGTTCCACGCGGTCTACTTCAACACCGCCTTTTCTGTTGCGTGGCTCATCTATGTGTACGCGCTTTTTATCGCCTGCGCGCTCGCAAAGCGGGGAAAGTACCGCTACCTTGCGGCGGTGGGGCTTTCCGCCCTGTCGCTCTTCGCCGCGGCGAGGGTCAACGCGCTGCACTATGAGCGCGGAGGACTCAATGTCGTCGCGCTCGACGTGGGGCAGGGGGAGAGCGTGCTGCTCATCTCCGAGGGCCGCGCGGCGCTCGTGGACTGCGGCAGCAAAAATTCCTACATCGACGCCGGCGCGATCGCGGCGGACTATCTACGCTCCGCGGGCGCGACGCTCGACAGCGTGGTGCTGACGCACTATCACGAGGACCACGCCAACGGCCTCGCCGCGCTCTTTGCGCGCGTGAGCGCGTCGGATATCTATCTTGCTGACATTGACGCGGACGAGGGCGACCGCGCCGGGGTCGAAGCGCTCGCCGAGCGCTACGGCGTGGAGATCCATTACGTCACCGAGGTGACGGAGATCACGAACGGCGCGTCGACGATGAACATCTATCCGCCGGTGGGCGAGGAGGGCGCAAACGAGCTGGGACTCACCGTCCTGTGCTCGCTCGGCGACTTTGACACGCTCATCACCGGCGACATGGACGGAAAAACGGAGACGAAGCTCGTCGAGACCTACGACCTTCCGGATATCGAGGTGCTGCTCGTCGGGCATCACGGCTCAAAATACTCCACCGGCACAACGCTGCTCGAATCCGTGACGCCGGAGGTCGGCGTCATCAGCGTGGGCGACAACCGTTACGGCCACCCGACCGAGGAGGCGCTGCTGCGCCTGACGGACGCGGGCATGAGCGTGTACCGCACGGATATGCAGGGCAATATCCTGATCACAGTGAACTGAGAGGACTTCATGGCAGAGAGAAAAACGCCCAACAAGGGCTACCAGAAATTAAAAAGCGACCTGAGCGCGGGAGAGATCGGTCAGGTCTATATCTTTCACGGCGAGGAGAGCTACCTGCGCGAATACTACCTCGGCGAGATCCGAAAAAAGCTCGTTCCCGCGGGCTTTGAGGAGTTCAACTACCACCGCCTGAGCGGCAAGACGCTCACGATGCAGGAGCTTTCCGAGGCGGTCGAGGCGATGCCGATGATGGCCGAGCGCACGCTCGTCGTGGTGACGGACTGCGACCTCTTCAAGCTCTCCGAGGACCAGCGCACGGCGCTCATCGCGCTGCTCAGCGATTTTCCGCCGTACTGCTGCCTTGTATTCGTGTATGACCTTGTCGAATACAAGCCGAACAAGACCTACAAAAAGCTCTGCGCGGCGCTCGACAAGATCGCGCAGAGCGTCAAGTTCGAGGCGCAGGAGCGCAGCGACCTCATCAACTGGATCGGCCGCCGCTTCCGCGCGCTGGGGAAGGGCATCGACGCGCAGACGGCGGAGCACCTGATCTTCACCTGCGGCGCGCTGATGACCGGCCTCGTGCCGGAGATCGAGAAGATCGGCGCCTACGCCAAGGGAAGGAACATCACGGTCGACGACATCAACGCCGTGGCAGACCCCGTGCTCGACGCGGTGGTGTTCGACATGACGAACGCCATCACGAAGGGAAATTACAAGCGCGCGTCCGAGCTTTTGGGGCAGCTTCTCAAAAAGCAGGAGGAGCCGTTCGTCATCCTCGCGGTCATCAGCAAGGAGCTGCGGCGCATCTACACCGCGCGCATCGCGCTCGACAACGGCAAGGACAAGCTCTGGCTCATGGAGCTGTGGGGGATGCGCTCGGACTATCCCGCGCGGCTTTTGATGGAGGCGGCGCGCAAGACGACGAGCGAGTGGTGCAGCGGGAGCCTTCTTATGTGCCAGCAGCTCGACCGGCGCATGAAGAGCGAAAAGGGCATCGACAACGAGGGCGAGCTCAAGCTGCTGCTGATGCGCCTTGCACAGGGGAAGTGAGAAAATGGCAAAACCGAAGGTGAGGGAAGTCATCGTCGTCGAGGGGCGGTACGATAAAAATACGCTCTCGCAGGTCGTGGACGCGGTCATCGTGGAGCTTGGCGGCTTTGCCGTCTTCAACGACAAGGAAAAGCAGGCTTTTTTACGGAAGCTCGCCAAGGAGCGCGGCATCATCCTCTTCACCGACCCCGACGGCGCGGGCTTTGTCATCCGCAACCGCGTCAAGGGCAATATTTCCGAGGGACGCGTGCTGCAAGCCTATGTGCCGGACATCTACGGCAAGGAAAAGCGCAAGCGCAGGGGCGGCAAAGAGGGCAAGCTCGGCGTTGAGGGCATGAAGCCGGAGGTCTTACTTGACGCGCTGCGCCGCGCGGGCGCGACCATTGATGAGGAAAGCGCTGTAAAGGGAAATTCCATCACAAAGGCGGACCTCTTTGACCTCGGCCTGATCGGGCCGGAGAGCGTTGCAAAGCGCAGGGCGCTATGCAAAAGGCTGGCGCTTCCGGAGCATCTGAGCGCAAACGCGCTTGTGGAGGTCCTTAACCTCCTGATGGACAGGGAAGCGCTGCAAGCGCTCTATTCCTCAGAAGCATAAGAAGAAAAAGCGCCCCCCGGCGCGGAAATTTTCCGCATCGGGGGGCGCTTTCTTTTTACAGGTAGAGATAGCTGTACTTATCGCGTACGGTGAGGATGAGCGCCTCGAGCTCAACGGGAAGATCATTGTCGCAGGAGGCAAGGTCGTATTCCTTAACGCCGTCCTCGTAGCGCAGGCGGATCATATCGTCCTCTTCAAAGAGCACGCCGTAATTCTCGCTCTCGTCCATGTCCTCTCGCGTATCAAAGAGGGTGAACTTGTCGTGGCAGGGCTCGCTTGCGTAGGGGCAGAACTGCGTGCAGTTGCCGCACTCGTTGCACATCTTGTCGACGTGGACGATCTCGTGCGAGCCGTCGGCCATCTTGATGACGACGTTCGCGCGGTTGGGGCAGGAATCGACGCAGTTTTCGCATACGGTGGAGCATTGCAGGCAGCGCTCGCCGTCGCAGATGCATTTGCTTGCCATGGCGAGCACGCCCTTCTTGCTCTGCGCGTCGAACTCGGTCACGTCGGCCTCGGCGGGAATGTCGTAAACGTGGGGGTGGCCGATGACGATCTCGGCGAAGCGCGCGGCGTCGGCAATGCCCTCGACCACGGTGGCGGGGCCGCGGTGCGCGTCGCCCGCGCAGTACACGCCGGGGATGTTCGTCTCGAACGCGGGACCCTTGCGCTCCATCTCGATGCCGTTTGCGGCCATGAGCTCGGCGTCGACCTGCTCGCCGACGGCGGAGATGACCATGTCGCAGGGAATGGTGAACTGCTCGCCGGATTTGACGGGGCTGCGGCGGCCGCTCCCGTCCGGCTCGCCGAGGATCATCTTATCGCACAGGAGCTTGCCGCGGCTCTGCCTCACGGGGGCTGCCAGCTCAACGAACTCCACGCCGTCCGCGATGGCGAGCTGGAGCTCGTGCTCGTCGGCGGGCATGAACTTCTTCGTGCGGCGGTAGAGGATGGTCGCGTGCGCGCCCATGCGCTTGGCAACGCGCGCGGCATCCATGGCGGTGTTGCCCGCGCCGACGACAACGACATTGCCGTGCAGGCAGGGCTTGACCTGCTTTTTCATCTTCTTCATCCACTCGATCACGCCCTGCACGTTGCCCTCAATGTCGAGTTTGCCGGGCTTCCATGCGCCGGTCGCCATTAAGATGTGCGTGTAGCCCATCTTCTTGAGCTGCTCAACGGAGGGGGCGGGCTTGCCGAGCTTTACCTCCACGCCGTAGCGCTCCATGAGCGCGATGTCCTTGTCGATGGCCTCATCGCTGATGCGGAAGGCGGGGATGACATAGCGCGGCACGCCGCCGAGCTTGCGCTCGCGCTCAAAGATCGTGGTGGGAACGCCCTCGCGGCCGAGGAAGTACGCCGCGGCGATACCGGTCGGGCCGCCGCCGACGATGGCGACCTTCTTGTCCTCGACCGGCTCGGGCATACGGAGCAACGCCATGAGCGCGCGGTAGCCCTGCTCTGCGGCAAGAAGCTTCGTCTCGCGGATGCGGACGGATTCCTCGTAGAAGTTGCGCGAGCACTTGCCCTGGCAGCGGTGCGCGCAGATGGTGCCGGTGATAAAGGGCAGGGCGTTCTTCTCGGTGATGAGGCGGAGCGCCGGGCCGTAGAGACCCTTGCGGCAGAGCTCGAGATATTCGGGAATGTCCTGCTCGATGGGGCAGCCGCCCTTGCAGGGCGCGGTGAAGCAGTCGAGCAGGGGGACCTGCTCGTTTTTTTTGCGCGAGGGCAGCGGCTTGATAGCCTTGAGGTGGTGGAAGTCGTGCAGCGCGGAGGAAGCAAGGTCAGAGATGGCAGCGGGGTCGTTGCCGGAAAATGCGCGGTAGGGCATATCCTCGACCTTTTCGACCATCTGGTGCAGGCGGTTGTAGCCGCCGGGCTTTAAGATGGTGGTGGCAACGGTGATGGGCCAGATGCCGGCGGCAAAGAGCTTGTCGCAGTTGAAGTAGTCCGCGCCGCCTGCGAACGAAATGCGCATCCTGCCGCCAAACTGGCGGGAGATGCGATTGCACATCTCGATCGTCAGCGGGAAGAGGCTGCGGCCGGACATATACATCTCTTCGTTGGGAAGCTCGCCGCGCGTCGTGTCGACGGGGAAGGTGTTGGAGAGCTTGAGACCGAACTCGAGGCCCTGCTTGTCCGCGAGCTTTTGCAGCCGCTCGAACATCGGCACGGCGTCCTCCCACTGGAGGTCTTCGTTGAAGTGATGCTCGTCGAAAACGATGTAGTCATAACCCATGGAATCGAGGATGCTGCGGGCGGTCTTGTAGCCGAGGATGGTCGGGTTGCACTTGACGAAGGTGTGCAGGTGCTTTTCCTTGAGAAGATAGCTTGCAATGCGCTCGATCTCCTGCGGCGGGCAGCCGTGGAGCGTGGAGAGCGTGACGGAGCGGGAGACATTGGAGGAGATAGAGGCGATGAAGTCCTTTTCCTCGGGGAAAAGCTCGGTCAGGACCTTCTTGCACTCCTTGAACTGCGCGGTCTTGCCCGCGTCCATCATGTTGTTGATGTAGGTGTTGACCTTGCGGCCCTTGATGCCGTCCAAGTCATAGCCGACGGACATATTGAACACGAACCCGTCGGGATCGCCGAAGCCGTAGACCTTGCTCATGACCTTGAGCGCGCACCAGGCCTTGATGTACTCGTCCTGCGCCTGCTGCACGGTCAGCTCGGTCGACCACTCCTGATTGTAGCCCTCGTCGGCGGCGAGGATGCAGGGGCGGGGGACGCAGGCGGCAAGCTCCGCGCCGTCCATCTTCTGCACGGTCTTGACCTCGAAAAAGCGCGCGCCGGCGGCGTAGGCCGCGATGATATTCTGCGCAAGCTGGCTGTTGGGGCCGGCGGCGGGGCCAAAGGGCGTTTCGATGTGCTCGCCGAAGATGGGCAGGCTCTTGCCGCCCGCGTGATGGTGCTTATGAACGCCGAACACATCGCCGCACTGCGCGTATTCGCTCGTCACCCAGTTCATCAGAGAGTCGAACGGGATGGGATACATTTTCTCAGACATGGGGGGATACTCCTTTCTGTGTGCGCTCAATATTCCTCGCCGTTGAGGGAGGTCCAGAGCTTCTTCGCGGCTTCGAGGATGTGGGCGTTTTCGGCTTCCTCGTCGATGCCGACAAGCTCACGGTCGAGCATGAGCACCTTGCCGGCGGCGATGGTCGTCTCAACCTGGCGGCCCGTCATGCCGAAGATCATGTGCCCGTCGATGTTCGCGTCGGAAAACGGGGTGAAGGGCTTGTAGTCCATCACGATGATGTCCGCCGCCGCGCCGGGTTTCAGAACGCCGAGCGTGTCGGGGAAGTATTTCTCGCCGATCTTCGCGTTGTTCTTAAAGAGCATATCCGTCACCTCGCACCAGCCGACGTTCGGCAGGCAGTTCTGGCTGCGCTGGGAGCAGAGGGCGACCTTGAGGGACTCGAGCATATCGTTCGTGTAAGCGTCGGTGCCCATGCCGAGGAGGATGCCGCGCTTGTGGAGCTGGAGCACGGGGCAGATGCCGATGGCGTTGCCCATGTTGGACTCGGGATTGTTCACGACCATCGTGCCCGTTTCCCTGATGATGTCCATCTCGGCGGAGTTGACGTGGATGCAGTGGCCGAGGATGGTCTTGGGGCCGAGGATGCCGTGATCCTGCAAGCGCTGCACGGGACGGCGGCCGTAGTTCTGGAGGGAGTCGTACACGTCGTTCATGCCCTCGGAGACGTGGATGTGATAGCCCGTGCGGCCGTTGTTGGCCTCCACCATGCGCTCAAAGGTCTTATCCGAAATGGTGAAGAGCGCGTGGCCGCCGAACATCGCCGCGAGCATGGGGTCGTTGCGCTTTTCACACTCCGTGATGAAGTCGGCGTTTTCACGGATGGCCTGCAAACACTTCTCTTCGCCGTCGCGGTCGGAGACCTCGTAGCAGAGGCAGGAGCGAAGGCCGAGACGCTTGCTCTCCTCGGCGATGGTGTGCAGCGAGCCGGGGATCTCGCCGTAGGAGGCGTGATGGTCAAAAATGGTCGTCACACCCTGCTTGATGGAGTCGATGTAAAGCGCGGCGGCCGAGGCGCGCGTGCCGTCCATCATCAGGTGGCGGTCGATGGCCCACCATGTGCCGTTGAGCACCTCGTAGAAGTTGGTCGGATTGTTGCCCTTGATGGAAAGGCCGCGGGCGAGGGCGGAGTAGATATGCGTGTGCGCGTTGATGAGCGCGGGCATGATGACGCCGCCCTTGGCGTCGATGATCTCGGCGCCGGGATATTTTGCGCGCAGCGCCGCCTCTTCGCCGACTTCGACGATCTTCGCGCCCTCAAAGGCGACCGCGCCGTGCTCGTAATAGCCCTGCGCGCTCTCGTCGCGGGTGATGAGACGACCGTTGGTAATGAGTTTCATATGCTTGCTCCTCCTTTGATTTCTTCTTGCCCTTTTCCCGCTGCGGGGAAAAGAAAAAAGCGCTTCTCACACGAGACCCCGCCGCCGCCCGAAAGGGGAGCGACCGTACAGCCCGTGCGCGAAGCACTACGTTGCAGCTACCAGACAATATTTGAGTTACTATAAATATTTTACAGGAAACGGGAACAAAATGCACGTTTTTTCCGTCCTAGTGGGTGTAGAAAATAAAAAGCAAAATTTGTGCAATCCGCAGAAAATAAAAAGTGCCCCGCAGCGGCCGTGTAAGCCCCGCCAAAACCTGCACCATTCTGGACAGGTGGGTCGCCTCTGTCCGGCTTTATTGCTTCCAACGTCCAGCCGCAGAAGGCAGCCGGGAGGCCTGCAAACCACCGGAGCGTACCGGCGTCCCTTATGACGAAATGTGGGTTTAAAAAGAACTTATCACGCACCCCGCAGGGCATTTTCAGTTTACCGCGATGAGAAGAAAAAATCCGTCGCAAGAGGGGGATTTATTCTTCGTCCGCGAGGATCTGCTCCATGAAGAGGTCGTAGACCTTTTCGATCTCTTCCTCATCGTCGACGGTGACGAGGAATTCCTCGCCGTTTTCCATCTGGCTCTTGAGGATGACAAGACCGTATTCCTCTTCGTTTTCCTCTTCCTCGCTATCTTCTTCCATCACCGGGAAGAAAGCCATATAAGTCGTGCCGTTAAATTCCAGCGCATCGACGTATTCAAGCTCAACATCGTTGCCCTCATCGTCAGTCAGCGTGACAAAATTGGGGCCGAACTCCTCGCTCATGGGGGACACCTCCTGATTGATTGTGTCCGCATTATACCGCACTTTTTGTAAAAAATCAAGACAAGATGCGCACCTCTTGACAGGCGTGCTATACTATATTCTGTATTCTTATTGAAACCTGCAACCAACGCTATGCGCTCGATGCGCATATTCTCTAAGCAAAGGAGGAGGCGCTTTATGGAAGAAAACCGCGCAGAAAACCAGACGCCCCGAAGACAGCACGCGCAGGCAAAGTCTCATGCCTCGCACAAGAAGAAAAAAGGCGGCACGGCGAAGAAGGTCATCGGCACCATTCTTGCCATCGGCCTTACCACGTGCCTGATGTTTTTCGCCATCTTTATGATCTACGTCAATACCTCGCTCGACCTTGATGTGGACATCTCGGCCTACACGCTCAAGCAGAGCTCGACGGTCTACTATCAGGATAAGGCGAGCGGGGAGTGGGTGGAGCTGACGAAGCTCCACGGCGTAGAGAACCGCACGCTCGTGAGCATCGACGAGATCCCCAAGCACGTGCGGAACGCGCTCATCTCCATTGAGGACGAGCGCTTTGAAAGCCACCACGGCGTGGACTGGAAGAGCACGGCGAGAGCCATTCTCGGCAAGCTCACCGGCACCTCGACCCGCGGCGGCTCGACGATCACCCAGCAGGTCGTGAAGAACATGACCGGTGACAACGAGGTGACCATCAAGCGCAAGGTGACGGAGATCTTCCGCGCGCTGCGCCTTGAGAAGAACTACTCGAAGGACGAGATCCTCGAGACGTATCTGAACCTCGTCTACTTCGGCAACGGCTGCAACGGCATCGAGGCCGCGGCGGAGAGCTACTTCGGCAAGACCGTC
Source organism: uncultured Oscillospiraceae bacterium (assembly GCA_934561515.1). Lineage (GTDB taxonomy): Bacteria > Bacillota > Clostridia > Oscillospirales > Oscillospiraceae > Hominicoprocola. Next base: position 29,609 of record CAKTGM010000011.1, on the reverse strand, counting down.
GGCGAGCTGACGATCGCCGAGGCCGCGTCCATCGTCGGCATCACGCAGTTCCCCTATAAATATGACCCCTCGCGCGGCGACTGGTACCGCGAGCAGAACAAGGAGCGCCAGCTCACTGTCCTCTATAAGATGCACGAGCTTGAAAAGATCAGCGACGAAGAGTACGAGCAGGCAAAGGTCGAGCCGCTTGTCTTCTCCTGGGATTCGGGCTTTGTTCCCTCTGCGGGGGTTGCAAGCAGGGTGGATACCGCCTCGAGCACGGAGTATGACTCCTATTTTGTCGAGCGTATGTTCAACGACATCGTCTCTGATATGCACGAAAAGCTCGGCTATGATGAGTCGGTCGCAAAGGACCTGCTCTACACCGGCGGCTACTCCATCTACTGCACGGTCGACCCCGAGGTGCAGTCGATCGTGGAGAGCGTCTATGCCGACCGCGGCAACTTGAACTATACCTCCTCCAAGGGCCAGCAGCTCCAGTCCGGCGCGACGATCATCGACAATACAACGGGCGACATCGTGGCCGTTGCGGGGCGCGTGGGCGAGCGCGAGGGCCGCTTTCTTCTCGACTATTCGACCGTTGTGCGTCAGTGCGGTTCTGCCATCAAGCCTCTGAGCACGTATGCCCCTGCGCTGGATGCCGGCGTCATCACGCCTGCGAGCGTCATTGACGACTATCCCGTTGAAATGCTCGGCGGCAATATCTGGCCGGTGAACGCCTACTCGGGCTATCGCGGCATTATGACGGTGCAGGACGCCGTCCGCAATTCATCCAACCCTGCGGCGGTGCGCACGGTCATGAAGCTGACGCTGCCCTCGTCCTACGCCTTTATGACCGAGAACCTGAGCTTCTCGACGCTGACGAACGACGATCTCACCGCGGCGGGCGCGCTGGCACTCGGCGGTCTTTCCAAGGGCGTTACCACGCGCGAGATGGCGGCGGCCTACGCCTCCTTCGCCCACGGCGGCATCTATACAACGCCCCGCACCTACACCGAGGTGCGCGACCACAACGGCAACGTCCTGCTGGAGAATAAGGGCGAATCCCATGTTGCGATGAAGGAGAGCACCGCCTACGCGATGAACGAGCTTCTCAAAAACGTTGTGCGCAGCGGTACGGGTACGGGCGCAAACTTCTCGGGCATGACCATCGCCGGTAAGACCGGTTCGACCAACAGCAACAACGACCGTTATTTTGTCGGCTATACGCCGTATTACACGGCGGCGGTCTGGGTCGGCTACGATACGCCGACGCGCATCGTGGCAAGCGGCAACCCTGCCGCCACGCTCTGGAAGACCTTTATGAGCAAGGTGCACGCAAACCTTCCCAACAAGGACTTTGACGTGGGCAGCAGCGATATGGTCAGCGTGACGGTCTGCACGCAGACAGGGCTTCTTGCCTCGGCGGGCTGCCCGTCGCAGACGGTGAAGGTCGCAAAGGACTACGCGCCCACGCTCTCCTGCGACGCGCACATTTCCGTGACGGTCTGCGCCGATTCCGGTATGCTCGCCTCGGACTACTGCCCGAACGTGGAGACGGCCTATGTGCTCGATCTGAGCCAGCCGAACGTCAGCGCGGGCTGGGGCTACAAGCGCGACCTGCTCACAACGCCGCTCAGCGCAGCGATGCAGGCAACATATCAGGCCCAGCTTGCAGAGGGACTGATCACCTCGATCCCCGAGGGCGAGCCGGTGCGCACGAACAGCGGCACGGTGCAGCTCTACAGCGACCTCATGTACAGCGGTATGTGCACGACGCACATCACGCCGCCGGCTCCCGCGCCTGATCCGGATGAGACCGGCAGCGGTGACGCGGCCGAGGGCGGCGAAGCGGGCGGCACTCCCGGCGGCGACGTTGGCGACAACGGCGATTTCCTCAACTGGCTGCTGAATAGCGGCGGCGCAGGAAGAAGATAAAAGGAAGAAGATAAAAGGAAGAAGATAAAAGGAAGAAGATAAAAGGAAGAAGGAAGGACGGCCGGAAGGCCGCCCTTCCTTTGCTTTGCAGCGACTGTCAAGTGATTTTACTTTCGCTTACATTTGCGACCTGCGAGACCAGCAGGAGGAAAAAGGGAAAGAGGATCATCCCCGCAACGCCGAAGGCGCAGTAGCCGAGGTACATCGCAAAGAGCGAGGCAACAGGCGGCAGGCCCGCCTGCGCGGAGATGAGCTTCGGCTCGAGCGTGTTGCGCGTGATGAGCGTGCAGAGATGCAGCGCGAGCAGCACGATCGCCCGCGGCGGAAAGCCGAAGAGCAGCGTAAAAAGCGCCCACGGCACGAGCGCCGTGCCCGTGCCGAAGACGGGCAGCGCGTCCAGCAGCGTGATGAGAAGGGCGAGCAGCAGCGCATAGCGCTGGCGCATGAGCAAAAAGCCAAGCAGCAGCTCAAAAAACGTCACACACGAGAGCATTGCCTGCGCACGCAGCCAGCGCGCGAGGGAATCCGCCGCGCCAGAGCGAAGGCGGCGGAGCGCCGCAAGGGTCTTCGGCGGCAGCAGCTTTCCCGGCGCTGCATGGAGCGCCGGGTAGGACGCGGAGGTGAAGAAGATTGCAAGCACGCAGGTCGCAGCGGCGAGAAGGACTCCCGGCAGTGCCGATGCAGCCGCCGTGAGCGCGCTCACCGCCCGCGCGGAAAGCGCGCGCAGCAGGCTGTCCGCGTCGCTCACGGCATGAAGAAGCCGCTCGCGCAGGAAGCCCTCGAGCCATGGCGAGCGCAGCGCGCCCGAGCGCTCCAAGCGGGCGAGAAGCCCCTCCGCCGCCTCGGGCAGCGCGTCAAAAAAAGCGGGCGCGGCGGAAAGCAGCGCGTCCAGCTGCGAGAGCAGCGTCGTCCAGAGAAGGGACAATAGCCCTCCGAGAAGGAAGAGGAGCGTCAGCGTCAGGACGAGCGATGAAAAGCCGCGCCGGAAATTGAGCGTCCGCTGCCAGCGCAGCACGATCGGCTCGAGCAGCGAGGCGACAAGCGCCGCTATGAGAAACGGCAGGCACCACGGGAGAAGATAGCGGAAGAAGAGATAAAAGCTGCCGAGCGCCGCCGCAGCGGAGAGAGACAGGAGCAGAAAACGGCGCAGTGCTTCCTCGCGCAAGCGACGCCACCTCCCGGAGAAAATAGTAGTTGCATTCCGCGCAGCGGTATGCTAAAATTGAGGCCAAATAAAAGACAAATGACCGTATAGGAGAAACAAATATGATGCCAGCTACGAAATTTTACATCGTCTCGGCGGACGCGCTGCCCGAGATCTTCATCAAGGTGGCCGAGGCCAAGCGGATGCTCCAGTCCGGCGAGGTGCGCACGGCGGGCGACGCTGCCCGCGCCGTCGGCATCAGCCGCAGCGCCTTTTATAAGTACCGCGACGCGGTGCGTCCCTTCAACGATATGAAGACGGGCCGCATCATCACGTTTTATGCCATGCTCAAGAACAATCCGGGCGTTTTGTCCAACGTCCTTGCTATCTTTGCCGAATCGGGCGCAAATATTCTCACGATCAACCAGAGCATCCCGACCAACGGCTGCGCGGCGGTGACGATCTCGGCGGAAACGTCGGAGATGCAGGAGTCGATCGAGGAGATGATGGCCACGGCCTCCGCGCTCGACGGCGTGGTCCGCTTCGACATTCTCGCGGCCTGAGGCACCGCGTTTCGTCCCCCTTCATACGATGGATTGGCAGAGCCCGCGTTGGCGGTCTGCCGATCCATTTTTTTGTTGGAAGTGGTGCAAATGAGTCTGATCGTGCAGAAATTCGGCGGCAGCTCGGTGCGCGACACGGAACGTCTGCTGCGCATGGCACATATCGCAAAGGAGCGCCGGGACGAGGGCTGCGATGTGGTCGTCGTCCTCTCGGCGCAGGGGAACACAACGGATATGCTGCTTGAAAAAGCACATGAGCTGACCGGCTCGCCCGATAAGCGCGAGCTGGACGCGCTGCTCGCCTCGGGCGAGCAGGTGAGCGCAGCGCTGGGGGCAATGGCGCTCAAAACGCTGGGCGCGGACGCGGTCTCGCTGGGCGCATGGCAGCTGCCCGTGCGCACGGACGGCGTGCATGGCGATGCGCAGATCGATTCGGTCGGCACGGAGCGCATCCGGCGCGAGCTTGAAAGAGGGCGCATCGTGGTCGTGACGGGCTTTCAGGGCCTCGATGAGAAGGGCGATATCACAACGCTCGGGCGCGGCGGCTCGGATACGAGCGCCGTGGCGCTCGCCGCGGCGCTTCGCGCCGACGAGCTCATCATCTACACCGATGTGGACGGGATCTATTCCGCCGACCCGCGCATCTGCCCCGATGCGCTGCGCCGGGAGCGCATTTCGTATGACGATATGCTGCTGCTCGCGCAAAAGGGCGCGCAGGTGCTGCATGCGCGCAGCGTGGCACTCGCGCAGAAGTACGCCGTGCCCATCGCCGTCAGGTCATGCGGGGAAGAAAGCGCGGGCAGCCTCGTGTGCGAGGCGGGGGAGGAGGCGCCGGTCACCGGCGTGACGCAGCAAAAAAGCGGCAATAGTCCGCTTGCGTCCATCTCGGCCGTCGGGCGCGCGCTGCCGGACAGCGCATATAAGAAAAAGGTCGTTTCCGCGCTGGAGGGCGGCGGCGTAAAGGCTTGCGCCGTTGTCACCGGCGAGCGGCTGATGAGCGTTTTCGTGCCGCGCGAGGACGTGGAGCGCGGCCTGCGCCTTGCGCACAGCGCGCTGATCGAGTGAAAAAACGCAAGAAAGCACCGGGGCAGATGCCCCGGTGCTCTCTTGCGTATGCTCATTCCTCGGCGTAGCGCTTTTTCGCCTTTTCGATCTTCGTTTCATAGCGGTCTTCTTCAGAGAAGATGCAGCCGCAGTATTTCTGCATATAAAGTCCCATTTCGCGCGCCTTGTTCTGCCCCTCGCGAAAGCCGGGGCGGAAGTCGCGGTAATAGAAGGGAACGCCGTACTTTTTGCCCATTGTTTCCCCCACGGCCTTCAAAAGCTCGTGATCCTGATAGGGCGAGATGAGCAGCGACGAGGTGAAGGCGTCGTAGCCGTGGTCGGCGGCGTATTTGGCCGCCGTGCCGAGGCGGAGGGTATAGCAGTGCGCGCAGCGATGATCGATGTCGCCGCTCACGGCGCGGACAAAGCCGCGCAGGCCATAATCCTCCAGAATATGCACCGCAAGGTGCTCCTTTTCGCCGTATTCCAGCAGCGTGCGGCGGCGCGCGTCGTATTCCGTCCACGGGTGGATGTTGGGGTTGAACCAGAGTGAGTCGGGCTCGATGCCCTCGGCGCGCAGCGTGTCCACGCAGTAGACCGAGCAGGGCGCGCAGCAGGAGTGAAGCAGCAGTTTATCCATGAAAAAAGACCGGCTTTCTATCGTTTTCTTTTCGTCAGCATAGCACAGATGCGCAGTAAAGTCCATCGCAAAGAACGGGAAACACTTAAATAAAGTATCGTTTACGATTTATACATTGACTATCTCCGCGCGGACGTAGTATAATAACACGATTATTATGAACTACTATGCCTTGCGGCGAAGGAGATACGATATGTGGATCGCAGACGGATGGGAAGATTATGAACTGCTTGACTGCGGCGGCGGGGAAAAGCTGGAGCGCTGGGGCAAACAGACCCTTGTGCGCCCTGACCCGCAGGCCATCTGGGAGACGCCGCACACGAACCGCGGCTGGCGCAGCGCGCAGGGCCGCTACTACCGCTCGTCCTCGGGCGGCGGACACTGGGATAAGGACAAGCTCCCCGAATCCTGGCAGGTGAAGTACAAGGACCTCACCTTTCAGGTCAAGCCCATGAACTTCAAGCACACGGGATTGTTCCCCGAGCAGGCCGTGAACTGGGACTTTGCGCGCGAGAAGATCAAAAACGCGGGCAGACCCATCCGCGTGCTGAACCTCTTTGCCTACACCGGCGGCGCGACGGTCGCGTGCGCGGCGGCGGGCGCGCAGGTCTGCCATGTGGACGCGGCGAAGGGCATGGTCAACTGGGCGCGCGAGAACGCGCGCGTGAGCGGCCTTGGCGAAGCGCCCGTGCGCTGGATCATCGACGACTGCGCGAAGTTTGTCGAGCGTGAGATCCGCCGCGGCAAGACCTACGACGCCATCATCATGGACCCGCCGAGCTACGGCCGCGGTCCGGGGGGCGAGGTGTGGAAGCTCGAGGACAATCTCTACCCCTTTGTAAAGCTCTGCTCGCAGGTCCTCTCCGATAAGCCGCTGTTTGTCATCATCAACTCGTATACGACAGGGCTTGCCCCGTCCGTGCTCGGCTATATGCTGCACTTGCTGGTCGCGGAAAAGTACGGCGGCAAGGTCACCTGGGACGAGCTGGGCCTTCCCGTAACGGAGACGGGGCTTGCGCTGCCCTGCGGCGCAACGGGCCGCTGGTTCAGTGAATAAACAAAAGGAAACGCACCGATATGGAAATGATAAAAACACAGGACCTCGCCTTCACCTATCCCGGCGCGGAAGGGGAGGGCAATACGCGCGCGCTGCGCGGCGTGGACGTGGAGATCGAGCGCGGCAGCTTTGTCGTGGTGCTGGGGCACAACGGCAGCGGCAAATCGACCCTTGCCAAGACCTTCAACGCAGTTCTGCTGCCAAGCGGCGGCAAGGTCTACGTTGAGGGCATGGACACGAGCAACGAAGAGCTTTTGCTCGAGATCCGCAGGCGCGTGGGCATGGTCTTCCAGAACCCGGATAACCAGATCGTCGCAAACGTCGTCGAAGAGGACGTTGCCTTCGCGCCCGAGAATCTGGGCGTAGCGAGCGAGGAGATCCGCAAGCGCGTGGACGACGCGCTCGAGGCGGTCGGGATGTCGAAATACGTCAAGCACGCGCCGCACCTTCTCTCCGGCGGACAGAAGCAGCGCATCGCCATCGCGGGCGTGCTCGCGATGGAGCCGGAGTGCATCGTGCTCGACGAGGCGACCGCCATGCTCGACCCCGTGGGCCGGCGCGAGGTGCTCGCGGCGGTGGAAAAGCTCAACTACGAGCAGGGCATCACCGTGGTGCTCATCACCCACCACATGAACGAAGCCGAGCACGCCGACCGCGTGATCGTGATGAACGACGGCCTTGTCGTGATGGACGGCACGCCGCGCGAGGTCTTCACCCGCAAAAAGGAGCTTGAGGACATCGGCCTTGCCGTGCCCGACACGGTCTCGCTGCTCTTTTCCCTGCGCGAAGCGGGGCTGGACGTGCCGACGGACGCGATCACCGTGAAAGAGTGCGCGGACGCCATCATGAAAAATTTTACCTAAGAGGACAGAACCTTGGAAGAGATCATTCGTGTAGAAAACCTGACGCACACCTACGGCGCGGGCACGCCCTTCTGCCGCAGTGCGGTGCAGGATATGTCGCTCGATATTTATCGCGGCGAATTTTTGGGCATCATCGGCCACACGGGCAGCGGAAAATCGACGCTGATCCAGCACCTGAACGGCCTTTTGAAGCCCACCTCCGGGCGCATCCTGCTTGGCGGGGAGGACATCTGGGCCGACCCCAAGAAGATACGCGACGTGAGATTCCGCGTGGGCCTTGTGTTCCAGTACCCGGAGTATCAGCTCTTTGAGGAAACGGTCTATCGCGATATTGCCTTCGGCCCGACGAATATGGGCTTATCGAAGGACGAGATCGACCGCCGCGTGCGCGAGGCGGCGCGCTTTGCCGGGCTTTCGGAGGAGCTGCTGGAAAAGTCGCCCTTCGCTCTCTCCGGCGGACAGAAGCGCCGCGTGGCCATCGCGGGCGTTATTGCGATGGAGCCCGAGGTGCTCGTGCTCGATGAGCCGAGCGCGGGCCTTGACCCGCAGGGCAGAGAGAGCCTGCTTGCAAACATCCGCGAATTCCACCGCGAGCGCGGCACGACCGTTGTGCTCGTGAGCCACAGCATGGAGGAGATCGCGAAAAACGTTGACCGCATCGTGGTACTGTCCGACAGCCATGTGCTCATGAGCGGCACGCCGCGCGAGGTCTTTGCCCGCGGCGACGAGCTGATGGGCGCGGGACTCGACGTGCCGCAGGTCACACGCATCGCCATGGCGCTGCGCGAACGGGGACTTGCCATCTCGCCCGATGTTTACACGGTGGAGGAGCTGAGCGCGGAGCTTGTCGCGCTGAAGAAGGGGGGCGGCAGGAAATGCTGAAGGATATCACGCTCGGACAGTATTTTCCGGGCGATACGCTCGCCCATAAGCTCGACCCGCGCACGAAGCTGCTCATCACGGTGCTCTACATCGTGGCGCTCTTCACCGCCAAGAGCTACCTTGCCTACGGCATCCTCGTTTTGACGCTCGTGATCGCCGTGCGCATCTCGCGCGTGAGCGTGAAGGCGCTCTTCAAGGGGCTCAAGCCCGTTTTGTTCATCATCGCCTTCACGGCGGTGCTGAACCTTTTCTATACGCCCGGCAAGGAGATCTGGCACTTCTGGATCTTCCACATGACGCTCGAGGGCGTGCGCGCGGCCTTTACGATGATGCTGCGCATCACGCTTTTGATCATGGGCACGTTCCTGCTCACCTATACGACCTCGCCCATCCGCCTGACGGACGGCCTAGAGAGCCTGCTGAACCCCCTCAAGGCCATCAAGCTCCCCGTGCACGAGCTGGCGATGATGATGTCCATCGCGCTGCGCTTCATCCCCACGCTCATCGAGGAAACGGATAAGATCGTGTCCGCGCAGAAGGCGCGCGGCGCCGACTTTGAGACCGGCAGCCTCATGCAGCGCGCCAAGGCGCTCGTGCCGCTGCTCGTGCCCCTCTTCGTCAGCGCCTTCCGCCGCGCCGACGAGCTGGCCACGGCCATGGAGTGCCGCTGCTACCACGGCGGCGAGGGCCGCACGAAGCTCAACGTGCTGCGCTATGAGACGCGCGACTACCTTGTGCTCGGCTATTACGCGGCGCTGGTGGCTGTCGTCATCGTGCTGCGCTGAGAAAGGACGCTTTTATGCGAAACATTGCCCTCAAGCTCATGTATAACGGCAGCGCCTACCACGGCTGGCAGGTGCAGAAGACCGTTTCAAGCGTCTGCGAGACGATGGAAAAGGGACTTTCGAAGGTCTGCGGCGAGAGCGTCAAGCTCGTCGGCTGCGGCCGCACGGACGCCGGCGTGCACGCCGAGCGCTACGTTGCGAATTTCCATACGAATTCCCGCATTCCGGTTGAGCGCCTGCCCTTTGCCGTGAACACGCACACGCCCGAGGATATCGTCGTGCGCGAGGCGCTCGAGGCGGCGGACGATTTCAACGCCATCCTCTCGTGCCAAAAGAAGGAATACACCTACCGCATTTTTAACTCCCGCATCAAAAATCCGTTCTACGTCGACCGCGCCTACTTTTACCCCAAACACCTCGATGAAGAGGTGATGGACCGCGCGGCGCGCGCCTTCGAGGGCACGCACGACTTCAGGGCCGTGCGCTCCGTCGGCACGGAGACGAAGACCACCGTGCGCACCGTGCACTACTGCCGCGTGTCGCGTTCGGGCGATCTTCTGGAGCTCAAGGTCTGCGCGGACGGATTTCTGTATAACATGGTACGGGCCATCACCGGCACCGTGCTCTACGCCGCCGAGGGCAAGCTCACGCCCGAGGACATTCCCGAGATCCTTGCCTCCGGCGACCGCTCGCTCGCAGGGCCCACCGTGCCGCCGGGCGGACTGTACATGACTAGACTATGGTATGAGGATGAACGACTCAATGACTGACCGCAGAGAGGAAGAGAATATCCGCGAGGAGATCCGCCGCTCGCAGGCCGCGCCGCGCCGCGGCAAACGGGTGCTGACGGTCATCCTTACGCTCGTGGTCGTGCTGGCCGTGGTCGTCGCCGCGGCATGGAAGGACCTGAGCAGCCTTGACAGCGTCCGGCGCCTTTTTTCCTACAACAAGGTGCAGCAGGACGAACAGGGCAAGGCAGAGCTCTATTCCTTCAGCAACGACCGAAGCAATGTCTTCGCACTGCTCGGCGACCACTTGATCGTCGCCTCGACGACGAACGTTTCCGTGCTCGGAAGCGACGGCAGCATCGTTTGCAGCGAGAATGTGAAGCTCACGACCCCGGCCATCGCCGTCGGCGGGCAGACCGCCGCGGTGTATGACATCGGCGGGCGGTCGCTGCTCGTTTTCTCCGCGAGCGGCCTCGTGCGCGACATGAGCAGCGACCTGAGCGGCGACATTCTGTCCGTCTCGCTCAACTCGTCCGACTATATGGCGCTCAACGCGGAAAAGAGCGGCTACAAATCCGCCGTCACGATGTACGACGCCTCGGGCGAGAAGGTCCTTGCGTTCCATTCCTCCGAGCGCTACGTCATCGACGCGGCGGTGCTGCGCGACTGCAAGCACATGGCCGCCGTGACGCTCGGCGAGTCGGGCGGCAGCTTTGCAGACACGGTGAACGTCTACTCCCTCGGCAGCGACAAGCCGACGGCGGTCAACACGCTCACAGGCTCGCTTCTCCTTTCGACCGGCAGCGTCGCCGGAACGCTCGCGTGCCTGACGGACGAGGGCCTCACGCTCTTCACGGCGGAAGGCTCGCTCTCGGGCAGCTACCGCTTTGAATATCCCTACCTGCGCGGCCAGAGCCTGAACGGTGAGAATTTTGCCGCGCTGCTCCTCGGCCGCTACCGCTCGGGCAGCGCGATGAAGCTCGTCACCGTCGCGCAGGACGGCTCGACCCTTGCAAGCCTTGATGTGACCGGCGAGGTGCTGTCCATGTCCGCCGCGGGCCGCTATATCGCGGTGCTCTACAGCGACAGTCTCGTGATCTACACCCCCCAGCTCGAGGAATACGCGCGGCTCGACGGCACGGAATACGCCCGCTCCGTCCTGATGCGCTCGGACGGCACGGCGGTGCTCGTCGGCTCGTCTTCCGCCTGGCTTTATATTCCGTAATTTCTGTAAATCGCTAAAAATGTTACAATTTATGACTTGAAAGGAGTGCGAAGAACGTGAATAATGGTCTCATGATCGATGCGGTCTTTGCACTCGTGCTCGTGCTCGGCGTTGTGCTGGGCGCAAGGCGCGGCCTGTTCCGGAGCCTCATGGCGCTTACGGCCATTCTAGCCGCGCTCATCGGCGCGTCGCTTCTGACCGATGCGCTCACCGGGCCTGTGACGGAGGCGCTGATGCCGCGCGCGGAAAAGAGCGTGCAGGAGTGGTTCGACGCCGCAGGGCATTCGCCCGCGCCGGAAGGCACGGAGCCGCAGGAGGAGCAGCCGGGCGAAGGCGCGAATATCGCTTCGCCCGCGCCGGAAACAGCAAGCGATGAAAGCTCGCCGCTCGCTGTGACGGGCCTTCTCAAGAACCTGCTGCACTTCGACCTTGACGGCGCGGTGCGCAGATCGCTGCGCTCTGCCGCACAGGAGGCGGCGCTCACCGCCGTGCGGACGCTGCTTGGCAGCGTGGTGCGAACGATCGTATTCTTGCTGTGCTTTCTTGTGCTGTCGCTGCTGCTCCGCCTTGTGATAGCAGTTGTTGACAAGGCATTGGGCTTGCCGGTGCTGAACACCCTCAACACCGTCGGCGGCGGACTGTTCGGCCTCGCCCAGAGCGCGCTGCTGCTCTTTCTCGTCTGCGCTCTTGCGCCGAAGCTCGGCTTCAAGGCATTCTCCGCACATGAAGGCACCTATCTTCTCAGCTTTTTCATGAGCCAGACCCCGCGCGGCGTTCTGTCCGCGCTTTTACCCTGATTTTACCCCAAGGAGGACATACCATGCAGCCACAACTCTGTTCCAGATGCAAAAAGAATATCGCCGTCGTGTTCATCACCCGCCAGGAAAACGGCCAGAACGTGAACGAGGGCCTGTGCCTCAAGTGCGCGAAGAACCTCGGCCTTCCGCAGGTGAATGATATGATGCGCCGCATGGGCATCACCGACGAAGACCTCGATACGATCTCCAACGAAATGATGGGCGCCTTCGGCGGCGCGGAGAATCTTGAAGGACTGACCGACGCCGACGATCCCGAAAACGACGACGAAGAGGACGGCAAGACCGCGACCTTCCCGTTCCTGAGCCGCTTTTTCGGCGGCAGCCCCGCCGCAGGCGATGCGCCCGCGGGCGACGCAGAGCAGCCTCAGAGCCCGCGCAGCGGAAAAAAGGTCGAAAAGGGGAGCAAGCACAAGTTCCTTGACTCCTACTGCATCAACCTCTCCCAGCGCGCACGCGACGGCAAGCTCGACGCGGTCATCGGCCGCGCGGAGGAGATCGAGCGCGTCATCCGGATCCTCAACCGCCGCCAGAAGAACAACCCCTGCCTCATCGGCGAGCCGGGCGTCGGCAAGACCGCCATCGCCGAGGGGCTTGCCCAGCGCATCGTCGCAGGCGAAGTGCCCTTCAAGCTCAGAAGCAAGGAGGTCTATCTTCTCGACCTCACCGCGCTTGTCGCGGGCACGCAGTTTCGCGGCCAGTTTGAAAGCCGCATGAAGGGTCTCATCGAGGAGATCCGCAAGATGGGCAACGTCATCCTCGTCATTGACGAGGTGCACAACATCGTCGGCGCGGGCGACGCAGAGGGCAGCATGAACGCCGCCAACATCTTAAAGCCCGCCCTTTCCCGCGGCGAGATCCAGGTCATCGGCGCGACGACCTTCACCGAGTACCGCAAGCACATCGAAAAGGACACCGCGCTCGAGCGCCGCTTCCAGCCCGTCACGGTCAACGAGCCGAACATGGAGGATACGCTCAGGATTCTCAAGGGCATCGCCCACTACTATGAGCAGTACCACGGCGTCAGGATTCCCGAGGGCATCCTGCGTCAGGCTGTGCTGCTCTCTGAGCGCTACATCACCGACCGCTTCCTGCCCGATAAGGCCATCGACCTCATCGACGAGGCCTGCTCCGATCTCAACCTGCACGACAAGAACATCAACCGCCGCATGGAGCTGCGCCGCGAGATCGAGGATTATAACAGGGAACGCGAGCTGCTGCAGGGCGCGGAGGAGCCTGATTTCGAGCGCCTCGCCGAGCTCAAGAGCCTCACCATGAAGGCGCAGGAGGAGCTTGACGCGCTCTGCGCGCTGGGCGAGCCGCAGCTTTCGATGGACAACCTTGCCCGCGTGATCGAGCTGTGGACGAAGATCCCCGCCTCGCGCATCCGCGAGGACGAGTTCCGCCGCCTGAGCGAGCTCGACAAGCGCCTGAGAGAACATATCGTCGGTCAGGACGAGGCCATCAAGGCCGTTTCCGCCGCCATCCGCCGCAACCGCGTGGGCATCTCGCCCAAGCACAAGCCCGTGAGCTTCATCTTTGTCGGCCCCACGGGCGTCGGCAAGACTGAGCTTGTCAAGCAGCTTGCGCAGGACCTCTTCAATTCGCCCGACGCGCTCATCCGCCTCGATATGTCCGAGTTCATGGAAAAGCACTCCGTCTCCCGCATCGTCGGCTCGCCTCCGGGCTATGTCGGCTATGACGAGGCCGGTCAGCTCACCGAGAAGATCCGCCGCAAGCCCTACGCCGTCATCCTCTTCGATGAGATCGAAAAGGCACATCCCGACGTGATGAACGTCCTGCTGCAAATTCTCGACGACGGCGAGATCACCGACTCCCACGGCCGCAAGGTGAACTTTGAAAATACCGTCATTGTCATGACCTCCAACGCAGGCTCGGAGCGCAAGGAGGGCACCGTCGGCTTCGGCCACACGCTCAACGAGCAAAACCGCGACCGCGCGATGAAGGCGCTCGGCGAGTTCCTGCGCCCGGAATTTCTGAACCGCGTGGATGAGGTCATCTGCTTCAACCGCCTCGACGAGCAGAACTTTGCCGGCATCGCCCGCATCATGCTCGAAGAACTGCAAAAGAGCCTCGAAGACAAGGGCCTGCACTTTACATGGGATGAGGCGGTTGAGGAGTATCTCGTCAAGAAGTCCTATTCCGCGACCTATGGCGCGCGCAACCTGCGCCGCACCATCCAGAAGGAGCTGGAGGACGAGATGGCGAGCCAGATCATCGATTCCTACGAGCATCCCGTCACGCAGCTGCACGCCGCGATGGAGGACGGCAAGCTCATCGTCCGCAGCCTGTAACAACGAGAGAGGGGAGAGACTATGTTCCATCTGTTCCGCAAGGACATTGAAAAGCACTGTGCCTACTGCAAGAGCGGCAGCGTCATCAACGACGCGCAGGTCGTCTGCTCCCGCCGCGGCATCGTCGACTCGGCCGACCACTGCCGCCATTTCTGCTACGATCCGCTCAAGCGTGTGCCGCCCCGTCCCGCCACGCTGAACGACAAGTACACGTCCGAGGATTTTTCCCTGTAAAGCCGGGCAGCGCCCCGAACAATAAAGAAAGAAGAGGCAGAAGCCATGAACATCACTCAGGTCTACGCAGTCTATTTCAGCGCTACCGGCAACACCAGAAAGGTGACCACCACGCTTGCAAACGCACTGGCCGTCAGCTTTGACGTCCCGCTCGAGGTGCGCGATTTCACGCTCCCCGCCGCGCGCGAGGAAACCTATGATTTTGCCGAGGGCGACCTTGTCATCTTCGGTATGCCGACCTATGCGGGAAAGCTGCCGAATAAGCTGCTCGACTTTGTGAAGTCCGGCTTCCGTGGAAACGGCGCGCTGGCTGTGCCGGTCGTAACGTTCGGCAACCGCAGCTTCGACAATTCCCTTGCCGAGCTCTGCGCCTGTCTCGAGGGCGACGGCTTCCATACCATCGGCGCGGGCGCCTTCGCCTGCCGCCACGCCTTTACCGACGCGCTGGCCGATGGCCGCCCCGACTCCGACGATATGGCGGAGCTTGCAAAGCTCGGCTCGGCGGTCGTGGGCCGCATCGTGAAGATGACGGACTTCCCCGCACCTGTCACGGTCGACGGCGACGCGGACGCGCCCTATTACCGTCCGCTGGGACTGGACGGCGAGCCGAAGGTCTTCCTGAAGGCCAAGCCCAAGACCGACACGGAAAAGTGCACCCGCTGCGGCGTGTGCGCCTCCCTCTGCCCGATGGGCTCGATCAACCCCGACGATGTGACGGAGGTCGCGGGCATTTGCATCAAGTGCCACTCCTGCGTACGCAATTGCCCGACGGGGGCGAAGTTCTTCGATGATCCCGCCTTCCTCTCGCACCGCGCGATGCTCGAGCGCGACTACACGCGCCGCGCCGAGGATAAGATCTTCACGGAGTAAATCGATACGCAAAAGGCCCTGCCGGTAGCTTCCGGGCAGGGCCTTTTTTCTATGCGGACTGCAATATGCCGCGCCGCGTCCGCAAAAGGGGAGCGAGAACGGAATCGCGCGCATAGGCTATGGAGAAAGATCAATTTTGGGAGGGATTTTATGAAGCCGGTCTATTGCTTTCTCGGCGCAAACAGCGGTGAGGGCTTCTATTCGCTCTACGATCAGCTCCTTGGCGGGCGGCTCGACGATCTCGCGATCCTCAAGGGCAGCGCGGGCTGCGGCAAATCGAGCTTCATGCGCCGCGTGGGGGAGGCGATGGAGCGCGCGGGCGAGCGGGTCGTTTATGTCCGCTGCTCGGGCGACCCCGATTCGCTCGACGGCGCGATTTTTTTAGACCGCCGCGCGGCCATCGTGGACGGCACCGCGCCCCACGCGCTCGAGCCGCGCTACGCCGTCGCCTGCGAGCGCTATGTCGATTTGTCGCGCTTTTGCGATGTGGACGCGGCCAAGGCGCGACGCGCGGAGATCGTCGCGCAAAGCGATAAGTACCGCGCGCACTATCGCAGCGCCTACCATGCCCTGCGCGCGATGGACGAGGTCGCAAGCGAACGGCGCGTGGCGATGCACGCGCAGATGGACTTTGCAAAGCTCCGCCGCCGCGCAAACGCCATTCTCACGCGCGAACTGAAAGGCGAGGGAAGCGGCAGCGGGCAAATTGACTACATTTTCCTCGGCGGCCTGACGCACAGGGGAGATCTCTGCTGCTTTGACACGGTGGAGGCGCTCTGCCCGCGCGTCTATGCGCTCTGCGACAGCGCGGGGCTGGGGAGCGAGCTGCTGCAAAGCACCGCGCGCTCGGCGCGGGAAAAGCGCTTTGACGTCATTGCCTGCCTGAATCCCGACCGGCCAAAGGAGTGGCAGCACCTGCTCATCCCTGAGCGCGGCCTTGCCTTCGTCACGACAAACGCGCGCATTCCCTACGGGGGAAAGCCCTACCGCCGCCTGCGGCTCGACGCGATGGCGGAGGAACGGCTCACGCGCGCGCAGAAGGCAAAGCTGCGCCTTACCTGCCGCGTGGAAGCTTCGCTGCGGGAGGAGGCGGTCGCAGCGCTCGCAAGCGCCAAGGAAGCGCACGATGCGCTGGAGGCACTCTACCGCCCCTGTATGGACTTTTCAGGCGTGACAGCGCTCGCGGACGAAGAGATCGCAAGACGAATCAAGTGAATTTGCTTTACAGAAAAAGCCACCCTTTCGGGCGGCTTTTTCTTGCCTTGATTCGATTGGTTCAGTCGTCCAGATCCGCGCGGAAGTAGACTGTCTGATCGGGGAGCGAGAGGATGAGCGTATATTCGCTTTCCTTTTTACCGTCAGCGTCCACATATTCTGTGGTGCTGACGACAGCCGTGCCGCTCTCGCCACCGAGCGAGAGAGCATAAAAGACGCTGTTTGCATCGCGCTGCGCGAGAGAGTATGTCCCACTCTGCTGCGCATTGCCGTCCGCGCTCATGACGCTCAGCGAGCCGTCCTGCGCCGTGCAGGTGAGGGCGGGGAGGTCGATGGGATCGCCCGTGCTGTCAATGGCCTGCGTCGACGTCCAGTCGTGGCCCTCGATGGTCAGGCCATCGTTCGTTTTGCCGCAGCCGACAAGAAGAACGATGAGCAGCAGCGGCAGCAAAATCTTATCTCTGCCTGTCATGTGATTTTCCTTTCCAACGCTTAAATAGCAAGCCGAACAGAACGCCGACTCCCACGGCGAAGAGCGATACCGCGCTCAAAAACAGCCAGGTGGGGAATTTGCTGATGACATAGATTCCCGTTATGGTTTCAGCGGCACCAATGATTTCTTCTTCACTTGGCACGGAATACCAATACGGTTCCGGAATAGGCAGACTTGCATTATTGAAATGCTGCACCGCGCACCAGAGGAGCACCGGCACGCTGACAGCGAGCAGTACACACGCGCCGATGGTCAAAAACTTTGTGCGCGTGCGGCGTTCTTTTTCCGATACACCCGTAGCGGGCGGCGCGGGAGAAGTGCTCTCCGGCGTACCGGTCAGCTCTGCGAGCGGAACAGAAAAAAAAACCGCAAGCGCAAAGAGGTTCGCCGTGCTCGGCAGCGACGAGCCGTCCTCCCACTTGGTGACCGCCTGCCGCGAAACCTCGAGCGCCTGTGCCAGCGCCTCCTGCGTTAGCCCACGCTCCCTGCGCAGCATCCGGATGCGCGCGCCGAGTTCGTTGCTCATGAGCGTATCTCCTTTTCTTTGATGGCGCTATCATAGCAGTTTTTTTAGCAAAAGTCTACCAAGTATCCTGCTACTATCGGTAGCGAAAGGAGAAAAGCCGCCCTTTCGGGCGGCTTTTCGCGTCTGTTTACTTCTTGCGGCAGCTGAGTTCGCCGTTTTCCGCGTCGAGCAGGAGCGTGCTGCCCGCGGCGAGGTCGCCGCGCAGAATCTCCTTGGCGATGAGCGTCTCCGCCGCGCTCTGGAGATAGCGCTTGAGCGGGCGCGCACCGTAGATCGGGTCGAAGCCGCGCTCGATGATGAGGCTCTTGGCGGCATCCGTGACCTCGAGCTTGAGGGTCTTGTCGGCAAGGCGCTTCTTGAGACCTTCCATCAGGATGTCGATGATGCCGGAGAGGTTTTCTTTCGTGAGCGGCTTGAACATAATGATCTCGTCGAGACGGTTCAAAAACTCCGGGCGGAACGCGCGGCGCAGCTCGCCCATGACGGCGGCGCGGGCGTTTTCCGAAATGCTGCCGTCCGGCTGGATGCCGTCGAGCAGCTCGGAGGAGCCGAGATTCGATGTCAGGATGATGATGGTGTTCTTAAAGTCCACCGTGCGGCCCTGCGAGTCGGTGATGCGGCCGTCGTCGAGAATTTGCAGCAGGATGTTGAAGACGTCCGGGTGCGCCTTTTCGACCTCATCGAACAGCACCACGCTGTAGGGCTTGCGGCGCACGGCCTCGGTGAGCTGACCGCCCTCGTCGTAGCCGACGTATCCCGGAGGCGCGCCGATGAGACGCGAGACGGAGAATTTCTCCATATACTCGGTCATATCGATGCGCACGAGGTTGTGCTCATCATCAAAGAGACAGTCGGCGAGGGACTTTGCAAGCTCCGTCTTGCCAACGCCCGTGGGGCCGAGGAAGAGGAAGCTGCCGATGGGGCGGTTCGGGTCCGCGATGCCGGCCCGCGAGCGCTGGATGGCCTCAGTGACGAGGCGCACCGCCTCGTCCTGACCGACAACGCGCTTGTGGATGATCTCGTCGAGGCGCAGCAGCTTTTCGCGCTCGCCCTCCATCAGGCGGCTGACGGGAATGCCCGTCCACTTGCCGACGATGTCGGCGATCTCGTTTTCGGTCACGGTGTCGTGCACCATGGAGTTCTCGCCCGTGTGCTTTTCGGCTGCGGCTTCGGCGTCCTTGAGCTGCTTTTCAAGGGCAGGGAGGTCGGAGTACTTGAGCTTGGCGGCCTTTTCGTATTCAAGGTTCGCCTGCGCGCGCTCGATCTCGCCGTTCATCTGCTCGATCTTGGACTTTAGCTCCTTTACGCTGTCCACGCCGCTCTTTTCCGCCTCCCAGCGGGACTTCATGGCGTTGAACTGCTCCTTCTCGTCGGCAAGCTCGCGCTTGAGCTCTTCGAGACGGTCGCGCGAGAGCTGGTCGTCCTCTTTCTTGAGGGCCATTTCTTCGATCTCCTGCTGCATGATCTTGCGGCGCAGGTCGTCAAGCTCTGCGGGCATGGAATCGATCTCCGTGCGGATCATCGCGCAGGCCTCATCGACAAGGTCGATGGCCTTGTCAGGCAGGAAACGGTCGGTGATATAGCGGTCGGAAAGCGTCGCGGCGGCGACGAGCGCATTGTCGTGGATGCGCACGCCGTGATAGATCTCATAGCGCTCCTTCAGGCCGCGCAGGATGGAAATGGTGTCCTCAAGCGTCGGCTCGTTGACCATAACGGGCTGGAAGCGGCGCTCGAGCGCTGCGTCCTTTTCAATGTACTGGCGGTACTCGTCGAGCGTGGTCGCGCCGATGCAGTGCAGCTCGCCGCGGGCGAGCAGGGGCTTTAGGAGGTTGCCGGCGTCCATGCTGCCCTCGGTCTTGCCCGCGCCGACGATGGTGTGCAGCTCATCGATGAAGAGGATGATCTTGCCTTCGGACTTCTTGACCTCGTTCAAAACGGCCTTGAGTCTCTCTTCAAATTCGCCGCGGTACTTTGCGCCCGCGATCAGCGCGCCCATGTCGAGCGAGAAGATCGTGCGGTCCTTGAGCCCTTCGGGCACATCGCCGCGCACGATACGCTGGGCAAGTCCCTCGGCGATGGCCGTCTTGCCGACGCCCGGCTCACCGATGAGCACGGGATTGTTCTTCGTCTTACGGGAGAGGATACGGATGACGTTGCGGATCTCTGCGTCACGGCCGATGACGGGGTCAAGCTCGTTCGTGCGTGCGCGCTCAACGAGGTCGGTGCCGTATTTCTTGAGCGCATCGTAGGAATCCTCGGGATTATCGCTCGTCACAGGGCCGGTCTTGACCTTCGCGAGCTCATCGGAGAAGCGGCTTCTCGTGATGCCGTGGTCAGCGAGGAGTTGGCGCACGTTCTGCGAGCCCTCGGAGAAGATGGCGAGCATCAGATGCTCGACGGAGAGGTACTCGTCGTGCAGCTTTTCGGCGGTCTTTTCGGCGAGATTCAGGATCTTGCCGACCTCGGGCGAGGCATAGACCTCGCCGCTGCCGCCGGAGATGCGCGGGAGCTTGTGGATGAGGGTATCGATCTCGGAGAGAAGACCGTCACAGTCGACGCCCATCTTTCCGAAGAGCGAGCCGATCAGTCCGCCGTCCTGATCGAGCAGGGCGTAGAGCAGATGCTCGCTGGTGACATACTGGTTGCCGTTTTCCTGCGCCATGCTCTGCGCAGTCTTGACGGCATCCAAAGCCTTTTGCGTATATTTTTCAGCATTCATTCAAGTTCACCTCAAATTCGTGTTTTTTACAATGGAGTTTCTTAGATGAGCAGCGCTCTGCTTCGCAGATCGCCGCGGTAGGCCATTTCCACGTCGCTCGCCGAGAGCGAACCGTCGAGATAGCCCTTGAGCAGCCGGTCGAAGAGCTGCACATATGCGCTGATCGCGCCTGCCACATCGTCGGCAGTCAAAGATTTGCCGCGCGGCATGGCGAGCGGACGGACGAAGCGCCCGTCGTAGAGCGAGCAGGCGATGGAGCTGCCGAGCAGCGGGGCGAGGCACTTGTCCTCAATCTGCACCCACAGGCGGAAGAAGCTCGTCATCGCGGCGATGAGCGAGGCCGACTGCGTGCGGAAGACGATGTTCAGCGTGCCCATCGTCCGTCCGTCGGCCGCGCTGAGGTCGACCTCGTACTTGACCGTCGGGCGGTATTTGTACGAAAGGCTCGACTTGAGCGACATCGTGGACGAGCCGGGGGCAAAGAACGGCACCAGCTCGCGCGTGGGCGTCATCAGCTCCTCGATGGCTTCGAAGATATCGTTCCAGCGGCGCTCGGGCGTCGGCACGGAAACATATTCGGCAAGGATGCGGTTCACCAGCGCCGAGCGGTTCGTGCCCATGCGATGGGCCAGCGCGTCGACCTCGCGCACCACCTCGTCCGACAGGGTCAGACTGTACAGGTTCTTTTTCATTCTGCGCCTCCTTGATTTCTTTTCTTTCTGATGGCATCATAGCACGCGCTCAAAAAATGTCAAGAGATTTATATAAATAATCATACGAGTTATGTCAGAATTTACACGGAGTTCATAATCGCAAAAAGGCAGGAGCCGCAGTGACGATCACTGCGGCTCCTGTCTTTAAAAAATGAGAGAGATGAGAGAGCGGGTAAAGCGTGATTACAGCAGCCCCTGCAGCAGAATGATGACGATCAGGATCGGCAGCACCCACTGGAAATAGGGCTTGAGCTTGGGCGAGATCTTGATGCCCGCGCCCTTGTTGACCTCGGCAAGATATTTGTCGAAGCCCCAGCCCCATCTGGTCACGCAGAAGAGGAGGTAGACAAGAGAGCCGATGGGCAGCAGGAGGTTGCTCACGAGGAAGTCCTCGCTGTCGAGCACGTCCTTGCCGGGGATGGGATGGAAGTCGCTCCAGAGATTGTAGCCGAAGACGCAGGGGAGGCTCAAAAGCGCGAGGAGCACACAGTTGATGAGCACGGCCTTTTTGCGGTCCCAGCCGAAGGTATCCATGCAGATGGCGAGGATGTTTTCAAACACCGCCAGCACCGTCGACATACTGGCAAAGATCATGAAGAGGAAGAAGAGCGTGCCCCAGAAGCGGCCGCCCGCCATGTTGACGAAGACCTGCGGCAGCGTGATGAAGAGAAGGGACGGGCCATTGTCGGGCGCAACGCCGTAGGAGAAGCACGCGGGGAAGATGATCGTACCGGCCATGAGCGCAACGAAGGTATCGAGCGCGCAGATGCGGATGGACTCACCGGCGAGGGTGTGATCGTCGGACATATAGCTGCCGAAGATCTCCATCGCCGCAATGCCGAGCGAGAGGGTGAAGAAGGACTGATTCATCGCGTCGGTGATGAGGCTGCGCAGGCCGTTTTCGCGGATGGAATCGAGCGAGGGCAGCAGGTAGAACTTCATGCCCTCCGCCGCGCCGGAGAGCGTCAGGCTGTGACCGGCAAGGATGAGGATGAGCGCGAGCAGCGCGAGCATCATGACCTTGGAGACGCGCTCAAGACCCTTCTGGAGGCCGCGGCTGCAAATGATGAAGCCGATGATGACGATGGCAACGGCCAGACCGCCCATCTCCGTGGGATTTGACAGCAGCTCGCCGAAGACGGCGGAGGCGTCCTCCGCGGGCATCCCGGCATAGAACTTGCCGGTCAGAAAACGGTAAAAGTAGCTCACCATCCAGCCGGAAACGGTCGTGTAGTACATCATCAGAAGGTAGCAGCCGATCATGCAGAACCAGCCGTGAATGTGCCACTTCGCGCCGGGCTTTTCCAGCGTTTTGTAGGAGAGAATGGCGCTCTTGCGGCTCGCCCGTCCGACGGCCAGCTCCATCGTCAGCACGGGAACGCCCATGACGAGCAGGCACAGGATGTAAAAGAGAACAAAATAGCCGCCGCCGTTTTTGCCGGTCACATAGGGGAAGCGCCAGACGTTGCCGATGCCGATGGCACAGCCTGCGCTGACGAGCAGAAAGCCCAGACGGGAGCGGAAGGATTCGCGTTTCATGTAGGTTACCTCACTTGTGAAATGTGAATGAGTGATGAACGTTGCGCTTATCTTAACGCAGGAAACGACGCTTTACAAGACCGATTCCTTGATGATATAATAAGTAAAACTTATGATGTAGGAGGGGCACGCATGAACCGAAACCAATTGCGCTATTTTGTCGCCGCGGCAGAGCACCGCAGCTTCACAAAGGCGGCGGAGCAGTATTACATCTCGCAGACCGCCGTGACGCAGCAGATTCATCTGCTGGAGGAGACGCTTGGTTGCGAGCTTTTTGACCGCAGCACCCGCCCGGTGAGCCTGACGAGCGCGGGGAGATCCTTCCTTCTGGACGCGAAGGCGATCTTGGAGCGCATGAGCAGCGCGCAGGAGCGCGTGCACGACGCGGCGACGGGCCTGACCGGTACGCTGCGCGTGGGCTATGTGCGCGGCTACGAGCGCAGCGACCTCTCGGTGCTGATGCGCCACTTCCACCAGAAGAACAGCAACGTGCTCATCACCTTCTACCGCTGCTCGACCGACGTGCTGGCGGCGGGACTTTTGCATCAGGAGTATGACATCGTCTTCACCTGGGACTCGACGAACCTGCGCACGCAGGAGGGCGTTGCGTTCCGAACGGTCGAAAAGGCGCGGCTCGTCGTCGCGCTCTACGCGGGCCATCGGCTTGCGCAGCGCCGCCAGATCACGCGGCAGGAGCTGCGCGGGGAGAATATCTTATATATGTCCCCGGACGCCGCGCCAGACTCTTACGGCGACGCCTTTTTCATGCAGCGCTATGTCGAGGCGGGCTACAAGCCCAACATTCTCTTCCGCTCGGCGGACACCGAAAGCATCCTGATGATGGTCGCGGCAGAGGAGGGCGTTTCGCTCCTGCCCGATTACTGCACCGACCGGCTCTACAACGCCGATAACCTCGTCTTCGTCCCGCTCGTGGGAGAGGGGGAGGAGGAAGAGATCATCGCAGCATGGCAGAGCGGCAACCAGAATCCCGCGCTGGGCCGATTCCTGCATGAGCTGCGCGAAGCAACGCCGCCCTGCTGAGGGGCGGCGCTTTTTTGCATCCACGATCAGCCATCGGAAAAATAAATCAATAGGACGCGAAAGAGCAAAAAAATCGATTGGATGAAAGAGCGGCCCCGGTGGTATCATTGGTACAATATGCGAGTTTAAAAAGGAGCACTGCTATGATCACGATGGGCATCGATTCCGGCTCTGCCATGACCAAGGCGGCGCTGTTCGACGGCGAGAAGATCATCGCCTGCCGCATGGAGCCGAGCGGCACCAACCCCGGTCAGGTCATGCGCCGGCTGTACGAGGAAATGAAGACGGAGGACACCGCCTTCGTCGTTGCCACGGGCTACGGGCGCGAGCTGCTGAGCGAGGCGGACAAGGTCATCACCGAGATCACCTGCCACGGCGCGGGCGCGGCCTTCCTCTCTCCCGGCTGCGACACGGTCATCGACATCGGCGGGCAGGACAGCAAGGTCATCCTGCTCAACGAGGCGGGGCAGGTGTGCGATTTTCTGATGAACGACAAATGCGCGGCCGGCACAGGCCGCTTTCTTGAGATGACGATGGCGCGCGTCGGCAGCGATATTGCAAGGCTCGACGAATTTGTTGCGCACGCCTCGCCCGTGACCATCAACAGTATGTGCGCCGTTTTTGCCGAGAGCGAGATCATCGGCCTTCTTGCGCAGGAAACGCCGCCGGGCGACATCGTCCTCGGCTGTATCCACTCCATCTGCCGCCGCACGGCGGTCTTCGCGCAGAAGCTCACGCCGCCGCAGCCGCGCGTTTTCTTCTCCGGCGGGCTTGCCCGGTCGGAGACCATCCGCGCCTCGCTTGCGCAGTATCTCGGCACGCAGGACGTGCAGACCCATCCGCTCAGCCAGTACAACGGCGCCATCGGCGCGGCGGTGCTCGGCTACCGCAAGGCGAGAAGATAACCCAACAACATGAGAAAGGAAGCATTTGACCATGGTTGAACTCAAAAAGGATTTGCCGGCTATGTTTGAGGAATTTGCGGACCAGCGCCGCAACTCCTTCCTGACCGTCAAACAGCTCAAGGACGAGGGAACGCCGATCATCGGCGTGTTCTGCACCTATCTTCCCCGCGAGATCGCCAACGCGATGGGCGCTGCCGTGGTGGGGCTGTGCTCGGTCTCGGACGAGACGATCCCCGACGCGGAAAAGGACCTGCCGCGCAACCTCTGCCCGCTCATCAAGTCCAGCTACGGCTTTGCCAAGACCGACAAGTGCCCCTATTTCTTCTTCTCCGACCTTGTCGTCGGCGAGACGACCTGCGACGGCAAGAAGAAGATGTACGAGCTGCTCTCCACCTTTAAGCCCGTCTACGTTCTGGAGCTGCCCAACCGTCAGTCGGAGGAGGGCATTGCGATGTATCGCCGCGAGATCATCCGCTTCAAGGAAAAGCTCGAGCAGCAGTTTGAAACGCACATCACCGAGGAGGCCATCCGCGACCAGATCCGCCTGCGCAACGATTTGACGAAAGCCCTGCTGCGCCTGCAATACCTGATGACGAAGGACCCCGCGCCCGTCAGCGGCCTTGATATCGTCAACACCGTCTACGGCAGCGGCTTCAATCTGGACGTGGAGACCCTGCCCGGACGCATCAACGAGATGGCCGACATGATCGAAGCCGACTATGCTGCGGGCAAGAACGTGGGCAAAAAGCCCCGCATCCTTGTCACCGGTTCGCCCTCCGGCGGCGCGGCGCTCAAGGTCATCCGCGCCATCGAGGACAGCGGCGCGGTCGTCGTCGCGTTTGAGAATTGCAGCGGTCTCAAGCCGCTGCTGCTGACCGACGAGGAAAATCCCGATGTTTACGACGCGCTTGCGCGCCGCTATCTGGATATCGGCTGCTCGTGTATGTCGCCCAATCCCAGCCGCCTTGCGCTGCTCGACCGCCTGATCGACGAGTTCAAGGTCGACGGCGTGGTCGATATCGTCCTTCAGGCCTGCCACACCTACAACGTGGAGACGAGCCTTGTCGGAAAGCTCGTCAAGGAAAAGAAGGGCATCTCCTATGCCGTGGTCGAAACGGACTACTCTCAGGCTGACGTGGGCCAGCTCAAGACGCGCATGGCCGCGTTCATCGAAATGCTCTGAGCGTAAAATGCAGCAAAGACCGCCTGCGCGCTGTAAAAAGCGCGGGAGGTGCTGCTGCAAGAAGGCTGCTTCTATGAAAAAAGGCATGTCCCCCGGGCGCTTTCTGCGCCGGAAGGGACATGCCTTTGTTTATTTGGGCTTTGATCGCTTCAACGCGAAGCGGCAGTTATCATTCGCCTCCGAAGGTCTTCAGTTCAGGAAGTCCTTGAGCTTCTTGCTGCGGCTGGGGTGGCGGAGCTTGCGCAGGGCCTTGGCCTCGATCTGACGGATGCGCTCGCGCGTGACGTTGAACTCCTTGCCGACCTCCTCAAGCGTGCGGGGACGGCCGTCCTCAATGCCAAAGCGGAGCTTCAAGACCTTTTCCTCGCGCGGGGTGAGGGTGGAGAGCACGTCGACAAGCTGCTCCTGCAGGAGCGTGAAGGACGCGGCCTCGCTCGGCTCGCTCGCGCCCTCATCGGGAATGAAGTCGCCAAGGTGGCTGTCCTCCTCTTCGCCGATCGGCGTTTCGAGGGAGACGGGCTCCTGCGCGATCTTCAGGATCTCGCGCACCTTGTCGACGGGCATATCCATCTCGGCGGCGATCTCCTCGGGAGAGGGGTCATGGCCCAGCTCCTGCAAAAGCTGGCGGGAAACGCGGATGACCTTGTTGATCGTCTCGACCATGTGCACGGGGATGCGGATGGTGCGCGCCTGATCGGCGATGGCGCGGGTGATGGCCTGACGGATCCACCACGTCGCGTAGGTCGAGAACTTGTAGCCCTTGGTGTAGTCGAACTTTTCAACGGCCTTGATGAGGCCCAGGTTGCCCTCCTGAATGAGATCGAGGAAGAGCATACCGCGGCCCACATAGCGCTTGGCGATGGACACGACAAGACGCAGATTTGCCTCGGCAAGACGCTGCTTGGAGCGCTCGCCCTTCTTCACGGCGGCATTGAGCGCCTTGCGCTCTTCGGCGCTCAGCTCGGTGCCGTTCTTCTCGGCCTCGTCAAGCTTCTGCTGCGCCTCGATGCCCGCGGACATATCGGTTGCAAGAGAGATCTCCTCGTCCGCCGACAGCAGCGACACCTTGCCGATCTCCTTGAGGTACATACGCACGGGGTCGTCGGTCGAGAAGCTGTCGACCAGCTCGTTCGGGTCGACCAACTCTTCCTCCTCGATCTCGGCGATCGCCTCCATCGGCGGCTCCATGTCGTCAATGCTGCTGTCGATGGCCTCGGCGGTGCCGATGTCAACGCCCAGCGTTTCGAGCGAGTCGTAGATCTGGTCAAGCTGCTCGCTCTCGAGGTTCATCTCGTCCAGCGTCTCCATGAGGTCGGCAGAGCTGAGCTTGCCCTTGGCCTTGCCCTTGGCGAAGATGTCCATCAGCTTTTCGCTGCCCTGCAGCAGCGCCGCGGCGGGCAGGGAGGCGACCAGCTTTTCGTCCAGCGGCGGGAACTTTTCGGCGGGCTTTTCCGGCTGCGCGGCTTCCTCGGCAGCCTTCTTTGCCGGGGCGTCCTTCTTCGCCTTCTTCGGCAGCTTGATCTCCTCAAAATCCGCCTCGGCGAGCAGTGCGTTGGCCTGCTCCTCCAGCTCTCTGCTGGTCAACTGTTTGTCTTCCATGGTTGCTTTCCTCCGTTACCCTTGTATTTGTTCTTTTCCATGGCGGCGGTCAGGGGGTCTTCGCCTGCCGCCGCGCGCTTGTGTGCCTGATCTAAGATGATGGCGCTGTAATCCCGCAGCGCCTGCTCGCCGTTTTTCACCGACTCCGGCTTTTGCAGGATGCCGATGAGGTGGTTAATCTCCTCCTGCGTGAAAAACTCCGCGAGCGCGGGGATATTGGTCTGCCCTGTGCGCGAGAGCTGCTCGCGCAGGGCGGTGAAAAATCTGCCGAGCAGGGGAGAGGAAAAGTCCTCCTCCCGGATGGGCGGATCGTCGCCAAAGAGGGAATCGTCCAGCGTGAGCAATCGAAGCACGCCCTCCTCGGCGAGCGCCGAGCGAAGATCCGTGTAGCGGATGGAGCGCTCGCGCGGCTGCGCGGTCGTCGCGGGATTGAGATCCCGCCGCTCCTGCTCGCGCCTCTCCTTATAATGTGCGCGCTTTCGCGCGCGCTCGACCTCGAGCTTCATCGCCTCGGCTGTGATGCCGGCGGCCTCGGCGGCGCGCATCGTGTAGATCTCGCGCTCGACGGCGTTCGGCACGGCGGCCAGCAGCGCTGCGGCGGCTTCGGCGTAGCCGATGCGCCCCTCGTCGCTTTTGAGGTCGAATTTTGACTTGAGCTGCGCCATGCGGAAGTCCATCCCGCTCTCGCTGCCCGAGAGCAGATGCTCGAAGGCGTCGCGCCCCTGAAACTTGATGAAATCGTCCGCATCCTGCTTGATGTACTGCCCGTCCACGAGGCGCTTTGGAAGCTCGAGCACCTTGACCTGAAAGTCGGTGTTGTTCAAAAGCGTCAGCGCCTTCTGCGTGGCGGTTTTGCCCGCGTCGTCGTTGTCGTAGCAGAGGACGAGCTCCTTGGTGTAGCGGCTGAGAAGCTGCAATTGCTCGCTCGTGAGCGCTGTGCCCATCGAAGCGCAGGCATTGTCGAAGCCCGCCTGATGGAGCATCACAACGTCGATATTGCCTTCGACCAGAATGATGTTGCTGCGCTTGCTCTTTTTGGCGAGGTTCAGCCCGTACAGAACGCGCCGCTTGCTGTAAACGATCGTCTCGGGCGTGTTCATGTACTTTGCGCCCGGGTCCTCCTTGTCGATGATGCGCCCGCCGAAGCCCAGCACGTCGCCGCGCACATCGATGATGGGAAAGATGAGGCGCTTTCGGAACTTGTCGTACAGCCCGCCGTTCTTCCCGCGGATCGAAAGGCCCGAGGCGAGCAGCTCGCCATCGCCATAGCCCTTTTTTCGCATCGCATCGGTGAGCAGCGTCCATTCGTCCGCCGCCGCGCCGAGGCCGAAGTTCGTCGCGTTGCGCTGCGTGATCCGGCGGTTTTTCATGTACGTCATCACGATCTCGCCCTTGGGCGAGTGGAGCAGGTCATAGTAAAAACGCGCCGCGTCGCGGTTGAGCGAGAGAATGCGCGAGCGAAGGCGGCTCTCCTCGCTGTGCTCCTCCTCCGGCACGGTCATGTTCACGCGCTTTGCGAGAAAACGCACCGCATCGGGGAAGGTCAGGTGCTCCTCCTCCATGATGAAGTTGATGACGCCGCCGCCCTTTTTGCAGCCGAAGCAATAGCAGATCTGCTTATCGGGCGAGACGGAGAACGAGCCGGTCTTTTCATTGTGGAAGGGGCAAAGGCCGAAGTAGTTCGCGCCCTTTCGCGTCAGCGTGACATAGTTGCTGACGACTTCGACAATGTCGTTTCTGGCGATGAGCTCGTCCAGAAATTGCCGGTCAAAGGCCATGGCGTCCTCCTTTCTCCGCAGTGTGCCGATCTTGACAGTAGTATATATACGCCGGAAAAGCATGATTTCCTTCTTTTTGCGCAAAAATTTTTGAAAACTTTTTTGCGCGGCTGAAAAGGGCTTTGAATTGACAGTCCCGCGTCCGCCGCGCTATAATGACCCCAAGAACGAAGAGCCGGGGGAGGAAGGCGCGATGGATATTTGGCTGTATATGCTCTCCCTTGCGCGCCCTCTTTCAGAGGAGGAGGCGCGCGCGATGCTTGCGCGCCTGCCGGAAGCGCTGCGCGAGCAACTTGTAGGAAGGAAAGGCGCTAAGCGGGATGCGTCCCTCTGCGCCTATGCGCTGCTGCGCCGCGCGCTGCACGATCGCTGCGGATGGGAAGAACTGCCGGAGGTCGCCTTCACCGCGCGCGGAAAGCCGTATTTCCCGTCATGTCCCGATGTTTTCTTCAGCCTGAGCCATACGCGCGGCGCGGTGCTGCTGGCGCTCCACGAGCAAAGCGTCGGCGCGGACATCGAGCGCCTTCGCCCCGTGAGCGAGCGGATGCGCGCGCGCTTTCACGCAGCGGATGAGGCTGCGTTCTGGCAAAATTGGGTGCGGCGGGAGAGCCGCTGCAAGCGCCGCGGCATCAGCGCCGTCGCCCTGCGGGGAAGAGAAGTGCCGGCCGTCCCCGATGAGCGCGTTTTTTCCCTTGCGCCCGTGGGCGGCTATGCCGCGGCCGTCTGCACCGATTCCGGCGACAGGCCTGACAAGCTTATACGCCTTACAGTGGAAGAGCTCATATAAAAGGTTCCGAAGAGCGCTCTTCGGAACCT
>CAKTGM010000010.1 GCA_934561515.1 uncultured Oscillospiraceae bacterium | reverse complement strand
ACGTGGCTTCGCCACGAGTCTTCTGCGTGTCGGTTCATGTTGCAACCGCGCCCTACTTCGTGGGGCGCGAGTGACGGCAGTCTGGCGGCGGACTGCGGTGGGGGCGGCGGCATTGCTGCGCTCGCCGCCGCTGGGGAGATGGTACTGATTCGAAGAAACGACTGCGAGGGGAATTGCGGCATTGCTTCGCTCGTCGCGCGCGGGACTGCTGCTTTTTTAGTTCTCTGCTGTGATATAGAGTCCTTCTGCCTTTTGTTGGGCGGCGATGAGAAGGTCTTTGGCGCTGCCGAAATTCTGCTTTTCGATCTGCTCCAGTGCATCTGTGATCGCATTGAACAGCAGAGAATACATTTTATCGTAATCTGCCATGTTGTCATCACCTTTCTTCTAATGTTCTTTCATTGTAAAGTGATATCACTTAGAAGTCAATAGACTGCATACTTTCCTGAACGAAAACCATACAATAAGCTAAAGATTGAGCAGGAGGCTATGTATGGCAACGAACAAACGGGTATTCACACTTCGTTTATCTGACGAGGTGTTCGACAAAATCGGCGTGCTGGCCACGAGAGAGCATCGCTCCATGACAAATTATATCGAATACGTTTTGCTCAAACATATCAATGACATCGAAGCAGAACAAGGCGAGATCAAAGAAGAAAACGACCGCTGACGCGGTCGTTTTTCATTACCACCGGCATTTCCCAGCGGCGAGCGCAGCGATGCCGCCCCGTCCGCGCATTACCCGCCAAAAGGCGACGAGCGCAGCAATGCCGCCGCCCGCACCGCAGTCCGCCGCCGAGGAAACGTCACTCGCGCCCCACGGAGTAGGGCGCGGTTGATACCGGTAACGACTTGCAGGGGCTCGTGGCGAAGCCACGTACACCGCACCTGCACTGCGCAGCGCGTGCAGTCCTTCAAGCTACAGACTCACAATGTAAATTTTCTCTGGGTGGGTGTAAGGGAGGGGTATCTCTTTTTGAAAAAGAGATACCCCTCCCTTTATCCGCGTCCCCTGCATCAATGCAGGAGGATTACCAACTTCTGCGCAGCAGAAAATTTAGATGCCCTCCAGAATCTCTCTGGCAACATAAACCCCGCTCGCGGATGCGTGCGAGAGAGAATGCGTGATGCCGCTGCCGTCGCCGATGACATAAAGCCCCTTGTACGGCGTCTCAAGGTGCTCGTCGAGCGCGACCTCCATGTTGTAGAACTTCACTTCCACGCCGTAGAGCAGCGTATCGTCGTTCGCCGTGCCCGGTGCGATCTTGTCGAGCGCGTAGATCATCTCGATGATGCCGTCTAAGATGCGCTTGGGGAGCACGAGGCTCAGATCACCCGGCGTTGCCGCGAGCGTCGGCGTGACGAGACCCTCTTCGATGCGCTTGACCGTGCTGCGGCGGCCGCGGACAAGGTCACCGAAGCGCTGGACGATGACGCCGCCGCCGAGCATATTGGAAAGGCGGGCGATGGACTCGCCGTAGCCGTTGGAATCCTTGAACGGCTCGGAGAAGTGCTTGGCAACGAGCAGGGCAAAGTTCGTGTTGTCGGTCTGGAGGGCCTTGTCCTCGTAGCTGTGGCCGTTGACCGTGACGATGCCGTTCGTGTTTTCGTTGACGACGATGCCGTAGGGATTCATGCAGAAGGTGCGCACGTTGTCCTCGAACTCCTCCGTGCGGTAGACGATCTTGCTCTCGTAGAGCTCGTCGGTGAGGTGAGAGAAGACGACGGCGGGCAGCTCAACGCGCACGCCGATGTCAACGCGGTTCGACTTGGTGGGGATGCTCAGCTCCCGGCACACGCCCTCCATCCACTTGCTGCCCACGCGCCCGACGGAGACGATGCACTTGTCGCAGGTGTAGTTCTTCTCGCCGACGGTGACGCGGTAGCCGTCCCCTTCGCGGGCGATGGTGGTGACGGGGGAGTCGAAGTAGAAGTCGACCTTGTCCTTGAGAGAAGCGTAGAGGTTCGAGAGCACGACGAGGTTCACGTCCGTGCCGAGGTGACGCACGGAGGCGTCGAGCAGGTTGAGCTTATTCTGGATGCAGAGCTTTTTAAAGCGGGTCCCGGCGGTGGAGTAGAGCTTTGTGCCCTCGCCGCCGTAGGCCATGTTGATCTCGTCGACGTAGTGCATGAGGTCGAGCGCCTGCTTCTTGCCGATGTATTCGTGCAGCGTGCCGCCAAAGTCGTTGGTGATGTTATATTTGCCGTCGGAAAATGCGCCCGCGCCGCCGAAACCGCTCATGATCGAGCAGCTCTTGCAGCG
This sequence comes from uncultured Oscillospiraceae bacterium, assembly GCA_934561515.1. Lineage (GTDB taxonomy): Bacteria > Bacillota > Clostridia > Oscillospirales > Oscillospiraceae > Hominicoprocola. The sequence goes on along the minus strand of CAKTGM010000010.1, from coordinate 50,331 downwards.
GATGCAGGACTTGACCTTGTCGCCGTCGATGGGGCAGCGGCGCTTTTCGAGGCTGTGGCCGGCCTCAAAAACGGCCACGCGCAGATCGCTGCGATCCTTCATCAGCTCGTAGGCGGAGAAGATGCCGCCGGGGCCTGCGCCGATGATGATAACGTCATAATTCATGGAAGGGTCCTCCCTTGTTCCAGATTCGCCGGAGGAAGGCTCCTTCGGCACAAACATACAGTATAATATAGTAAAGCGGTGGTCAAAGTCAAGGAAAAGCAGAAAAAAGGACGGAAAGATTCCGCCCCGCTGCGCTTACATATTCTTTTTGATGCTTTTAATGGCGTTTTTTTCGAGGCGGGAGACCTGCGCCTGCGAGATGCCGATCTCGCTTGAGACCTCCATCTGCGTTTTGCCGTCAGAGTAACGCAGGGCGAGGATGAGCCGCTCGCGCGCGCTCAGGCGGCTCATCGCCTCCTTGAGCGCGATCTGCTCGAGCCAGTCCTCGTCGGTGTTGCGCTTATCGCGCACCTGGTCCATGACGCACACGGCGTCGCCGCTGTCGGAATAGATGGGCTCGAAGAGCGACACGGGGTCGCAGACGGCGTCCATGGCGAAGACAACCTCCTCGCGCGGGATATGAAGCGCTTGCGCGATCTGCTCGACCGTGGGCTCGCGCTGCTGCTCGCGCTGGAGCGCTTCACGCGCCTGAAGGACGCGGTAGGCGGTGTCGCGCATCGAGCGGCTGACGCGGATGGCGCTGTTGTCGCGCAGATACCGGCGGATCTCGCCGATAATCATCGGCACGCCGTAGGTGGAAAAGCGGACGTTCTGCGAGATATCAAAGTTGTCGATCGCCTTTAAAAGCCCCACGCAGCCGACCTGAAAGAGATCGTCCGCGTTCTCGCCGCGCCCCGCAAAGCGCTGTAAGACCGAGAGCACCAGCCGGAGGTTGCCCTCCACGAGCTTTTCGCGCGCCGCGCTGTCTCCGTCCTTCGCTCTGCGCAGCAGCGCGTCTGTTTCCGCGGCGGTGAGCGTCGGCAGCTTCGCCGTGTTCACGCCGCAAATCTCCACCTTCCCGAGCATAAAAGTACCCCGCCTCCCTTGCAAGCAGCCTGCTTTCAGTATGTCCGCACGCAGCGGAAACATACCGTGGGGGAGACGGGGATATTTTTTATCGTTCGGCGAAATGCGATGGACTTCGCGCGCTCAGGCGGTTCTCAGGCGAGAAGGCCGATGGCAAAGGCGATGATCGCAGCGTTGAAGAAGTCGTTGAAGAGGCCGCCGACCATCGGAATGACGAAGTAAGCCGAGGGAGAGGGGCCGTAGCGGCGGGAGACGGCCTGCATATTGGCCATGGCGTTGGACGTGGCGCCCATGCCGAAGCCGATGAAGCCGGCGGTGATCATCGCGGCGTCGTAGTCGCGGCCCATGACCGGGAAGACGACGAGCAGCGAGAAGACGACCATCAGCAGCACCTCCGCCACAAGGCAGACGATCATCGGCAGGGCAAGGTCGATGAGCTGCCAGAGCTTGAGGCCGGAGAGCGCCATCGAGAGGAAGATCGCAAGGAACATATTGCCCATGGTGCTGATCTCAGCAGTGGGGAACTCCATGATCTTGAAGTGGTCGATCACGTTGCGCACGGCGACGGCCACGAGCATCGAGCCGATGTAGATCGGGAAGTTGAAGCCGAAGAGCTTCGTCAGCCACACGGTGACGATGCTGCCCACGCCCACGCAGAAGAGAATCAGCAGGAAGCCGTAGACAAAGTTGTTGGAGTGGGTGGTGAAGTGCGCGTCGTCGGCGTCCTCTTCTGCGACCTGCTCGACGAGCTCGTCGCACAGATGGTTCCTGACGATGAGCTTGCGCGCGATCGGGCCGCCGAGGAGCGAGCCGAAGATCAGACCGAAGGTTGCGGCCGCGACGGCGACCGTCGTTCCGCCGATGGCGCCGGCGGCGTCAAGGTCGGGACCGATGCCCGCCGCAGTGCCGGGGCCGCCGATCATCGAGATCGAGCCGCAGGCGAGGCCGAAGAGCGGGTTCTTGCCCATCAGGGCCATCACGCCGCTGCCGACGGCGTTCTGCAAAACGATCATCACGATGCTCAGGATCAGCAGCATGATGACGGCCTTGCCGCTCTTGAGCAGCAGCGGGATGCTCACCGTAAAGCCGACAGTTGTGAAGAACATGATCATGAAGACGGTCTGCAGCGTATCGTCAAAGGAGATGACCGCCGTTCCGGTGGTGTAGAGGATGGTGTTGAGGATCGCGAAGCACAGGCCGCCGACCAGGGGAGCAGGGATGCAGAAGCGGCTGAGCACGGGAATCTTCTTCGTCAGCACCAGACCGAGCGCATACATTGCGGCGCCCAGGGCCAAAGCGTGGTACATATTGAGCTGGATCTCTGTCATGTTGTGTGGAAACCTCCGTCAGTAGATGTTTTTCCCTCCGGCATAGCCCGGAGGGAACGCAGGGGGGATGCGATGCGGGGGGGAAAGGGATAGGACATCCTGCTTCCTCCATATAATGAAGGGAACAGGAGGGACGCGCATGAACTGCCGCTTTGCCGACTTCCGCTGCAAGGAAGTGATCAACATCTGCGACGGCTGCCGCCTTGGCTATGTGGGCGACATAGAATGCAAACTGCCCGACGGGCAGCTGACTGCCTTGATCGTGCCGGGGCCGCTTCGCTTTTTCGGGCTCTTCGGCCGGGGCGAGGAGTATTACATCCCGTGGGAGAGCATCAGGCAGGTCGGGGATGACATCATCCTGATCGACAAGCCCTTCCCGCGTCAGGAGCCGCCGCACCGGGAACGCCGCGCGCGGCGGCGACTTTAGAGCGCCGTGGTGAAAAACACGGCGCTCAAATTTTAGACCCAATATATTATATGGGAATTCATCGTATTTGCAAGAGGAAATTTTAGAAAACACGCTTCTTTTCGATACAGAAGCGGGAAAATCACGAAAAGGACAGAAAAAGAAGATGGTTTTCAAAAAAATGCTTGCTTTTTTCCTTTGCTGCGGGTATAATACTCGGGTATTCCGCATGGAGACCGGACTTCTTGTCTGTGCCATCAGGTTGGCAGGAGGGATGAAGGCTCCAGAGGTAAAAACTAAATTCAAAGGAGAAACTATCCACCATGGCAAACGTTGTATCCATGAAAGCCCTGCTCGAAGCAGGCGTCCACTTTGGCCACCAGACCCGCCGCTGGAACCCCAAAATGGCTCCCTACATCTACACCGAGCGCAACGGCATCTACATCATCGACCTGCAGAAGACCGTTAAGAAGCTCGAGGAAGCCTACAACTTCGTTCGCTCCGTCTCCGAGAGCGGCCAGAACATCCTCTTCGTCGGCACCAAGAAGCAGGCGCAGGAGGCCATCAAGGAAGAGGCTTCCCGCTGCGGCGGCTACTATGTCAACGCCCGCTGGCTCGGCGGTATGATGACCAACTTCAAGACCATGCGCACCCGCGTGGACCGTCTCAACCAGCTCAAGACCATGCAGGCTGACGGCACTTTCGATATGCTTCCCAAGAAGGAAGTCATGAAGCACCTCGCCGAGATCGAAAAGCTCGAGAAGTACCTCGGCGGCGTGAAGGAAATGAAGAAGCTCCCCGGCGCGCTCTTCATCGTCGATACCCGCAAGGAGCGCAACGCCATTGCTGAGGCGCACAAGCTCGGCATCCCCGTTGTCGCCATCGCCGATACCAACTGCGATCCCGACGAGATCGACTACCCCATCCCCGGCAACGATGACGCCATCCGCGCCATCAAGCTCATCTCCTCCGTGATGGCCAACGCCATGATCGAGGGCAAGCAGGGCGAAGAGACCGAGGAGAAGTCCGAGGGCGAGGCTCAGGCCTAAGTTTCCGCTCGGAACGACCAGAAACACCTTACGGGGCGAGGCAAAGCCTCGCCCCGTCTTTACTTTTTACACACTATATTTTCAGGAGGATATCACTATGGCTATCACTGCTGCTGTTGTTAATGAGCTCCGTCAGGCCACCGGCTGCGGCCTGATGGACTGCAAGAAGGCCCTCATCGAGTGCGAGGGCGACATGGAAAAGGCCATCATGCTCCTGCGCGAGAAGGGCCTCGCCTCCCAGGCGAAGAAGGCCAGCCGCGTGGCTGCTGAGGGTATGGCTTACGCCGCCGTCATCGATGGTGTCGGCGTTGTGGTCGAGGTCAACTGCGAGACCGACTTCGTCGCCAACGGCGAGCCGTTCAACAACTTCGTCAAGGGCGTGGCCGAGGTCGTCGCCAAGGAGAACCCCGCCGACGTCGACGCGCTCATGGGCTGCCCCTGGGTCACCGGCAACGGCACCGTTAAGGACGCGAAGGACGAGCTCTTCCTCGCCATCCGCGAGAACATGAGCATCCGCCGCTTTGCCCGCATTGCCGACGGCTTCTCCGTCCCCTATGTCCACATGAAGGGCAAGATCGGCGTTATCGTCAACCTGACCGTCGAGGGCTGCGACGCCACCGAGATCGGCAAGGACATCGCCATGCAGATCGCCGCGCTCAACCCCCGCTTCTGGGACAAGAGCCAGGTCACGCAGGACGTTCTCGACGAGGAGAAGGAAGTCCTCCTCGGCCAGATGGCCAACGACCCGAAGATGGCCGGCAAGCCCGAGCAGGTCAAGGAGAAGATCGTCATGGGCAAGCTCAACAAGTTCTATGCCGAGAACTGCCTGCTCCAGCAGGCCTTCGTCAAGGACGGCGACGTCTCTGTCGAGCAGTATATGAACAACGCTGCCAAGACGCTGGGCGGCAAGGTCAGCTTCAACACCGCTGTTCGCTTCGAGAAGGGCGAGGGCATCGAGAAGAAGCAGGAAGACTTTGCGGCTGAGATCGCTTCCATGGTCGGCGGCAAGAAGTAAGCTTCCCGTCTGTAAATTTGCTCAAAAAGAGGTCTGACATTCGTCAGGCCTCTTTTTTGCACGCACTTGTACATATATGACGGACAAAATTCTTTGGAAATAAAAATTTAACAATTTTCTAATGTGGATATTATTCTGAATACCTTGCATATTCATTTTGACTGGTGTATAATAAACCCTGCTAAACAGCGGCGCAGTATCCTAGTCGGATCTGCCGTTTCCTAAGAAGGGCCTAAAAATCCTTTAAAGGGCACAACTGTGAAGCCTTTGGTGCCTGCTTCTTACGCCCAGTTTGGGGTGGGTGCTGAAGGGAGGCAAAAGCGAGAGCTGCGCCTGCGGACTCCGGGCGACCCCTAATGGCATAGGGGAACCGACCCTGTTTCTGCGGAGACCTGCTGCTGTGCCGAAGCGGACTCCCACTTCGGGTATCGACTTCGGTACGGGACAGGATATGAACCTGCATTGCGGTGCTACCCGGCCTTCGTGCCGCGAACGCTGTGTGCAGTGTAGCCTGCCTTGCGTGGGGAATTCGGATAGGAGAACAACGCACGGACCTCTGGCCAAGAGGAAAGTGCGATCGCTCCTTGAAATTTTTCCTGCAAAAGAGGATAAGAAACGGCTTGACTCCGGGGTGGAAATCACCTAGGCTGTCGCAAGGGCAGCAAGAGGGTTACAGTGCGGACTTAGTGGCAATCGGGTACCTCGTATGGTGACAACGGGGTGCGGCGCTTAAAGGGGAACCGCCTCTATCGGCAACGGGAGGTGCGCCGCGGGGAAAGCCAACCCGACCTATGCCGCAGGATTACCTTTTGCTGCTGCCGCTGATTAGCACATCTAAAAAACAACTTTGACGGAGATAAGAGAAACGTGGAAAACGAAGAAGACCGAAAGCCTAAGAAAACGGACAAGACGCCGAGCCATACGCGCTGGGTCATCCGTGTGTTTTTGATCGCCGTGTCCCTCTCCGCCGCGATGAGCCTGTGCTCCGGCGCGGTGCTCGAGGATGCGGGCTATGTGCTTGCAACGCTCACGCTGCTGCTGTTCATCCTGCTCGGCATTCTGTTCGACATCATCGGTGTCGCCGTGACGGCGGCGAACCCCAAGCCGTTCAACTCGATGGCGGCGCACCGCGTCAAGGGCGCGAAGGAGGCGCTGAACCTCATCCGCAACGCGGAGAAGGTCGCCTCGTTCTGCAACGACGTGGTCGGCGATATCTGCGGCATCGTCAGCGGCTCGACCGCGACGGTCATCGTCGTGCTGTTACAGCAGAGCTTCGGCTGGCGCAGCATCGTCGTATCCACCGTGGTGACGGCGCTCATCTCGGGCCTGACCATCGGCGGCAAGGCCATCGGTAAAAAAATCGCAATGAAAAAAAGCAAGGATGTCATCTACCTGGCGGCAAGGCTGCTGTCGGTGCTGCACCTTGGCAGATAAAGAAGGACAATAGCTTTGATTCTTGAAACGATCCATGATCCAGACGATATCAAAACCCTGAATGAACCGCAAACGCAGCTTCTTTGTACAGAGCTGCGTGAATTTTTGCTGAAAAATGTTTCAAAAACGGGCGGGCATCTCGCCTCGAACCTCGGCGCGGTCGAACTGACGGTGGCCATCCACCGCGTGTTCGACACTTCGCGCGACCGGCTCATTTTCGACGTGGGACACCAGTGCTACCCGCATAAAATTCTGACCGGGCGGCGCGAGCAATTCCCGACGCTGCGCCAGTATAAGGGACTCTCGGGCTTTCCCAAGCCGCACGAGAGCGAGCATGACGCCTTCATCGCGGGGCACGCTTCAAACTCCGTGTCCGTTGCGCTCGGTATGGCGCGGGCACGGACCTTGCAGCATCAGGATTACTCTGTGCTCGCGCTCATCGGCGACGGCGCGCTCTCCGGCGGCCTGGCCTACGAGGGGCTGAACAACGCGGGCGCGAGCGGCGAGCCGCTGATCGTCATCCTGAACGACAACGGGATGTCCATTGACGGCAACGTCGGCGCGGTGAGCGAGCATCTGGGCCTGCTGCGCTCGAAGCCCGCCTATTATGAATTCAAAAAGGCATACCGCGATGTGCTCGACCGCAATGCCGTCGGCCGCGCGGTGTATGATTTCAACCATCACCTCAAAACGAACGTCAAAAAGGCGCTGCTGCCGAACTCGACGATGTTTGAGGACATGGGCTTTACCTACCTTGGCCCCGTGAACGGGCACGATGTGGGACAGCTCACCAACACGCTCAGGTGGGCGAAGCAGCTCAACTGCCCTGTGCTCGTGCACGTACACACGAAGAAGGGCAGGGGCTATCTTCCTGCTGAGCGCGAGCCGGAGCGCTATCACGGCGTCGGCAAGTTTGACCCGCGCATGGGCGTGCCGCGTGAGAAGGCGCCGGACTTTTCCGCCGTCTTCGGTTCGGAGCTGTGCAGGCTGGCACAGGAGAATGAAACGATCTGCGCCATCACCGCCGCGATGCGCGACGGGACGGGCCTGCATGATTTTTCCGAGCAGTATCCCGACCGCTTTTTCGACGTTGGCATCGCCGAGGGTCATGCCGTGGCGATGGCGGCGGGCATGGCCAAGCAGGGGCTCACGCCGGTCGTTGCGATCTATTCGAGCTTTTTGCAGCGCGCCTACGACCAGATCATCCACGATGCGGCGCTTTTGAACCTGCACGTGGTCTTCGCGGTAGACCGCGCGGGCATGGTCGGGGCGGACGGGGAGACGCACCACGGCATTTTTGATGCGGCCTTCCTCTCGGAGATCCCGAATATGACGGTGCTCTGCCCGTCGAACTTTGCAGAGCTGCGCACGATGCTCGACCGCGCGGTGAATGAGATCAAGGGCCCTGTCGCCATCCGCTATCCGCGCGGCGGCGAGGGGGCATACAGGGCCGACAGCGGGCGGCAGAACCTCGTTGAATTGCGCGAGGGGACGGACCTCACCCTCTGCGCCTACGGCACGATGATCAACAACGTGCTCGAGGCGGCGGAGCTTCTTGAAGAGCGGGGGATCTCGGCGCGCGTTGTGAAGATCAACGCCATCTCGCCGCTTTATGACCGCGATATGCGCGAGATCGTCGGCAGGACGAGGGCGCTGCTGGTGGCGGAGGAATGCGCGGGCGTTGGCTGTATGGGCCAGCGCATGGCAGCCATCCTCGAATGGAACCGCATCGCGCCGGAACGACTGGAGCTGTGCAATCTCGGCAAGATGTTCCCTGCGCAGGGAACGGTCGGGGAATTGCAGCGTGAATTTGGACTGGACGCGGAGTCGCTTGCGAATAAAGCTGCGGAGGTGCTGCAATGAGCAATAAGACAAGATTGGACGTGCTGCTCGTCGAGCGCGGATTGGAGCAGACCCGCCAGCGCGCACAGGCGATGATCATGAGCGGTCTCGTCTTTGTGGACGGGCAGCGCGTGGACAAGGCGGGCACCGCCATCCCCAACGACGCGCAGATCGAGGTGCGCGGCAGCACGCTGCGCTATGTCAGCCGCGGGGGTCTCAAGCTGGAAAAGGCGATGACGACCTTCGGCCTCAAGCTCGACGGCTGCATCTGCGCCGACATCGGCGCTTCGACCGGCGGCTTTACCGACTGTATGCTGCAAAACGGTGCGGTAAAGGTCTACTCGGTCGATGTTGGCTACGGCCAGCTCGACTGGAAGCTCCGCTCGGACGAGCGCGTGGTGTGCATGGAGCGCACGAACGCGCGCTATCTTGACCACGAGCAGATCCCCGACGAGCTGGATTTTGCGAGCATCGACGTTTCCTTCATCTCGCTCAAGCTCATTTTGCCCGCGGTGCACCGCGTGCTGAAAGCGGGCGGACACGTCGCCTGCCTCATCAAGCCCCAGTTTGAAGCGGGGCGCGAAAAGGTCGGGAAAAAGGGCGTTGTCCGCGACCCGGCGGTGCATCTGGAGGTGCTGGAGCACTTCCTGAACCATGCAAAGGAATCTGGCTTTACAGTGCTTGATATTACATTCTCGCCCATTCGCGGGCCCGAGGGGAACATCGAATACCTCGGCTACCTTGAAAGCGGCGAGTGGGAGGAGAAGACCTTCGACCTGAAAGGCCTTGTCGAGCAGTCGCACGCGGCGCTCGACCATGGGAAGGAGGGGGCGGGATGCTGAAAAAGGTCATCTTGTGCCCCAATCCCTACCGCGATGCGCAGCTGCGCGTCGCCAAGGAAGCCAAGCGCGTGCTTGACGAGGCGGGATGCCCGAATGTGGTGTGCCTGCCGTTCCGCAACCAGGAAAAGCCCGAGGGCTTCGGGCTGACGATCGAGCCGCTGCAGCAGGAGCTGCGCGGGGCGGATCTGATCGTCGCCTTCGGCGGCGACGGGACGATCCTCCATCTTTCCAAGACGGCGGCGCACCGGGATGTTCCGGTGCTGGGCGTGAACCTCGGCAGCCTCGGCTTCATGGCCGAGCTTGAGAGCCGCGACCTCGCGCGCCTGCGCGACCTCTGCGACGGGAAGTACGACGTGGAAAGCCGCATGATGCTCGATGTGAACGTGCTGCGCGACGGGCGCGTGATCTACTCAAACCTTGCGCTCAACGAGGCGCTCATCGCGCGCGGCAACGTCTCGCGCGTGATTCGGCTGAAGGTATTCACCGAGCAGGGCAAGCTCATGGACCTTGCGGGCGACGGCGTCATCGTCGCAAGCCCCACCGGGTCGACGGCGTACTCGCTCTCGGCGGGCGGGCCGGTCGTGGAGCCGACGGCGCGCAACTTCATCGTTTCGCCCATCTGCGCCCACAGCATACACGCCAACTCCTATGTGCTCTCGCCCGAGCGCGTCATCACCGTGCAGACGGAGAAAAACAGCTACAAGCCCGTGCTTTTGAGCGTGGACGGCGGCCGCGCCTTTTCCCTGCGCAGCGGAGACTGCGTGGAGGTGCGCCGCTCCAAATACGATACCAAACTGGTCCGGCTGACCAAACGAAGCTTTTGCGAAATTTTACAAAAGAAAATGTTGATGGGAGGATTCAGCAATGAAGAATGAGAGACAGGAGAAGATCCTTGCGATCATCGCCGCCTCGGCGATCGAAACGCAGGAGCAGTTGATCGACAGTCTGCGTCAGGAGGGCATTTCCTGCACACAGGCGACGATCTCCCGCGATATCAAGCAGCTGCATCTGATCAAGGAGCCGACCGGCAGCGGCACGTATCGCTATGCCGTGTCTGCGCAGAAGGTGAAGCTCAACCTTGCCGATCGCTTGCAGACGATCCTGCGCGAGAGCATCATTTCGGTCGACTGCGCGCAGAATCTGGTGCTCATCAAGACGATGCCGGGCCTCGGCCCTGCGGCGGGCGCAGCCTTTGACGGTATGGACGTTTCGTCCAAGGTCGGCACCGTGGCCGGCGACGATACGGTGCTCATCGTGATGCGCGAAAACGAGTCCGCCGCTGAGCTGTGCGGCGAGATCGAAGAGATGCAGAAGCAGCGCCAGACCAAGTAAAAAAGAGAACACTTTGCAGGAGAATGAGCGATGCTTGAGCTTTTGCACATTGAGAATATTGCCATCATCGAGCGCGCGGACATCGCCTTCGGCAGCGGCTTCAACGCGCTGACGGGCGAGACAGGCGCGGGCAAATCCATCGTCATCGACGCGCTCGGCGCGGTGCTCGGCCAGCGCACCTCGCGCGAGCTCATCCGCACGGGCGCGGAGAAGGCCTTCGTCAGCGCGACCTTCGGCGGCGTGCCGGCGGCGCTGCCGGGCCTTGAAGAAAACGGTCTTGCGCCGGAGGAGGACGGAACGCTCCTTTTGCAGCGCGAGCTTTATGGCGACGGAAAAAACGTCTGCCGCGTGAGCGGGCGGCCGGTGACGGTTGCGCAGCTCAGGCGCATCGGCGCGAGCCTGCTCAACATCCACGGCCAGCACGACGGGCAGCAGCTGCTCGACGAGGAGCAGCACCTTGTCTACCTCGACCGCTTTGGCCGGGTGGATGCGGAACTCGCGGCCTACCGTGAGCGCTATGATGCGTGGCGCGCGACGAGGCGCGAGATGGACGCGCTCAAAATGGACGAGGCGGAAAAGGCACGCCGCGTCGATATGCTGCACCATCAGATCGACGAGCTTGAGCGCGCGGACTTGCAGGAGGGGGAGGAGGAGACGCTCCTCGCCCGCCGCAACATCCTGCGCAACGGCGAGAAGTTCCTCTCCGCGATCTCGGCGGCGGACGGCTGCCTGAACGGCGGGGACGAGAACCTCGGCGCAGTGTCCGCCATCAAGGAGGCGGAGGATGCGCTGCGCGGATTGAGGAGCCTCGGCGATGAATTTGTCGAGCTATCGGACCGATTGGAATCACTGCGCTGTGAAGCGTATGACCTTGCGGAGACGATCCGCGACAAAAAGAATGAATATGACTTTTCTCCCCAGGAGCTCGACGCGGTGGAGTCCCGCTGCGACCAGCTCTACCGGCTGAAAAAGAAGTACGGCTCGAGCGTGGAGGAAATGCTCTCCTACCTCGAGCGGTCGCGCGAGGAGCTCGACCGCATCGAGTATGCGGACGACCGTCTGGCGCAGCTTGCGGAGAAATGCACGGCGCAGGAACGCGCCGCGCGGGAAGCGGCGCGCGCGCTCACGGACAAGCGCCGCGCGGCGGCGAAGGAGCTGGAGACGCGTATTTCCCGGGAATTGTCCGAGCTTGATATGCCGAAGCTGCGCTTTTCCATCGATTTTCAGGAAAAGGAGCTTTCGGAGGACGGCACGGACACGGTCGAATTCCTGATGTCGGCCAACGTTGGCGAGGACCTGCGCCCGATCCGGAAGATCGCCTCGGGCGGTGAGCTGTCGCGCATCATGCTGGCACTTAAAAATGTGCTGGCCGAGCAGGACAGCGTGATGACCATGGTTTTTGACGAGGTCGATACCGGCGTTTCGGGCCGTGCCGCCCAGCGCGTGGCGGAAAAGCTCGCGCGGCTCTCGCGCACGCGGCAGGTGCTGTGCGTGACGCATCTTCCGCAGCTCACGGCGATGGCGGACGTGCACTTCGGCGTGGAAAAGGGCGAGGAAAACGGCCGCACGCTGACGCGCGTGCGCGAGCTTGACCGTGCGGCGCGCCGCGCGGAGATCGCGCGCATGAGCGGCGGAGACCATCCGAGCGAAACAATGCTCTCCGGCGCGGAGGAAATGCTGGGCGCGGCGGAAAGATTCAAGAATACGCTATTGTAAAGCAGAACTACTTGCAAGATATGAGCGCCGCTTCCGGCGCTTTTCGGGAAAGGAACAACGGCATGAATGAGTTTGCCGCGCGCATCGAGCGGGATTTTCCGCTGCGCCGCAGGGAAAAAGAAAAAATGGAATTTCGCACATGGCTCGTCCACACGTTCAAGGAGCTTGGCTACGCGCCGAGACTCGAGAGCGGGGAGAGCGCGCTTGCCGCGGGCGGCAGCGTGACGAACGTGGTCGTGGGCGATATCGACAAGGCGAAGATCGTTCTTGCGGCGCATTACGACACGGGCGTGCGGGAGATCCTGCCGCCGCTCATCTGCCCGACGCGGCCGCTGACGTTCCTGCTCTATCAGGCGCTTTTTCCGCTCTTGCTGGTGGCGGGGAGCTTTTTGCTCTCCCTTGCCGTCACGTTCCCGCTCAATTTGCCGGGCATGATGCTGCCGCTTTTTCTGCTGCTTCTGGCCGTGGCGCTCTTTTATCCGAAGTACGGCCCCGATGAGAAGAACAACCGCAACGCCAACACCTCCGGCGTTGTGACGCTGCTTGAGGTCGCAAAGACGCTGACGCCGCGCTATCGCAGCGAGGTCTGCTTCCTCTTCCTCGATGGCGGCACGCAGACGGGAAAGGGCGCGAAGCGCCTGCGCCGCGCGTACCCGCGCCTCAAGGAAAAGCCGGTTTTCGTCGTCGACTGCGTGGGCGAGGGGGACGAGCTGCTGGTGCTGCCGAGCAAGGCGACGCGCTGGGACGGCGACCTGCTCGACGCCATCAGTGGGAATTTCGTCAACGGCGAAAAGAAGACCTGCTTTTTGAAGACGGACGGGCAGATCATTTTCCCGTCGGACAACAGAGTTTTCCCGCACAGCACAGCTGTGTGCGCCTGCAAGAAGGTCGCGGGCTTCGGCCGCTGCATTCTGCCGCGCGGCACGGAGAGCATCGACGAGGAGAACATTGCCCTCCTGCGCGAAGGTCTTTGCAGGCTCATTATGAACTACCAGCCGCAAAAGGCTTGACAAGCGCAGGCCTTTTCGGTACAATAATCGCGTTTACGGCGATGAAGCGGAGAAGTAAGCAAGAGTTTCCTGCAAAGAGAGCCTTCGGTCGGTGGAAGAAGGAGGGGGAACGTGCCCAAATACACCGCGGAGCCGGCGCCCGAACGAAGCTTCTTCCAGTAGGCGCGCCCCGGGAGCGCCCGTTATCGCGCGGGAGTGTGTCTGCACTCCGTGAGGCTGCCTTTGCGAAAAGGCGGCGAACCAGAGGTGGTACCGCGAGTCATGCTCGCCCTCTGTCCGAACGGACAGGGGGCGTTTTTTCTTACCCGGAAGCGCCCGGGAATGTCCGAAAATCAAATGAAAATGAACATAGGAGGAACTAAAATGGGTATTTATGAAGAGCTGCAGGCGCGCGGTCTGCTGGCGCAGGTCACGAATGAGGAAGAGATCCGCGAAATGGTCAACGCGGGCAAGGCCAAGTTCTACATCGGCTTTGACTGCACGGCCGACAGTCTGACGGCGGGCCACTTTATGGCGCTGACGCTGATGAAGCGCCTCCAGATGGCGGGCAACCAGCCTGTCGCGCTTATCGGCGGCGGCACGACCATGATCGGCGACCCCTCGGGCCGCACGGATATGCGCAAGATGCTCACCAAGGAAGATATCGACCACAACGCAGAGTGCTTCAAGCGCCAGATGGAGCGCTTCATCGACTTCGGCGAGGGCAAGGCCATCATGGTCAACAACGCCGACTGGCTGCTGAATCTCAATTATATTGAGCTGCTGCGCGAGGTGGGCGCGTGCTTCTCCGTGAACAATATGCTGCGCGCCAAGTGCTACGAGCAGCGCATGGAGAAGGGCCTTTCCTTCCTTGAGTTCAACTACATGATCATGCAGTCCTACGACTTCTATCACCTCTTCCAGCACTACGGCTGCAATATGCAGTTCGGCGGCGATGACCAGTGGTCCAATATGCTCGGCGGTACGGAGCTCATCCGCCGCAAGCTCGGCAAGGACGCGCACGCGATGACCATCACGCTGCTGACCGACTCGCAGGGGCACAAGATGGGCAAGACTGCCGGCAACGCCGTCTGGCTCGACCCGAAGAAGACCTCTCCCTACGACTTCTACCAGTACTGGCGCAATGTGGGCGACAGCGATGTTTTGAAGTGCATCCGTATGCTCACCTTCCTGCCGCTGGAGCAGATCGACGAGATGGACAAGTGGGAGGGCAGCCAGCTCAACCGCGCCAAGGAGATCCTCGCCTACGAGCTCACTGCGCTCGTCCACGGGGAAGAGGAGGCGAAGAAGGCGGAGGAGTCTGCCAAGGCTCTCTTCGGCGCGGGCGGCGATTCCGCCAATATGCCGACGAGCGTGCTCACGGACGCCGACTTTGAAAACGGCGGCATCAACGTGCTCTCCATGCTGGTCACGACCGGCCTGTGCCCGTCCCGCGGCGAGGCGCGCCGCCTTGTGCAGCAGGGCGGCGTGACGGTGGACGACGTGAAGGTTGCATCCATCGACGAGAGCCTTGCGCGCGAGCGCTTTGAGGGCGAGGGCATCATCGTCCGCAAGGGCAAGAAGGTCTTCCATCGAGTGAAGGTCTAAGAACGACTGATTACAAGGTGTAAACGCAGCAGGTTCCGCGCCAATACCGGCGCGGAACCTGCTTTTTGTCGGGATGCACAAACGGAGAAATGGAGAATTGAATATTCAAAATCAGATGAATAACAGCGAATGCGGCGTGAATATAGGGTGAATACTGCGTGAATGCGCGATGAATACGCCTTATATCGCAACGCCGAAGTCCTGCATCGCGCGCGTAAGGCGCGGCAGATTGCGCTCGGAGATCGTGCACAGCGGCAGCCGCAGCTCGCCGCCGCACAGGCCGAGCTTTTCCATCGCGGCCTTGACGGGGATGGGGTTGACCTCGCAGAAGAGCGCCCCGATCAGCTCGTGCAGCCGGAGCTGGAGCGCGGCGGCCTCTTGAAAGCGTCCGGCAAGGCAGAGCTGCGTCAGCGCGTGCATCTCGCGCGGGACGATGTTTGCGGCGACGGAGATGACGCCCTTGCCGCCAAGCGCCATGATGGCGGTCGTGGAAGAATCATTGCCGCTCCAGAGGGTAAAGTCCGGCGGGCAGAGGCGCAGCGTCTCCTGAATGAGATCGAAATCGTCACTCGCCTCCTTGACGCCCGCGATGTTCGGGTGCGCGGCGAGCTTTTGATAGGTCTGCGCCGTGCAGCAGACTCCCGTGCGCGAGGGAACGTTGTAGAGGATGAGCGGGATGTCGACTGCGTCGGCGATGGCTGAAAAGTGGCGCACAAGGCCGTTTTGCGAGGCCTTGTTGTAGTAGGGAGTGACGACGAGCAGCGCATCGGCGCCGGACTGTTGCGCGTCGCGCGAGAGGGCGACGGCAGAGGAGGTGTTGTTCGTGCCGCTGCCCGCGATGACGGGCACGCGATGGTCGACGATGCGCACGCAGCGCTCGATGAGCGCGCTGCGCTCTTCTAAGTTCAGCGTTGCCGCCTCGCCGGTCGTGCCGCAGACAACGATGGCGTCGGTGCCCTGCTGAAGCTGCCATGCAACGAGACGGTCGAAGGCGGGGAAGTCCACTTTGCCGCCTCTGAAGGGCGTGACGATGGCAACGGCGCTGCCGGAAAAGACAAGAGGTTTCATGGTTCATCGCTCCTTTTTTAAGATGAGTCGCCGCTTTGCACGCGAACGGCCGAAAAGATGCACGGACGTGCTTGAAAGTGGAAGAGATCTGTCGTATAATGTAAAATACGATTCATATCGATATGGGCCTTCCGGGGGAGGATGCTATGAAAAAATGGTGCAGGACGTTTCTCCTTTCGCTGCTGCTGTGCATCGCGATGTGCGCGGGCGCACAGGCCGCAGAACATGATATGCTCAGGGTGGGGCTAAAATACGGCAACGAAGCCATGAGCGAGGCGAATTTACAGAATTACTCGCCCTTTGGCGGCTACGCGCTGGGCTATTTCGACGGCTCGTGCAATTTTGTCCAGCTTGCGGCGCTGCCTGCTGGCTGCGAGAAGATCACCGTGACGGAGGACCGGAGCTATCACGTCCAGCTTGCGGAGACGTTCTACGACTATGCGGCCGCTTCGCTGCGCGCATCGCAGTACGGCGGCTTTGCGGCGTATGACAACGGCGTGTTCGTGGTCCGCGTGGGCAATTACGGCGACTATGGCAGCGCGCAGAGCGCGCTCTATTCGCTCGGCACGGCGGGCACGGTCGCCGGCGGCAGCAGCACGGGGGTGACGGTCATCGTCACCGGGACGAGCACCGTCCTCTTTGAGTTCGACCAGAGCGGTCTTTACTCGCTGGGCATCCGCCCCATCGAGGCGGGACAGAAAACGGTCACATGGTTTCGCGGCTACCGCTACTATGGCGGCTTTGAATACCAGCGCGTGACGGGCGGCGCGATCAATGTCGTCAACGTCGTGAGCATGGAGGACTACGTCAAGTGCGTCATCCCCTGGGAAATGAGCAAGGATTGGCCGATCGAAGCGCTCAAGGCGCAGGCGGTCTGCGCGCGCACCTATGCCGCCTGCCAGACGAAGCACCGCTCGCAGGGCTTTGACATCTGCGCTGCGACGCACTGTCAGGTCTATCAGGGCACGGCGGCGAGCAACGCCTACTCCGATTCTGCGGTCGACCAGACGGCGGGGCAGTGCCTCTACTACGGCGGGCAGATCGTGCAGGATGCGGTTTACTACTCAAGCAACGGCGGCGCGAGCGAGGACAGCCTGAATGTCTGGGGCAAGGAGGTTCCTTACCTCAAGGGCAAGATCGATCCCTATGAGGGGCAGATCGCCTCGCGCATTTCAAAGTACAACTGGTCGACGACCTACACAGCCTCTGAGCTGACGAATCTTCTGAACAGCAGGGGCTACGGCGTCGGTACGGTGCAGAATGTCTACGTTTCCGCCCTGACCGATATGGGCAATGTCTATTCCGTCACCTTCGCCGGCACGAACGGGACGAAGACCGTTTCGCGCGAAGCGTGCCGGACGCTGCTGAATCTGCGCAGCCAGCGCTTTGCGATCGGCGGCGGCACGAGCGGCGGCTACAGCGTCAACGAGAGCGGCGAGCGCGTCGACCTCGGCTCGATGCGCGTTGTCGACGGCAGCGGCGGCACGGCAAGCGTCGTTGGCAGCGCCTATGCCATCACCGCGAGCGGTACGGCGGCGCTGGGACAGGGCGCTGCGGCGGTCGGCGCGGCGAACGGCAGCTTTACGATCACCGGCAGCGGCTACGGGCACAACGTCGGCATGAGCCAGTGGGGCGCATATGCGATGGCGAACCTTGGGTGCACGTATCGGGAGATCCTGCAATTCTATTATACGGGCGTTACGATCGCGTAACGGGAAAGAGAACGATGAAGACCAAAGATTTTGATTACGAGCTCCCGGAGGAGCTGATTGCACAGACACCGCTGGAAAAGCGCGACGAATCGCGCCTGATGTGCCTTGACAAAGAGACGGGGGCGATCTCACACCGGCATTTCTACGAGCTGCCGGAGTTTTTGAAGCCCGGCGACTGCCTGATTTTAAACAACTCCCGCGTGCTGCCGGCGCGCCTTTTGGGCCAGCGCCTGCCGGGCGGCGGCGCGTGCGAGGTGCTGCTGCTCATCGACCGGGGGGAGAAGACCTGGGAGTGCATCGTGCGCCCCGGCAAGCATCTGCGCAAGGGCGCGAAGATGCGCTTTGGCGGCGGTGAGCTCACGGCGGAGGTCACGGACGTGCTGCCTGACGGCAACCGCATGGTGAAATTCGACTACGAGGGCATTTTCCTCGAGGTGCTCGAGCGCCTCGGCAAGATGCCGCTGCCGCCCTACATCAAGGAGGAGCTTGCCGATCAGGAACGCTACCAGACGGTCTACTCCAAGGTCGAGGGCAGCGCGGCCGCGCCGACGGCGGGGCTGCACTTTACGCCGGAGCTTTTGGAGAAGATACAGAAGCAAGGCGTGAACATCGGCTATGTGACGCTGCACGTCGGCCTCGGCACGTTCCGCCCCGTCAAGGAGGACGACATCGAGCAGCACGATATGCACAGCGAATACTGCGTCATCCCGCCGGAGACGGCGGCGCTCATCAATGAGACGAAGAAGAACGGCGGACGCGTCATCTGCGTCGGCACGACCTCCTGCCGCACGCTCGAGAGCTGGGCGCAGGAGGACGGACACATGGAGCCGAGCGCGGGCTGGACGAATATCTACATCTATCCCGGCTACCGCTTCAAGGTGATGGATGCACTCATCACGAATTTCCACCTGCCGCAGTCCACACTCATCATGCTCGTTTCGGCGCTCGCGGGACGCGAGCACGTGCTGCACGCCTACGAGGAAGCGGTGAAGGAACGCTATCGCTTCTTCTCGTTCGGCGATGCGATGTTTATTTCTTGAGGATTGAGGATAGAGTATGTTTCAAGTCATCAAATACGAAGGCCGCGCGCGGCGCGGCAAATTCAAATGCGCCCACGGCGGGGAAGTGCAGACGCCGGTTTTTATGAACGTCGGCACGCAGGCGGCCATCAAGGGCGGCGTGAGCGCCTTTGACTTAAAGGACCTCGGCTGCCAGATCGAGCTTTCCAACACCTACCACCTGCACCTCCGCCCCGGCGACGATGTGGTGCGGCAGATGGGCGGCCTCCACAAGTTCATGCGCTGGGACGGCCCCATCCTGACCGACAGCGGCGGGTTTCAAGTATTTTCCCTTGCGGGGCTCCGCAAAATCAAGGAAGAGGGCGTGACATTTGCCTCACATCTCGACGGACGCCGCATTTTCATGGGGCCGGAGGAGAGTATGCGCATCCAGTCGAATCTCGGCAGCGACATTGCGATGGCCTTCGACGAGTGCGTGGAAAATCCCGCGACCTACGAGTACGCGAAGAACTCCTGCGAGCGCACGCTGCGCTGGCTGGAGCGCTGCAAGATCGAGCATGACAGGCTGAACGCCTTGCCGGATACCGTGAACCCGCGGCAGATGCTCTTCGGCATCAATCAGGGCGCAACGTTCGCGGATCTTCGCGTCTGGCACATGAAGGAGATCGCAAAGCTCGACTGCGACGGCTACGCCATCGGCGGCCTTGCCGTCGGCGAGCCGACGCAGGTGATGTACGACATCATCGACGCGGTCGAGCCCTTTATGCCGAAGGAAAAGCCGCGCTATCTCATGGGCGTCGGCACGCCGTCGAACATCATCGAGGGTGTGGCACGCGGCGTGGACTTCTTCGACTGCGTGATGCCTGCGCGCAATGCACGCCACGGAAAGCTCTTTACGTGGAGCGGTTCCATGAACCTCAAGAATGAGAAGTATAAGCTTGATGAGCGTCCCATCGACGAGCAGTGCGACTGCCCGGTGTGCCGCAATTTCTCGCGCGCCTATCTGCGCCATCTCTTCAAAGCGGAGGAGATCCTTGCCCTGCGCCTTGCGGTGATGCACAACCTCTATTTCTACAATAAGCTGACGCAGCGCATCCGCGACGCGCTCGATGCGGGCGAATTTGAGGCCTTCCGCGAGGCCTACAGCGCAAAGCTTTCGGAAAGAGTCTGATCTTGGGAAGAAACCCCTTGCACAATGGGGGAATATCCGCTATAATAACAATATCTTTTGTGTTGAAAGGAACAACTGTACTATGGATAGCATGATCTTACTGGTCGCAATGATCGCGGTGTTTTACTTCATCATCATTCGTCCGGAAAACAAGCGCAAGAAGCAGGCGGAAACGATGCGCAACAGCCTCAAGAAGGGAGAACGCATCACCACCATCGGCGGCATGGTCGGCCGCATCGTTCAGGTGAACGACACGACGGTTGTCTTCGAGACCTCTGAGGACCGCGTTCGCGTCGAGATCACCAAGTGGGGCATCCAGTCCACGGAATCGATGGAAGCTGCTGCGCAGAAGGGCGGCAAGAAGTCCAAGAAGAACGAAGAGAAGAAGGAAGAGCCCGCTGCCGAGGCGGAGCAGCCCAAGGTTGTGGAAGCTCCCGCGGAGACGGAGAAGCCCTCCTACGATCCTGAGATCAAGTAAGGCAAAAACGCATAAGCAAACCTCCCCTGACATACGCTCATGTAGGCGAATGCAGGGGAGGTTTTTTCTGTGGATCAGACGGTGTCAACGGCTTGGTATGTGAAAAGGTGTGCGCTGGGCGTGCTCGTGTGCTGCGTGGTTGAATTTGCGCTGCTGGCGCTCAGCGCATCGCTGGTGCTCGGCGGCGCGATCGGCGAGGAGAACATCGGCGCGGCGGTGATTGCTTCAGCGGCGCTGGCGGCCTTTGCCGGATGCTGCGTGGGGAGCGGGAGGACGAGCAAACGCGCGGCGATGACGAGTGCCTGCGCGGCGGCCTCGTGGCTCGTGGTGCAGCTGCTCGGCTTTGTGATCGGCGGCGGGCTGGAGCCGAAGCGCTCGCTCGCGGCGGCCGGGGCAATGCTTGCAGGCGCGGCGGCGTCGCTGCTGCTGCGCGGCGGGGGAAAGAAGAAACGGAAAAAGACGGTGCGCGCACGCCGCGCACGCAGGTGAACATAAACCGATCGCGCCGCCTTCCTGTGCGCTGGTGGGGGAGGGGAAAGGAATGCGTGCGGCGGTTTGCACAAATGGAGGACGAAGCGTCCAAAAAAGCGACTTTTTCCGACGCCGGTGGTGAATGCGAGCTTGTTTGCCAAATGTGGGAAAGGGATGCGAAAAGCGCACCATATCTAGTTAAAAAGTGCGGCAGACGCACGCTTGTTGCTGTAGTTGACATAATATACTTTACATAACATTTCGACATAATGAACAAAATTGGGAAAAATAGGCAATTCCGCTTGCGCAACGGCTGCAAAAGTCCTATATTTATAGGTACGGTCCGCCGCTCTCCGGCCCTGCAAGGAGCATTGCCTCAGCGTTTTACCAAAGGGGTGATCTGCTTGATCGGTCGGGCGAGACAAGGCGTGCGCCGCGGCGCGCTCATGCATCGCGTGTCGCTGCCGCTCGCGGCACTGGCGGCCTTTACTGTGTTTGGTGTGATATTCGGTTATGTGCTCGCGCTGCGTGCCTCGCACTGCACGGGCGGAGAGCTGGCGCGGTATTTTGCCGCCTTCTTCTCCCTCGGCGCGCAGGAGTCCTTCTCAGCGCGGGCACTGTGCGAAACGCTGGTGTGCTATTTTCGTGCGCCGGTGATCGTTTTCCTGCTGGGCTTCGCCTCCGTCGGCGTGGCGCTCATCCCGGCGGTGTGCGCGATGCAGGGCTTCCTGCTCTCGTTTTCGCTCTTCAGCTTTTCCCTCGCGCTCGGGCGGGGGGATTTCCCGCTGCTGCTGGCGCTCTTTGCGCTGCGGCTTCTCGTGCTGCTGCCGTGCACGCTCGCGCTCGGCGCGGCGGCGATTGAAAAGGCGAGGGCGCTGCTGCTCCTTTCGCTGGGCGGCGGGGGAAAGCGTGCACGCGCGGTCACCTACGGCGGCGCGTACTGGTATCGCTTCGGCGTTTGTTGTGTGTGTTTGCTGCTTGCAGCGCTGATAGAGCTGTGGCTCGTGCCGCAGTTCCTGCTGCTGGCGGCGCGTTGATATCAAAAGGAAGGGGGGAGTGCGTCCATGGCAGATGAACTCAAGCATTACGAAGACTATCTCGCGCTGGAAAAGCACGCCTCCCAGAATACGCTCAGCTCCTATATGCGCGATCTGCATCAGTTTTCCGCGTATCTTGCCGAGTTCAGCCCCATGCCGCTGCCGCAGGTGACGCAGGAGGTCATCAGCGCTTACGTTGCGTGGATGGGCGGCAAGGGCAAGTCCGCCGCCACGATCACGCGCTCCATCGCGTCGATCAAGTCGTTTTACACCTACCTTCAGCTCTGCGGCGAGGTGGACGTCAACCCGGCCAAGGGCGTCGCGGCGGTGAAGGTGGAGCACAAATTCCCTGAGATCCTCACGGGCAAGGAGGTCGAGCTCTTTCTCGACCAGCCCCAGTGCGTGGATGCCAAGGGCTATCGCGACCATGCGATGCTCGAGCTGCTGTATGCCACGGGCATCCGTGTTTCCGAGCTCATTTCCCTCAACGAGGACGACGTCAACCTCAGCGCGAGCTTTATCCGCGCGCAGAGCAAGGGCAAAGAGCGCATCATCCCGCTCTATCCCGCCGCGGTCAAGGCGCTCGCGCACTACATCCGGGAGGTTCGCCCGCAGCTTCTGGCCGATCCAGAGGAGGAGGCGCTGTTTGTCAACATGAACGGCGAGCGCATGAGCCGTCAGGGCTTCTGGAAGATCGTCAAGCACTATCAGGAGACTGCCGGCATCTCCAAGGACATCACGCCGCACACGCTGCGCCATTCCTTCGCCGTGCACCTGCTGGAAAACGGCGCGGACCTGCGCTCCATTCAGGAAATGCTCGGTCATGCGGACATTTCCTCCACGCAGATCTACACGCACGTTGTCAAAAAGCACCTCAAGGACGTCTATCAGAAGGCGCATCCGCGGGCATAAATGAGATACGAAGGGCCGCTTCCGCAGGGGAGCGGCCCTTTTTGACGGCCTTACCCGTTGCATTTCGGACAAATGTTTGATATAATTTCAAAATCAGTATCGTGGGAGGTGATGCGCATGCGGATACTCGGCATCGACCCGGGCATCGCCATCGTCGGCTTCGGGCTGATCGAAGCCGACCGCGGGCAGACGAGGCTCCTCAACTACGGCGCGATCACCACGCCCGCCGGGCTGCCGCTGGCGCGCCGCCTCGTGCAGATCGAGCAGGACATGGACACGCTCATCGCGCAGCTCAAGCCCGACGCCATCGCCGTTGAGGAGCTGTTCTTTTCAAACAACATCACCACCGGCATCGCCGTGGCGCACGGCCGCGGCATTATTTTGTGCACTGCGGAAAAGAGCGGCGTGCCGCTCTATGAATACACGCCCATGCAGGTCAAGCAGGCGGTCGTGGGCTATGGCCTTGCCGAAAAAAGACAGGTCATGGACATGGTCAGAAGGCTTTTGAAGCTAAAGTCCGTGCCGCGTCCCGACGACGCGGCTGACGCGCTGGCCATTGCCATCTGTCACGCGCGCAGCGCCACGTCGCTTTTGAGCCGCGTCAGCGGCGGCGACGTCAAGCAGACCATCTGAGGGCAGGAGAGAGGGGCGGAATATGTTTTATTATGTCAGCGGTACGGTCGTCCACGTGGAGCCGTATCTTGCTGTGATCGACTGCGGCGGCGTGGGCTATGCCTCCAAGACCACCAGCACGACGATCTCACAGCTTCAAGTGGGTAAAGCTGGAAAGCTTTACACTTATTTGCACGTTGCCGAGGGCATTTTTGATCTCTACGGCTTTGCAACGCAGGGGGAGCTCGGGAGCTTCAAGCAGCTCATCGGCGTTTCGGGCGTTGGGCCGAAGGCAGCGCTTGCGATCCTTTCGGTCTGCACGCCGCAGGGCCTTGCGATGGCCGTCATCACGGGCGATGAAAAGGCGCTCATCGCCGCGCCGGGCGTCGGCAAGAAGATCGCCCAGCGCATCATCCTGGAGCTCAAGGACAAGCTCGCCAAGGAGCAGCAGGAGATCGGCATGCCCGCCGCTCCCGGCATTGTGGCCGGCGAGAAGAACAAGGCGGCCGAGGCCGCCGCCGCGCTTGCGGTGCTCGGCTACACGCAGCAGGACATCGCCGTGGCGATGAAGGGCGTCGACGCAGAGAGTCTGCCGCTTGAAGAGATCGTGCGCCAGAGCTTAAAGAAAATGCTGAAATAGGAGAAACGATAAATGAACGAAAATACAAAAGAGGCTGCTAAAAAGGGTATTACCTTTGGAACCTGCCTTGCAATGGTTATCTCTTATGCGAACTGGCATAGCGTGGGTTGGGCGATTGTGCACGGTCTGATGAGCTGGCTATATGTGATTTATTTTGTGCTTGCGTATTGAGTGTTTTCCCGTTGGACGGAAGAAAAGGGATGTGACATTTTGAGCATTGATTTTGGAACTGACATCTATGAAGAGCCTATCGTGGCCAAGACCTTCCTGAGCGAAGACGCGCAGGAGGGCTCGCTGCGCCCGAAAACGCTCCGGGAATACATCGGACAGGAAAAGGCGAAGGGCAACCTCGCCGTCTTCATCGCAGCGGCGAAAAAGCGCGGCGAGTCGCTCGACCATGTACTGCTGCACGGCCCGCCGGGCCTTGGCAAGACGACGCTCGCAGGCATTATTGCCCAGGAAATGGGCGTCAACATCCGCATCACCTCCGGCCCTGCTATCGAAAAGGCGGGAGACCTTGCGGCGCTTTTGACGAATCTGAACGAGGGGGACATCCTCTTTGTCGACGAGATCCACCGCCTGAACCGCAGCGTGGAGGAAATTCTCTACCCCGCGATGGAGGACTACGCCATCGATATCATCGTCGGCAAGGGGCCGAGCGCGAACTCCATCCGCCTCGACCTGCCGCACTTCACGCTCATCGGCGCGACCACGCGCGCAGGTCAGCTATCCGCGCCGCTGCGCGACCGCTTCGGCGTCACGCTGCGCCTGGAGCTTTACACGCCGCAGGAGCTTTCTGAGATCGTCACGCGCTCGGCAGGCATTTTGAACGTTGCGATCGACCCGACGGGCGCGCTCGAGATCGCGCGCCGCTCGCGCGGCACGCCGCGTATCGCCAACCGGATGCTGCGCCGCGTGCGCGACTTTGCGGACGTGAAAGCGGACGGTATGATCTCGAGGGTGGTCGCGGACGAGGCGCTTCGCGCGCTCGAGATCGATGATCTGGGCCTCGACCCCATCGACCACCGGATGCTGCGCGCCATCATCGAAAACTACGGCGGCGGCCCGGTCGGCATTGAGACTCTGGCTGCGACCATCGGGGAAGAGGCAGTGACGCTGCTCGATGTGTACGAGCCGTATTTGATGCAGCTCGGCTTTTTGCAGCGCACGCCGCGCGGCCGCTGCGTCACGCGCAAGGCCTATGAGCATCTGGGCCTCTCCGTGCCGAAGAGCATGGAGGAAGTGCCGGAACAGCTTAGTCTGTAAAGGCAAATTACTTTATAGAGTTTTACGAATCTGAATTTAAAACGAGGAAGAACTATTATGGGAAAACTGTTTGGTACCGACGGGATCCGCGGCGTTGTCGGTGAAAATCTGACCGCCGATCTCGCCTTCCGCACGGGCAAGGCCATCGCAGCCGTTCTGAAAGAGGAAAAGGGCAGAAAGCCGCTCATCACGATCGGCAAGGATACGCGTATTTCGTCCGATATGCTCGAAAGCGCGCTCATCGCGGGCATCTGCTCCGTCGGCGGCGACGTGATGCCCTTCGGCGTGCTGCCGACGCCGGCGGTCGCGTATCTCACCGTGCTCAAGGGCGCGGACGCGGGCATCGTCATCTCCGCCTCGCACAACCCTTATGAACACAATGGCATCAAGGTCTTCAACGAGAAGGGCTACAAGCTGCCCGACGCCATCGAGGAGCAGGTGGAGGAGAAGATCCTCACCGATATCTATCCCGCCGCCACGCACGGCGAGATCGGCGTGCTGCGCCACGGCCTGCGCCAGTCGCGCGAGGCGTACATCGACCACCTCGCCGGCTCCATCGAGAGCGACCTCTCCGGTCTGCGCGTGCTCGTGGACTGCTCGAACGGCGCATCGTCCGCGACCGCGCCGGAGCTCTTCGGCCGCTTCCGCTGCTTCTGCGACTTCATCCACCGCGAGCCGGACGGCGTGAACATCAACGAGCGCTGCGGCTCGACGCACCTCGACGATCTTGCGGCCAAGGTCGTCGCGGGCGGCTACGACATCGGCGTTGCCTTCGACGGTGACGCTGACCGCTGCCTGCTCGTCGACGAGAAGGGCGGCGTCATCGACGGCGACAAGGTGCTCGCCGTCTGCGGCTCTGATATGAAGCGCCGCGGCAAGCTCTTCGGCGGCACGATCGTTGCGACCGTCATGTCGAACCTCGGCCTGCACGAGTTCTGCCGCGAAAACGGCGTGGGCCTTGTCTGCACGAACGTCGGCGACCGCAACGTGCTCGAAAAGATGAACGAGTGCGGCTATAAGCTCGGCGGCGAGCAGTCGGGCCACACGATCTTCTCCGACTTTGCCACCACCGGCGACGGTCAGCTCACGGCGCTGCAATTCCTCGATGTGCTCGCGCGCAGCGGCAGGAAGGCATCCGAGCTTGCCTCCGTCTGCCCGCAATACCCGCAGGTGCTGCTCAACGTCGCCGTTTCGCATGAGCGCGGCGTGAAGGAGGGCATCATGGCGTCTGATGCGCTGCGCGACGCTATCGCAAAAGAAGAGGAAAAGCTGAACGGCGAGGGCCGCGTTCTCGTGCGTCCGAGCGGCACGGAAGCCCTCATTCGCGTGATGGTTGAGGCAAAAACGGAACAAATTGCCCTTCTGACGGCCGAGAATTTGGTGAATGTGATAAAGATGCTCTAAAACCATTAGACTAAATACTAAATTTTCGTAAATACTTGACAAATCATAAGCGCAGAAGGTATAATGTATGCAATATCATCAGAATGAGAGCCGCTATCCGGGGCTGGAGGGCTGCACAGACGAAGCGCTGTGCGCGATGGCGGCGGGCGGAGACAGGGAAGCCGAAGAGCTTCTTGTCACGCGCTACTACGGAACGGTGCGCGCCTGCGCGCGACCCCTTTTCCTCGTCGGAGGCGACGGGGAGGATTTGATCCAGGAGGGGATGTTCGGTCTCATTCAGGCGATACGGGAGTACCGACCGGACAAGGCGGCGTCGTTTCGCACCTTTGCGGATACCTGTATCCGCAACCGCCTGTTCTCCGCGCTCCGCGCCGCTTCCCGCGGCAAGCATTATCCGCTGAACGAATCCATATCCCTTGATACCCCTTTCTTTGACAGTACTTCTTACACCCCCGGTACTTTGGACCCCAGCCACACCGATCCCGAGCTGCTCATCGCAGAGCGGGACTACGTGGAAAGTCTCCTTGAAAGTACCCGCAAGCAGTTGTCCGAGTTCGAGGCGAAGATCTTAGGGTACTATTTGGAAGGCCTTTCCTGTCACGAGATCGCAAAGGCCGTGGGTAAGTCCCCGAAATCGGTGGACAACGCCGTGCAGCGCGTGCGCCGAAAGGCCGCGCGGCACATCATTTCCGGCGATATCAGCAAACGCTGAACGCATATATTTTTTTCTGATTCAAAGAGAGGGTAAAATCATGTACGAAGACAAGACTTTAGTTTGCAAAGAGTGCGGCAACGAGTTCGTGTTCACCGCCGGCGAGCAGGAGTTCTACGCTGAGCGCGGCTTCCAGAACGAGCCCCAGCGCTGCAAGGCCTGCCGTGACGCTCGCAAGAACGCTGCTCGCGGTCCCCGTGAGTACTTCACCGCAGTCTGCGCAGCTTGCGGCGGCGAGGCCAAGGTTCCCTTCGAGCCCAAGTCCGACCGTCCGGTCTACTGCAGCGAGTGCTTCGCCAAGATGCGCGCTGAGCAGTAATTCTTGTAAACGTTTGATCGAAAGACGTCCGCTTTGCGGGCGTCTTTCTTTTTTGTTGTTCCGCTCTGCCTTTTTTCGCATTTCCTATTGAAAAAGTGCGAAAAATGGGATAGACTATCTTCATCGATTTTCACGGAGGTGAATCAATATGATCGAGATCAAGCGCGAGACCATCATCGGGGATATCCTTGATGTTGCGCCGCAGACCGCGCCGATCTTCTTTTCCATCGGAATGCATTGCCTGGGCTGCCCCAGCTCCCGCGGCGAAACGGTGGAGGAAGCGTGCATGGTCCACGGGATCGATGTGGACAAGCTGCTGGCCCTCGTCAATGAAGAGGCCAACAAGCCCGTCGAACAATAAGAAAAAGACGCATACGGGCTCTCCCGTATGCGTCTTATTCGGTCGAACGAAAGGAGAACGCCGGTGAAAAACGAACGATTGCAGCTTCAGCCGCGTTTGCAGTGCATCGCGTCCCTCGTGCAAAAGGGCGCGCGCCTTGCCGACGTTGGCACCGACCACGGATATTTGCCGGTGCATCTTTTGCAGGAGGGGACGATCGAGCGCGCCATCGCCTCGGATATCAACGCCCTCCCGCTCGACCACGCGCGCGCGACGGCGGGGGCGTACGGCGTGACGGAAAAGATCGATTTCCGCCTTTGCCCCGGCCTCGCCTTCATCCGTGCGGACGAGTGCGACACGGTTGCGATCGCCGGCATGGGCGGGGAGACGATCCTCGGCATTCTGGAGGCCGCGCCATGGACGCGCGACGGCGCGCACACGCTCATCCTGCAGCCGCAGACGAAGGTGGACCTGCTGCGCCGCTGGCTCTGCGAGAGCGGCTACCGCTTTCTCGAAGAAAAGCTCGTGCGCGACAAGGAGCAGCTCTATGTCGTCTTCCGCGTGACCGGCGGGGAAGGGCGCAGAGTGAGCGAAGCGGACGCGCTCACGGGCTTTCTGCTGGGCGATGACCCGCTCTACGGCGAATATCTTGCGCAGCACCTTGCAAAGCTCCGCCGGGCCGCGCAGGGGCTTGCGGTCTCGTCGCTTTCAGACAGGGACGCGCGCATCGCGCATTTGCAGCAGCTCATCGAGGAGCTGGAGAGAAGAGAAAGGGAGTGGGCACATGGCAACGGTACATGAGATTGAGCAGAGCCTCTTTTCCTGGGCGCCGCGCGAGAGCGCGATGGACTGGGACAACGTTGGTCACCTCGTCGGCGACCCCGAGCGGGAGGTCACGCGCGTGCTCGTTGCGCTTGATATCACCGAGCGCGTGGCGCGCGAGGCCATCGACCTCGGCGCGCAGCTCATCGTGTCGCACCATCCGGTGATGAACGTGCGCTGGCACGAACGCGAGATGCAGACCCTGCGCAGCGACACGCGCCTCGGCGGACTTTTGACGATGCTCGTCAAAAACGATGTTTCCGCCATCTGTATGCATACGAATCTGGACGCCGCGGACGGCGGCGTGAACGACTGTCTTGCAAAAAAACTTGGCCTGAACGATGTTTTTTCGCTCAATGACGAAAAAATCGGCCGAATTGGCACACTTTCCTGCGAAAAAGGGCTTGAAGAGTTCCTGCGGGATGTGATAGAATCACTAGGATGCGGCGGCCTTCGCTACCGAAGCGGCAGCGGGCGGGTGCATCGCGTGGCCGTGGGCGGCGGCGCGTGCGGAGAGTACATCCCGCAGGCCATCGCGCAGGGCTGCGACACCTTTGTAACGAGCGATCTGCGCTACAACGATTTTCTCGATACGCAGGGGCTCAACCTGATCGACGCGGGCCATTTTCCGACGGAGAACGTCGTCTGCCCGGCGATCGCAGCATATCTCAAAGCACACTTCCCGGAGGTTCAAACCGTCATTTCGACCTCGCACCGCGATGTCATCCAATATTATCTGTAAGGAGAAATCACTATGTCCGGACATTCCAAGTGGCACAATATCCAAAAGACGAAGGGCGCGGCAGATGCCAAGCGCAGCGCCGCGTTCACCAAGATCGCCAAGGAGATCATCGTTGCTGTCAAGCAGGGCGGCTCGGGCGACCCCAATAACAACTCCCGTCTTGCGACCGTTGTGGCCAAGGCCAAGGCCGCCAATATGCCCAACGACAACATCAAGCGCACCATCGACAAGGCGCTCGGCGCGGGCAACACCGACAATTACGAGTCCGTTACCTACGAGGGTTACGGCCCCGGCGGCGTTGCCGTCATCGTCGAGGCGCTGACCGACAACCGCCAGCGCACTGCGCCGGAGGTCCGCCACTACTTTGATAAGTACGGCAAGGGCATGGGCGCGCAGGGCTGCGTGAGCTGGTCGTTCGACCGCAAGGGCGTGATCATCATCGACAACGAGGATGGCGATTACGACGAGGATGCCGTGATGATGGACGCGCTCGATGCCGGTGCGGACGACTTCCACGCCGAGGACGCCGTCTTCGAGATCACGACCGATCCCGACGCCTTCAACGACGTCGTCAAGGCGCTCGAGGAGAAGAACTACGCCTTCGTCAGCGCGGACATCAGCCTCGTTCCGCAGACCTACGTCAAGCTCGAGAGCGACGAGGACATCAAGAACATGGAAAAGCTCCTCGATATGCTCGAGGATAACGAGGACGTCCAGAACACCTACCACAACTGGGACCAGGAATAAGCGAATAAACATGAAGCGGGACTTGCCGGTATAGCTGGCAAGTCCGCTTTTTTTATTATCAAATGAAAAAGGATGAAAATTAAGCTTGCAATCGCGGCGATAGTTTGGTATCATAACTCGGCACGTCGGGCGTCCGTTTTCGGCAGAAAAACCAAGCATACGGCAAAGAGGAGTTCCTGCGGTATGCTCCTGCCGTCAGTTTCATACGCGGGCGGCCTACGAAAGGAGAACCTTATGAACCAGAAAAACACCAACACGCAGAAGATCGTCGGCCTTGGCCTGTTCACGGCCATCGTCGTTGTGCTGCAGCTGCTGGGCAGCTTCATCAAGTTCGGTACGTTCAGCGTCTCGCTGGTGCTCGTGCCGGTCGTGATCGGCGCGGCCCTCTACGGCGCGGGCGCGGGTGCGTGGCTCGGCTTTGTGTTCGGCGTAGTCGTTCTGCTCAGCGGCGACGCGGCCGCATTCCTCGGTGTCAATGCGATCGGCACGATCCTGACGGTGCTTGCCAAGGGCGCGCTGGCCGGTCTTGTCTCCGGCCTTGTCTACAAGGCGCTCGAGAACAAGAACCGCACGCTCGCCGTGGCGCTTGCCGCCGTTGCCTGCCCGGTCGTCAACACGGGTGTGTTTCTGCTCGGCTGCCTGCTGTTCTTCATGGAGACGATCGGCGCTTGGGCGGATGCGGCAGGCCTTGGCGCCAACGTCGGCCAGTTCATGATCGTTGGTCTTGTGGGCGCGAACTTCATCTTTGAGCTGCTGTTCAACGCGGTGCTCAGCCCCGTGATCCTGCGCCTCATCCGCATCGGCAAGAAGGAAGTCGAATAAGTTTTTTACCATAGGGAAAAGCGGCGCGAAAGCGCCGCTTTTTTCATCTTCAAATTCAAAATCAAGTAAGAGAGGGGCGGCGTAGCTGCGCCGTCCCTCTCATATTTTGCGCGAGCAAGACTGTAAGCCGGGTTCTGTATTTGACAGTCATCTATCTACGCGCCGCGTTGCCGCGGCGCTCCAGCCACCCCGGGAGCGGCCGGGCAAGCCTATTGCTCCCATACCGGTGTTGCTCCGGATAGAGTTTACAGCATCGGACACTCTCGAGCCGACGGGTGCGCTCTTACCGCACCTTTCCACCTTTTCCCGCAGCACTTTGCCTTTCCCGGCCTGCGCTTCCGTCATCCGTTACATCAGAAGGGAGGATGCAGACCCGGAAAGACAAAGTGCGCAGGTAGTCTATTTCTGTTGCACTTTTCCTCAGATCGCTCTGGGCGGGCGTTACCCGTTATCCTTGCCCTGTGGAGCCCGGACTTTCCTCACAGCGAGCCTTTCGGCTTCACCGCGCGACTGCCTGTCTTACTCGCAGACTTATTTTAACGTATCGCCCGGGGCTTGTCAACGGAAAATCCGTTGCTATTTTACGCTTCCTGTACTATACTATATACTGATTTTGTATGTTTTCGGACGAAAGGACGAAGGTCTATGACGATACAGGAATATTTGGCCTCCTTACAGGGAAAAACAGCGGCGGTGCTCGGCATCGGCGTGAGCAACACGCCGCTCATCGAGCTTTTGTGCCGCAGCGGCGTGCAGGTCGTCGCCTGCGACAAAAAGAGCCGCGAGGCGCTCGGCGAGCGCGCATCGCAGCTCGAGGCGCTGGGCGCGAGGCTTTGCCTCGGTGAGCACTATCTGGACGATCTGCGCGCGGACGTTATCTTCCGCACGCCGGGGATGCGGCCGGATGTGCCGGCGCTGCTGGAAGCGAAGAAGCGCGGCAGCATCGTAACATCGGAAATGGAGATCTTTTTCGAGGTCTGCCCCTGCACGATCATCGGCGTGACGGGCAGCGACGGCAAGACCACCACGACAAGCATCATCGCGGATATGCTGCGCGCGGCGGGGAGGACGGTCTACCTCGGCGGCAACATCGGTCATCCGCTGCTGTGCGACGCGGAGAAGATGCAGCGCGACGATATCGCGGTTGTCGAGCTCTCGTCGTTCCAGCTGCTCGATATGAAGCGCTCGCCGCACATCGCGGTGATGACCAACCTTGCGCCGAACCACCTCGATATGCACCGCGACATGGCGGAGTACATCGCGGCGAAGGAGAACATCTATCTCCATCAGGGCGCGGACGACATCGCCATCTTCAACGCGGACAACGACATTACGCGCGCGCTTTCCGAAAAGTCCTGTGCGCGCACGCGCCTTTTCAGCCGCCGCGCCGAAGTTTCTGACGGTGCGTTCCTGCGCGGCGACGCGATCATTCTGCGCCATGACGGGCGCGAGGAAGAGGTCATGCGCCGAGAGGATATCCGCCTGCCGGGGCTGCACAACGTTGAAAACTATCTTGCCGCCGTGACGGCGCTGGGCGGCATCGTGCCCTATGCTGTGATGCGCGAGCGCGCGCGCAGCTTTGCGGGCGTGGAGCACCGCATCGAGTACGTGCGCACGCTGCACGGCGCGAAATGGTACAACGATTCCATCGCCACGAGCCCCACGCGCACCATCGCAGGGCTGCGCGCGTTTGATGAAAAGGTCATCCTGATCGCGGGCGGATATGACAAGCATATTTCCTTTGTACCCCTTGCGCCGGAAGTGGTGCAGCACGTCAAGTTGCTCATCCTGTGCGGCGCGACGGCGGACGCCATCGAAAAGACCCTGCGCGAGAACGTGCGCGGAGAGGACCTTCCCGAGATCGTGCGCTGCGAGGATCTTCCCGCCTGCGTGCAGACCGCCTATGCGCGCGCCGGAGCAGGGGACATCGTGACGCTCTCGCCCGCGTGCGCGGCCTTCGACCGCTTTGCGAACTTCGCGGAGCGCGGCAAGGCATTCAAAGCGCTCGTGATGGCGCTGGACGAATAGGGAAAAGCTCTTTTCTCATAGGCTTCATCGAATCGAGGTGGAGCCTATGAAAGCGGGAGGCCGCCGTCCGCTCACGGCGGGAAAGCGCGCGGCAATGCTCGGGATATTGCTGCTGCTCGCGCTGCTGGTGCTGGCCGTCGTTGCGATGATGCACCTAAAGCCCGTGCTCACGTCGCTTGCAACGGCGCGGGTGTCGAACACGGTTCACGGCATCGTCACCGCCGCCGTGAACGAGACGGTCTATCGCGGGAACGTGGATTACGACCGGCTCATCTCCTTTGAAAAGGACAACGAGGGGCGTATCACGGCGGTCAAGAGCAACATGGCGGAGTTCAACCGCCTGCAATCCGCCATCATTGACGAGGTGCTGGAAAAACTCTCCGAGGTGACGACCAAGGAGCTTTCCGTCCCGGTCGGCACGCTGCTCGGCTCGCCGTTTTTGTCGGGGCGCGGGCCGCTCATCCGGGTGCGGATGCAGTCGGTCGGCTCGTCGAACGCGCATTTTGAAAATGCCTTCACGTCGGCCGGCATCAACCAGACCAAGCATCAGATCTACCTTGTGGTGGACGTCTATGTCAGCATCCTGCTGCCCGGATTTTCCACGACGACGAAGTTCAGCAGCACCTACGCCGTGGCCGAGACGGTCATCGTCGGCTCCGTGCCGGACAATTACACCTATTTCAGCAACGGCGCGGACATGGAGCAGAACGCGGAAGATTACATCATGAACAACGGCTGAGCGCGCCGGGCGCGCGCAGGAGAGAGGGGACGCACTATGGACAAAAACCTTCGCATTGACGAGATCGTAGCACGGCTGAACGCCGCCTCCGACGCTTACTACGGCGGGCAGGAGGAGCAGATGACGAACTACGAGTGGGACGCTCTTTTTGACGAGCTGACCGCTCTTGAAAGGGAGACCGGCTACGTCCGGCCCGACAGTCCCACGCAGGTGACGAGCCATTCCGGGAACGAAATGGACGGCGAGGGGGAGAAGGAGGCGCACGAATACCCCGCGCTCTCGCTCGCCAAGACGAAAAAGGTGGCGGAATTGCAGGACTGGGCGGGCGAGCGCGCGATCTGGCTTTCGTGGAAGCTCGACGGCTCGACTCTTGTTGTGACCTACGACGGCGGGAAGCTCACGCGCGTTCTGACGCGCGGCAACGGCACGGTCGGCACGAACATCACCTATATGGCCTCTGCCATCCGCGGCATTCCCGCGAAGATCGCGGACAAGGGACACCTTGTCGTGCGCGGCGAGGCGACGATCTCCTACGCGGACTTTGAAGCCATCAACGATACGCTTGAGGACGCGGACGACCGCTACGCCAACCCGAGAAACCTTGCCGCCGGCACGCTGGCGCTCGACAAGACGAATCTCGACAAGGTACGCGAGCGCAGCGTGAGCTTCAACGCCTTCACGCTCGTCCACACGGACGAGGAGCTCCGCTCCTGGGGCGCGCGCATGGACTACCTCGATCGGCTCGGCTTTACGACCGTTGAGCGCGAGGAAACGGACGCAGAGCATCTGCCGGACGCCATCGCGCGCTGGACGAAAAAGGTCGACTCCGGAGAGATGGGCATCCCCGTCGACGGTCTTGTCATCACCTACGACGACACCGATTACGCCGCGACCGGCAGCGTGACGGGCCATCACGCCACGCGCGCGGGCCTTGCTTACAAGTGGGCGGACGTCTCCGCCGAGACGGTGCTCGACCACATCGAATGGTCGTGCGCAGCGTCGACCATCACGCCCGTCGCGGTCTTCGACCCCGTGCAGCTGGAGGGGACGACCGTTTCGCGCGCCTCTCTTTGCAACGTGAGCGAGCTCGAGCGCCTCGGCATCGGCGCGGACAGGAAGACGACGCTGCGCGTCATCAAGGCCAATAAGATCATCCCCAAGTGCATCGCGGTCGTGCGCGCGGAAGGAAGCTATGAGGTCCCGAGCGCCTGCCCCGTCTGCGGCGCGGCGACCGAGGTGCGCGTCAGCCCGGTGAGCGGCGTGAAGACGCTGCGCTGCACCGACGCGAACTGTCCTGCCAGACACTTGAAGCGCTTTGTCCGCTTTGCGAGCAAGGCGGGGCTCGACATTGACGGCCTCTCCGTGCAGACGCTGCACGAGTTCGTCAACCGCGGCTACCTGCGCGATTTTGCAGATCTCTACCACCTGAGCGACCACGCAGGCGAGATCGTCACGCTCGAGGGCTTTGGCGAAAAGTCCTGCGCCAACCTGATGGCGGCCATCGAAAAGAGCCGCAAGGCCGATCCCGTGCACCTCATCTTCGCGCTCTGCATCCCAAACATCGGCGCGGACGCGGGCAAAAAGCTCATTGCGGCGCTCGGCACAAAGGGTTTTCTTACGCGTCTCGAGAGCGGCGAGGGCTTTGAGGACGTGGACGGCATCGGCGCGGAGAGATCGAACGCGCTTTTGCACTGGTTTGCAGACGAGGGAAACCGCGCGCTCTTCGAGCGCTTGATGCAGGAACTCACGGTGGAGGATGTTGCGCCAAAAGCCACGAGTGACGGGACGTGTAAAGGACTTACGTTTGTCATCACAGGCGACGTGCACACCTTCAAAAACCGCGACGACTTCAAGGCCTATGTCGAGCGTCAGGGCGGCAAGGTCGCAGGCAGCGTCTCGGGGAAAACGACGTACCTCGTCAGCAACGACGGGGAGTCCGGATCATCAAAGGCAAAGAAGGCGAAGGATTTGGGCGTACCGGTGCTCTCCGAGGATGCGTTCATCTCCCGCTTCGGCGGGCCGGACGGAGAATCAGTCACCACAGAAGAAGAACCGCAAATCACGATGGAATCGCTACAGTAAAGGAAAAGTGCTATACAGAAGAGTCCCCCTGTTCCATGCGGAACAGGGGGACTCTTTGACATTTTTTACAGAAGGTCCTTGATATGGCTCAGCCGCTCGAGCGCCTCATAGAGCGTTTCATCCGTCTTGGCGAAGTGCAGGCGGATGATGTTGTTGATCGGCTCGCTGAAAAACGAGCTTCCCGGCACCGAGCCGACGCCCGCCTTGCGCGCGAGCTGCTCACAGAAGTCAACGTCGCTCTGGCCCTTCTTGAGATAGGGGGAAATATCGGCCAGCACGAAGTATGTGCCCTCGGGATCGGTGAAGGGGATGCCGATCTCGCGCATACCCTCGGTGAAGATCTTCTTCATGTGCGCGTAGTGCGCGCCGAATTCGTCGTAGTAGCGCTGCGGCATATTGAGACCCACGACGGCGGCCTCCATCAGCGGAGACGGGCAGCCGACGGTGGTGAAGTCGTGATACTGGCGGATGCGCGTCATGATGTTCTCCGGCGCGATGGCATAGCCGAGGCGCCAGCCGGTGATGGAATAGGTCTTGGATAGCGAGGAGCAGGACACCGTGCGCTCCCACATACCGGGGAGGCTGTTCATATAAACGTGCTTTCTGCCATCGTAAATGATGTGCTCGTACACCTCGTCCATGATGGCGTAAACATCGTAGCGGATGCAGAGCTCTGCGATGGTCCCCAGCTCTTCCTCGGTGAAGACCTTGCCGCTGGGGTTCGAGGGGTTGCAGATGATGATGGCCTTCGCGCCGCCGCGGAAGGCGTCCTCAAGCACGTTTGGGTCGAAGGAGAAGGTCGGCGGGGTCAGGGGGACGAAGACCGGCTCGCAGCCCGCCATGATGGTCTGGGCGCGGTAATTTTCAAAAAACGGGGAGAACATCACAACGCGGTCGCCGGGGTCGGTCAGGGCGAAAAGCGTGTCGACCATGGCCTCGGTCGAGCCGATGGTGGCGACGATCTCGGTTTCGGGGTCGATCGTGCGGCCCATGAAATGGCCGCACTTGCGCGCGATGGCCTGACGGAAGTTCGGCGCGCCCATCGTGATGGGGTACTGGTGGGGCCCTTCGTGGCTCACGACCTCGAGCCGGTCCATCATCTCCCTGGGCGGGTCAAAATCGGGGAAGCCCTGCGCTAAGTTGATCGCGCCGCACTCGTTGGAGATGCGGGTCATCCTGCGGATGACCGAATCGGTAAAATGCTGGTTTCTGCTGCTCATTTCCTGCATGGGGTGTGCCGTCCTTTCCGATGCGTGCAGTGCGGGGAAACGCTCGCAGAGCCGCGTGAAGTAAAGTTGCTTTTATATTACACGAGGGCGGAAAAATGTCAAGGACCTCCCAAAACGCGCGGGGAAACTTTGGCGCTTTGCCGCGGTGGAGCAGGAACGAAAGCGCCGCTTTTGTATAGAATGGAGCAGGCAGACGCCGAAAAGGAGAGGGGGGAGAAGAGCCATGTATCACGGCTTTGGGCCGCGTCCGCCCGGCTTCGGCCCGTGGCGCTGCGCGGGACTGTGCGCCCTGGCGCTGGGGCTCGGCATTTTCGTGGCGGCCGTTTTCCCGGTGGGGGCGCTGATGTTTCTGGTCGCGTTTCTTCTCATCATCTGCGGTATCGGCTGTTTGCGCAGATTTTAGGGAGGGATTCTGATATGAAGATCGTGGTATGGAAGTCTCCGAAGGCGCTCAGCGCGCTGCTGCGCTGCGTGTTCGGCGTGCGCAAGGAGGCATAAAGCGCGTCCGCGCGGCATAAGGTGAAGCAACACAATGCCGAAGGAGAGGACCGCAATGGAATTGGAGCTGAAAAAGGAGCAGTTTGCCTGCTGCCGGGCCCTGCCGCCGCTGAGCGACACGCACGAGGAGACGGCGGAGACCATCGTCCCGGATTACTTACCGGATATCGGGCGCATCGTGGATGTATGCGGCTGCCTGCTGCTGCGCAGCCGCGAGATCGTGGACGGAAGAGCGAGCGTATCGGGCCTTTTGCGCATGACGCTTTTGTACGCGGCGGAGGATGGACAGGGGCTCAAGTCCTTTGCCTACACGCTGCCGCTTGAGCGCACCATGGACGGCCGCATTTCAGACGGCGCGGCGGAGAGCTGCCTGGAGGGCCGCCTCTGCTCGTGCGAGGTGCGGCTTTTGAACCCGCGCAAAATTCTCACGCGCGCGAGCGTGGAGCTGACGCTTTCGCCCTATGCAAGCGCTGTGATGAGCGTGTGCAGCGGCGTGAGCGGGCAGGAGGACTACCGGATCGAAACGCTGTGCGAAAAGCGAGAGCTTTCGATGATCCGCGCCATCCGCGAAAAGGACTTCACCTTTTCCGACGAGGTGCTGCTCTCGAGCACGAAGGACCCCATCCGCGAGCTTCTCTGCACAAAGTGCACGCTGCGCGTGACCGACTGCAAGATTGTCGGCGGCAAGCTCGCGCTCAAGGGCGTCGCCTGCCTTGTGCTGCTCTATCTCGACACGAACGGGAAGGCGCAGCGCTTGACGAGCGAGCTGCCGTTCTCGCAGATCCTTGACGGCCTTTCGGAGACGAGCGGCGAAACCTCGGCGCGCGCCTCGCTGCGCCTGACGGGGCTTGAGGTCCATGTCGGAAGCGAGAGCGAGCCGGACAACGAGCGTCTCGTTTCGCTGCGGCTCTATATCAGCGCCTTTGCCGTGCTGCGCGAGGTGCGCAGCGTCTGCTGCATCGCCGACCTATACAGCACGCTCTATGATCTGACTGTCCGCTCAGAGAACGTGGAACTGAGCGACGACCCGGCGCTCTTCACCCGCGAGCAGAGCGTGCGCGAAAAGATCGAGACGGGCTCTGAGGTGCAGAGCATCCTCTCCGCCGACGTTTCCTTCGGCACGGCCGGTATCAGCGGCAGCGGGAACGATGCAGAGCTGCGCACGAGCGCAAACCTGCGCGTTTTGTACCTCGACGAGAATGGAACGCCGCTGCTCTCGGAGCGGCGCATCGATGTGCTGCTGCCAACGGAGCTGCCCGTGAGCGGGCGCGTGCGGCTGCAAGGCGTGAGCGCGGGGGAGATCGCGTCCTCCGTCAGCGACGGCGGCGTGGAGCTGCGCTTTCCTGTCATCTTCACGCTGGCTGACGCGGAAACGCCGAGCTATCCGTGCCTTACGGGTCTACAGGCGGAAAAGCGGACGGAAAAGGACGAAAATGCACCCT
The DNA here is from genome assembly GCA_934561515.1 of uncultured Oscillospiraceae bacterium. Lineage (GTDB taxonomy): Bacteria > Bacillota > Clostridia > Oscillospirales > Oscillospiraceae > Hominicoprocola. The sequence goes on along the minus strand of CAKTGM010000010.1, from coordinate 11,387 downwards.
CGATCGTGCTGCGCGCGCTCCGGCAGGGGGAGCGGCTGTGGGACCTTGCCAAGCAGTACCGCACGACGGTCGGCGACATTCTCGCTGCGAACGACATGGCGGAGGAAGCCGCCGCGCCGGTCGGAAAGCTCCTGCTCATCCCGCGCAGACGCTGAGAAACGGAGGAAGAGGCAATGAGCATGAATACTGAGATCTATCAGGATATCTCCGTCCGCACGGCGGGGGATATCTACATCGGCGTGGTCGGCCCCGTGCGCGCGGGCAAGTCGACCTTCATCAAGCGCTTCATGGAAACGCAGATTTTGCCGAATATCGACAACGCCTACCGCCGCGAGCGGGCGAAGGATGAGCTGCCGCAGAGCGGCAGCGGCCGCACGGTGATGACGTCCGAGCCGAAGTTCGTGCCCGAGGAGGCGGTGGACATCGCACTGGACGAGGGCAGCAGCTGCTCGGTGCGGCTCATCGACTGCGTGGGCTATATGATCCCCGGCGCGACAGGCGCGATGGAGGGCGAAAGCCCCCGCATGGTCTCAACGCCGTGGCTCGACCATGAGATGCCGATGAGCGAGGCGGCGGAGATCGGCACGACGCGCGTCATCCGCGAGCATTCGACCATCGGCATCGTGGTGACGACGGACGGCAGCATCACCGACATCCCGCGCGAGGACTACATAGAAGCCGAGGGCCGCGTCATCCGCGAATTGCAGGCGATCGGCAAGCCCTTCCTCGTTCTGCTCAACGCGATAGAGCCGGAAAGTGAGCGCGTGCAGGATATGGCAAGGGATATTGCTTCACGGTATCATGTGACGTGCCTGCCGGTAAACTGCCTGATGCTCGACGATGCGGCGGTGGAGAAGATCCTCAAGGCTGTCCTCTACGAGTTCCCGCTCTGCGAGCTGGACCTGAGCATTCCTGCGTGGGTCGAGGCGCTCGACGCCGCGCATCCGATCAAAAGCAGTCTCTATCAGGCCATCCGCGCGCAGACGGAGCATCTTCGCTGCATCCGGCAGGTGCACGATTGCATCGCGGCGCTGGGCGCGTGCGAGGGCATCAGCGGTGCGTTTGTCACGGCCATCCGGCTCGGCACGGGCGTTGCCGCGGCGGAGCTGCAGCTGCCGCGCGCCCTCTTCTATCAGACGCTCAGCGAGCAGTCGGGCTTCACCGTTTCGGACGACGGCGACCTCATGAGCCTGCTGACCGAGCTTTCCTCGGTCAAGGCGGAATATGACAAGGTCTCGCAGGCCATCCGCGACGCGCGCGAGACGGGCTACGGCATCGTCGTGCCGACGGTCGACGAGCTTGATCTTGAGGAGCCGGAGATCGTCAAGCAGGGAGGACGCTACGGCGTGCGGCTCAAGGCCAGCGCTCCGTCCATCCACATGATCCGCGCGGACATCGAAACGACCGTTTCGCCCATCGTCGGCAACGAAAAGCAGAGCGAGGACATGGTCAACTATCTCCTGCAGGAGTTTGAGGGCGACACGGCGAAGATCTGGCAGTCCAATATCTTCGGCCGCAGTTTCCACGAGATCGTGAACGAGGATTTGCAGGCAAAGCTCAAGCATATGCCGGAGGATGCACGGCTCAAGCTCCGCCAGACGCTCGAGCGCATCATCAACGAGGGCACGGGCGGCCTCATCTGCATCATCCTGTAAGAAAACAAAGAGAGAGGAACTTCCTCTCTCTTTGTTACATTCCTGTAACCGGAATGTCATCGCTTTGTAACTTGTCATTTCCGCCGCCCGCTGTTATGCTGTTCTATAAGAAGGATAACAGGAGGAAGAGGATATGAGCCGAAAGATCGCGCTTCCGCTGCTGGTGGCAGCGGCGCTTGTTAGCATCATTTTAGCAAGCCGCACCCCGCAGCTCATTGAGGGAGAATTTCCGCCGGAGGAGACGGAAACTCCCACTGTTCTACTCACGCAGACCGAGGAGGTCGGTGGTCAGACCGTCACGCTGAGAGTCTACGATCTGGATGAGGCGGGCTATGCGCGCTATGCGCTCTTCCATGAGGACGGTACGGAGATCGACATACCGTTCGGCGTAAATTGCGGCACTTGGATCGGGAATGGCGACGCTGCCGAAAAAGTCTCCCTCACCGCACGGGACGATGTGCTCGGATTTCCGGGCTTCGAGCTTGAAACGATCCAAGGCATAGTTATGACAGTTTGTGACTTCTATGCGCTGACGGAGCAGGGCTTCGTCTATGCGGGCAGGACCTTTGGCTATGACTTTGATGATGCGGCGGAGGGCGACGGCGCGTGGCCGCTTGATCTCACGGGAGATGGGCGCAGCGAACTCATTACGCGCAGCACCTTTGGCGACGGCATGTCGTGCGTTTTTGTCTACCGCTGGAACGCCGCGGAGGGGGGCTCTCAGCGCAGTGAGGTCGACTGGGATAAGGCGGACGCGCAGCTTGCGCGCCTGAGTGCGCCGCTTGGCATGACAGCGCGGGCGGAAACCTATCACGCGCAGGATAACACCGTTACGCTGACGCTCTACACGGAAAGCGGCACGAAGGAAACGACGCTGCCGCTCACCACGGATGTTCTCGGCGAGTGGTTAACCACGGAATAAGCGGACTACGTGAAACAGGATAAAAAAGGAACCGATTCTTTACGAATCGGTTCCTTTTCTGTTGAAAAATCTTACTTGGCCAGCACCTTTTTGAGCTTGGCGAAGCGGGGGAGGGAATCCTCCTTGGGGCTTTTCGGCTCGCCCTGGATGAGGGGCAGCACATAGTCGATGAGCTCCTGCTTGACGCCGTTGTGCGCATCGTTGATCCACTCGAGCGGGATCTTCTTTTCGTAGTTTGCGACCGACGTGAGCGGGAGGAGCTTCGTCTTGCAGGCGTAGTGACCGTTCACGGTCTCGCGCTCGAAGGCGACCATCTTATCCGTGATGCCGGCGACGGCGTTCTCCACCGCGGCGCGGCCCGCCATGACGGCCTCTTCAATATCGGTCTCGCTCGCGAGGTGCGCACCGCAGCGCTGGAGCAGCGAAAGCTCGATGCCGCGCACCTTCGCGCCGGTCTTTTCCTTCACGATGCTCGCAAGCAGCGCCGCGAGACCGCCGAGCTGCGCGTGGCCGAAGCCGTCCGTCGCGCTGGTCTTGGCCTCGGAGACAAAGCTGCCATCGGCATAGTGGATGCCCTCGGACACGGCGACCATGCAGCTGCCGGTCTCTTTATAAACGCGCTCGACATCGGCAAGGAAGGAATCCATGTCAAAATCGGTCTCCGGCAGGTAGATGAGGTCGGGGCCTGCGCCGTACTCCGTCGCAAGCGCGGCGGCGGCGGTCAGCCAACCGGCGTGGCGGCCCATGATCTCCACGATGCAGATCATGCCCGTGTCGTAAACGTGCGCGTCCTGATAGACCTCCATGAGGCTCGTTGCAATGTACTTGGCAGCGCTCGCGTAGCCGGGGCAGTGGTCGGTGCCGTAGAGGTCGTTGTCGATCGTCTTGGGCACGCCCATCACGCGGCACTCGTAGCCGACCTTCTGCATATACTTGGAGATCTTGTTGCAGGTGTCCATCGAGTCGTTGCCGCCATTGTAGAAGAAGTAACGGACGTCGTGCTTCTTGAAGACCTCGAGAATGCGCTTGTAGTCCGTGTCGTCCTCGTCGGGGTCCTTCATCTTGTAGCGGCAGGAGCCGAGGGAAGAGGAGGGGGTGTACTTCAAAAGCTCCAGCTCCTGCGCATCTTCCTGACTCATATCGAAGAGCCGGTCGGCCAGAACGCCCTTGATGCCGTGCTCCGCGCCGTAGACGTTCGTGATGCTGCCGGAATCGAGCGCCGTGCGGATCACGCCGTAAGCGCTCGCGTTGATGACGGAGGTCGGGCCGCCGGACTGACCGATGATGCACGCGCCTTTCAGTTCACTCATATCGTTTCTCCTTTATTAAGCCTTGCCGGCGCAGCCGAGCACGTTGATGAGCTTGTGGCGCACCATTTCCTTGATGTTGGCGCGACCGGGCTTCAAATACTCGCGCGGGTCGAACTTGTCGGGGTGCTCGTCGAGATAGGCGCGCACCGTGCCGGTCATGGCGAGGCGCAGGTCAGAGTCGATGTTGATCTTGCAGACGGCGAGCTTCGCGGCCTGACGCAGCTGCTCCTCGGGCACGCCGATGGCGTTGGGCATCTTGCCGCCGTGCTCGTTGATCATCCTGACATACTCCTGCGGGACGGAGGAAGAGCCGTGCAGCACGATGGGGAAGCCGGGCAGGCGCTTGGAGACTTCCTCGAGCACGTCGAAGCGCAGCGGGGGAGGAACAAGGATGCCCTGCTCGTTCATCGTGCACTGCTCGGGCTTGAACTTGAAAGCGCCGTGGCTCGTGCCGATGGCGATGGCGAGGGAGTCACAGCCGGTCTTGGAGACGAATTCCTCGACCTCCTCGGGGCGGGTGTAGGACGCCTCGTGCGCGGCGACCTTGACCTCATCCTCGATGCCGGCGAGCGTGCCGAGCTCCGCCTCGACCACAACGCCGTGGTCGTGCGCGTATTCGACGACCTTCTTCGTGATCTCGATGTTCTCGGCGAATGGCTTGGAGGAAGCGTCGATCATCACGGAGGTAAAGCCGCCGTCGATGCAGGACTTGCAGGTCTCAAAGTCCGGGCCGTGGTCGAGATGCAGCACAATGGGAATGTCGGGGCAGCACTCAACTGCGGCTTCCACGAGCTTATAGAGGTAGGCGTGGTTCGCGTAGGCGCGCGCGCCCTTGCTCACCTGAAGGATCACGGGCGCGTGCTCTTCCTGGCAGGCCTCGGTGATGCCCTGCACGATCTCCATATTGTTGACGTTGAACGCGCCGACGGCGTACCCGCCGTCATAGGCCTTTTTGAACATTTCGGTAGATGTTACGAGCGGCATAATATCTTCTCCTTTTTGAAAATATGATCATGGGAAAAAGAGAGACAAAGTAAGCTGTTTTGTCTCTCTTTTTTTGCATCAGATGTTCGCCTTGATGGTCTCGGCGATCTGGTCGGCCGTCAGGCCGTATTCGCGCAGCACGTCCGCCGCCTTGCCGGACTGGCCGAAGCGGTCGTTCACGCCGATCTTGTGGAACTTGCAGTTCACCTTGCCCATGAGCACATCGGCCACGGCATCGCCCAGGCCGCCGATGACGCTGTGCTCTTCGACAGTGATGACCTTGCCGCACTGTTCGGCGTACTTCGTCACGCATTCCGCGTCGATGGGCTTGATGGTGTGGATGTTGATGACGGCAGCGTTGATGCCCTCGCTTGCGAGCGCTTCGGCGGCCATCAGGGATTCGTTGACCATGAGGCCGGTGGCGAAGATCGCAACGTCCTTGCCCTCGCGCAGGACGTTGGCCTTGCCGATCTCAAAGGGCTTGACCATGTCGCCCTCGAAAACGGGGGTGGCGAGGCGCGCAAGGCGCATATAGACCGGGCCGTTCATCTCGGCGATGGCCATGGTGGCGGCCTTGGCTTCGTTGGCGTCCGCGGGGCAGATGACCGTCATGCCGGGGATGGCGCGCATGAGCGCGAGATCCTCGATGCACTGGTGGCTGCCGCCGTCCTCGCCGACGCTGACGCCCGCATGGGTGGCGCAGACCTTGACGTTGAAGTGCGGGTAGGCGACGCTGTTTCGGATCTGCTCATAGGCGCGGCCGGCCGCGAACATCGCGAACGAAGAGCAGTAGGGGATGAGGCCCATCGTGGACATACCGGCGGCAATGTCGACCATGTTGGCCTCGGCAATGCCGCAGTTGTAGAATTTTTCAGGGTGCGCCTTGGCGACCTTGCAGGTCTGCGTGGCGTTGGCGAGGTCGGCGTCGAGTACGACGACCTTATCGTTCTTTTCGACCAGCTCGATCAGCGCTTCGCCGTAAGCCTGACGGGTTGCAATTTTATCAGCCATGTTCTTAGTCCTCCAATTCCTTCAGTGCCTGCTCGCGCTGCTCGGCGTTCGGGGCTTTGCCGTGCCAGCCGACCTGATTCTCCATGAACGAAACGCCCTTGCCCTTGACCGTGTGGGCGAGAATCGCCTTGGGCCTGCCGGGCATGGTGGGCTTGGAGAGCGCCGCCTCGACGGCGTCGAGATCGTTGCCGTCGGGCAGCTCGATGAGATCGAAGCCGAAGGCGCGCAGCTTTGCGGGGAGATCGCCAAGGCTCATGACCTGATCGTTCGTGCCGTCGATCTGAAGGCCGTTGTTGTCGATGATGACGGTCAGGTTGTCGAGCTTATAGTGCGCGGCGGCCATGTAAGCCTCCCAGATCTGACCCTCCTGGCTCTCGCCGTCGCCGACGAGGGCGAAGACCTTCGTATCCTTGCAGAGGTGCTTGGCGCCGAGCGCCATACCGACAGCGATGGATACGCCCTGACCGAGAGAGCCGGTGGAAGCGTCCACGCCGGGGACCTTCTTCGCGTCGGGATGACCCTGCAGAATAGAGTGCAGCTGGCGGAAGTTTGCGTACTCATCGCGGGAGATGAAGCCCTTGGCGGCGAGCACCGCGTAATAGCAGGGGGCGGCGTGGCCCTTGGAGAGCACGAAGCGGTCGCGGTCGGGATCGTGCGGGTTCTTGGGGTCAACGCGCATATGGTTGAAGAAAACGCTGGTCATCAGCTCCACCGCGGACAGCGAGCCGCCGGGGTGGCCGCTGCCGGCATTGGCGGTCATCGTGATGATGTCGCGCCGCACCTGCCGGCAGATGGGGGAAAGCTCTTTTGTATTCATGGAAACCCTCCTTGAAAAATACATTTCATCAATCATTTAGTATATCGGAAAAGGCGGGGAAAGTCAATTTAATCCTCGCCCTTTTTCAATTTCACGCGTGACAAGGGATTTGCCTTTGCAGCAACGCGCAGCGCGTCATTATCGATGTGCGTGTAGATTTCCGTCGTGTTCAGATGCTCGTGTCCGAGCACCTCCTGAACGGCCTTTACGTCCACGCCGTTTTGCAGCATCAGCGTTGCCGCCGTATGGCGCAGCTTGTGGGAGGAGTACTCCGAGGCGTCGAGTCCCGCGGCGCTCAGATGCTTTTTGACGAGCGCGTGGACGCTTGAGCGGCTGATGCGCTCGTTGCGCGTGGAGAGGAAGAGGGCACTATGGTCGCGCCCCGTGATGGGGCGGCGCACGGCGAGATAGCCCTTGAGCGCGTCCTTGCAGGCGTCATTCAAGTAGACGATACGCACCTTGTTGCCCTTGCCGAGCACGCGCAGCGCATCGTCCTGAATGTCCTGCAAGTCAAGGCCGCAAAGCTCGGAAATGCGCAGCCCACAGTTCAGAAAGAGCGTCAGAATGCAGTAGTCGCGCTCGCGGTTCTGCCCGTCGACCGACTGCAAAAGCTGCACGCTCTCATCGAGCGTCAGGTACTTCGGCAGCGTTTTTTTGATCTTGGGGGAGTCGAGGTCCTTGCAGGGATTTACGTCCAAAAGGTGCGCTTTATTGGTCAGATAGTTGTAAAAAGACCGTATTGTGGCGATTTTTCGCGCTCTGGACGCGGCATTTAAGCCGTAGTCGGATACGTCGCTGTTCTGGTGCTGCACGCGGTCGCGGCTCAAATAGGTCATGTAGGCGTAGATGTCGGTCAATGTTACATTTTTCACAAAATCGAGGTCCACGTCCATGATGGAGATCTCGCTCAGCGGCAGACCGCGCAGGGAGGGCTCACGCGACTGCTTCAAATAGCGGAAAAAGTTTCTGAGGTCGAGGAAATACTCATCGACCGTTTTCTGCGAGTGCGCTTTGATGGTTTCGTGATAGGATAGAAAATCGCGCAGGATCGGCGGCGATTCCAAGCGGTAGTCGTTCATAATAGAAGAGCCGAACAGGTCAAATATTTTAAGAACGCATTGCTCGATTTTGCTCGAATCATTTTTACAAACCGCTGCCGTTACTGGTGCTGCTGTTGGCAGCAGACTCAGCATCATGATGAGTGTCATCAGAAGGCTTGAAAGCCGGCGCGGAAAAGCAAAAAGGGCAGAGGCATTTTAAAATCCATACTCAATTGAACAAAATAAAAATTTTGTTCAATTGAGGGGAGGGATGGCGCATGAATTTCGCAAAAATGAGCGTTTCGACCTGCCTGACGGCGAAAACCTCCTTTGTTTTGGAATTGCGGATTTTGGCTCGCTCTGCGGCGCATTCGCGCCGCAGGTTCTTATTTTTACGCTTCGGCCTGCACGATGGCGCGCATGGCCTCGGCGATGTTTCGCGCTTCGATGAGCGCAAGTCCCTGCGGCGCGCGGATCTGATCTCTGCGCTGCTTTGGGATGATGCAGGTCTCAAAGCCCAGACGGTGCACCTCGCTCAGCCGCTCGCTCAAGTGGTTCACGCTGCGAAGCTCACCTGTGAGGCCGACCTCGCCGATGGCGGCGACGTGACCCCCGATGGGCTTGTCAAGATAGCTCGACGCGAGCGCCAGCACGGCGGCAAGGTCTGCCGCCGGCTCGTCCACGCTCAGCCCGCCGATAACGTTCAGAAACGCATCACAGCCGGAGACCTTGAGTGCGCCGCGCTTTTCGAGCACCGCCATCAGCATGGCGGCGCGGTTGTAGTCAAAGCCGTTGCTCGTCCGCCGCGAGACCGACTGCGCCGCGGGCGCGAGCAGCGCCTGCACCTCAGCCAGCACCGGGCGCTGACCCTCCATCACGCAGGTCACGCAGGTGCCGGGCGCGTCGTCCGGACGGCCCGAGAGCAGCATTTCCGAGGGGTTCGGCACTTCGACAAGTCCCTCGCTGCGCATTTCGAAAACGCCGATCTCATTCGTCGCGCCGAAGCGGTTTTTCGCCGCGCGCAGGATGCGGTAGCTCATGTGCGCATCGCCTTCAAAATACAGCACGCAGTCGACCATGTGCTCCAGGACCTTCGGACCCGCGATCGAGCCTTCCTTATTGACGTGTCCGATGACGAAAACAGTAACGCCCCGCCCCTTTGCAAGCTGCATCAGCTCCATCGTGCACGCGCGCACCTGCGCCACGCTGCCCGCGGGCGATTCGAGCGAATCCTGATAGAGCGTCTGGATGGAGTCGACGATCAGAACGTCGGGACGTTCCTCTTCAACGGACTGCAATACGTCGCCAAGGCAGGTCTCCGAGAGGACGTACAGCCCGTCCGACGCTACGCCGAGGCGGTCGGCGCGCAGCTTGAGCTGGCGCGGCGATTCTTCACCGGAAACGTACAGAATTTTGGCGTTTTCGCTCAGCTTTCCGCAGATTTGCAGCATCAAAGTCGATTTTCCGATGCCCGGCGCGCCGCCGACGAGCACGAGCGAGCCCTGCACGGCACCCCCGCCCAGCACGCGGTCAAGCTCGCCCATGCCGGTGGGAAAGCGGATCTCCTGCGAGCTGTCCAGCTCGCCGATGGGACGTGCCTTCGCGCGCAGTGCGCGGCTGCGCCCGCCCGCCGCCTTCGCGGTATCGCTGACGCTTTGCTCCACGAGCGTGTTCCACGCGCCGCAGCTCGGGCAGCGGCCCGCCCATTTGGGCGTTTCGTTGCCGCATTCGGTGCAGAAAAATACGCTTTTTGCCTTTGCCATAATGTAAACCTCTTTTGCTTTACTGATTCGACTGTAAAAGGCCAAGTCCGATCACGACCGACAGCCGTTTCTGATAGTCGGCGCTTTTTAAAAGCGCCGCTTCGCCCTCGTTGCTCATGAATCCGCATTCGATCAGGATCGCGGGCGCAGCGACGTGCTTCATGAGATAGATCGTTGGGTCGATGGCCTTTTCCGTTTTTTCATTTTCCGGGTTGACTGTCTCGTTGAGCGCGCGCTGCACGGCGCTTGCGAGCGCCGCACTTCCCTCTTCTTTTCCGTAGAACACCTGTGCGCCGTGCGTCCTTTTAGACGACGGAAGGCTGTTCTGGTGGATGCTGACAAGGATAGCGCCTTGCGTGTTGTTGACGAGCGAGACGCGGTTTTTGAGGTCGGAGCGCTTCTTTTCCCGCAGCGTGGCGCTGCCCTCTGTATGGAGGGAAACGTCCTCCGTCCGCGTCATGCGCGTTTCCTCGCCGAGCAGCGCGAGCAGCCCTTCGAGCTTCTGCGCGATGGCGAGGTTGACGTCGCTTTCCCGGCTGCCGTCCGCGCTGACGGCGCCGCCGTCCTCCCCGCCGTGTCCTGCGTCGATGACCCAGACGGTCCTCCCCGCTCTCGCTTTCCCGCTTGTCTGCACCGCCTTCGGCGGCAGAAGAAAGCTGACGGAGACAGCCGACAGCGCGAGCAGCAGCGCAAAGGCGGCGCCGAGCGTCTTTTTTCCCAAAACCAGAAACAAATCCCATCACCCCGGCAACAATTTATGCCCCGCGGCGCGGTCTTATTCGCCCTTCATTATACAGGACATTGAACAAAAAGAAAAGCCCCGCTCCCCTTTTTTCTCCCGCTGCATACGATGGGGTGAGCAAAGCTCAAGTCTCTTAAAATGAGGAGGAATCTTCTTTGGATACCAACAAAGCCGCGATGGGCGTCGGCACTCTGCCGCAGGGCGGCCGCGCGCCCCTGGCTTTTCCCTATGTACCCATGCAGAAAAACGATCCCGAGCGCTATTCCCAGCAGGATGCACTGCGCGCGGGCACGCTGTTTCCGGGGCTGTACCTTCCCTTCCGCGCGCAGATGGAAACGAAGTTTCCCGCCGTCAACCCCGCGCTCGCCGAGCTGATGGCGCTGGATTTTGCCATCGACGAGCAGGGACTGTACCTCGCCACACACCCTGAGGACACCGAGGCGCTGAACCTCTACTGGTCGTATATCAAGCTCGGGCGCGAAGGGCGCGAGACCTACGAGAAGGAATACGGCCCGCTGATGAAGACCGACCTGACGCCGGGCGGTTTCAAGTGGCTCGACGACCCGTGGCCCTGGGATATGGAGGGAGCAAAATAATGTTTGTCTATGAAAAAAAGCTGCAATACCCCGTGAAGATCAAGAATCCGAATCCGAAGCTCGCCGCGGCGATCATCTCGCAGTACGGCGGCCCCGACGGGGAGCTTGGCGCATCGCTGCGCTACCTTTCCCAGCGCTACTCCATGCCCTACCCCGAGCTCAAGGGCCTGCTGACCGACATCGGCACAGAGGAAGCGTCATAGCCCCCAATTTTGGCGCGGTATTTTTCCAGTCCGTCCAGCACATAGACCCATTTGGCGGGCAGCAGATTGAGCGCCACCTCTACCCTGCCGTCCCGGTACACGGTCATCTGTTGGAGGAGGTGCCCGTAAAAGTCGTCGTCCGCCGTGCGTCCGCTGACGATGCCCGTGATGGCGGTGCGGATGTCCGGCTTTAGGGTCTGTGTGTCGGTGTTCAGCGTCTGCCGCTGTTTGATCGCGGCGATTTTCTCCTGCACCCGGTTCATTTCACTTTCACAGCGGGCTTTGGCGCGCTGATAGTCAGCCTTGGTGATGCTCTCGTCGAAAAAGCGGTCATGGATGGTGTC
>CAKTGM010000009.1 GCA_934561515.1 uncultured Oscillospiraceae bacterium | reverse complement strand
CTTAGACAGATACAGCGCCACAAAGTCGTAGGTCGATACGCCCAGATCGGCCGTGAAGTACAGCGACGACCCGGCGGAGTACATCGCCGCCGCGCTCGCGCCCGCGGACGTGATCGACGTGCGCCTCGCCGAAGAGGGCAAGGCCTGCCGCGTCATCGTGCCCGACGATCAGCTTTCCCTTGCCATCGGCAAGGAGGGCCAGAACGCGCGCCTTGCCGCGCGCCTTGTCGGCTACAAGATCGACATCAAGCCCGAGAGCTACAAAGAGGAAGAGTGATCTTCCAAAATGCGCACAGCGCATTTTGGAGTGAAGGCTTGCACCCCGCTGCGCGCACTCGCTTGTGCTCGCACGCTTGCGGGGCGAGAAGTGTTTTTCCTGATGCGCCTGTCGTCATGAAAAACGATTTGAGGTCGTTTGCGCCGTGCGCGGCGCAAAAATAGTCCGGGGCGCTGAACGCGCCAAAGAGGAGGGCGGCTCATGCAGAAAGTGAAGAAGATCCCGCAGCGCCAGTGTGTGGGCTGCCGCGAGATGAAGGACAAACGCGCGCTCATCCGCGCCGTCAAATCGCCGCAGGGCGAGGTGTCGCTCGACTTTACGGGCAGAAAGCCCGGACGCGGCGCCTATGTCTGCCCGAACGGCGAGTGCCTCAAGCGGGCACGCAAGTCCCGCGCGCTCGAGCGCGCGCTGGACACGGCCATCCCCGAGAGCGTCTATGAAGAAATGGAAAAGGAGATGGCAAACGGTGGATAAACTGCTCAATCTCATCGGTCTTGCGCTCAAGGCCGGAAAGCTGGAGATCGGCGAGGAGCCGGTCGGCGCGGCCGCACGGGCCCGTCAGGCGAGGCTCATCCTCATCGCCTCGGACGCGGCGGACAACACCCGCCGCCGCGCCAAGCACTTCGGCGACGCGGGCGAGTGCATCTGCCTCGAGATCCCCGCGACAAAGGAGGAGCTCGGGCGCGCCCTCGGGCGCACGTCCTGCGCGATGGCTGCGCTGACGGACATCGGCTTTGCCGAGGCCGTCGCCAAAAAGCTTGCCGAGCGCGACGAAGCGCACTACGGCGAGGCGGCGGGGCGCCTTGCGATCAAGGCCCAGCGCGCCGCCGAGCGCCGGCAGGAGCTCAAGCAGCACGAAAAGAACCTGCGCGCGGGCAAGAAAAAGCCCAAGGCGCGCGAGGAAACGCCGCCCGAGCAGAAAAAGCGCGCGGAAAGCGGCACGGAAGAGAAAAAACCGGCGCGCCGCCCCATCAGGCACGGCCGCACGCGCGCCGAGCGCGAGAAGGCGCACCGCGCGGCGGAAAAGCAGCGCGCGGCCAAGCGCTTCGCCCACGCCCGCCCCGTGAAGAAGGGCAAGGGCAGCGTCAAGAAAGACAGTAAGCAGAGATCACAACACACGGAGGTGCAGTAATTTGGCTACTACAATGAACAAGAACAAGGTATCCGATATGGCAAAGGACTTCGGCATCGCGTCGAAGGACATCCAGTCTATCCTGAATACCTATGAAGACGGGAGCAAGAAGCCTTCGCAGGTGTTGTCGGAAGAGGAAGTCAATCTGGTCTTCGAGCACCTGACGCAGAAGCATCAGGTCAAGATCGAGACGATCTACGCCGAGGCCGCTCCCCAGAAAAAGCCCGAGCCCAAGCAGAGCGCCCAACAGCCCGCTGCGGCGAAGAGCGCCCCTGCCCAGCAGCACGCGGGCAATCAGAATAAGCCCCAGCCCCAGCAGAACGCTCCCCAGCCCCAGCAGCAGAGCAAGTCCACCGCCACGCAGAAGCCCACGACCCGCGTGCCGGAGAAGAAGATCGTCGACACCCGCAAGGTGACGAACGTCAACCTCGACAAGTACGACGAGAAGCTCCAGGACATGGCCGAGCGCTCGGGCGACCGCCGCGACTTAGAGCGCGGCAGCAAGGAAAAGTTCCGCAACAGCAAGAACCGCGGAGGCCGCCAGCAGCCGTTCTCCGGCAAGCGCAAGCAGGAAGAGGCCGAGAAGATGCGCCGCCTCCAGCTTGAGATCGCCAAGAAGACCCCGCTGACCGTCAAGATCCCCGACGAGATCTCCGTCGGCGAGCTGGCCTCCCGCATGAAGAAGACCGGCGCGGAGGTCGTCAAGTGCCTGATGAAAAACGGCGTGATGGCATCCCTTTCCCAGATGATCGACTTCGATACCGCCTCCTTTGTTGCCGAAGAGCTCGGCTGCAAGGTCGAAAAGGAAGTCGTCGTCACGATCGAGGAAAAGCTCATCGACGACCACGAGGACAGCGCCGACGAGCTCCAGCCGCGCGCGCCGGTCGTCGTTGTCATGGGTCACGTTGACCACGGCAAGACGAGCCTTCTCGACTACATCCGCAACGCGCAGGTCGCCTCCGGCGAGGCCGGCGGCATCACCCAGCACATCGGCGCCTATCAGGTGCAGATCAAGGGCAAGCCCATCACCTTCCTCGATACGCCGGGCCACGAGGCCTTCACCTCCATGCGTGCCCGCGGCGCGATGATCACGGATATCGCCATCCTCGTCGTTGCGGCGGAGGACGGCATCAAGCCGCAGACCGTTGAGTCCATCAACCACGCCAAGGCCGCCGAGATCCCCATCATCGTGGCCATCAACAAGATGGATAAGCCCGACGCCAACCCCGAGCGCATCAAGCAGCAGCTCACCGAGTACGGCCTTGTGGCCGAGGACTGGGGCGGCGACACCATCGTGTGCCCCATCTCCGCCAAGACCGGCATGGGCATCGACAATCTTCTTGAGATGGTCGCGCTCACCGCTGAGGTCGCCGAGCTCAAGGCGAACCCCAACCGCGCCGCCTCCGGCGCTGTGGTCGAGGCGCGTCTCGACAAGGGCCGCGGCCCGGTGGCAACGCTCCTCGTGCAGAACGGTACGCTCCATCAGGGCGATATCATCATCGCCGGCACGGCCGTCGGCCGCGTGCGCGCGATGATGAGCGACAAGGGCCAGAAGCTTGCGGCCGCCGGCCCCAGCGTCCCGGTCGAGATCACGGGCCTTGGCGAAGTGCCCGAGGCCGGCGCTCACTTCAACGCCGTTGCCGACGAGCGCCTTGCCCGCGAGCTTGTCGAGCAGCGCAAGGAAGAGGAAAAGCGCAAGGCGAACGCCCCCATCACCAAGGTCTCTCTCGAGGATCTTTTCAGCCAGATCCAGGCGGGCGAGATGAAGAACCTCAACATCATCGTCAAGGCGGACGTCATGGGCTCGGTCGAAGCGGTCAAGGCGTCGCTTGAAAAGATCTCCAACGACGAGGTCCGCGTGCGCGTCATCCACGGCGCGGTCGGCGCGATCAACGAGAGCGACGTCATGCTCGCCGCCACCTCGAATGCCATCATCGTCGGCTTCAACGTCCGTCCCGATGCGGTCGCCCGCGACAGCGCGGCCCGCAACCACGTCGATATGCGGATGTACCGCGTTATTTACGATGCGATCGACGAGATCGAGGCCGCTATGAAGGGTATGCTCGCGCCGAAGTTCCGCGAGGCCGTCATCGGCCACGCCGAGATCCGCCAGACCTACAAGGTCTCGTCTGTCGGTACGGTCGCGGGCTGCTACGTCACCGACGGTAAGATCCAGCGCGCCTGCGACGTTCGTATCGTGCGCGACGGTATCGTTATCCACGAAGGCCACCTCGCCTCGCTCCAGCGCTTCAAGGACTCCGTCAAGGAAGTGGCGAGCGGCTACGAGTGCGGCCTGAGCTTCGAGAAGTACAACGACATCAAGGTCGGCGACATCGTCGAGGCCTATGTCATGGAGCAGATCCAGCAGTAAGAGGTGTAATTTCCGACGCACTTGCCGCCGGAAATTACGATTGAAATAGTTTGCGCCGGCGGCGCAATTCTGCGAAGCCTTAAAGTGAGGGGCGGGCGTTCGCCCGCCCCTGCTTTTTTCAAAGGAGGAATAAAAATGGCAAGCAATCGCATTGGACGCATCAATGAAGAGATCCAGCGCGAGCTGAGCGCGCTTCTGCGCACGCTCAAGGACCCGCGCGTGAGCGGCGCGATGGTGACCATCACGCACGTGGATACGACGAGCGATCTGCGCTATTCGCGCATCTTCGTCAGCACGCTCGACAAAACACAGGAAAAGGACGCTCTGCGCGGCCTCAAGAGCGCGGCGGGCTATCTCCGGCGCGAGCTGGGCGCGAATATGTCGCTGCGCTACACGCCCGAGCTTCAGTTCATCGCGGATGATTCCATCGAATACGGCGCGCACATTTTAGAGCTGCTGCGCGATCCGCGCGTGGTGAAGCCCGCGAACCCCGAAAACGAAACGCTGAAGACGGAGGACGAGCAGGAATGACCGTTTCCGAAGTCGCGGCATATCTCCGCGCGCACGATAAGTATCTCATCCTCACCCACCGCCGCCCCGACGGCGACACCCTCGGCTGCGCGGCGGCGCTGTGCGCCATGCTGCGGGCGATGGGAAAGACGGCGGGCGTTCTCTACAACTGCGAGGCGACCGAGCATTTTGCCCCCTACGTTGAAAAGTATTGGGTCGCGGACGATTTTGACTATGAGACGGTCGTTTCCGTCGACCTTGCGGCGCTGAGCCTTTTCCCGGACAACGCAGAGATGTTCAAAACGCGCGTCGACCTCGCCATCGACCATCATCCGAGCTACGAGCACTACGCAGCCGGGAGCTGCGTGCACCCCGAGTGCGCCGCCTGCGGCGAAATTCTCTGCGCTCTTGCCCGGGAGCTGGGACAGCTGACGAAGGAAGTCGCCCTGCCGCTTTATGTCGCCGTTTCGACCGACACGGGCTGCTTTGTCTACTCCAACGTCACGGCGAACACGCACCGCGTGGCCGCCGCGCTGATGGAGACGGGCATCGACTATCGCGCCGTCAACAAGCTCCACTTCCGCACGAAGAGCAAAAAGCGCCTCGCGCTCGAAGGAGAGCTTCTGCGCACGATGGAGTTTTACGATGAAGACCGCGTCGTTATCGTTGCCGTGCCGCAGTCCCTGCAAAAGCGCATGGCGCTCACGGAGACCGACATGGAGGATCTCGCCGCCCTCGGCGGCGTGGTCGAGGGTACGGACTGCGCCGTGACGATGAAGGAAACGAAGGACGGCGCGTGGAAGGTCAGTATGCGCACGGGCGCGCGCGTGAACGCGACGCTCGCCTGCTCCAAGCTCGGCGGCGGCGGACACCGCGCCGCCTCCGGCTGCCTCATCGAGCACGCGGACTATGAGACCGCGCGCTCAATGATCCTGAACGCCATCGCCGAAGCGGTGCGCGAGGAGCAGGCATAAGAATACCCCAACGGCGCAAAGGAGAATTTATGCCCAACGGAATCATTATCATCGACAAGCCCGCAGGCTGGACGAGCATGGATATATGCGCCAAGCTGCGGGGCATCCTGCATGAAAAGCGCGTCGGCCACGCCGGGACGCTCGACCCCATGGCGACGGGCGTGCTGCCCGTCTTCGTCGGGCAGGCGACCAAGGCCGTCTCCTTCGCCGAAAACGGCAGGAAGGTCTACGAGGCCGTCCTGCTGCTGGGAAGAGTGACCGACACGCAGGACACGAGCGGCGAAACGCTCGAGGAGCGCACCGTGACCGTCACGGCGGAGGACGTTGCCGCGGCGCTGCCGCGCTTTCTCGGCGAGATCGAGCAGATCCCGCCGATGTACTCCGCCATCAAGGTGAACGGGCAGAAGCTCTATGACCTTGCCCGCAAGGGCAAGGAGGTCGCGCGCAAGCCGCGGCGCATCACGATCTACGACCTTGTGCTGACGGAGGACATGGGCGGCGGACGCTATGCCCTGCGCGTGGAATGCTCGAAGGGAACGTATATCCGCACGCTCTGCCACGATCTCGGGCAGGCGCTCGGCTGCGGCGGCTGCATGGCGGCGCTGCGGCGCACGGAGGCCTCGGGCTTTCGCATCGACGAGGCGGTAACGATCGAGGACGCGGCGCGCGAGGGAGAAGCGCTGCTTCGCCCGCTCGACAGCCAGTTCCGCGCCTATCCCGCCTTCACCATTCCGAACGCCGCGCTGGAGAAAAAATGCCTCTGCGGCAATCCCCTGCGCGTGAACCTTGCAGACGGGCTCTACCGCGTCTACGGGCAGAAGGGGGAATTTCTCGCTCTTTCGGAGGCGAGAGACGGCGTTCTCACCTCCAAACGCAATTTCTTCAGCGTGTGACGCTGAGACGAAAAGGACCGCATCACTATGGAAACAAAAACTGTGATCGCCCTCGGCTTTTTTGACGGGGTGCATATCGGCCACGGCGAGCTGCTCAAGATGGCGGTGCGCCGCGCGCAGGAGAAAAACTGCCGCTCAGCGGCCTTCACCTTCGACCGCTCGCCGCGCGAATTTGTCACCGGGCAGAGCGTGCCGCTTTTGACGACGAGCGAGCAGCGCGCGGAGATCATCCGCGGGCAGTACGGTGTGCAGAATGTCTTTGTCGAGCCGTTTGACAGGAGCATGATGACCATGCCGTGGGAGAATTTCCTCTCAGACCTGCTTGTGGGGAAGTATCACGCGGTGCATCTTGTGGCGGGGCATGACTACCGCTTCGGCCACAGGAACGAGGGGGACGTGGAAAAGCTCAGGGCCTACTGCGCCGCCCACGGCCTCGGCTGCGACGTGATCCCGCGCGTGGAATTGGACGGCGTGACCGTTTCCTCGAGCCATATCCGCTCGCTTCTGGAAGAAGGCGACGCCGCGCGCGCGGCGGCCTTCCTCGGCCATCCCTTCTCGATGGAGGGGACGGTGCGCCATGGCGACGGCATCGGCAGAAAGCGCCTGTTCCCGACGGCGAACCTCATCCCCGAGGAGCACCTGCTTGTGCCGAAGCGCGGCGTGTACGCAACGCGCGCCCACCTGCCCGGCGGCGAAACGCGCGTGGGCGTGACGAATGTCGGCGTGCGGCCGACGGTGAGCGAGAAGAACAGCGTGACGGTCGAGACCTACCTTGTGGATTACGAGGGCGACCTCTACGGAAAGCCGCTGCGGCTCGACTTCTGCGCGTATCTTCGCCCCGAGCGCCGCTTTTCCTCCACGCAGGAGCTGCACGACATGATCGCGCGCAACGCAGAAGAAGCGAAGAATATCGTCAAGCTGTAAAAAAAGAACGTTCCTTAAAAAAGGAACGTTCTTTTTTTGCGCCCTCATTTCCCGACAGGCTTTTCCTGCGATGTCGTTTACAATAACCCTCACAACAAAACGGGAGGGGACAGGCTGTGAAGGGGATCGAAGTGCTGAAAAGCAAGGAATGGTCGGGGAAGATCGTGGACTGCGCGCTGCGCTTTGCGCTCGCCTGCACGCTCTCTGGCGCGCAGGTGTTCGGCGGCTACGCGCCGCTCGCGCTGGGGATGACGGCGGCCGCCGGGCCGGGCGTGCGGGGACTGAGCGCGCTCGCGGGCGCGTCGGTGGGGGCGTTTTTCTTCCTGCCCTTCACCCATGCGCTGCGCACCTTTGCTTCGGGTGTGCTCATCTTCACGGCGAACAACGCCTTTTTTGACCTCAGGGTCTACCAAAAGCGCGCATTTCTGCCGCTTTTGACGGCGGGGCTGATGCTTTCGGTCGAATTCGTCTATGTCCTGCGCGACGGCGTGGGCGCAGCGGCGAACTGCCTTCTCGCGCTGCTGCTCGCCTCCCTCGGGACGGTGAGTGCCCGCGCGCTGCTTTCGCCGGAGAAAAAGGATTCGCCCTTTGCCTCGCTCTTCATCCTGCTGGGCGTGCTGATGGCGGCGGCCTCGTATGAAACGGCGAAGGGCTTTGCGCCGGGGCGCATCCTTTCGATGCTCGCGGTGCTGCTGTGGGCCTTTGAGCGCAGCGGCGGGGTGTCCGTCCCGGCGGCGGTGTGCATCGGCCTTTCGATGGACCTGACGGCGGGCGACGGCGGCTTTGTCCACGCGGCGGCGTATGCCTTCGCCGCCATTTTGGTGAGCGTGACGTGCCGGGGCAACCGCGTCGGCTCGGCGCTGTGGTTTCTTTTGAGCATTCTCTGCTTTGCCCTGCCGATGAGCGCGCCGGCGGGACTTGTGCTGCTCTACGAGGCGCTGGCCGCGACGCTCCTGTTTCTTCTCATCCCGCGCAGGTATTTTCGCGGCCGGCGCCTTGATACGGCGGAGCGCGAGCAGTCCGACACGGCGCTGCGCAGAACGGTCAGCGAGTCCGCCGCCGCGCTGCGCGAGCTTTACGACAGCGTCGCCCGCGCGCCGGACCGGACGGAGGAAAATCCCGCCGCCATCTTTGACCGCGCGGCGGAAAAGGTCTGCCGCGGCTGTGCGCTGTGCGATTTCTGCTGGGAAAAGGAGTATCAGCGCACCTACACGGCGCTCAACGACGCGACCGCCGCGCTCTTGCGGCGCGGACAGGGGCGCGGGGAGGATTTCCCGTCCTACTTTGCAGACCGCTGCATCCGCTTTCCGAGCTTTCTTTCCGCTGTGAACGAGGAGGTGCGCACCTATCTTCTGCGGCGGCAGTACCGGCGGCGCATCGCCGAGGACCACGCGCGGGCGGCCTCGCAGTACGCCCAGCTGTCCGAGCTTCTGCAAAGCGCGGCGGACGCGGTGAGCGTGCAGGCGGGCGCGGAGGTGTATCCCTATCAGCTCGGCCTTACCCTGCGGCCCAAGCGGGGCGAGCGCGTCAGCGGCGACTGCGCGCGCCAGTTTGAGCTGGACGGCGGCACGCTCTGCCTGCTGCTTTCCGACGGCATGGGCTGCGGCGAGAATGCGCAGCGCGAATCCGCCATGGCGGTGCGGCTTCTGGAGCGCTTCCTGCGCGCGGGCATCGACGCGCCGCCTGCGCTCAAAACGCTCAACAGCGCGCTTTCCCTGCGCGCCGAGTCGACCGACAGCTTCACGACCGTGGATCTTTTGCTCCTCTCGCTCGGCACGCTCGAGGGCGAGCTTTACAAGTACGGTGCGGCGCCGAGCTATTTAAAGCGCGGCGGCAGCGTGCGCCGCGTGACCTGCTCGTGCCTGCCCGCGGGCGTGCAGGAGGGCGCGCCGCCGCCCGAGGCGACGCACCTGCGCCTCTCGCCGGGGAGCTTTCTTGTGATGGTCTCGGACGGCGTGGCCGACAGCGAAGACGACGAGTGGCTGCAAAACCTGCTCGCAGGCTGGGAGGGCGAAAATCCGCAGCTGCTCGTCTCGGCCATCCTCGCTGAGAGCATCGGCCGCCGCGGGGAAACGGATGACGCGAGCGTGCTGGCGCTCTATATCCCCGAGGACGCCTCGCCCGCCGAGAAGGTGTGACGGCGGGAAAAAATCCCGGCGCCGGCGGTATAGCGCGCCGCGCGCGGGGCATACTTGCCTTAGAACATTTTTCCGCGGGAGGTGCGTCAAGTGGTCAGGGGGACATCAAGGCGGGTCATCGTGGTCGACTCGCCCGATACGGAATTATTCGAGCAGGCGATCTTCATCGTGCGCGCCGACGCTGCAACGCGCAGCGGCGTGACGGCGCAGAAGCTGGTGGATGAGGCCTGCCGCGTGGCGCGCAGCTGCGGCGGCGCGCGTCCGCGCTCACGGAATCTTCTCCGGCGCGGCTCGCCTGCGCTGTGGTGCGGCATCGGCGCGGGCGGCATCGCGCTTATCTGGCTCATCAGCGTGCTGATCTGACGGCGGCGTTGGTTTTCTCCTCTCGGGGCATGGCGGCAGAGACCGCTGTGCCCCGTTTTTTTTGTCAGGTTGCGCAATTTTCAATTTACAAGCGGTAATCAATGGGCTATACTATAACCTACCGTATTTTGAATGACGAGGTTATTGCCATGAATGCTGACTTTTCCCGCACCCTTGCCCTGCTGCGGCAGGAAAAGGGCATCTCCCAGCGCAAGGCTGCCAAAGAGCTCGGCATTTCGCAGGCGCTGCTGTCCCACTATGAAAACGGCATCCGCGAGCCGGGCCTTGCCTTTGTGAAAAAGGCCTGCGACTACTATCATGTCTCGGCGGACTATCTGCTCGGGCGCACGCTCGACCGCGACGGCGGCATGATCGACGCTTCGGCTCTCTACGATTCGAGCGACGAAAAGGGCACGCTGCGCGGCAGCATCGCCGCCACGCTGCAAAAGAAGATGCTCGTGAACACCGCGGGCGTTCTTTTTGAGCTGCTGGGCAAGACGAACGACCGCACGCTCATCGCCTCGGCGGGCAGCTATCTCGGCGGTGCGTTCTACCAGCTCTACCGCGCGCTGCACCGCGCCAGCGGCGGCAAGGAGGGCTACTTCGGTCTGGACGCAACGGCCTACCAGTCCGGCGCGGTGGACGCGCAGATGCGCGCGGACTACATCGCCTACGCTTCCTCGCTGGCGCTGCTCGGTGAGAAGGATGGAGCCTTCGCCTCCATGGAGGACGAGGCGCTCGCCGCGCTCTACCCCGGCCTCATGCAGAGCGTGACGCAGGTTTTGCACAGCACGGAAGAAAAAACCAATTCCCTGCTTGGCAGGAAATAAGGAAGATAAGACTATGAACGAAAAGAACATCCGAAACTTTAGCATTATCGCCCATATCGACCACGGCAAGTCGTTTTCCCACAAGGGCTGACGCCCTTGCGGGAGCCTTTTGATGAAACATCCTCGGGCGGAGTGAATCCGCCCTGCGGCAAGGTTTTGCCTTACGGCAAAACGCTTGTGACGCGCCGCTCGGCGCGGTCAGCGTCGCCTTGCCGAGACAATAAACAGGAGCAACTGCTATGAACGAAAAGAACATCCGAAACTTTAGCATTATCGCCCATATCGACCACGGCAAGTCGACGCTGGCGGACCGGCTGCTTGAAAAGTGCAACGCCGTTTCCGCGCGCGAGATGGAGAATCAGATCCTCGACAACATGGACTTAGAGCGCGAGCGCGGCATCACCATCAAGGCGCGCGCCGTCACCTTCGACTACACCGCCGCCGACGGCGAGGTCTACACCCTCAACCTCATCGACACGCCGGGCCACGTTGACTTCAACTACGAGGTCTCGCGCTCGCTCGCGGCCTGCGAGGGCGCGCTGCTCGTGGTCGACTCCTCGCAGGGCATCGAGGCGCAGACCCTTGCCAACACCTACCTTGCGATGGAGCACGACCTTGAGATCCGCCCCGTGCTCAACAAGATCGACCTGCCCGCCGCCGACCCCAAGCGCGTCAAGCAGGAGATCGAGGACATTCTGGCGATCCCCGCCGAAGACGCGCCCGAAATTTCCGCCAAGCAGGGCATCAACATCGAGGCCGTGCTCGAGGACATCGTGCAGCACCTCCCCTGCCCGCAGGGCGACCCCAAGGCCCCCTTGCAGGCGCTCATTTTCGACAGCTATTACGATGCTTACCGCGGCGTCATCGTCTATATGCGCCTGAAGCAGGGCACCTTGAAGCCCGGCATGGAGGTCAAGATGATGGCCACGGGCGCAACGTTCAAGGTGCTCGAGTGCGGCCTGATGCGACCGCTGGGCTTAGAGCCTGCCAAGCAGCTCGAGGCGGGCGAGGTCGGCTACTTCACCGCGAGCATCAAGGACGTGCACGAAACGCAGATCGGCGACACGGTGACGGGGGCGGAAAACCCTGCGGCCGAGCCGCTGCCCGGCTACCGCAAGGTGAGATCGATGGTCTACTGCGGCATTTACACCGAGGACGGCAGCAAGTACCCCGACCTGCGCGACGCGCTGGAAAAGCTCCAGCTCAACGACGCCTCGCTGACCTTCGAGCCGGAGTCCTCCGTGGCGCTGGGCTTCGGCTTCCGCTGCGGCTTCCTCGGAATGCTGCATATGGAGGTCATTCAGGAGAGACTGGAGCGCGAATTTGACTTAGACCTCGTCACCACGCTCCCGAGCGTCATCTACGAGGTCTACAAGACCGACGGCACGATGCTGCGCGTCGACAACCCGCACAACTACCCCGATCCCGCGCATATCGAACGCGCGGAGGAACCCTACGTCAAGGTGACGATCGTCACGCCGCCCGACTACGTCGGCAACATCATGCCCATGTGTCAGGACCGGCGCGGCGAATTCAAGGATATGCAGTACCTCGATACCTACCTTGTCGAGATGCATTACGAGATGCCGCTCAACGAGATCATCTACGATTTCTTTGATACGCTCAAGGCCAACACCAAGGGCTACGCCTCGCTCGACTATGAGCTCTCCGGCTACCGCCCGAGCGATCTTGTCAAGGTCGACATCCTGCTCAACGGCGATCAGGTGGACGCGCTTTCGTTCATCGCCCACCGCGACAAGGCCTACGGCCGGGCGAGAAAGCTGTGCGAAAAGCTCAAGGACAACATCCCCCGCCAGCTCTTTGAAATTCCCATTCAGGCGGCCATCGGCGGGCGCATCATCGCGCGCGAGACCGTCAAGGCCATGCGCAAGGATGTTCTTGCCAAGTGCTACGGCGGCGACATCAGCCGAAAGAAAAAGCTGCTGGAAAAGCAGAAGGAGGGCAAGAAGAAGATGCGCTCGCTCGGCACTGTGCAGGTGCCGACGGAGGCCTTCCTTGCCGTCCTCAAGCTGGATGAATAATCAGAAAACCATTGCAAATACGGTAAAGGAGTGCGATCAGATATGCTTTTGGATCATTATGTCAGCGCGATGGACAGCTGGAAGGGCCGCATCGACAGCGATACGGATTATGACGCCTTCCGCTGGCACCAGTGGGTGCAGCCGCTCGACCTGAACGGCGGCGGCGAAGCGTTTTCGGGCAAGCTCGGCTTTGCGTTCATCGGCTTTTGCAGCGACAAGGGCGTTGCGCGCAACAAGGGACGCACGGGCACGGCGCTCGCGCCGGATTTTGTGCGCGGACAGATGTCGGGCCTTCCCTGCACCTTCTCGCAGGAAGTCAAGCTCTTCGACGCGGGCGACATCGTCTGCGACGATATCTCGCTTGAAGAAGGCCAGCGCGAGCTGGGCGTCGCCGTGGAGGAGATCCTGCGCCGCAGGCTCTTCCCCATCGTGCTCGGCGGCGGGCATGAGACGACCTTCGGCCATTTTCAGGGCCAGCACAACTACCTGAAGGACAGCGGCCAGAACCCCGAGCTCGGCATCGTCAACTTTGACGCGCACTTCGACCTGCGCCCCTACGACATGGGCAATTCCTCCGGCACGATGTTCCGCCAGATCGCGGATGTGTGCCGCGCCGAGGGCACGCCCTACCACTACTTCCCCATCGGCATCCAGCAGCACAGCAACACCGTGAGCCTCTTCAAAAAGGCCGAGGAGCTGGGCGTTGACTATGTGCTCGCCAAGGAGCTGCACGCGGCGAACCTCGAATCCATTCTGGAGCGCATGGACCAGTTCCTCTACAAGTGCGAGGATTCGTACATCACCGTCTGCACGGACGTGTTTTCCTCCGCGTTCGCGCCGGGCGTCAGCGCGCCGCAGTCGCTCGGGCTTGACCCCGAGACTGTGCTGCCGCTCCTCAAGCACGTGCTGCGCACGCGCAAGGTCCGCGGCTTCGATATCTGCGAGATCTCGCCGCGTTTCGACCAGGACAACACCACCGCGAACCTCGGCGCGGTCATCATCTTCGCCGTGGTCAACACGCTCTGCCGTCTCAACGGCCTGAGCCTGTGAGGACGGGACGGCGCAGAAAAAGCAACAAAAAGGAGCCTGTCATGAGATTCCCCTGCCTTGTGCTCGACCACGACGATACCGTGGTCAATTCCACCGCAACGGTGCACTATCCCTGCTTTGCCGAGTATACGGCAGAGTTTTTCCCCAAGGCCAAGCGCTACACGCTGGAGGAATACATCCTCAAAAACTTTTCCCCCGGCGTATACGACTTTTTCCACGGCGAGGTCGGCATGAGCGAGGAGGACATGAAGCACGAGCAGGCCTACTGGCACGAATATGTGCAGCACCACGTCCCGCAGGCCTATGACGGGATGCGCGAGCTGCTGTGGGACTATGTGAACGCGGGCGGCACGATCTGCGTGGTGTCCCATTCGCTCTCGCCGAACATCCTGCGCGACTACAGCGAAAACGGCCTGCCCGAGCCGAAGCTCGTCTACGGCTGGGAGGTGCCGAGAGAGCGGCGAAAGCCCCATCCCGACGCGCTTTTCGACATTATGGAGAAGCTCCGCTTTGCACCCGGCGAGATGCTCATGCTCGACGACTTGAAGCCCGGCTACGACATGGCCCGCGCGGCGAACGTTCCCTTCGCCGCCGCCCTCTGGTCGAACGATATCCCCGAGATCGAGGCCTTCATGCGGAAAAGCTGCGAGCTTTGCTTCAAGACCGTTGCGCAGCTGCGCGACTATCTTTTCAGCGGAAAGGAAGGCTAGACCATGGCAAAGCACATCACGAAGGTCGTCCTCACGGGCGGCCCTGCGGCGGGCAAGACCACGCTCGTCAGCCGCGTTCTGAAGGAATTCAAGCAGGAGGACGGTTGGCGCGTCATCACCATCCCCGAAACGGCGACGGAGCTGATCTCCGGCTTTGGCATCAAGCCGTTCGGCGGCTGTATGTCGATGCTCGCGTTTCAGGATTTTGTCGTTGCCGACCAGATCCACAAGGAAGAGCTGGCGCTCGCGGCGGCGGAGCTTGTGCCGGAGGAAAATATCCTCATCCTCTACGACCGCGCGCTGATGGACGACAAGGCCTATGTAACGGACGAGGAGTTCGCGCAGGTCATCGCCCGCTTTGACGGGCGCACCGAGGAGCGCGTGCTCGCAAATTACGACCTTGTGCTCCACCTCATCACCTGCGCCAAGGGCGCGGAGTTCGCCTACGATCTTGCCAACGGCGCGCGCACGGAGTCCATCGAGTACGCGCGCGAGATGGACGACCGCACGCTGCGCGCGTGGAGCGCGCACCCCAACCTTCGCATCATCGACAACGACGCGAACTTCAACCGCAAGATCGAGCGCGCCCTGCGCGAGATCTACCGCGCCGTGGGCGAGGCGGAGCCGATGGCGGAAAAGCGCAAGTACCTCATCGCCATGCCGGACATGGCGGCCTTTGCGCGCGAGCACCGCGCGGCGGTGCTCGACATGACGCAGACCTACCTTGCCCTGACGAATCCGTGCATCGAGCGCCGCGTGCGCAAGCAGGGCGGCGGCGCGGAGACGATGTATTTCTACACCGAGAAGCACCGCATGGAAAACGGCGAAAAATGGGACACCGAGCGTCCCATTTCGAAAAAGCAGTATGAAAAATACCTGCTCGAGCGCGACACGGCGCTCTCCCCCGTGCGCAAGACGAAGTACCGCTTCGTCTTCTCTGACCGCCGCTGCGAGATCGACGTCTACCCCTTCAGCAGCGAGAAGGCCGTTTTATTCCAGTACGGCGGCGAGGCGCCGCTGCCGGAGGAGATCGAAGTGCTGCGCGAGGTGACGGGCGAAAGGGCATACAAAAACCGCGCGCTCGCGGCCTCACAGACGCTCTGAGAAAGGCTGCGCGGCAAAGAAAGCAGAAAACCGGGACAGTCCCTGAGAAAAGGAGCTGTCCCGGTCTTTTCCTATTTTACAGGCGTTTGCCATACATGAAGAGGTCGCACTTGAGCATACCATTGTAGAGCTTGCGCTTTTTATCGGCAAATCTGCCGTAGCAGCGCTCAAAATCGGGATGCGAGGAAAGAACATAGACCTTCCAGCTGTCGGGCAGCTTGTCCATCGCGCGGCCGAAGGCGCGGTAGAGCTCACCCGCCTCCTCGCGCTCGAGAAGGCGCTCGCCGTAGGGCGGGTTTGTCACGATGCGGCCGTACAGTCCGCCCCAGTGGAAGCGCGTTGCGTCGTCAACCTCGAATTTCACGATGTCATCCACCTCGGCAAGCTCTGCGTTGTGCTGCGCGAGGGCAACGGCGTCGGGGTCAATGTCGCCGCCCCAGATCTCGTACCTGCCGTGGAACTCCTTGTCCATCGCCTCGTCCGCCGCGTCGAGCCAGATGTCGCGCTCGAGAGAGGCCCAGTGCTGCGCGGCAAAGCTGCGGTTCAGGCCCGGCGCACGGTTGCGCGCGATGAGCGCAGCCTCGATGGCGATGGTGCCGCTGCCGCAGAAGGGGTCGCAGAAGGGGTCGCGGCCTGAGTAGTGCGAGAGCCTGACCATCGCGGCGGCGAGCGTCTCCTTGAGCGGGGCCGCCACGCCGTGGGCGCGGTAGCCGCGCTTATAAAGCCCCTCACCCGAGGTATCAAGTCCCACCGTGACCTCGTCCTTCATGATGGAAAAGCGCACCTGATAGCGCCGCCCCGTTTCGGGCAGCTGCGCGAGGCCGTAGGCGGCGGCGAGACGGTCGACCACCGCCTTTTTGACGATCGACTGGCAGGCGGGCACGGAGTGGAGCGTCGAGTTGATGGAATATCCCACGACGGGGAACTCGCCCTCGCGCGGAATCCAGTCCTCCCAGTGCACCGCGCGCACGCCCTGAAAGAGCGATTCAAAATCCGTCGCGCGGAACTTGTGCAAAACCAGAATGACGCGCGCGCCGCAGCGCAGGTTGATGTTGAGCCGCGCGATGTCGCGTGCCTCGCCGCGGCAGAGGACGCGCCCGTTCTCCACACGCACATCCGAAAGACCGAGCTTTTTTACTTCGTCGCCCACGAGACTCTCAAGCCCCAGCAGGCAGGGGATGACAAATTCCAGCATAGATAACGCTCCCACAAAAATTGATTTGTTCATAGTATAGCGGATGGGAACAAAAAAGGCAATCGCCGCGTCAAAATAAGCGTGGCAAAGAAGCAAAGACTGTGGTACAATGAGAAACACAGCGCGGAAACACGCTGCCACATCGATGTAACATCAAACTTGCGCAGAATTTACGCGAAAAACATGAAATGCAACACCTAAGTTGCTGGAAACAGGCACGCATTTTTGTTATCGTATCCTCAGACAGAGAAACGGAGGGAAGGCAATGGCATTTGGCGAACGGCTCCAGGAGGTCCGCAAACGCGGCGGGCTGACACAGGAGGAATTTGCCGAGCAGCTGCAAGTCTCGCGCCAGTCCGTCTCGCGCTGGGAGTCCGGCCGCGGATACCCCGAGATGGAAAAAATCATCTACATCTGCAACCGCTACGGCGTGACGATGGACGAGCTGTTCGAAGAGGAAGTCCCCACCCCCGGCGAGCCGCCGGAGGAAACGCCCCGGCTCTCCGCGCGCACGCTCTCAAGCGAGCTGATGAACCTGTACGCCAATCTGTCACCCTACAACAAAAGCATCGGTATCATGCTGCTGACCGTCATCGCCATGATCGGCCCGGCGTATGTGTACTGTATGCGCAGCTTGAAAGGAGGAGCGGATGAAATGATGACCATCATCTGGATCGCCGCCATCATCCTCTTCGGCATTGCCGAGGCGGCGACGGCGGGACTGGTGTCCATCTGGTTTGTGGCGGGCGCGGTGGCCGCGCTGGTCGCAACGGAGCTGGGCGCGGCGCTGTGGCTCCAGTTTGCAACGTTTCTGGTCGTTTCCATCCTTGCGCTGACGGCAACGCGCCCGCTTGCAAGGAAGATGCTCGATAAGACCATCGTACCCACCAACGCCGACCGCGTGCTGCACCACGAGGCCAAGGTGACGGAAACGGTCGACAATGAGAACGCCACCGGCGCTGTGTACATCGACGGCAAGACCTGGACCGCGCGCAGCGACAGCGGCGAGATCATAGAAAAAGGCAAAATGGCAAAGATCGTGCGCATGGAGGGCGTAAAGCTCTACGTCCGAGCGGCGCAAACCACAGGCGAGAAGTAAAAAACCCAAAACCGACAGAAAGATTTCAGGAGGAAAAGAACTATGGAATGGATCGGCTATATCGGTATCGGCATTCTGGTGCTGCTGGTGCTTCTGGTGCTCGTGACGAACATCCAGATCGTGCAGCAGTCGAGAGCATACGTCGTCGAGCGCCTCGGCGCCTACAGCGCGACCTGGGGCGTGGGCCTGCACTTCAAAATTCCGTTTTTTGAGCGCGTTGTGAAGAAGGTCAGCCTCAAAGAGCAGGTGGCCGACTTCGATCCCCAGCCCGTGATCACGAAGGATAACGTCACCATGCAGATCGACACGGTCATCTACTTCCAGATCACCGACCCCAAGCTCTACACCTACGGCGTGGAGCACCCGATGAACGCCATCGAGAACCTGACGGCGACGACGCTGCGTAACATCATCGGCGAGATGGAGCTCGACCAGTCGCTCACGAGCCGCGATGTCATCAACGCCAAGATGCGCTCCATCCTCGACGAGGCCACCGACCCGTGGGGCATCAAGGTCAACCGCGTGGAGCTCAAGAACATCCTGCCGCCGCGCGAGATTCAGAACGCGATGGAAAAGCAGATGAAGGCCGAGCGCGAGCGCCGCGAGTCCATCCTTCAGGCCGAGGGCCAGAAGCAGTCCCAGATCCTCGTGGCAGAGGGCGAAAAGCAGTCCACCATCCTGCGCGCGGACGCGGAAAAGCAGGCGGCCATCCTCAAGGCTGAGGCCGAGCGTCAGGCGGCCATCCTCAAGGCGGAGGGTGAAGCGCAGGCCATTTTGAACGTGCAGCAGGCGCTCGCGGACTCCATCAAGATGCTCAACGAGGCCAACCCCAACGATCAGGTCGTCAAGATCAAGGCGCTCGAATCCTTCGAGAAGGCCGCCGACGGTCAGGCGACGAAGATCATCGTCCCGAGCGAGATCCAGAGCCTTGCGGGCCTCGCCGCAAGCTTCAAGGGATTATTAGAAGACGAGAAGAAGTAAGAGGCAGCAAGAGGGCCGTTCCCGGTTGGGAACGGCCCTCTTTTTGTTCTCTGTAGAAAACCTTAGAACGCGATCTTCTCGCGCAGGAAGTCCTTGACCTGATCGATGGGGATGCGCACCTGCTCCATGGTGTCGCGCTCGCGGATGGTAACGCAGTGGTCGGCCGCAATGCCGTTCGCCTCGTCGCCGACGGTGTCGAAGTCGAAGGTGATGCAGTACGGCGTGCCGATCTCGTCCTCGCGGCGGTAGCGCTTGCCGATCGAGCCGGTCTCGTCATAGTCGACCATGAACTCCTTGGAAAGCTCGGCATACAGCTCCTGCGCGGGGCCGGTGAGCACTTCTTTCTTGGAAAGAGGCAGGATCGCGGCCTTGAACGGCGCGAGCGCGGGATGGAAGTGCAGCACGACGCGCACATCGTCGTTGCCCTTCTTGTCCTGACCGACGACCTCTTCATCGTAAGCGTCGCAGAGGACGGCGAGCACGCTGCGCTCCACGCCGAGCGACGGCTCGATGACGTAGGGCACGTATTCGACCATGTCCTTGCCCTCGCCCTCGCGGTAGACCATCTTCTCGCCGCTGACGCTTTGGTGCTGCGTCAGGTCGTAGTCCGTGCGGTCGGCAACGCCCCACAGCTCGCCCCAGCCGAAGGGGAAGAGGAACTCGAAGTCCGTCGTCGCCTTGGAGTAGAAGCACAGCTCCTCGGGGTCGTGGTCGCGCAGGCGGAGGTTCTCGTCCTTGAGGCCGATGGAGAGCAGCCAGTTGTGGCAGAAGGTGCGCCAGTAGTTGAACCACTCAAGGTCGGTGCCCGGCTTGCAGAAGAACTCAAGCTCCATCTGCTCGAACTCGCGCACGCGGAAGATGAAGTTGCCCGGCGTGATCTCGTTGCGGAAGGACTTGCCGATCTGGCCGATGCCGAACGGCAGCTTCTTGCGCGT
Organism: uncultured Oscillospiraceae bacterium; assembly: GCA_934561515.1. GTDB lineage: Bacteria > Bacillota > Clostridia > Oscillospirales > Oscillospiraceae > Hominicoprocola. The sequence continues at coordinate 40,944 of CAKTGM010000009.1, read as the reverse complement.
GGTGCGCTGGACGTTATTGAAGTTGACGAAGATGCCCTGCGCGGTCTCGGGGCGGAGGTAGACAGTGTTCTTCGCATCCTCGGTCACGCCCTGGAAGGTCTTGAACATGAGGTTAAACTGGCGGATATCGGTGAAGTTGTGCTTGCCGCAGGTGGGGCAGGGGATCATGTGCTCCTCGACAAAGTCCTTCATCTCGGCCTGAGAGAAGGCGTCGATGGGCTTGGGCAGCTCAAAGCCGCTCTCGGCGCACCAGTCCTCGATGACCTTGTCGGCGCGGAAGCGCTCGTGGCACTCGCGGCAGTCCATCAGCGGGTCGGAGAAGCCGCCAAGGTGGCCGCTTGCGACCCAGGTCTGCGGGTTCATCAGGATGGCGGCGTCAAGGCCGACGTTGTAGGGATTCTCCTGCACGAACTTCTTCCACCAGGCGTTCTTGATGTTCTTCTTCAGCTCCGCGCCGAGGGGGCCGTAGTCCCAGGTGTTGGCAAGGCCGCCGTAGATCTCGCTGCCGGGGAAGACAAAGCCGCGGTTTTTGCACAGCGCGACGATCTTTTCCATCGTCTTTTCAGTGTTTTTCATGTTGCAGTCTCCTTTCAAGTCCGGCTCAGGAGATAAAAAAACGCCCTGAGCCTATGAATAGCAGGCTCAGGGCGAACAAAGCAATTGTCCGTGGTTCCACCTGAATTCCCCGCTGGATGCGGGGCACTTCGTTCCCTTGTAACGGAGGGACCGGCGCGGCATTTCCGCCGCACAGCTCAAAAGCGCCGCCTTTCTTCTTCCGCAGGGACTTGCACCATCCGTCCCCTCTCTGTGAGCGGTGGGGGAAGAAACGCTTCTTTTTCTCAGCTTTTTTCTGTCCGTAGGATACCATGCGAAAAAGCGCTTGTCAAGCTTTGCACAGGCAGGGAGAGTTGTCCGTTGCGTTTTTTGCGGGGAAATGCTATAATTCCCTATCATTTTATTTTTCGCTTTCGAAAGGTGGAGCCCTTTTATGCAAGTTTTCCGTTCCCTGCTGCGGCCGGACGAGAGTGCCGGGCGCGCCATGCGCTGCGCGCACCGGCTGTGGGTCTTCTTCTGGCTTACGGTCTTCGGTCTCGGCGTCGGCCTTCTCTCGCTCTATCTTACGGCGCACGCCTGCCCCGGCATCGACGCGCAGGCGCTGTGGGCGTCGTACTTCAAGCTGCCGCTGCTTGCTGCGATGAACCTTCTCATGCCGCTTCTTCTCGTCTACCTCGGCTTTTTCCTTTTCGCGCGTCCGTGGGCGGCGTACCTTCTCTCGGCGGCGCCGTTCCTCGCGCTTGCGCTTGCAAACTACTATAAGATCCAGCTGCGCGGCGACCCGGTGCTGGCAAGCGACCTGCGCCTCATTCGCACGGCGGGCGGCATCATGGGCAACTACAGCTTTGAGCTGAGCGCGCCGGTGGAGACCGTCATTGCGGGCTTTGTCCTGATGCTGCTGCTCTCCCTTCTCCTGCTGCGCCGGGAGCGCATGAGCGCTCGAGCGCGTCTCGCGGGCGTGATGCTTTCCCTTTCGCTGACGCTGGCGGGCGGCTTTGAGCTTTATCCCGATGCGGCGATTTACGAAAAGACCGCCAACGGCGGCCTCATCAACCCCTGGTCCGAGGCGGAGATCTACCTCTCGCGCGGCACGACCTATCCCTTCCTCTACAGCGTGCAGGATATGTTCCCCGATGCGCCGAGCGGCTACCGCGAGAGCGAGGCGAGCAGCACGCTCGCGTCCTATGAAGATCAGGATATCCCGGAGGGAGAGAAGCTCACCGTCGTCGGCATCATGCTCGAGGCCTTCTCCGACCTGACGGATTTCCCCGTGCTCGATGACATCGGCGCCATCCGCAAGATTTACGAGCCGCTGCACGAGCTGGAAGAGCGCAGCGTTTCAGGCCGTCTTCTCACCAATATCTTCGCCGGCGGCACGGTGGATACCGAGTGGGGCTTTCTCACGGGCTACAGCAAGCACGAGGAGTTCCGCAGCCCCGTCAACTCCTATGTGCGCTACTTTAAGTCGCAGGGCTACGATGCGCTCTACCGCCACCCCGGCTACAGCTGGTTCTATAACCGCAGCAACGTGAACGAATACCTCGGCTTTGATGAGTGTGTGTTCAACGACACGGGCTTTGGCGACCTCATCTCCATCTCCGATGCGCTCTACAGCTCGGATAAGGTGCTGGTCGACTATCTGCTCGAGGACATCGACGCGCGCACAGAAGCGGACGCTCCCCTCTTCCTCTTCTCCGTTTCGTACCAGAACCACGGCCCCTACCCCTCCGAGACCTACTGGGAGGAATACGTCACGCCCGAGAAGAACGGCTGGTCGATGCAGACCTGCTGCGTCATCAACAACTACCTTGCCGGCATCCGCAGCACGGTCAACGAGATGTGCCGCATGACGGAGGAGCTGGAAGCGCGCGACGAACCCATCGTCTTCGTCTTCTTCGGCGACCACAAGCCGTGGATGGGCAACGGCAACAGCGTCTATACCGAGATCGGCGTCGATCTGGATGTTTCGACGCTCGAGGGCTTCTGCAATTACTACGCAACGCCCTACGTCATCTACGCAAACGAGGCGGCGCGGGAGCTGCTCGGCGGCGGCTTTGCATCGGACGGCGGCGACTTCTCCCCCTGCTTTCTGATGGCGCGGCTCTTTGACGAGTGCGGCTGGGAGGGGCCGGGCCTTATGCAGCTCCAGCGCGAGATGCGAGAGGTCTCCCCCCTGATGAGCTCAAACGGCTGGCGGATGCAGGACGGACAGCTCACCGCGGCGCTCGAGGGCGCGGCGGAGGATGAGAACGAGCGCTACCTGCGCGCGCAGTATTATATCGAAACACATCTCAAGGAGGATGCGGCATGAAAAAAGGTCTTATCGCGCTGCTTGCGCTTCTGCTCTGCCTGACGCTGCCTGCCTGCGGCAGGCAGAAGACCGACACGCCCGACGTGCCGGACACGCCGGCAGTCGACCCCGCGCCGCCGGAAAAGACGCCGGAGGAAGAGAACGAGGAGCGCCTGAACGCGCGCATCGCGGAGATGACGCTTGAAGAAAAGGTCGGACAGCTCTTTTTCGTCCGCTGCCCGGAAACGGATGCGGCGGAGGATGTGGAAACCTATCATCTCGGCGGGCTTCTGCTCTTCGGGCGGGATTATAAGGACGCGGGCGGCGAATGGCTCAGCGAGGATGCCTTTACTTCGGCGCTCGCCTCCTATCAGGCCGCGGCGGACATTCCCCTTTTCATCGGCAGCGACGAGGAGGGCGGCACGGTCACGCGCGCAAGCCGGAACCCGAACCTCTTTTCCTCTCCCCTCAAGTCTCCGCAGGAGCTGTACGCCGCGGCGGGGATGGACGGCCTGCTTGAAGAAACGCTGCGCTATAACGAGCGTCTCAAGGCGCTCGGCATCAACGTGAATTTTGCCCCCGTGTGCGATGTATCGACCGATCCGGGCGACTTCATCTATGCGCGCTCCTTCGGCAAGGACGCGCAGACCACGGCGGACTACATCGCGCGCGTCGTGCCCGTCTATGAGGAGGCGGGCGTTGCGTGCGTTCTGAAGCACTTCCCCGGCTACGGGAACAATGCCGACACCCACACGGGCATCGCCGTGGACGAGCGGACGTATGAGAGCTTTGAGACCGCCGATTTTCTGCCCTTTTCCGCGGGCATCGCGGCGCTTGCGCCCTTTGTCCTTGTGAGCCACAACATTGTCAACTGCATGGACGATACCCTGCCCGCCTCCCTTTCGCCGAAGGTGCACGAGGTGCTGCGCGGCACGCTCGGCTTTGACGGGCTCATCGTGACGGACGACCTTGCGATGGACGCGGTCAAATCCTACGCACAGGACGGCAGCGCCGCTGTGCTTGCGCTGCGCGCGGGCAACGACATGATCGTGACGACCGACTACCGCGAGCAGATCCCGCAGGTCATATCCGCCGTGGAGCGCGGCGAGCTTGACGAGCGGGAGATCGACGCGCACGTTTACCGCGTGCTGCGTGAAAAACAGGCGCTCGGCCTGATCGACTGAGGAGACAAGCAACATGGAAACAAGAAAGCTATATTATGAAGACCCCTTCATGCGGTCCTTTGCCGCCGCCGTCCTCTCCTGCGAGGAGGAAAAGGGCGGCTGCGCCGTCGTGCTCGATGAAACGGCCTTTTACCCCGAGGGCGGCGGCCAGCCCTATGATACCGGCACGCTCGGCGGCGCGAAGGTGCTTGCGGTGCACGAAAAGGACGGTGTCATCACGCATCTTTGCGACCGTCCCCTGCCCGTCGGCGCGCGCGTCGAGGGCGAGATCGACTGGGCGCGCCGCTTCGACCATATGCAGCAGCATTCGGGCGAGCACATCTGCTCGGGCCTTCTCTGCGAGCGCTTCCACTGCGACAACGTCGGCTTCCACATGGGAGCGGACAGCGTGACGATCGACTACAACGCCGACATTTCATGGGAGGCGCTGCTGGAGATCGAAGAGGAGGCGAACCGCTACATCTGCGAGGACCATGCGATCGACATCCGCTTCTATCGCGGCGCAGAGCTTGAAAAGGTCGAGTATCGCAGCAAAAAGGCGCTCGAGGGCGATGTGCGCATCGTCTCCTTCCCCGGCGCGGACTGCTGCGCCTGCTGCGGCACGCACGTGCTGCGCGCAGGACAGGTGGGGCTTGTGAAGTTCCTCTCCGTGCAGAAGTTCCGCGAGGGCGTTCGCATCGAGCTTTTGTGCGGCGACCGCGCGCGGCGCTATCTTTCCGCCTGCTGGGAGCAGAGCCTGCGCATTGGTCAGGCGCTCTCCGTCAAGCCCACGGCGGGCTTTGCCGCCGTGGAGCGGTTGCTTGCAGAGCTCGGCGCGCTCAAGCTGCGCGCAGCGCAGCTTGAAGAGACCGTCTTTGTCCAGACGGCTGCGCGGTATGCGGGAGCGGGCGATGTGCTGCTTTTTGAAGGCGAAATGCCGGGCGACAGCCTGCGAAAGCTCTGCGACGCGGTGGCAAGTGTCTGCGGCGGGCGCTGCGCGGTCTTCGCGGGAACGGAGGGCGCTTATAAGTACGCCATCGGCCACGCGGGCGGTGATCTGCGCGCGCTGACAAAGGAGCTCAACGCAGCACTTTCGGGCCGCGGCGGCGGCAAGCCGCATTTCGTGCAGGGCAGCGTCAGCTGCCGCCGCGCGGACATTGAAACTTTCTTCACGCGGAATTAACACCCTGTTCATTTCTTTTTTACATCCGCTGCGGTATAGTAGGGATAAGAGCAGAATTCTAAGCAGGAGTGAACGATTTGAGGCACATTTTCATCATCAACCCTGCCGCCGGGAAAAAGGACGGCCGCCAGCGCGTTTACGCAATGGCTGAAAAACTCAAGCGCGAGCATGATCTGGACGTGGAGTGTATGCTCACCAAGTCGCGCGGACACGCGACGATGCTCACCCGCGCCATCGCCGAGACGGACGAGGACGTTCGCTTTTACGCCTGCGGCGGCGATGGCACGATCAACGAGATCACCAACGGCATCGCGGGCTTTGATAATGCCGCGATGACCTGCATCCCCATCGGCACGGGCAACGATTTTCTCAAAAACTTCGGCAAGGACGCCCTTCCCCTCTTCCTCGACGCGGAGAACCTGTGGAACGGCTCCGTCACGCCGCTTGATCTGATCAACTGCAACGGCAAATACTGCCTGACCATCGCCTGCACGGGCATCGATGCGCGCATCGCCGAAAGCGTGCACGACTTCGGCGCGTCGCCCATGCTCACGGGGCGCGGCAGCTACCTTGCCAGCGTCGCGGCGAACTTCCTCTTCCGCAAGATCGGCCGCAAGTGGCGCGTCACGCTCGACGATGAGGTGATCGAGGACGAATTCGCCCTCGTTTCGATGTGCAACGGCCGCTATTACGGCGGCGGCTCGACCCCCGTGCCCGAGGCGCGCATGACGGACGGGGTATTAGATACGGTGCTGGTGAAGAATGTCAGCAAGGCGCGCTTTGCAAGGCTCTTTCCCGATTACAGCGCGGGCAACCACCAGAAGCTGCCGCGCGACATTGTGCGCGTGTCCAGGGCGAAGGTCGTGCGCATCGAGGCGCTCGAGGGAGACCTCACCACCTGCCTTGACGGCGAGAGTATGCACGCGCAGTGCGTGACGCTGAAGCTTGCGGACAAGAAGGTCAACTTCTTCGCGCCCGCGGGCTGCGACCCGGACGCGACGGCGCGCTGAGAAAAAACGACAAAAAGGCGGCGGATGCGGCAGCATCCGCCGCCCTTTTTCCGCAGATGCAGCGCGGGCGCGGCAGGGGACGGAACAGTTTTTGAATAAGCTGTGAATTTTTGGAAAATCAGCAAAATACCCCTTGCAAATGCCTTGACGGTGCGCTATGATAGCACCGTTGGTTAGCACTCGATAAGTTTGAGTGCTAACCGACCTGAAAGCGTTAAAAATTCTGAAATATACAAGGAGGCACCAAGCCATGAAACTCACACCGCTTGCTGACCGCGTCATCCTCAAGATGGTCGAGGCCGAAGAGACGACCAAGGGCGGCATCATCCTGACCGCCAGCGCCAAGGAGAAGCCCTCCATCGCCGAAGTCATTTCCGTCGGCCCCGGCGGCATGGTGGACGGTCACGACGTTGTGATGACCGTCAAGCCCGGCGACAAGGTCATCACCAGCAAGTATTCCGGCACGGAAGTCAAGCTGGACGACGAGGAGTACGTCGTCGTCCGTCAGAGCGATATTCTCGCTATTGTGGAATAATCGAGGAGGTAACGAATTATGTCTAAGCTGATCAAATCCGGCGACGAGGCGCGCAAGGCGCTCGAGGCCGGCGTCAATACCCTTGCCGATACCGTCAAGGTCACCCTCGGCCCCAAGGGCCGCAACGTGGTGCTCGATAAGAAGTTCGGCGCGCCGCTCATCACCAACGACGGCGTGACCATCGCCAAGGAGATCGAGCTCGAAGATCCGTTTGAGAACATGGGCGCGCAGCTCGTGCGCGAAGTGTCCACCAAGACCAACGACGTTGCGGGCGACGGCACCACCACCGCCACCCTGCTCGCGCAGGCCATGGTGCGCGAGGGCCTGAAGAACCTCGCCGCCGGCGCGAACCCCATTGTGATGAAAAAGGGCATGGCCAAGGCCGTTGAGACCGCTGTCGAGGCCATCAAGGCCAACTCCCAGAAGGTCAACGGCACGGACGATATCGCCCGCGTCGGCACCGTCTCCAGCGGCGATGAGTTCATCGGCAAGCTGATCGCCGAGGCCATGGAGAAGGTCAGCGCCGACGGCGTTATCACCATCGAGGAGTCCAAGACCGCCGAGACCTACTCCGAGGTCGTCGAGGGCATGATGTTCGACCGCGGCTACATCACCCCCTACATGGTCACCGATACCGAGAAGATGGAAGCCGTCATCGACGATGCGTATCTTCTCATCACCGATAAGAAGATCTCCGTCATTTCCGACATTCTCCCCATCCTCGAGCAGCTCGTCCAGAGCGGCAAGAAGCTCGTTATCATCGCTGAGGACGTTGAGGGCGAGGCGCTCTCCACGCTGATCGTCAACCGTCTGCGCGGCACGCTGAATGTCGTTTGCGTCAAGGCGCCCGGCTTCGGCGACCGCCGCAAGGAGATGCTCCAGGATATCGCCATCCTCACCGGCGGCCAGGTCATCTCCGAGGAGCTCGGCTACGAGCTCAAGAGCGCCACGATCGATATGCTCGGCCGTGCCCGCCAGATCAAGGTCACCAAGGAGAACACCACCATCGTCGACGGCGCGGGCGACAAGAACGCCATCGCTGACCGCGTGGCGCAGATCCGCAACCAGATCGGCGCGACCACGAGCGAGTACGACAAGGAAAAGCTCCAGGAGCGCCTTGCCAAGCTCGCCGGCGGCGTGGCCGTCATCAAGGTCGGCGCTGCGACCGAGACCGAGATGAAGGAAAAGAAGCTGCGCATCGAGGACGCGCTCAACGCGACCCGCGCGGCGGTCGAAGAGGGCATCGTCGCGGGCGGCGGCACGGCTTATGTCAACGCCGTTCCCTCCGTTGAAAAGCTCATCAGCAAGGTCGAGGGCGATGAGAAGACGGGCGTTCAGATCATTGCCAAGGCTCTGCAGGAGCCGGTCCGCCAGATCGCGGCCAACGCCGGTATCGACGGCAGCGTCGTGCTCGAGAAGATCAAGTCCAGCCGCAAGGTCGGCTACGGCTTCGACGCTTATAAGGAAGTCTACTGCGACATGATCGGCGCCGGTATCGTCGACCCTGCAAAGGTCACGCGCTCCGCGCTTGAGAACGCCGCTTCCGTCAGCGCCATGGTGCTCACCACCGAGTCCCTCGTGGCCGACAAGCCCGAGCCCCCCGCACCGGCCGCTGCCGCCGGCATGGGCGACATGGGCGGCATGTACTAAGAGACGGCCGCTAACCCTTGAAATTGCAGGATTTTTTGGATGCGCAAAAGCGGATTTACGCCTGCCTTACGCCACTTACGCCAAAAATTCAAGCGCATGATAGGGTAACAGAAATCGGCACCTGCCTTAAAAGCAGGTGCCGATTTTTTCTTTGCAATTCCAAAATAGTAATAATATAATTAAATACTATATTGATAAATAAACGATCTAGTGTTACTATGTAAACAGAAGGGGGGATTTACATGAATCGACCGATTTCAAAATGTCCCGCTTGTCATGGGACGCTGCAAGTTACCACGCTGCAATGTCCTGACTGCGGCATGGAGCTGAGAAACGCATTCGACCTTAGCGCGTTTGATCGGCTTGACAATGAGCAATTCGAGTTCCTGATCGCTTTTTTGAAGAACAGAGGAAACCTGAAGGAGGTGCAGTCTGAGATGAAGCTTTCCTATCCGGCGGCAAAGAAGAAATTGGACAGTCTGCTTACAGCCCTGCATCTCAGCAGTGCGCCGGACGAAGCGACTTCGAAGGAGGTGGATGTGAGCCGTATGAGAGTAGACTATACCAGCGAGCTTGCCTCGGAGATCATCAAGGCAAAGCTGAAAGCGCATGGTGGTCACGTCACCGTATACACAGCCAGAGGCCTTCCCTGCGAGGTTTACGCAGAGCCGGACGGAACGACCTTTACAAGCGATAAGCTGCCAGTTAAGCCAGCCTACGACTATACGGTGTTTGACGATATTGTAGAACTCCTTATAAAGCAGGGCGGCAGAGCGAGGAAAGGCAATGGAAGAAACTATAAGCTCGGTGAACCCGGCTGCGAAGAAAATACCGTTGTCGGTACAATAGCGCTTCATTGCGGTAGAACAATCGGAGAATCCGTTTTTGACCCCGTGTTTGTCATGGCGGCAATCTTGGAATGGGCGGGGATTGCGGAGAATGGGCGCGGCGAGCTGATCCTCTCCCGATGAGGATAGAGAAAAGCTGCGATACATTTTTCACGGTCTTTCTTCGAAAATGTGAGCAGAATCCCGGCGCCCGCTGAAAGCGGGCGCCGGTTTTTGCTGTAAACCCCAACTGTAAACCTTTTTGAAAATAATGGTTGACAGGTCGGGCGCTTTGTGGTTTAATGCAACAGTAATCTTACTGCGGCCCGGCGCCGGCCGGGCGGTATTCTGGGAGGAATTCTACTATGAGCGAGATGCAGCAGGCGGCAGTGACCGCCAAAAAATCGAAAATGAGTGTGCGGGACATCTGCTACGCCGGCCTTTTCGCGGCGGTCATCGCCGTGATGGCGCAGATCTCCATTCCGATGCCCATGGGCGTGCCCATGACCATGCAGACCTTTGCCATCACGCTGGCGGCGGTGGTGCTGGGCAGCAAGCTCTCCACCATTTCGAGCCTCATCTATATCATCATGGGCGCGGTGGGCCTTCCCGTTCTCGCCAACTTCTCCGGCGGCTTTGATAAGTTCGTCGGCCCCACGGGCGGCTTTCTGATTTCCTTCCCCCTGATGGCCTTCATCATCGGCTGGGGCGCGGAGCACCGCAAGGACTTCAAGGGCGCGTATGTGATCGCGCTGGTCGTCGGCACGGTGGTCAACTATGTGGTGGGCGTGGCGCTGTTCTGCGCCGTGGCCAAGGCCAGCGTCGCCACCGGCATCACCGCCTGCGTGCTGCCCTTCATCCCCACCGCCATCATCAAGGCGATCCTCGCCAGCGTGATCGGCTTTGCCATCAAGGCGCGCGTGCCGGAGCTGAAGAAATGATCCATCTGCGGCCGCATCACCTGCTGTGCACGCAGGGCTACTCGGGCAAGGGCTACGACGAAAAGTTCGTTGCCCACATGAACGAGGTCGTGCATGAGCTGAGAAATGTGCCCGGCACCAGGATCGTGCTGACCTTTTCCACGGACACGCTCTGCTCCTGCTGCCCCCACAAGGAGGGCGAGGACCTGTGCGACACGCAGGAAAAGGTGAAGCGCTTCGACCGCAAGACGATCGAATACTTTGGCCTTGAGGAGAAGGAATACGTCTACGAGGACCTCGTCCGCGAGATCGACGAGAAGATGACGGTCGAGATGCTTGCGGACATCTGCCGGGACTGCGAATGGTTCCCCATCAGCGCCTGCCGGAAGAACATCTGCGGGGTGAAGGACTGACCCTCCCTCTTCCCTTTCGCGCGGCCCTCTCTGCGCAATGAAAAAAAGCTTGCCGTTAAAAACGGCAAGCTTTTTTCTTATTCCTCGGGCCGCAGCAGCACGAGCGAGAGGTCGTTGACGTTCGTCCCCGTGGGGCCGGTGAAAAAGAGCGCGTCCGCCGCGCGCAGGGCGCGGTAGGAATCGTTGCCTTCGAGCGCGTGCTCGGGCGAAACGCCGCGACAGCGCATTTTCGCCGCCGTGCCGCCATCCACGATGCCGCCCGCGGCGTCGGTCGGGCCGTCCGTGCCGTCTGACCCGGCGGAGGCGACGAGCGCATTGCAAAGCCCCTCGATGCCGAGCGCGGCGGCAAGCGATAGCTCCTGATTGCGCCCGCCCTTGCCCGTTCCCCGCAGGCGCACGACCGTCTCCCCGCCCGCGAGGAAGGCGAGCGGCTGTTTGGCGGAAGCGTGTGTGTGCGTAACGGAGGCGAGAAAGCTGCCTGCCTCCCGCGCCTCGCAGGTGAGGCAGTCGGTGAGCAGAACCGGCTCGTAGCCGAGCGCGCAGCACTCTTTTTCGGCGGCGGCGCAGAGCGCGCGCACACTGCCGGTGATCTTTGTTGTCACGTTTGTGAGCGTTTTCGGCGTTTCCTGACCAAGAAGCGCCCTTGCCCGCGGCGAGAGACGCAGGCGGTACTTCTCCGCGACGGCGAGCGCCTGCGTGCAGGTGGAGCGGTCGGGACAGGCGGGGCCGGAGGCGATCATGTCGAGCGGGTCGCCGACGATGTCGCTCAGCACGATGGAGAAAACCTGCGCAGGCGCGCAGTGCGCGGCGAAGCGCCCGCCCTTGACGGCGGAGAGACGCTTGCGCACGGTGTTGATCTCCACAATGTCCGCGCCCGCGGCAAGAAGCTGACGCGTAATGTCCTGCAAGTCCGCAAGCGGCAGGAGCGGCTGCTCGAAAAGCGCGCTGCCGCCGCCCGAGAGAAGAAAAAGCACCGTGTCGTCCGCGCGGAGATTTGCTGTCAGCGTGAGCGCGGCGGCTGTGCCGCGCAGAGAGTTCTCGTCCGGCACGGGATGGCCGCCCTCATAGCAGGCAACGTCCGCGATCTCGCCCTTACCATGGCCGTACTTCGTAACGACTACGCCGCCTGCAAGCGCGGGCAGCGTTTCGCGTGCGACGCTCGCCATCTGCCACGCCGCCTTGCCCGCCGCGACGAGGAAGACCCGCCCCGGAAACTGCGCGCCCTCAAGCGCGCGGCGCACCGCGCTGTCCGGCCTGACCGCGCCGATCGATGCGCGCAGGATGGTCTCCGCGTCCGCGCGCAGGCGCTGTTCTAAAGTGCTCATTGGCCGCCTCCTTTAAAAAACGTTCGTTTCCCCCATTATAGGACGCTTTGGCGCGTTTGCAAGCAAAAAAGGCCCGACCGGAGGGTCGAGCCTTTTGGCGGATGTTCTTATGCCGCGTGCTCCCGGCGATAGCTGCGCAGGAAGGCGAGCGACAAGCAGAGGCACATCGCCTCGGACAGAATGGGCGTGTACCACAGCGCCTCCCCGCCGAAGACGGCGGCGAAGAGCAGCAGCACCGCGCTTTGCAGCACGAGCCCGCGGCCGACGGAGATGCTGATGGCCGGAAGCGGACGCTCAAGCGCGGTCAGGAATCCGCCGATGACGATGTTGAAGCCGACGAGCAGATACGAAATGCTGTAGCGGCGGAAGGCGTGGATGGAGGATTCGACAAGCTCGCTCGAGGCGTGCGAGAGATAGGCGCGCACGATCTGGGGGGCGAAGAGGAAAATGAGCGCAAACAGCACCGGCGCAAGCACGCTTACAGTCGTGAGGCCGTAGCGCAGGAGCTTGCGGCAGGCGGCGTGGTCTTCCCTGCCGTACTGAAAGCTCACGAGCGGCTGCGCGCCCTGCGAGATACCGACCATCAGGTTGATGATGATGGTCGTCACATAGGCGATGACCGTGTAGGTCACGACGCCGTCCGTGCCGATGCAGCGAAGCACCGTGCGGTTGAAGAGGAAGATCATAAGACCCGTGCACAGCTCCGTCACGCCGTCAGAGAGGCCGATGGGCAGGATGCGCGCATAGAGACGCGGATCGAAGCGGAACTTTCGCAGGCGGAAGGTGCACTTTTTGCTGAAAAAGTGGACAAAGTAGGAGATGCAGGTGACGAGCTGGGAAATGCCCGTGGCGACCGCCGCGCCGAAAACGCCCATGTCGAGGTGGAAAATGGCGATGTAGTCGAGCACGCAGTTCGTCAGGCATCCGCCGATGACCGTGAAGAGCGCGTAACGGGGGTAGCCGTCCGTCTTCACGAGCACCTCAAGGTTGTAGGAGACGAGATAGCACACGCTGAAGGGCGCAATGCCGAGGAGGTAGTGCTTGACATAGTCGAGCGTGATGTCATCCGCGCCGAGAAGACGCGCGAAGGGGTCTAAAAAGAGCAGCACCAGCGCGGTGATGATCGCGCCGATGACGAGCAGCGTGACAAGGTTCTGCGAAAAGAGGGTATCGGCCTCGTGCCGCCGCTGCTGCGCGATGAAGATCGCAATGAGCGTTGACGAGCCGACGGCAAAGAGCACGGCGATGGAAAAAAGCGCGTTGGTGAAGGGGATGGCGAGGTTGACGGCGCTCATCGCGTATTCGTTCACGCCGATGGAGACCATGAGCCCGTCGACCATGGAGTAGAGCGAGAAGACGACCTGAGAGGCCATCGTTGCCGAGACAAAGCGGATGAAGTCCTGCTTGAGACTTTTCCCTGAGAGTAACAAAATAACACGTCCTTAAAAAATATTGTGCCCCCGGGACAGGGGCAAAAGATAAAAAAATAGGCGCGAAAACGCGTCGATGCTTCGCCGCGCCGTGGGCGGGCGCGGCAGGATATGGAATTCAGCCTTTTCCGGCGGATAAGACAGCGTAAGCGTGCAGAGCGGCCGCCATGCAGATCTCCCTCCTTTTCTTTGCTCCATTCTAACAGACAAAGCCCTGCTTTGGCAAGGGGGCTTTGTGAAAAAATACGAGGCCGCAGCGGCGAATGCACTGCGCCGCTTCTTTTCTCTGCCGCTGCGCGCGGCGGAGAGGAAAACCGCCCAAAGCCGGGAGGCTTCGGGCGGTTTTTGTTGAAAAGGGAGATCAGGCCCTGGCCTTCTTCCCGCGCGCAAAGTGCAGGATGAGACCGATGGCCGCACCGGCGAGCGTCGGGCAGACCCAGCCGAGGCCGAGACCGGAGAACGGCAGATATTTAAGGCCAATGGCCTGGATGGCGTCGCCGTTGATGGCGTTGAACACGCTCTTAGGCAGCGCGACGATAAAGTCGTAGATCGCGGCAATGAGCGTAAAGCCCATCGTCCAGCAGTAGACCGTGCGGTCGTGGCCGAAGAATTTGCCGAGCAGCGCCAGCGCGATGAGCGCGATGGAGAGCGGATAGAGGAACATCAGCACCGGCAGGGAGTAGGCGATGATGGCGTTGAGGCCGAGGTTTGCAAGCAGGAGCGAGATGAGGCTGAAGATGACCGCCCAGGTGCGGTACTTGGGACCCTTGGGGAAAAGCGCGGTGAAGGTCTCGGCGCAGCTCGTGATGAGGCCGACGGCGGTCTTGAGGCAGGCGAGCGTCACGGTGGCGGCCAGAATGAAAAGGCCCGCCGTGCCGAGATAGTGCTGGGCGATCTGCGCGAGCGCCGTGCCGCCGTTATCGGAGGCTTCGAGCACGCCGCGGCTCTGCGTACCGGCGAGGGTCACGGCGATGTAGATGAGCGCCATAAAAAGGCAGCTGAAGATGCCCGCGCGGACGGTGCTGCCCGCCACGGCGGAGGGCTCTTCCACGCCGAGGTCGCGGATGACCTGCACCACGATGATGCCGAAGGCAAGGCTTGCCAGCGCGTCCATGGTGTTGTAGCCTTCGAGGAAGCCCGTGAAGAAGGGCTGGTCGGCGTAGCCGCCGAGCGGCGTCACTTCAGCGGGGGAGACGCCCGGCGTAACGAGCACCACCACCACGAGGATGGCGAGGAAGACGAGGAAGCAGGGTGTGAGGATCTTGCCGACCCAGGTGAGGATCTTGCCCGGGCGCAGCGCGAAGAAGAGCGCCGCGGCGAAGAACGCCAGCGAGAAGAGAAGCAGGTAGAGCGTGGTGTTTCCGTCCTGCGGCAGCACCTGCTCAAGACCCACGGTGAAGGAGGTCGTGGCGCAGCGGGGGATGGCGAAGAACGGCCCGATGGTCAGATACAGCGCGCAGGTGAAGAACATCGCATAGGGGCGGCTGACCTTGCTGCTTAAGTCGAAAAGACCTGCCGAGCGGCTGATGCCGAGCGCGGCCACGCCGAGCAGCGGAAGCCCCACGCCCGTGATGAGAAGGCCGAGGATGGCCTGCCAGACGTTTGCACCGGCCATCTGGCCGAGGTGCACGGGGAAGATGAGGTTGCCGGCGCCGAAGAAGAGGCCGAAGAGCATACTGGCAACGTAGATGTATTCCTTTGCAGAGAGCTTGTGTTTCATGGTGATAAATTCCTTTCGTGGCGGCAATGCGGACCTTGGGACCGTGCCGAAAAAATGATCAGAGTAACAAAAAAACCGGCTGCTCCTTTTCCTTGCCCCGTGCGGCATCCAAGTGCCTGTGGGAGCGCAGATCAACGGAACACACCGGGTCCAATGCTGCCGACCATTGCAGCCAACGAATCAAACCGGGCGAAGACCGGTCAAACCGCAGCGGGCTGCTCGGACAGCATAGAGGGCAGCGTGCATTCCTCTATCCCTACGATCAGTCGCTGGTTTACACCAAAAACGGCTTTTTTGGATGTAACCATAGCGCGCATACAATCGCCTCCTTCACTGCGGAAATTGTTGTTATTATACCACTGCATTACGCTTTGTCAAGATAAAATGACGACAAGGTATGATAAAAATGCGCGGCGGGGCGACATAAAAATACGCCGCGGGATTTTCGTTCCGCGGCGTACTTTTGCCGTGATATTTGTCCTTGCGGGAAGGGCGGCTCAGCCGAGCTTTTCGCACAGATCCTCGAGCGCGGCGGTCATCGCCTCTTCAAACGAGGGGTGCGGGCGCATGGCGAGATGGAAGCTCTCGGCGCTCATGCGGTTGGCGAGCGCCTGCGAAACGCCGCCGATCATGTCGCTCGAATGCTCGCACATGAGCTGCGCGCCGAGCAGTTCGTGCGTTTCGGCGTTTGCGACAAACTTCATAAAGCAGCGGCCGGGGTCGGAGATGACGGTCTTGGCGTTGTCGAACATCACGTGCTTGCCGACCTTGACGGGGATGCCCGCCTCCTTTGCCTCCGCCTCGGTCATGCCGACGACGGCGATCTCCGGGCGGCAGTAGATGCAGCTCGGCACAACGGACATGGAGGTGTGATTCTCTTTTCCGCAGAGAAGCTCGACGCAGGCGATGCCCTGCGCGGTGGCAACATGGGCAAGCTGGATCTTCGAGGAAACGTCGCCGATGGCGTAGATATGGGGGATGCTCGTTTCGTAGCGCTCGTTCACGGCGATGCTGCGGCGGTTCATCTCTACGCTGACGTCGTCTGCGAAGAGACCGTCGCAGTAGGGGCGGCGGCCGATGGCGCAGAGCACGGCCTCGCCCGCAGCGCACTCGTCCTTTTCCTTGCAGGTGAAGTGCACGGCGATGTCCTCGCCCGCTTGCTCCACGCGCTGGACCATGGCGTTTGTGAAGACCTTCACGCCCTGCTTTTTGAGGATGAGAGCGAGGTTCTGCCCCAGCTCCTTGTCCATGTTCGGCAGCAGCCGGTCCATGCCCTCGATGACCGTCACCTCGCAGCCGAGGTCTGCGTAAAAGGTCGCAAACTCGATGCCGATGACGCCGCCGCCGATGATGACGATGGAGCGGTAGAGATGGTCGCAGCCCTCGAGCAGCTCGTCGGAGGTCATCGCAAGCTCAAGACCGGGGATGGGTGGGCGCGCGGGCACGGAGCCCGTGGCGATCAGGATATCATCGCAGGTGTAGTCCGCGGTGGCTCCCTCGGCGTCCGTCACGCGGACGCAGCCGGGCGCGGTGATGAGCGCCGTGCCGCGCAGCAGGTCGATCTTTGCGCTCTTAAAGAGGGACTCGATGCCGCCCGAGAGCTTCTGCGAGACCGCGCGCTTGTAGGCGAAGATCTCCTCGATGCTCGCGGTGATGTCCGCAGTGTGCACGCCGATGGGCGCGCCGAACTTTGCGTCGTGGTAGACCTGAGAGGAATGGAGCAGCGTCTTGGTCGGGATGCAGCCGCGATTCAGGCAGGTGCCGCCCGCCTCGCGCTTTTCAACAACGGCGGTCTTGAGGCCGAGCCTGGCCGCGCGCAGCGCCGCCTCGTAGCCGCCGGGCCCCGCGCCGATGACAATGAGTTGATAATGAGACATAGTATTTTTCCTCTTTCGAGCAATGCCGCCCATCTATTGGCGGCATTGCAGGTTGTTGTATCCGGTTTTCAGATGTCCTGCTCGCGCAGCAGCGCGCAGAGATCGTCCGCATATGCGCGGCACGCCTCCACCGACTGCACGCGCTCGCAGAGCGCGTCGATGGAAAAGCGGCAGCCGCGCAGGGCGTCGGCGAGCGGCCGCGCAAACTCCGCGTCCATCGCGTCGGACCAGACGGCGGCCTCCGCGCAGGCGGCGTTTTCCACCGCGAGCTCGAGCGTCACCTCGCCCCAGGAAAAGCGCTTGGCGCAGGAGAACGAGCAGGGCACGCTCCTGCCGTAGACCCAGTCGTAGCTGTGGAAGCGCTCGCAGCGGCGCTCGATCTCGCCTGCGTCAAAGTCCTGCTCGCAAAGCTCTCTTGCTTCGAGATCGTAGACGGTCTCGAAGGCCTTGACCATGGCTGTCGCCATGGCGTCGATCGTGAGATCGGGCTTGAGTTCTGTTAAGTTGATGACGCGCGAGCGCACGGAGGCGACGCCCTTGCTCTCGAGCTTCGTCTTCGACGGCGTGAGGTACTTGCCGAGGTTTGCCATGTCGACATTCACAAGGAGCGTCCCGTTGTGGAACGCGCAGCCCGCGTGGGAGTAAAAGGAGTTGCCGGAGAATTTGCAGCCGTTTGTAAGAATGTCGTTCCGGCCGGAGATCTCCGCCGGGATGCCGAGAAGCCGGCAGGCCTCCACGATCACGCTCTGCTGGCGGCGCAGGTCATAGTCCGCTTCGCGCAGCGAGAAGGTGAAGTTGAGGTTGCCGAGGTCGTGGTAGACCGCGCCGCCCCCGGAGAGACGGCGGGCCAGTATCCCGCCGTCTTGAGAGAGCTCCGTGGTGCGGCATTCCTGCCACGCATTTTGATTGCGGCCGATAACGACCGTATGCTTGTTTTGCCAGAGATAGAGGATACAGGTATCCTCGCCCACCGTATCGGTCAGATATTCCTCGAGCGCGAGGTTGCGGTGGGGGTCGGTGCAGGTTCCGATGTAATATGCAAGCTTTCTGATCATGCGAACGTATACCTTAAAATCGTGTTGCGCGCCGCGCCGACCTCATCGAGACGGCGGACGGGCGTACTATGCGGCGCGGTGTGCAGCGCCTCGGGATCAGAATGCGCAAGCTCGAAGAGCTGGCGGTAAATATCGCACACCTCGTCCATCGTCTCCTTGCTCTCGGTCTCGCAGGGCTCGATCATGAGCGCCTCGTGGACGATGAGCGGGAAGTACATCGTGGGCGGATGCAGGCCGAAGTCGAGCATTCCCTTGGCAAGGTCGAGCGCGGAAACGCCCGTGTCCTTGTGGAGATCGACAAGCGACATGACGAACTCGTGCATACAAATTTCGTCATAGGCCATGGTGAAGGTATCCCTGAGCTTGACGCGCATATAGTTTGCGTTCAGCACGGCGTTCATCGCCGCCTCGCGGATGCCGTCCCGTCCGAGCGTGAGCACATAGGTGAGCGCGCGCACGACGACGGAGAAGTTGCCGCAGAACATCTTCACGCGGCCGATGGACTTTTCGGGATAGGCAAAGCCGTACCTGCCGTCCTCCTTGACGACCAGCGGGCCGGGCATATATTTTTTGAGGAATTCCTTGCAGCCGACCGCGCCCGCGCCGGGGCCGCCGCCGCCGTGCGGCGTTGCAAAGGTCTTGTGGAGATTCGAGTGGATGCAGTCAAAGCCCATGTCGCCGGGACGGACCACGCCCATGACGGCGTTGAGGTTCGCACCGTCGTAGTAGCAAAGGCCGCCCGCGTCGTGGACGATCTTCGTGATCTCGAGGATGTTCTTGTCGAAAATGCCGACGGTGTTGGGGTTCGTGAGCATCAATCCCGCGGTGTCGGGGCCGACGGCGGCGCGCAGCGCGTCCAGATCAACGCAGCCGTCCGCGCCGGAGGGGATGTTCACGACCTGGAAGCCGCACATCGCGGCGGTCGCGGGGTTCGTGCCGTGGGCGGAGTCGGGCACGATGATCTTTGTGCGCGCGGTATCGCCGTGGTCTGCATGGTAGGCCTTGATGAGAAGAACGCCGGTGAATTCGCCGTGCGCGCCCGCGGCGGGCTGGAACGTCACGGCGTCCATGCCGAAGACCTCGCCCAGCTCCGTGCCGAGGGTGTGGAGCACCTCGAGCGCGCCCTGCGCGGTCTCAATGGGCTGGAGCGGGTGAAGCTGCGTGAAGCCCGCAAGCGCCGCCATGTCCTCGTCGATCTTGGGGTTATACTTCATCGTGCACGAGCCGAGGGGATAGAAGCCGTCGTTCACGCCGTGGATGCGCTTACAGAGAGCGGTATAGTGGCGGGTGAGCTCGTTTTCGCTCACATGGGGCAGGTGCAGCGGCGCGCTGCGCTCTTCGGGGAGGTGATATTCGGGCACGTCGCACTCCGGCATGAGGGTCATGCCGCGCCCTTCGGCGCCGAGTTCAAAAATGAGCTTCATTTTACGCACACCTCCTTCACGATTTCAACGGCGCGGTCGAGCTGGGCCTTGCTCACAAGCTCGGTCACGCACCAGAGGATGCCGCCGTCCACCTCCGCGCCGCCGAGAATGCCGTTCTCCGCAAGCGCGTCGAGGAGCTTTTTGCGGCAGTCGGGGCAGGAGACCTCGGTGACGAACTCGTGGAAAAATTCGCCCTTGTATTGGATCGTGCAGCCGATCTTTTCGAGCTCGGATGCAAAATAGTGCGCCTTGGAGGTGCAGAGCCTTGCGCACTGCTTCATGCCGCCCTCGCCCATCGCCGCCATGTAAACGCCTGCGGCGAAGGCGCACAGCGCCTGATTGGAGCAGATGTTGGAGCTGGCCTTTTCGCGGCGGATGTGCTGCTCGCGCGCGGAAAGCGTCAGCACGTAGCCGGTCTTGCCGTCCACGTCCGTCGTCTGGCCCACGATGCGGCCGGGGAGCTTTCTCGTCATGGCGCTGGTCGTCGCCATAAAGCCGAGGTACGGGCCGCCGAAGGCGGTGTCGAGACCGAGGGGCTGGCCGTCGCCGACGGCGATGTCCGCGCCCTCTTCGCGCGGCGTGGGCAGAATGGCGCAGGCGATGGGGTTCACGCCCATGACGAACTTCGCGCCCGCGGCGTGGACGATCTCGCCGATCGCCTTCGCGTCCTCGAGCTGGCCGAAGTAGTTCGGCTGCTGGAGGTAGAAGCACGCGGCGTCCGCGCCGAGCGCTGCCTTGAGCGCGTCCGTGTCGGTCCTGCCGTCCTTCGCGGGGACGACGACCAGCTCGGTGTTGGAGGCGAAGCAGTAGGTCTTCATGACCTCGATGGTCTGCGGATGCGCGGCGGCGGAGACATAGGCCTTCGTGCGCTTGCGGTCGCGGCACATGGGGATGGTCTCGGCCGCGGCGGTCGCGCCGTCGTAGTGCGAGGCGTTGGAAACGTCCATGCCGGTCAGCTCGCAGATCATGGTCTGGAATTCAAAGGTGCCCTGCAAAACGCCCTGACTGATCTCGGCCTGATAGGGCGTATAGCAGGTGAGCAGCTCTTCGCGGGAGGTGACGGATTTGACAACGGCGGGGATGAAGTGGCGGTAAGCGCCCGCGCCGCGAAGAACGGTCTTGAAAACGCGGTTCTTCTCGGCCATGGCGGTGACGGCCTCGCGCACGGCAAGCTCGCTCAAGCCCTCGGGGATATTCAGCCCGCCGCTCCGCAGGAGCATCTCCTGCGGGACGGCCTGATACAGCCCTTCCAGGCTGTCTACCCCGATGCGTGCGAGCATTTCCTCCCGTTCCGCCGCGGTGGTGGGAACGTAGGAGCCCATCTCAGCCCTCCTGCGCGCAGTGCGCCTCGTAAGCGGCGGCGTCGAGCAGCTCCTCGCTGCCGGTCACCGGGGAGACCTTGATGATCCACGCACCGTAGGGGTCGGAGTTGAGCGTCTCGGGCGCGTCGGCGAGGGCCTCGTTCACCTCGCAGACGGTGCCGCTGACGGGGCAGAGCACGTCGGAAACGGCCTTGACGGACTCAACGTCGCCCAGTGCTTCGCCGGCGGTGACCTCGTCGCCCTCGGCGGGCAGGTTGATGAAAACCACATCGCCCAGCGCGTCCTGGGCAAAATCGGAAATGCCGATGACGGCAACGTCGCCGTCCATCTTGACCCACTCGTGGGACTTGGAATACTTCAGCTCAGCAGGGATGTTCATAATCGTTCCTCCTATTATCGTTTCAAAGGTTGGGTGGTGAATGTTTTTGTGGTGTGCGGTGCTTGCAGGGGTGGAATGCGGGGCTCAGCGCTCGAGCTTGTAGAAGGGCATCGGGACGATCTCCAGCTCGACCATGCGCCCGCGCACGTCGGCATTGAGGTGCTTGCCAAGCTCGATGTCCTCGGCGGGGATGTAGCCCATGGCGACGCCGCAGCCGATGAAGGGCGCGAACGTGCCGGAGGACGTCCAGCCGATCTTCTCACCATCCATGGTGTAGAGGTCGCAGTGCTCGCGCACGATGCCGCGGCCGACGACCTTCATGCCGATGCGCTTGAACTTCGGCGCGCCGAGCGCGGCGAGCGCGTCGCGGCCGATGAAGTCCTTGCCGGTGAGCTTGCAGGGAAGGCCGGCCATCTTCGGCGTGATCTCGTCGTTCATCTCATGGCCGTAGAGCGGCATGGAGGCTTCGAGGCGCAGCGTGTCGCGCGCGCCGAGACCGCAGGGGATGAGGCCCTCGCTCTCGCCCGCCCTGAGCAGCGCCTTCCAGAGATCAACGGTGTCCTCGGCCTTGCAGTAGATCTCGTAGCCGAACTCGCCGGTGTAGCCGGTCTGGGAGACGAGGGCGTGAATGGTGCGCTCGCCGAGGTTCAGGGAGACATTGTCGGTGAAGGTGTAGTACTTGGCGGGGAGGTCCTTTTCCTCGCAGAGCTTACACAGGATCTCGTGGGACTTGGGGCCTTGCAGGGCGAGCTGACCCCAGTCGCTGCCCTCGTCGCGGTAGTCAACGTCGCCGGAGAGGTGGCTCTCGACCCATGCGGCGTCCTTGTCGCGGTTGCCCGCGTTCACGACCAGCAGATAGTCGTCGGCAGCGCAGCGGTAGACGATGAAGTCATCGATGATGCCGCCTTTTTCGTTGCAGAACATCGAGTACTTGATCTCGCCGTCCTTCATGGTGGAAATGTCGGCGGTGATGATCCTCTGCACGTTCTCAACGGCGGCGGGACCCTTGAGCCGCAGCTCACCCATATGGGAGACGTCGAAGAGGCCTGCCTTTTCGCGGACGGCCATGTGCTCGGCGATCACGCCGGTGGGGTACTGCACGGGCATCAGGAAGCCGCCGAATTCGACGATCTTGCCGCCCATGTCCACGTGTGTCTGATACAGCGGTGTTTTCTTTTCCATGAGTGCATCCTCCATGAATTAAAATTTCAAATGAATCCTATCAATATTATTAAAACAGCAGATAAGAAAAAGCACAAAGCTTCCCTGCAAGGAAAACTTTGTGCCTCCGTTTTATTACCTGAGAGATTCCCTGCTGCGTTTTTTTACATGACAGGTTGCACCTTCGGCGTGCGGCGATCCGCACTTTTCGGAGTGTCGTCCAAGTTCGGCCCTTTTGCCTGAGAGCTTTTGCTTTCCCCTTCGGCGCTGCGGCCGCATCAAAGGCCGCAGTCTCTCCCGAACTCTTCATCCGATCACTTTTGATTCATTTGTGCTTTTAAAGTAACACAGGCATATCGCTTTTGTCAAGAACGAAATATGTAAGTTTTTGCCTTAAAAAACATAGTACATTGATATTATCGATTATTTGTGCGAGGGAGACGGCAAAAAGGGCGGGCGCAGCGATCGCTGAGATGGCGCTTTGCTTGCGGCTGGGCTCACAAGCAGAAAAAGAAGAGACAGGGAGGGGGTATCCCCCTCCCTGTCTCCGTAGTTTGCTCCTGTTACAGCGAGCCGACCTTCATCGCGTTGGCCCACTCCGCGTCAGTGAACATCGCGCGCACGTCCTTGCCGCTGTACTGCGAGAGGAGATCGATGAAGAGCATAAAGTTCTCTTCCGGCGTGAGGCTCGTGGTGTCAGGATAGTTGCGGAAGGCCTGCTTGGCAGCGTCCCAACCGATCTCCTTCATCACCTCTGAAAGCTTGCCAGAGAGGGAAAATACGGTCAGCGTGTCCTTGAGCGGACCGTCGCCGCGGTAGACGTCGATCACGTCCCAGCCGGTATACTCCCGCTTATCGCTGTACCAGTCGGCGGGCACGGCGGCGCAGTTGTTTTTCGTCATGACGTAGGCGAGCTTGTAGTCAGCCAACACCTCGGCATGGAAGTCCCACGGTCGACTGTCGGCCTCAAAAAGATGGCTCAGCTCGTGCAGCAGGCCGAAGTTCCAGTCGTTTTTGCGCCGCGCGAAGTTCAATCTCAGATCCTCATAAATGCAGTCGGCGTCGATTTGAATGATGCCGCCCTCACAGGCGTAGCCCCAGGCTGTCTCCGGGGCCAGCATATTGATATAAACATGACGGTACGGCGTCCAGCCGGTGAGCTCTGCGTAGTCGGCGTAAGCAGTCTCGAGGTCATTGACCCACCTTTGCAGCCGTGCGCGGCTCAGAACATCTAATATACGGCGTTCCAGCCGCATCGTGATCACATCGGAGCGACCCACGATCTCCATATAATTGTCCCGCTCGGTCCCGACCAGCGTGAGCTGCCAGTTTGTCCCGGCATTGCCGCGCTTTTGCAGCACCGCGCCGCCCGATGAGGCTGACAGCGCCAGCTCAGGGTGCAGCGAGCAGACAAGCTGCCACGTATCCTTACCGCTTTGATAGAGCTTCCAGCGCTGCGCCTCATAGCCGCCGTCGCCGTAGATGACGACGCGGTTACCCTCTTCAAACCATCCGTTGGAAACATCCAGCATATATGCCCGCTTGTTGTCGAGGTGAAGGGTAAAGCTGTCACCCGCGGCGGGCAAGGCATACCAGGTAAATGGCTTGTCCGACAGCGTCAGCGCATCGCCGGAGGCGGCCAGATATTTGCCGTCTGTGTTTTGCAGGGTATAGCGGCTTCCGGCAATGTTCAAAAAGCCGCTGCTGTCCGCTGCAAGGACCAGCCCGCACTCCGCCGCGGTTTTTGCCTTCACCGCGCCCTGCCGCACGAGCTGCGCGGCCAGCGTTTCGCTGCTGTCCTTGCGCGCCTGCGCGAGCGCGGCGTAAGAGATGCGCGCGGTGTCGCCGCGCGTGAAGCTGCGCGATGCACTGTATTCCCCGTGCGTCAGACCAAGAGAGTCGCTGAAGGCGTTGGCCTTGTCCCACTGGAAGTCACTCTCCGAGGAGTAGCCCAGCGCGCGCAGGATAAATGTCAGGTACTGGTTGGCCGTTACCTTGTCGCCGCTGCCGAAGCGCTCTGTGCTCAGGCCGTTGGTGAGGCCGTTTGCATAGGCGTAGCCGACGTAGGGCTTTGCCCAGTCGGCAAGGTCGGAAAAAGGAACCGTCCAAGTGCCGGCCTTGGCCTCCGCTTCCTTGCCGAGCAGACGCACGAGCATGGTCACGGCCTGCGCGCGCGTCGGCGCGGCATCGAGACTGTAGATGGGCTTGCCGTTCGCCGTTTCACCGGTGCCCTGAAAAAGGCCAAGCTCATAGAGCGCGTTGGCCGATTTCTCGGCGCTGTAGTCTGCGGCGAACGCCGCGGTGGAAAGCGAGAGCACGATGAGAAGCGCGAAAAGGGGACACAATAGTTTCTTCATGACCGTTTCCTCCGTTTGATAATTGGTTTGGGGGCGCTTTCGGGAAGACTATGATATGCAGCAGCTCATGCTGTTTCTGCCGATATGCTGCGCGGCATTACGCCTTTTTTCGTGCCAGCACGCAGTACCAGTTTGACCTCTCCGGGTCGAACGCGCCGAACTGCACGGGGAAGGCGCGCACGGTGACATCCTCGTAGCCGAGCGCCGCGAGCTGATCGAGCAGCAGCTGCCGGGCGACGGGATGATAGTGCTCTTCAAAGTGCTCCTTCTGGAAGATCCTGCCGTCGCGCTCAAAGGTGTAGAGCAGGTGGAAGGTGATCGAGCCATCGCCGTGGTGATCCCAGACCTGCATGAGATTCACGCGGTCGCCGCCGGGCAGAAACGCGGGATCGTAGAAGTAAAAGCGCTGCTTCTGCTGCACGATCTTGTCCCAGTTGCGAAGGTCAAAGTAGAGCGCGCCGCCGGGCGCAACAAGGGCGTCCATCTGCGAGAGAACGTCCGTGAGCTCGTTGTTCGGCACATAGGCGAGCGAGTTGCCGGTGCTCATCACGCAGTCGAATGTCCGGCCGAAATGCGCGCGCAGGGCGCGGAAATCACACTGCCGCAAATCGACGGCAAGACCGCGCTCCGCCGCTTTCTTCCGGCAGCGGTCGAGCATCGCTTCGCTCAGGTCCGAGCCGTAGAGTGATATGCCGAGCTGCGCGAGCGGCAGCGTGAGAGAGCCGGTGCCGATGCTCACATCGAGCGCCGTGCACACGGGAATGCCGGAAAGGACGCTCTCCCAGTGCGCCTTTGTCATTTCGTCCTTTTTCGGGGAGTCAAAGAGATCGTAGATATCGCTGCGGTCGTATATGCTGGCCATCGAGCATACCTCCTGACGAAAATGGTTACCGCGCGCGTTTCAGCGCTTTTTGCGGCGGGACGAGGCGGGGATATCCATCGACATACGGTATTTGGCCACGGCGCGGCGGCTGACCTCCACGCCGAGGGCGGAAAGGGCAAGGCGCAGCGCCTCGTCCGAGAGCGGAGAAGCGGGGTCCTCGGCCTGAATGAGACTGCGGATGCGCTGCTTGACGGCGTGGGAGGAAACGGCCGCGTCGGAGCGGATGGCGGTGGTAAAGAAGCTGCGCAGCGGGATGGTGCGGCCCTGAAACTGGATGTACTTGTTCTGCGCCGCGCGGCTGACGGTCGAGGTGCTCATGCCCATCTTCTCCGCCACCTGCTGCATCGTGATGGGGACAAGCTCGCCGCCGCTGCAAAAATAGTCGCGCTGCTCGTCGGCGATGAGGCGGATGAGCTGCAAGAGCGTATCGCAGCGGGTGTGCACGCCCTTGATGAGCGCCTGCGCCTCGGAAAGCTTCTCCTTCACATAGCGCTGCACCTCGGGATCGTCGCTTGCGGAGAGGGCGGAATACTCGGCGTTGACGGAAAGGCGCGGCAGGATGCGCTCGTTGAGCTCGATGACGAGGCGGCCCTGCTGCATGGAAAAGACCGCGTCGGGCGCGACGTAGGCGATCTGCTCGCTGCCGGCAAAGCTGCGCGAGGGGATGGGGTTGAGCGCAAGGATTCTGGCGGCGGCGGCCTTGGCCTCGTTCACGCTCACGCCGAGCAGGGCGGCAAGGCCGCTGTAGTCGCGCCGGCTCAGAAGCTCGAGCCCGTCGCGCGCGATGGTCAGCGTGAGCGCGTCGAACGAGCGGGACTGCGCGAGCTGGAGCGTCAGACATTCGGTGAGATTCCGCGCACCCACGCCCGGGGGATCGAGCATCTGCACGGCAAAGAGCGCCTGCTCGAGCGAGAAGAGCGGCAGGCCGAACTCGCGGGCAAGGTCCTCGAGCGGGCAGTCGAGATAGCCGCGCTCGTCGAGACAGTCGATGAGGAAGCGGCACAGGCGCAGAAGCTCGTCGTCCACCAGCTTCATCTGCCCGATCTGCTCGTTGAGATGGTCGCGGAAGGTCTTCTCGCGCACGAGAAAGGCGGTGAAGTCGGGCGGCACATCGCAGCAGCGCCCGGTGGGAACGCCGTGCCATGCGTCGTTTTCGCACAGCTCGGGCGCTTCGCGCTCGGCGGGGGCGGCTTCGCTGGGGAGCTGTGTTTCGTAATAGGTGGGGGCCTGCACGTCCAGCAGGGGATTGGAGAGCGCGACCTCCTGCACATATTCGCTCAGCTCGGGAGCGGAGAGCTGAAGACAGTCGAGCGACTGGCGCATATTCTGCGTCAGCACAAGCTTTTGGGCGAGCGATTGCGTCTGTTCCAGTTTCATTCTTCGGCCTCTCCATTCTTCTCAGCGGTTTCATAACAAATCCTGTTTTGAAATAGTATATCAACATTCGAGCCCGTTCGCAATATTCGGAGACATGGAAAATCACGATAAGACCATACCGTGCTGACACGGCAGCGCAAAAAAGCGCCCGCTGCTAAAAGCAGCGGGCGCTGTGGCGATGCGGGATCGCTCAGGGCAGGGGGATGTCCTTGCTGTCGAAGAGGGTCTTGAGCTCGATCGAGGTGCGCGAGTCGCCGAACTTCTTGATGAGGGAGAGAAGCTGGTCGAGCTGCTGGGTATCGCGCACGGCGAAGCGCAGCAGCGCGTTGAACTCGCCGACGACGTGGTAATGGCTGATGACGGAGCTCTGCGAAGAACAGAAATCGCAGAACTTGTCGTATTTGTCCGGCTCGAGCGCCACGGAGATGAAGCCCGTGATGTTGCAGTCGAGCTTGGTGCGGTCCACGTCGATGTGGTAGCCGCGGATGACGCCGCTCTCTTCCATGCGGCGGATGCGCTCGGAAACGGCGGGGGGCGTGAGCCCCACAAGATCACCCATGCGGCGCAGCGTGCAGCGGCTGTCCTCCTGCAAAAGATTCAGGATCTGATAATCGGTCCTATCCATGGTGTTCCCCCTTTATTCTTCGTGAACTTACACGAGCTCGCCGCGCTTGATGACGGTCTTGGCGAGGTTGCTGCCCACGCGGTAGCAGATGTAGTCGAGGTCGGGCGCGTCCCAGATGACGAGGTCGCCGAGCTTGCCCTCTTCAACGGAACCGACCTTGTCGGCCATGTCGATGGCGGCG
Source organism: uncultured Oscillospiraceae bacterium (assembly GCA_934561515.1). Classification (GTDB taxonomy): domain Bacteria; phylum Bacillota; class Clostridia; order Oscillospirales; family Oscillospiraceae; genus Hominicoprocola. The sequence continues at coordinate 13,282 of CAKTGM010000009.1, read as the reverse complement.
GCGCCGTTGAGCGTGACGGCCGTGAGAACCTCCTCGGGCGTGAGCTTATACTTGAGGCAGCCGAGGTTGATGACGAACTGCATATTGAGGCAGGGGCAGGAGCCGGGGTTGAAGTCCGTTGCCATCGCAACGGGAACGCCGGCCTTCACCATGTCGCGCGCGGGCGCGAACACAGCGCCGAGGTTGAAGCTCGTCGCGGGCAGGAGGCAGGCGATGACGCCGCCCTTTGCCATGCTCTCGATGCCCTCGGGCGGGCAGACGATCAGATGCTCGGCAGAGATCGCACCGATCTCACCGGCGAGCTGGCTGCCGCCGATGGCCTCGATCTCGTCGGCGTGGATCTTGGGGCGCAGGCCGTACTTGAGGCCCGCCTCGAGCACCTGACGGGACTCTTCGACGGTGAAGGTGTCAGCCTCGCAGAAGACGTCGCAGAACTTGGCGATGCCCTGCTCCTTAACGCGGGGCATCATCTCCTCGCAGACGAGGCGGACATACTCCTCGCGGTTCGCCTTGTACTCCGCGGGGACGAGGTGCGCGCCCATGAAGGTCGCCACGAGGTCCATGCGGTGGTGGTCGTTGAGGTCCTTGATGACCTCGAGGGCCTTGAGCTCATGCTCGGTGGCGAGGCCGTAGCCGCTCTTGGCCTCGACCGTGGTGGTGCCGAAGCCCATCATCTCGTCGAGCGCCTTGGCCGCCTTGCTGCTCAGCTCCTCAACGCTCGCCTTGCGGGTGGCGTTGGTGGTGGACTGGATGCCGCCGCCGGCGTTCTGGATCTCAAGATAGGTCTTGCCGTGGAGCTTCATGCCCAGCTCATTCTGGCGCCAGCCGCCGAAGATGAGGTGGGTGTGGGCGTCAACAAGGCCGGGCGTGACAAGGCGGCCCTCCGCGTCGACGATCTCCGCGCCCTCGGCGGCGGGCAGAGCGCCGGTGCCGACGGAGGCGATGACGCCGTCCTCGATGAGGACCCAGGCGTCCTTCAGGAACTTGATCTTGCCCTGCTCCTCGCCGCGGCGGGCGGACTTGCCCTCGGGCGTAGCAAGCAGGCCGATGTTTTTGACCAGTAATTTTTTCATAGTAAATGTTGTCCTTTCTCACGGTTGGAAAGAGCATTCTGTTCGATGGCTTGTCAAAAAGCCTCGCAGAGTTTTACCCGCAAGGGGTACGCGGCATCCGTGAGGCGGCAGAGCCGCCAACGGCTGCCCAGGCCGCCCGCAGGCGGCAAATAATTTTGATCGTTTTCTGCCGCGACATGTGCGTGGCAGAAAACACTTTGCGCGGAGTGAGTGTCGAATTGTCCGCTTTCAGCGGACAACCGAGGCACAGAACGCAGCGAACCCTTCTCGGGAAAGTGGCTCTGCCGCTTTTCCGACACTCTTGGGGTGAATCCAGCTCAAAAAAGGGGCTTTGTAAAAAGCCCCTTTTCTGAAGTGTTCTCTTAGTGCATGAAATCCTTCACGGCCTTCTCGCAGAGCTCTTCGTCCGCGACGTAAGGCATGGTGATGTGATCCTGGCCCTCGTACATCTTGTTGTACTCGGCAACCGTGGTCATGGCGTTCTCGTTGCGCGCCCAGCTGCGGCGGGCAACGCCGATCATGGTATCCCAGGGCATGGACATCTTCAGGATGGTGTCGACACGCTCGGAGCCGTCGAGAACCATACCGAAGCCGCCGTTGATGGCGCGGCCGATACCCGTACCGCCGCCGTTGTGCAGGGCGATGTAGCTCATGCCGCGGGCAGCGTTGCCGGCGTAGCACTGGGTCGCCATCTCGGCCATGATGTTGGAGCCGTCCTTGATGTTGGAGGTCTCACGGAAGGGCGCATCGGTACCGCCGGTGTCGTGGTGGTCACGGCCAAGGATGACGGGGCCGATCTCACCGTTGCGGACCATCTCGTTGAACTTGAGCGCGAGGTTCATGCGGCCCATGGCATCCTGATAGAGGATACGGCACTGGGTGCCGACGACCAGCTTGTTCTTCTCGGCATCGCGGACCCAGACATAGTTGTCGTAGTCCTGATAGCGGCGGTTGTGGGCCTTGATGTACTCGGCGGCAGCCATGTCGGTCTTGTGCAGATCCTCGGGGTTGCGGCTCAGGCAGCACCAACGGAACGGGCCGTAGCCGAAGTCGAACAGGCAGGGACCGAGAATGTCTTCGACGTAGGACGGGAAGATGAAGCCGTCGAGGTCGTTCTCGCCGTTCTTGCAGATGCTCTTCACGCCGGTATCGTACACGGCCTTGAGGAAGCTGTTGCCGTAGTCGAAGAAGTAGGTGCCGCGCTCGTGGAACTTGCAGATCATCTCATAGTGATGCTGCAGCGTCTTGTCGACGAGCTTGCGGAAGCCCTCGGGGTCCTTGTCCAGCATCTCGGTGCGCTGGGCGAAGGTGAGGCCCTGCGGGCAGTAGCCGCCGTCGTAGGGGACGTGGCAGGAGGTCTGGTCGCTCATGAGGTCAACGTGAACGTTGTGCTCATAGAGGTACTCGAGCAGATCAACGATGTTGCCGCAGTAGGCAACGGCGCAGGGCTTGCCCGCCTTCTGATGCTCGAGGGCGATCTTGGTCGCCTCCTCGAGGGAGTCGGTGCGGTGGCTGACCCAGCCCTGGGTGTAGCGGGTGTCGATACGGGAATCGTCGACCTCGGCGATGATGGACGCAGCGCCGGCGATCTCGGCAGCCTTGCCCTGCGCGCCGCTCATGCCGCCTAAGCCCGCGGAGATGAACAGACGGCCGGCGAGGTCCTTGTCGTTGGGGATGCCGAGCTTGAGACGGCCGGCGTTGAGCAGCGTGTTGAACGTGCCGTGGACGATGCCCTGGGGGCCGATGTACATCCAGCCGCCGGCGGTCATCTGACCGTAGTTGGCAACGCCGAGCGCGGCGGCGCGGTTGAAGTTCTCCTGATCGTCGAAGGTGCCGACCATCAGGCCGTTGGAGATGATGACGCGGGGCGCCATCTTGTGGGAGTGGAACAGGCCCAGAGGATGGCCGGACATGACGACCAGCGTCTGCTCGTCGGTCAGCTCCTCGAGGTACTTCTTGATGAGGCGGTACTGCATCCAGTTCTGGCAGACCTGACCGGTCTCACCGTAGGTGACGAGCTCATAGGGATAGAGAGCAATGTCAAAGTCGAGGTTGTTGTCGATCATGACCTGAATGGCCTTACCCTCGATGCACTTGCCCTTGTACTCGTCGATGGGCTTGCCGTAGAGCTTGCCCTCGGGACGGAAACGGTAGCCGTAGATACGGCCGTGCTCTTCGAGCTCCTGCGCAAACTCCTTGGCCATCTGCTCGTGATGGTCGGGGTGGATGTAACGCAGAGCGTTCTTGATGGCGAGAGCCTTATCGGCTTCGGTCAGGTGGGATTCGCGGCGGGGAGCGCGGCGATAGCCGTCTTCAAACTTCGGATACTCGGGAAGTTCGTAGTCCAGCTTGATCGTCATGGCTTCATCTGCAAGATTGATCATGGTGGTGCCTCTCCTTCAAAAAAATATTCTGTAAAAGTGCTAAAATTAAAAAGTAATTTTGCACTTTTCTTTACAACTTGCATTATAGCAAAGATGTGCTATAATGAAAAGTACTTAATTTGTCGACATAGGATACTTTTTTGGTATAGAAAGAAGGACGAAAAAGCATGAAATTGCGTCAGCTGGAGTACTTTTGTGCGGTGGCGGAGGAAAAGAGCATTTCCGCGGCGGCGCGCGAGCTGCACGTGGCCCAGCCGCCCATCTCGCGCCAGATCGCCCAGCTCGAGGAGGAGCTGGGGGTGCAGCTCTTTTTGCGCGGCAGCAAGGGCATGGCGCTCACCGACGCGGGGCAGAGTCTTTATCAGCAGACGCAGCAGGTCTTTCAGGACATCCGCCGCGTGGAGGACAGCGTGCGCAGCGTCGGCACGGGCATGAGCGGGCGCATCAAGCTCGGCGTGATCTACTCGGCCATGCCCTACGCCTTACATTATATAAATATTTATCACAAGGCCTATCCGCAGGTGGAGCTTTTCATCCGTCTGGGCTCTCCGCAGGAGCTTCTCGAGCTGTTGAACCGCGGCGAGCTGCACGCGCTCTTCCTGCGCACCGCCGCGCGCGAGCCGAGCGATTTGCAGGAGCGCATTCTCGGCGAGGACGCGCTCGAGCTCATCATGCGCGAGGACATGGACCCCGCGCCGGAGCTTTCGGAGGTGCCCATCGAGCGGCTCGAGGGCGTGCCGATGTGCCTTCTGCGCTCGGACGACCTGTGGAGCTATAATGACTTTCTGGTGCAGGAGTGCCGGCGCAGCGGCTTTAAGCCGAATGTGAAGTGCCACTGCTACGATACGCCCATGGCAATGCAGATGGTGCTCTCGGGCTTCGGGCTGAGCTTCCTGCCAAAGTCCATTCTCAGCACGCATCCGGGCGCGCCGATCAAGTCAAAACCCGTGCAGGGGCTGCCCATCCGCTCCTACGCCGTTCTTGCATGGAACGGCGCCGCCGGGAGCGCGCCGTGCGTGCGGCGCTTCGTAGAACAGAGCATCACTTAATAAATTTAAGCGGCCGCTTAAAAAAGAGAAAGAAAACCTGTTTACTCCCCTGTTGCGCCGCGATATAATGGCGGCGCTGAACAAAAACAGGGCAGATGAAACTCACCTGTCTGAGCAAAATGATGATTCATTGAAAAAATATATTTAACGGAGGACATTACCATGGCAAAGTTGATCGAATGCATCCCCAATTTTAGCTGCTCCAAGGAGAAGGACGAGGCCACCTACAACGCTCTCGTCGAGACCGCTAAGAGCGTTCCCGGCTGCACCCTGTTCGACGCGCAGACCGACGGCAACCACAACCGCTGCGTCTTCACCCTCATCGGCTCTCCCGAGGCCATCGAGGAGGTCGCTTTCCAGCTGACCAAGGTCGCCACCGAGCGCATCGACATGAACAAGCATCACGGTGAGCACAAGCGCATGGGCGCTACCGACGTTATCCCCTTCGTTCCCCAGATGGACGTGACCGTCGAGGAAGCCGTCGAGATGTCCAAGCGCGTTGCCAAGCGCATCTGGGACGAGCTGAAGGTCCCCTCCTTCCTGTATGAGGACAGCGCCACCCGTCCGGAGCGCCGCAACCTCGCTACCTGCCGCAAGGGCGAGTTCGAGGGTATGCCCGAGAAGCTCCTGCAGGAGGACTGGGCTCCCGACTTCGGCGAGCGCAAGATCCACCCCACCGCCGGCATCACCGCCATCGGCGCCCGTATGCCGCTGGTCGCCTTCAACTGCAACCTCGCTACCTCCGACGTTGAGGTTGCCAAGAAGATCGCCAAGGTCATCCGCGGCTCTTCCGGCGGCTTCCGCAGCTGCAAGGCCATGGGCTTCATGCTCGAGGACCGCGGCATTGCTCAGGTTTCCATGAACATGGTCAACTATGAGGACACCCCGCTCTACGTCACCTACGAGATGGTCAAGGCTCTGGCCGAGCGTTACGGCACCAGCGTCATCGAGAGCGAGATCGTCGGCCTGACCCCCGCCAAGGCCCTGATCGACTGCGCCGAGTTCTACCTCAAGGCCAAGGACTTCGACTGCAAGAAGCAGGTCATGGAGTATCACCTGATCGACATGGAATAAATACTTCAAAAATGCGCTGAAAGCGCATTTTTGAGTGCAACCAGGAAAAGCGGCTTGCCGCTTTTCCTGGTTGGTTTACAGTCCGCTGCGTCGCACTCGCTTTCGCTCGCACGCTGGCGGACTGCAAGGTGTTTTTCTGACGCGCATGTCGTCAGAAAAAACGATCGAAGCTATTTGCCGCCGGGAGGCGGCAAAGTCTGCGGCGCTGATTGCGCTCTGCGCGTGCATTCGGCTGCCCCAATCGGGGCGGCAGACCGTAAAGGTGCGGCGGTGCGCGTGCAGGGCAAATGAGCGCCACGAAATGATGAAAGGATATAATCACCATGAAACTTGCTGAAATGACCGTTACCGGCTTTGCCGATACCGTTGCTTCCGATGCTCCCGCGCCGGGCGGCGGCTCCTGCGCTGCTCTCTATGGCTCCATCGGCGCCGCGCTGACCGCGATGGTCGGCGGCCTCACTCAGGGCCGCAAGAAGTATGCTGAGTTTGCCGAGCATGCTGCCGAGGTCGAGAAGAAGGGCAACGAGCTGAAGGTTCGCCTGCTCGACGTGATGGACCGCGACACCGACGCGTTCAACGTCGTCTCCGACGCCTTTGCCATGCCCAAGGCGACCGACGAGGAGAAGGCTGCCCGCTCCGCCGCCATCCAGAACGGCCTGAAGGGTTGCACCAAGACCCCGATGGAGATGATGGAGCTCATCGACGAGACCCTGACGCTCGCGCAGTCCCTGCTCGGCCGCTTCAACGATACCTCCGCGAGCGACCTGGGCGTTGCCTTCCTGTCTCTCAAGGCCGGTATCCAGGGCGCATGGCTCAACGTGCTCATCAACGTCGGCTCCCTGAAGGATCAGGAGTTCGCCGCCGAGTACCGCGCCAAGGGCGAAGCGCTGCTCGCGCACGCGCTGCCCCTTGCCGACGAGTGCTACGCTGAGATCGTCAAGCTCATCGAGGGCTAAGAACAATCAGAACAAATGGCTTCGGTGCGCGCACCGGAGCCATTTGTGGTTTACGAAGGAGTGTTATTATGACCATGCAGCATTTGACGCCGAAGGATTACATCACCACCAAGTGGTCGGGCGGCCTCACGACGCAGCTCGGCATCGCGCCCGAGGGCGCGGTGTACGCAGAGCGCGACTTTCTGTGGAGACTCAGCTCCGCGACCGTCGAGGACGCAGAGTCCGACTTTACGGCCCTGCCCGACTATGAGCGCTTGATCTCCACGCTCGAGGGGACGATCGAGCTGAGCCACAACGGCGGCGAGAAGCTGACGCTCGCCCCCTACGCCGTCCATCGCTTCGACGGCGGGGATGATACCCATTCCTGGGGCTGCTGCCGCGACTTCAACCTCATGCTCCGCAAGGGCAGGTGCGAGGGCGAGCTGCGCGGCGAGACGCTCGCCGCCGGCGAGCACAGGACCCTCCGCGCAGGCGAGGGCATGATGCTCATCTACTGCGGCGAGGGCGAGATCGAGGTCAGCGCCGGTGAAGAGCGCGCCGCGCTCAAGGCGGACGAGGCCGCGCGCCTCGACGGTTTTGCGGGCGAGGTGACGCTCAGCGCCAGGAGCGGGGCAAAGCTGATGCTCGCCAGCGCGAAGGCGATTTAAAGGAAACAACAGACGCATAAAAAAGGAGAGGCATATTTGCCTCTCCTTTTTTTAGTCTGCAAAATCAGCGGAGTCCTCGTCCTGCGCCTTGCAGCGCTCGAGCGCGAGGATCAGGGCAGCTGCCGCAGCGATGACGGCAAGGATGCCGATGAGAAGGGATATGCACTTTTTCATAATGTTACCTCCTGTTGGTGTAAAGTGTGGGCGGTGTCAGGGTTCAGAAGTGATGATGCTGTAGACCTGCTGCAAAAATGCGTCCTGATTTTGCACGGTGCAGCGGATGGTCTTGCCGTCGTAAGCGCGGAAAAGCGACAGCCTGCCAAAAAAGTTCCGGCAGGTGACAAGCACGCCTTTGCCGGTGCTGCCGTCGGGAAAATCGGTCAGGTCGAAGCAGAAGCCGACCTCCCAGCGGAAGTCGCCGTCCTGCGTGCGATGGGTCGTGCCGCCCTGCGGCAGAAGGTTGGCGAGCGATCGGCGGAATTTCTGCTGCGCGAAAAGCACGGTGAGCTGCTGCCCGCGCACATCGTCCGCGGGGAATTCAAAGCGCGTGTCCTCCGCCTGCGGCTCGCGGAAGTGATAGCCGAAAACGGATTTGCACCGCGTAACGTCCGCCTCGCAGAGCGCTTCGAGCGGCATCGGCCGCGTGTAAATGAGGGCGGCGAGAACGAGAAATGCAAAAATAACGAGGGGGATGAACCATTTTTTCTTCATGGGCGGCCTCCTTGAATTCTTGATCTTCCCGCTCGCAATGGGAAAGCTGCTGTCCACAATATAACACGAAAGGCTGCGTTTTGCAAGATGAACCGCGCAGCCTTTCAAAAATGAAGCGTTAACCGCGCCCGCGGCCGAAGAGACAGCAGAGGAGAAACGCCGCGAGGTCGCAGACAACGACCGTCGCGCCGACGGGCGTGGAGAGAAGATACGAGCCCGTAAGCCCCAGGCAGAAGCACACGACCGAGAGCGCCGCGGCGAAGCACACGACGGAGCGGAAGCTCTTAAAAAGGCGCATGGCGGAGAGGGCAGGGAAGATGATGAGGCTCGAGAGCAGCATTGCGCCCATCATGCGCATACCGAGCACGACCGTGAGCGCCGTCAGGACGGAGAGGATGGTCTTGTATGCCCCCACGTGCACGCCCGTGGCGCGGGCGAAGGACTCGTCAAACGTGACGGAGAAGAGCTTATGGTAGAAGAGGACATAGAGCGCGAGCACGCACAGCGCGAGCGTGACGCTCAAAAAAACGTCCGAGCGCGACATCGCAAGGATGCTGCCGAACATATAGCTGTCAACGTCCGTCGTCATGCCGGTGGTGAGCGAGGTGACGATGACGCCGATGGCGAGCGCCGAGGCGGAGAAGACTGCGATCATCGCGTCCGCGCTGACGCGGCTCTTTTCGGCAACGTGCATGAGGATGAAGGCCGCCGCGACCACGACGGGGATGGAGAACCACAGGGGGGCAAAGCCGCAGGCGACCGCGACCGACAGCGCCCCGAAGGACACATGGCTCAGCCCGTCGCCGATCATCGAATAGCGCTTCAAAACGAGCGGCACGCCGAGAAGCGAGGCGCAGAGGGAGACCAGAATGCCTACGAGAAACGCCCGCACGATGAAGGGATAGGCAAACATTGAAAGAAGGAGCTTCATGCCGTTTTACCTCCAAAGCGTTTTCCGGCGGGGGAGGCCAAAAACTCCGCCACCGTGCCGTAGAAGCAGCCCCTGCGGTCGAAGCTGAGAATGTGCTTTGCCTCGCGCAGGGCGTTTTCCATGTCGTGCGTGACCATGATGATGGCCATGCCCTCGCGCTCGTTGAGATAGCGCAGCGTCTTATAAAGATCCTGCATACTGGCGGGGTCGAGGCCCGTGACCGGCTCATCGAGGATGATAAGGTCGTTCGCCGCGCACAGGGCGCGCGCGAGCAGCACGCGCTGCTGCTGGCCGCCGGAAAGCTCGCGGTAGCACTTGTCCTTAAGCTCAAGAACGCCGAGCTTGCCGAGGTTCATCAGCGCCTTGGACTTTTCCTCCGACGTGTAGAAAAAGCGCGTGCGGCGGTTGGAAAAGCCCGAGAGCACGACCTCCGTGACCGTGGAGGGAAAGTCGCGCTGCGTGGGCGTCTGCTGGGGGAGATAGCCGAGCCTGCCCTCGCGCCGGGCGGGGCAGTCGATCTTGCCCGCAAGCGGAGCGATCAGCCCCAGAAGCGAGCGCAGCAGCGTCGATTTGCCGCTGCCGTTCTCGCCGACGATGCAGAGATAGTCCCCCGCGCGGACGGTGAGGGAGAGGTGCTCCAAGAGCGGCTTGTGCTCGTAGCCGAGCGTGACATCCTCGCAGGAGAGGACGATGGGTGCTTCATTCATTCGTTGAGCCCCTTTCTGAGTGCTTCGTAGTTGCGCTCCATGAGCGTGAGATAGGTCTCGCCCGCGTCAAAATCCGCGCGCGAGACGGTTTGCATCGAGTAGATGGTCCCGATCGCCGCGCCGGTGCACTCGCTCACCACGGCGGCGACCTTTTTCGTGCCGAAGTCGATGGTATAGACCACGGGGATATCCTCGTCCTCCACCTTGTCGATAAGGTACTTGATGGTGGCGAGCGACGGCTCGGTATCGCCCGAGCAGCCGTGGAAGGCCGCGCGGTAGTCAAGGCCGTACTCGCGGCAGAAGTAGAGCATCGGGAAGCGGTCGGCAAAGACCAGGAGCTTTCGCGGCGCGCTTTCGCAGAGGGCGGAAAAGTGCGCGTCCAGCTCTTCAAGCTGCGCGCAGTAATCTTCGCAGTTCGCGCGGTAGAAATCGGCGTTTTCCGCGTCTGCCCGGCAGATCGCCTCGCAGACGGCGCGGCAGAGGATAGCGGCGTTTTTCGGCGAGGTCCAGATGTGCTCGTCGTACCCGACCGCATCGCTGTCGTGCGCCTCGTTTTTCTCGTGGTCGTGCTCGCCGTGGTCATGGTCGTGGTCGTGGTCATCCGCGCCCTGCATCCCCTCGGAAAATTCCTCGCCGAGCGCGTCAACATAGTCCATCATGCGGGCCTTGACGGCGATGTGCTCGCCCGCCGCGTCCAGCATTTCCTCGACCCAGTATTCGCCCTCGCCGCCGTTGTAGAGGAAGACGTCGGCTTCGGAGATGGTCACCGCGTCGAGCGGCGTGGGCTCAAAGCTGTGGGCCTCGCGTCCGGGGGAGAGAAGCAGCGTCACATCCGCGCGGCCGCCCGCGACGGCGCGGGCAAAATCGTAGTAGGGGAAAAGCGTTGCGACGATCTGAATTTTGCCGTCGTCCGCCTTTTCACCCGGCGCGGCGCAGGCGGCAAGGGAAAGCGCGAGCGCGAGCGCCAAAAGAAGCGTAATGATGCGTTTCATGCGCCCTCCTGACATTCTCTGCACAGCCCGTAGAACATCGTCTTGCGGGGGTTGATGGAAAAGCCGTGTTCGCGCTCGAGATGCTCGTAGAGCGGCGCGAGCTGGTGGCAGTCGAGGTGCACGATGCGCCCGCAGCGATCGCACTTGAAAAGGCAGCAGACGGGCGCGCAGCCGTGGGTGCAGAACTGGTAGTACGCGCCCTCGTCGGTCGTGACCTTGTGGACGCTGCCCTGCCGCTCGAGCTTTTCAAGCTGGCGATAAACTGTGGCGATGCCGATGCGCTCGCCCCGCTCGTGCAGCGCTTCGACGAGCGCGGGGGCGCTCACGGGCGCGTCCGCGCAGGACGAAAGGCACTCGAGCACCGCCTTTTGCTGTTTTGTCGTATAGGTCGCCATGCCGGCCTCCTGAATATGAAAATGAAAATCAATTTCAAATTATAATCAAAATTTTGCGCTTGTCAAGGTTTTGGGGAACCTTTTATTGCCTTTCGTGCGTCAAAATGGTAGAGTAAGGAAAAAGGATGACTTGCCGGGCGGCGACGCCCGATCGGAAAGGAGCGAACGCATGAAAAAATGCCTGACGGCGCTGCTGGCGCTCGTGCTGGCGCTGGGGCTCGCGGCGTGCGCGCAGCAGGGCGGCACGACGGAAAACGGCGGGGAGATCCTTCCCGAAACGCCCATCCGCCTTGATGTGCTGCGCGTGGAGTTTGCAAAGGGCGAGCGAAATGCGGACGACCTGCTCGCGCTCAAGGAGGCGCTGCCGCCGCTGCTCATCGCGGCGCTCGGCGAGAACAACGTCGAGGTCGGGCGCGTGGACATCACCTTCGGCGCAAGCGCGGAGGCGACGGCGCGTTCGCTCGCCGAGGGCGGCATAGACGTCGCGTTCCTGCCGCTTTTGTCCCTCTTCTCCTGCGAGGAGGACGCTGTTCGGCTCGCACTCGTGCAGAAAACGGACGATGATACCGCGCTCGACGCGCATGAGGCTGTCGCGCTCACGCAGAAGAATAAGGCCGTTGCCCCGGACGGCTTCCTCGCCGCGCTGCGCGGCGCGGTGGAGGCGCTTTGCGCGGACGAGGAAGGGCGCGCGGCGCTCTCGCTCTATGAAGCTGCGCCGGACTACCGCTCGGCGGAGATGAGCGACTTTGCTTCCGAGCGCGCAGAGAACTGAAACCGGACACAGCGAAAAAAACCGAAACGATACAAAAGGAGAGAACAACATGGATAACTTTTTCTACCACGTACCCACGGACATCTACTTCGGCAAGGGACAGATCGAGCACCTCGGCGAGCGCATGGCGCAGCTGAGTAAAAAGATCCTGCTCGTCTACGGCGGCGGCAGCATCAAGCGCATCGGGCTTTACGATCAGGTCATCGCGCAGCTCAAGGACGCGGGGATCGAATATGTGGAGCTTTCCGGCGTGGAGCCGAACCCGCGCATCACCTCGGTGCGCCGCGGCGTGGAACTCTGCCGCGAGCACTCTCTGACGGCAGTGCTCGCCGTCGGCGGCGGCAGCACGATCGACTGCGGCAAGATGGTCGCGGCGGGCGTGTGCTACGAGGGGGATGCATGGGATCTCGTGCTCGACCGCAAAAAGCTCGTGGCGGCGCTGCCCATCGCGGCGGTGCTGACGAACGCGGCCACCGGCTCTGAGATGGACGGCTTCGCCGTGATCTCGGACATGGAAAAGAACGAAAAGTGGGGCAGCGGCAACGACCACACCAAGCCCGTCTTCTCCATCCTCGACCCGACCTACAGTATGTCCCTGCCCGCCTTCCAGACGGCTTCCGGCGCATCGGACATCATGAGCCACACCTTTGAGAACTACTTCAACCGCACGAAGGGCGCCTACATTCAGTCCCGCCTTGCAGAGGGCGTGCTGAAGACCTGCATCCACTATACGCCCATCGCCCTTGCAGAGCCCGACAACTACGAGGCGCGCGCGAATCTGATGTGGGCCTCGAGCCTTGCCATCAACGGCCTTCTGAGCTGCGGCGAGAGCGCGGCGTGGTCGGTGCACGCGATGGAGCATGAGCTCAGCGCCTTCTATGACATCACCCACGGCGCGGGCCTTGCCCTGCTCACGCCCTACTGGATGGAATACGCGCTGCGCGAGGAGAACGTGTGGAAGTATGTCGAATACGGCGTGAACGTCTGGGGCATCGACGCCCAGCGCGCGCCGATGGAGATCGCCCGCGCCGCCATCGACAAAACGCGCGCGTTCTTCACCAGCATCGGGATGCCCGCGCACCTCGGCGAGCTCGGCATCGACGAGACTCACTTCGACATCATGGCGGAGAAGGCCGCGAACGGCGGCCTCGCAGAAGGCTTCGTGCCGCTCACCAAGGAAGATGTGCTGAAGATCTTCCGCATGGCCCTGTAAGCATTTCGCGTCCGCAGACGCGAAATGATTTTGATCGTTTTTTTGGCGCGACCTGTGCGTGCAAAAAAACACTTCTCGCTCCGCGCGTGTCGCAGCTGCCAACGGCAGCAAGGCACGAAGCGGAGTGCGATCCCATCAAAAAAGAGAGGCTGTCCATTCGGACAGCCTCTCTTTTTTGAAGTTGTTTTATTCGTAGATGGGGAACTTCTCGGTCAGGGCGACGACGGCGTCCTGAGCTTCCTTCTTGTTGCCCTCAAAGTCGCGGGCGACCATGCCCATGATCTTCGCGATCTGCTTCATTTCCTCTTCCTTCAGGCCGCGGGTGGTGGCGGCGGGGGTGCCGACGCGGATGCCGGAGGTGACGAACGGCTTCTCGGG
>CAKTGM010000008.1 GCA_934561515.1 uncultured Oscillospiraceae bacterium | reverse complement strand
TACCGGCCTTGTGAGCGAGGAAGCGGTGCAGAAGGGCTACGTGTGGATGAACGAGGTCAATAACAATATTTTTGACAGCACCTACGAAGACCTCGTCGACTATTTCGGTGTGGAGGGTGAGTTCGTCAAGGAAGAGTACAGCGACCACATGAAGTGGAACCAGCGCTACTACAAGTGGGTCTCGAAGGACAACTCCAGCCACTACATCTACGTTAACTTTGCCGAGAAGGAACCGGGCGTTTATACGATCAACAGCTTCAACACCAGCGGCTTCTCCGGCAAGGAGGCGATTGAAAAGTATCTTGACACCGTGAAGGCTGAGGCGGCTGAGGTGAATAAGGCCGCCACCGCAAACGCCAAGATGAAGGACTTCTCCGTGACCATCACCCAGTTCACGCACGATGATGTCGCGGTCAAGATCACGACGAAGATCCCCGAGTCCGGCTGGTCGTATGACGAGGGAAAGAAATGCCTTGTGGAAAACGACGATCCCACAGCCTTCGGCGCGGGTGCCATCAGATTCGAGGTAAGAGCCAATGTGGAGGACTTCGACTACTACAAGGACAGCTTTGAAAACTATCAGGATATCGATGATCGCGTGATCGGCGGTATCACCTTCAAGGGCCGCACCTACAAGCGCATCGGCTACGACTGGATCGAGTACGTCGCGCAGATCGACGATGGGCGTGCGCTGTCCATCGGACTGACAGATATTGACTGCGTCCCCGACACGATGCCCGACGTTATCCTCAGCGGCATGACGATCAAGTAAGCTCATCCCCGGCCAAGGCACACCCTGCACGGCCACAGCATATCAGCCGGCGTCCGCCCGCGCTGCGGGCGGGCGCCGTGATGGAAGAAAATGAAAGAGGGGGAACCATCTATGCCAGCACAGGTAACCAACTATCAATGCCCCGGCTGCACCGGCCCGCTGCACTTTGTCGGCGCGAGCGGTAAGCTGGAGTGCGACTACTGCGGCGCGAACTACGACGTAGCGGAGATCGAAGCGCTCTACGCCGAGAAAGAGGAAAAGGCCGCAGCCGCACAGCAGGCGGCCGAGGAACAGGCCGCAAAGGAGAAAGAAACGTCCGCTGCTGACGGCGGCGATTGGGATACCTCCGGCTTCAGCGACGACTGGGGCGAGGAGGGCGCGCACATGAAGGCCTACAGCTGCCCGAGCTGCGGCGCGGAGCTCATCTGCGACGAGAGCACGGCGGCAACGTCCTGCCCCTACTGCGGCAACCCCACGGTCGTGCCGGGGCAGTTCTCCGGAGAACTGAAGCCGGACTTCATCCTCCCCTTCAAGCTCAGCCGGGAGGACGCCATCAAAGCGCTCAGGGAGCACTACAAGGGCAAGGTCTTCCTGCCGAAGAGCTTCACCGACGAAAATCACGTGCAGGAGATCCGCGGCGTCTACGTTCCCTTCTGGATGTTTGACGGCGAGGCCTCGGGCGACGCCCGCTACGAGGCGACCCGCTCCCACACCTATACCTCCGGCGACTATGAGATCACAAAAACAGAGCATTTCGACATTTACCGCGCCGGTTCCGTCACCTTTGAGAAGGTGCCGGTGGACGCATCGAGTAAAATGCCGGACGACCACATGGATTCCATCGAGCCTTACGACTACAAGGGCCTGAAGGGCTTTTCCACCGCCTACCTCCCCGGCTTTCTCGCCGACAAGTACGATGTAAGTGTGGAGGAAAGCCGTGAGCGCGCGGACGCGCGCTGCGAGGGCACGCTGGACGCCGCGCTGCGCGGCAGCGTGACGGGCTACGACACCTGCGTCCGGCTGACCGGCAGCGCAAACCTGACGCGCGGCAAGGTGCACTATGCCCTCATGCCCGTCTGGATGCTCAACACCAAATGGCAGGGCAAGGACTTCCTCTTCGCCATGAACGGGCAGACCGGAAAGCTGGTCGGCGACCTGCCGGTCAGCTGGGGAAAATTCTGGGGTATGTTTGCCGGCATTGCGGTGCTTTTGTCGATCGTTGGCTCCATCGGCGCTACGCTGCTGATGCTGTGATAGGGGGGACGGATATGAAAAAGAGAATTGCAGCTCTGCTGACAACGCTCCTGCTGGCGCTGAGCCTCTGCGTTCCCGCCATGGCGGAGACGGACTACGGCTTCGTTTACGACGAGACGGAGATGCTCTGCACGGAGGACCTTGCAAAGCTTGGTGAAACCACCCTGCCCGATCTTGCCGAGGACCTCGGCCTCGAGCTGAGAGTCGACGTGCTGACCGGGAACAGCTACGGCAGTCTCAACGACGCCGCCGCGGGCATCTACGAGCGGTTCGGCTACGGCTACGGCAGCGAGCACGAGGGCGCAACGCTGACCGTCCTCATGGAATTGCAGGACGACGGCACCTATCTGATGCCGGAGAGCGACGGCTGGTGCGTCTACGCCCTTCTGAGCGCAGAGCGCGGCAGCAGTCAGGCGCTCGCCGACGCGCTCTATGCCGCGGCAGCGCCCTATATGGACGATTCCTCGGTCTGGCGCAGCGGCGACATGGACGAGGCCGCCCAGATGCTCTCATGGGCCGTGCACGACTTTGCCTCGGCCGCGATCGACTTTGTTTACGACAGCGAACCGGACGACCCCGGCGATACGCTGGAATGGGATGACGGCGACGACGCGGACACGCTCGAGGCAAGCTATGTGTTCGATACCTGCGATCTTCTCTCGCAGGAGGAGTGGGAAGAGCTGGAAATGCGCGCGAAGCGTATCTCCGAGCGCCATGGCTGCGGCGTGTACGCCGCCTTCGTGGATGACTTCACGGAGTACGGCGACGGAGGCGATGTTTACAAAACCACCTATCAGCTCTACCACGCAAGCGAGCTGGGCATGGGCGAAAACCGCGACGGCATCATCATCCTTCTGAGCATGGACGAGCGCGACTACGCCATGTTCGTCTATGGCAAGAGCGCGGAGCACGCCTTCAACAAATACGGTCAGGAGCAGCTCGAGGGCTACTTCCTCGGCGACTTTGGCAGAAACGACTGGTATGGCGGCGTATCGCACTATCTGGACGGCTGCGACGAGTACCTGACCCTTGCCGAAGAGGGCAATCCCGTGCGGAAGAATCCCCTTCCGCTCTACCTCATCGTTGTGGCGGCCTCCTTCGTGATCTCCGGCTTCATCTGCATCATGCTCAAGTGGAAGATGCAGACCGTCCACAAGAAGGCGGAGGCCAACGAATATGTCGCCGCGGACGGTTTGCAGCTGACAAAGCAGTACGACCGCTACACCCACACCACCGAAACGCGGCACAGGATCCGCGATGATTCCGACAGCGGCACCAGCAGCTGCAGCGGAGGCGGCGGCAGCGGCCGCAGCGGCAAGTTCTGAGAAAGGAGGCCGCAGCATGAAGCATTTGTACCTGCGGCGTTTCGTTCCGGCGCTTTTGTGCCTTGCGCTGCTGCTGAGTCTGAGCGCCTGCGGCAAGCAGGACGAGGAAATCAAAAAGGACGGCGAAAATGGCGGCATTCCATCGCTTTCTGGCGGCAAGGGCGGCGCGAGCGCGCCAAAGGACGGCGCAGAGGAGGCCGCAGCCTCCCTTGCGCGGCTGCGCGGCGACCTTGCCTGCAGCGATGCGCTCGCCGGTGCGGTGGCCTATCTCGGCCGGCGCGAGCAGCGCGACCGTTCTCCGATGGCGGACTGGCTGAGCGAGCACTGCGGCGGCCTTGCCGCCGAGCTGCCCTTCCTTCCGGACATTCCGGATGAGCGCATCCTCGGCGCAGGCTTCGGCGATCTCTACTGCATCGTGCCGCGCGATGAACAAACCAGCCTCGCCGTGAACCACATCACATGGCAGCAGCGCGGCAACGGTCTTCATCCCGTCTCGGACGAGGTGCTTTACCGCGAGGAATGCGCCCAGCCCGTTCTGGTGTTCGTCGGCCCCGGCGAGCCGGACATTGAGATCACCCTTGTGACGAACGAGGGCGTGGTGCTCAGCTGGACGCCGCAGATCGACGAATATGAAATTCCCATCCTGCCGACCGATGACGACGGAATGCCGCTGCTGATGGACTTTGCCATCTACGACTATACGACCGGTCTCGACTACGGCGGCGACTGGGATGGCGGCGACTGGGACGACGGCGAGCCGGCGGGCGACGACTGGTGGCTGCCGCCGACGAACGAAGGCCTTCAAAACACCCGTTGGGTATGCGGGGCATGGGCCATTGAGTTCCTTGCCGACGACAGCGAGCCGGGCTACGCAGGCTCCGCCTACGTCTACTTCCAGCCGCAGGAGGATCAGGAATACGAGCTTGTCCGCGCCGGCATCTGGCGCATGGAGGATGACTGCGTGCGCTTAAAGCTCACCGCGCCCGTCATTGACGGCGACGTGGACGCCGCCTTTCCCATCCTCATCGCCCCCTCGGGCGAGGAGATGCACTTCCAGCGCGCACGCACCGGCGAGGGCCTGCCCTTCCTTCCCGACGGGCTGGATTCCATCGACCTGACGCTGCGCTATGATATCTGAGGCATCCAAAAAACAACAATCGCAGTCCCGACAGTCAATGAACTGCCGGGACTGCGATATTTCTTACTCTCTAAGCCTATGTGCAAGGCTGAGGGAACAGGAAAGGCGGCCGCAGACATACAGTCTACAGCCGCCCTTCCCGAGACATGAAAACCGGGAATATCAGAAAATCATTGCGGACAGAATGGACAATCCGATCACGTCCATATCGCCCGGATTGTAGAGTCTGTGGCGCACACCTTCCGTTAAGTACAGGCTGTCGCCTTCAAAAAGGTGCACATCCTCATTTTCCATCTCCACAACGATCTCGCCCTTGAGCACCACGAAGCACTCGTCCGCTTCATGGGCGGAAAGCGTATCATCGCCGTAGGTTTTGGCGCCAAGTGTGACCATGACCACCTCGACCTTCGGTTCGATTCCGCTCGTCTTCTGCGTGGGGGTTAGGAATTCATAGGAGTAGGTATCGCAAAAGTTGGCCTTCTGCCGCTTTCCGTTGCGGGAAATGAAGCTCCCGCTCTCTTCGCTGAACATCACATACAGAGGAAGCTGAAGCGCTTTGGATATGCGCCGCAGCACAGCCAGAGAGGGGTCCACCTCTCCCCGTTCGATCTGCGACAGCCCTCCCGCCGTGATGCCCACCTGCTCAGAGAGTTCTTTCAGCGTGACGTTCATTTTCTTTCTCTGCGTCCTGATAATGTTACCTAACATGTTGCCTCCTTTAATAAAGAATACTGACAAGGCAGCATTTCAAAGGCGTCTACTCGCCGCTTTCATTTTACCGCATTTCTTATTTAATAACAACTTAGTTTGTCACTTTTTCGGAATTTCTTTTTTCTGCCCAAGGACAATCCCACGCAGCTGCTTTACCAGCATGAATCCAAGCAATACGAATCCCAGATATCCGATCAGTACATACACAACATTTACAAGCTTACTGAAGGGGATGAGCAGGCCCACCGCAGTGCCGGCCACAGCCAGCACAAAGGTGATTGTCCTGAACTTGGGCGTTCCGTCCGTTGCCAGCCGGGAGGTCACGGTCCACAACAGGGGAACTGCGGCCGTGTAGATGCCCGTGGTAACGATCAGCGTAAAGGCGCCCGCCAGCAGGGGGCTGATCCCCTCGGCCAGCACCAGAGACGGAATCTGTGTTCCCGCTGCCAGATCAATGTGGAGCATCAGGGCGACATCCATGATCAGCATACCGAAGCAGAAGGCGGTCACGCCCAATCCTGCGCCGATGCTTGCATCTCGGCCGTTCTCTGCGCTGCCGCCCAGCGCCGTCATAAAGGAGGCCAGCCACACAACGGAAATGCCTACATAGGAGAAGGCGGAAAGGACCCAGTTGGAGGACGCCCGCATCAAATCCATTTCCTGTATCCGGACAGCGGTCGTCCCAAGGCTTCCAAGATTGCCCTGAAGAATCGCCCCCACGCCAAGAATCATGACCAGCGCAATGATCACAGGTCCGATCTTGCCGATGACATCTACCATATGCTTCAATCCGAGCATTACGGTGCCGCCAGCCAGAACGCCGATTGTAAGAGCGCCCACAGCCGTTGGCAGCTCAAAATACTGCTGCATCGTAGCACCGGCTCCAGCAATCATGACCGTAAAGCAAAGATAGATCGCAACCACCGTGAAATAGTCAAAAAAGCTTCCGATGTGCTTCCCGCAGTAATAGGTGTAAATGAGGCTGGGACGGGAGAATTTCTCCCGAAAACCCACCTGCACATAGTTGACGGAAACATACATGAGCAGCACAAAGCATATCAGGATTCCACCCAGCCCCCAAAGGCCATAGGAGGAAAAATACTGCAAGGTCTCCTGCCCCGTGGAAAAACCGGAGCCGATCATAAAGGCAATAAACGCACCGGCCGTACTCAGGATACGCTTTGGATTTCGTCTCTGTTCTGGCATGTCCTGCTCCTTCAAGCATAAGAATATAAGAATCGGAGGCCTCCCGCTCCGCCGCGCGCAGCAGCTTTACAGCCGCCTGAGCTCGCTGTTCGAGGGCGTCAGCAACTCCGCTCCGTGCTCGGTGATCACAAGATTTTCCTCGATCCCCAGACTTCCCACATTCTGCTGGAAGATATAGGGCTCGATGGCAAAGACCATACCGGGCGCCAGCTCCGTGTCTGTAGAGGAATCCAGCATAGGATATTCGTGGACGCCTACGCCAATGCTGTGACCGCACCAATGGCGGTAAACATTGACCTCAGCAAATTTGCTGTTGTCCATAAAGTCATCCACTACCTTGACAACCTCACGGATGGGACGTCCCGGCTTCATGGCCTCGATTCCCCGGTAACACGCCTCTCTGGCTACATCGAACATTTCCTGCTGATACTCCGTAGGCTTTCCGATCACTGCCTCGCGGATGATGTCTGACACGTAGCCATCGTAGGACGGGCCGCCGTCCACTAGAATGATCTCCCCCTCCCGGATCGGGCGGCGGGAAGGCGGACAGTTACCCTGAGAGTAGCGGTCTGCGCCCGCGCGCACGCCCAACGTCGGTGAGAACTCCGCTCCAAGGCGGTAGTATTCCTCGATAATCATGGCGTTCAGTTCCAGTTCGGTCGTGCCGGAATGGACCTGATCAAAGCCGCGCTCTATCCCCATGGTGTTGATCTCACAGGCCTTGCGGAGCGCCGCAATCTCCAGCGGCGACTTGATCGACCTCACCTTCCAGAGTATCTCCGCGGCGTCGACCATTTCAGCACCGCGCAGCTCATGAAAAAGCTGCTGCGTCATGTCATAATTCAGGTGCATTTTATGCCCCGTGCCAAACTCCATGCCCACGCGGCCCTGAAGCTTTCCCTTTTCGGCCAGCAGCGAGACAATGGCCTTAGCATAGCTCGGATACTCATCTGTACCGTAGCAGCGGATATCTTCTACGGAGGCTGTCGCTCTAGCGGTTTCCGCGCCCCCCTTTGCCGTGGCGATAGCCGTACTGCCATCGTCCGTAATCACCATAACGCCCGGCGTGGAAACCTTGCTGTCCCAGACGATGCTGCGAAGGCCGGAGAAATAGTAGGTGTTCTCATCGCTCGTCAGGATCAGTGCATCGATCCCGCGCTCGTGCATCTGTGCAACGATTCTTTCAAGGCGTCGCTCGTACTCCGCCGCGGGAAACAGGCTCAGCAGTGAATCTTTCATACTCGTTCCTCCTCAGTCCGATGATTTCATGCAGCGATGGCAAGCCACAAAATGTCCCGGCTTCACTTCTGTCAGGGCAGGCTTCCTCTCCGCGCACTCTGCCGTAGCATATTTGCAGCGCGTGTGGAAGCAGCAGCCAGGGGGCGGATTCAGGGGACTGGGGACATCCCCGCTCAAGCTTCCAGACATACTCTTCACATCGGGGTCCGGGATGGGGATCGCATCCAGCAGCGCCTGGGTATAAGGATGCATGGGCTCGTCAAAAAGTCCTTCCTTGTCGGCCAGCTCCACAATGTTGCCCAGATACATCACCGCGATTCGATCGCAGATGTGCTTGACAACGCTCAGGTTGTGGGAGATGAACAGATAGGTCAGGTTATACTCCTTCTGAAGCTCTGCCATCAGGTTGAGGATCTGTGCCTGAATGGACACATCCAGCGCGGAAACCGGCTCATCGCAGACGATCAGTTTGGGATTGAGCGCAAGCGAACGCGCAACGCCGATGCGCTGGCGCTGGCCGCCGGAGAATTCGTGGGGATAACGATTGTAAAAATCCTCGCGGATGCCGACCTGCTTCAAAAGCTCCATGACCCGTTCCTTCCGCTCTGCGGACGGTAC
The DNA here is from genome assembly GCA_934561515.1 of uncultured Oscillospiraceae bacterium. Classification (GTDB taxonomy): domain Bacteria; phylum Bacillota; class Clostridia; order Oscillospirales; family Oscillospiraceae; genus Hominicoprocola. Next base: position 54,090 of record CAKTGM010000008.1, on the reverse strand, counting down.
GCCATGAGCAAGCAGCGGCTCACCCACAATGCGTCCCACCGTGAACTTGGGGTCGAGCGAAGAATAAGGGTCCTGAAAGATGATCTGAATTTCCTTCTTGAGTTCCTTATCCTCTTCCTTTGTAACCTTGAAAATATCCTTCCCCTTGTATTCAATGGTTCCCTCGGTCGGCGTCAGCAGTTTCACGATCATCTTGCCCGTGGTGGATTTTCCGCAGCCGGATTCACCCACCAGGCCGAAGGTCTCGCCCTCGTACACATCAAAGCTGATTCCGTCCACTGCCTTTACAAATCCCTTCTGTGGGAAAAGCTTTTTACTGTCGATCTTCACAGGATAGTACTGTTTCAGATTTTTAACGGAAAGCAGAACATCAGGCATGCTTTTCACCTCCTGTGCAATTCCAGCAGCGGAGTTTCCGACCCTCGCCGATATCTACGAGAGGCGGGCGCTCCTGCAAACAGCGCTCGGTGGCATATTCGCACCGCGGCGCAAACAAACAGCCCTTGGGCAGATTCTTCGGGCTCGGAACCATTCCCTTGATAGTATAAAGCTCATCCTGCGTTTCATGGATGCTCGGGATGGACTTGAGCAGGCCAATGGTATAGGGATGCCTGGGATCTTTGAAGATACTTCTGACATCGGCGTATTCCACCGCCTCGCCTGCATACATGACCATCACGTTTCGAGCGATCTGCGCCACGATGCCAAGGTCGTGCGTAATCAGGATGATACCCGTCTCCGTCTTCTTTTGCAGCTCCGCCATGAGCTTGAGGATCTGCGCCTGAATGGTCACGTCCAGAGCGGTCGTGGGCTCGTCCGCAATCAGCACCTTAGGGTTGCAAGCCAGCGCCATGGCGATCATCACTCTCTGGCGCATACCGCCGGAGAGGTTATGGGGATAATTGTTGATGCATTTTTCCGGATTCGGAATATCCACCAGACGGAGCATTTCGATCGCGCGCTCCCGCGCCTGCTCCTTGGTCATATTCTGGTGGTAGATCAGGGACTCCATAATCTGCTTTCCCACGGTGAACACCGGGTTCAGGGAGGTCATAGGCTCCTGAAAGATCATGCTGATGTCATTGCCTCGAACGGAACGCATCTCCTTCTCGCTGAGCTTGAGAAGATCCCTTCCGTTATACAGGATCTCGCCGTCAACGATCTTTCCGGGAGGCGTGGCGATCAGGCGCAGGATAGACAGCGAGGTCACGCTCTTTCCGCAGCCGGACTCGCCCACGATTGCCAGCGTTTCGCCGCGCTCCAAGGAGAAGTCCACGCCGTCCACAGCAGGGATCTCACCCTCGTCCGTATAGAAGTAGGTTTTGAGGTTCTTGACCTCCAGTACTTTCTCGTTCACAGAGTCGCCCCCCTTAACCGTTTTTCAGCCGCGGATCCAAGGCATCCCGCAGGCCGTCGCCCACAATGCTGAAGCTCAGCACCACCAGCGTGATGGCCGTGCCGGGGATCATCGCCGCCAGAGGATAGCTGCGGATCACATCGCGCGCGGTAGAAAGCATCGCGCCCCACTCCGGGTTTGGCGGCGTAACGCCGAGGCCGAGGAAGGACAGCGAGGACGCGGTCAGGATCGCAGTGCCTAGGTCCAACGTGATGTTGACAATGATCTGAGATACGGAGTTCGGGACAATATGCGTCAGGATAATCCGGGCATTGGAAACGCCCATAACCTTACAGGCCTGTACATACTCCGAATTTTTCAGCGACAGCACCTCGCTGCGTACCATACGGGCTATGTATGGAATGGAGTAGAATGCAATGGCAACCATGGTGTTGATCAGGCCGTTGCCCAGGATTGCCACCACCACGATGGCCAGCAGCAGACCAGGGAATGCCAGCAGAAACTCAATGAATCTGGAGATCACAGAGTCAAGCCACTTACCGTAGTATCCCGCCAGAATGCCCAGCGCAGCGCCGATGGTAGAGCCCACAAGGGTACCGGCAAAGCTGACCAGCAGAGAGACGCGGGCGCCGTAGACCATGCGCGCGAGCATATCGCGGCCCAGATTATCCGTGCCAAGAAGGTGCTCCATGCTGGGTGGCTGGTACTTATTGGGGATGTCCTGAAGGTTGGGGTCATAACGGCAGAGATAGGGGCCAACAAGCGCCATCAGCAAAAACAGCAGCAGGATCACTGCGCAGACTATGGAAACCTTTCTCTTGGCAAAACGCCTCATGATATCGCTTTTCACAGTTGTTCGCCCCCCTTATTCATATCTGATTTTCGAATCGACAACCGCATAGAGCAGGTCAACGACCAGGTTTACAAGCACAAACGTGGTGGCCAGAACCAGAATGGTTCCCTGAACCACGGGGAAGTCACGCTTGAGCACCGCGTTTACCATATAGCGGCCGATGCCGGGAATGGAGAACACGGTTTCCACCAGCATAGAGCCGGCCAGCAGACCGCCAAAACGGAGGCCCACGATGGTGATCACGGGGATCATGGCATTCTTGAATGCGTGGGAGTAGCGGATCACCCGCTCCGGAATACCTCTCGAGCGAGAGGTGCGGATATAGTCCTGTCCCAGCACGTCCAGCATGGAAGAGCGGGTCGTTCTTGCAATCGTACCGACGGACTGCATACCCAACGTGATAATGGGAAGAACATAGTGCAGCGGCGTTTTAAGGCCCATACTGGGCAGCCAGCCCAGCCGCAGTGAAAACAGCAGCAGCATGATCATCGCAAGGAAGAACGATGGCGTGGACACTGCCAGAAGCGAGAGCACCATCAGGATGTTATCTGTCATCTTGTTTCGCTTTACCGCTGATATAATTCCGACCAAAACACCCAGAACGCTTGCGAAAATGGTAGCGCCCAAGGCGAGCTTAACGGTGACAGGGAATCGATCCTTGATCTCCTCCGTCACAGATTCTTTCGTAAAAATAGATGTACCGAGGTCTCCTTGAACAACGCCTTTTATAAACCGTCCATACTGGACATACAGGGGGTCATTGAGGCCCAGACGTTCACGTTCGGCTTCCACAGCCTCTTTCGTTGCATCTTTGCCCATCATGTTTCGCACAGGATCGCCAGGGACCAGATGCATGATCATAAATGCTGCAAAGGAAATGGCAATCAGCAGAGGGATTGTCTGTATCAACCGCCTGATTACATATTTGAGCATACGCTTATCTCTCCTCTGTTTCGGGGTCCGGCAGAGGCGTTTCGCCTCTGCCGGAAATGTTGCTTACTTTCTCACGGTCGCATTCTCAAAGGTGATGGTGCTGATGGGGCTCAGCGTCACGTTCTCCACCTTGGAGGAGGTGACGAGCAGGCCGTAGGAGTCATAAATCCAGATGCCGGCAGGATCTTCTCTGTAGAGGATTTCCATTGCTTCCTTGTAGATCTCAATACGCTTGGCAGAATCGGTCTCATGCATACCTTCATCCACCAGCTCATCCACACGGGCGTTGGAATAGAAGCCGGCATTACGGTCGTTGAGACCGTTTCTGCTGGTGGTGTAGAGGCCGCGAAGGCCACCGTCAGCATCACGCATGGAGGGGCCGGCGCCCATGATGAAGATGGGCTGGTCGAACTCGTCCGGCGTTACGCCGTCCCAGCTGTCGTTCAGCGCGCTCCACTCCCAGACCTCAATGGCGGCGTTGATACCGACCTTGGCCAACTGCTGGGAAAGGATCTCCGCCATCTGCGTGCCCTTGGCATAGCGCTCGCAGGTGACGATCTTGGTGTCAAAGCCGTTGGGATAGCCCGCCTCGGCCAGCAGTTCCTTGGCCTTGTTCAGATCCTGCTTGATCTCGCCGAGGTTGCTGTAGCCAAAGGTAACGGGAGACAGAGGAGCGGTAGAGGGATAGGCAATGCCCTCGAAGAGCGCGGAAATGATCTCATCGCGGTCGATTGCGTAGGTCACAGCCTGACGGACCTTGACGTTGCTCATGATGGGATCGTTGCAGCCGAAGAGGAACAGGCGCTGGCTGATCGTTTCCTTGCGGGTCACGGAGTAGTTCTCACTGTCATCCTCGAGGTACTTAAGGTCCTCCACGGAGGGTCTGTCGATGACGTCCACCTCGCCGGTCTCCAGCGCGATCGTGCGGGAAGCGGCTTCAGGGATCACGGTATAGACTACTTTCTTAAGCTTTGCGGGCGTTCCGAAATAGTCGTCAAAGCGCTCCACAACGATTTCGGAATCACGGTCCCAGCTCACCAGCTTGAAGCAGCCGGTGCCGTTTTCGGCCTCCGGATTCGTGCTGATCTCCAGGCCGTACTTTTCAATGTAATCCGCGTCCATGATGGCAAGTGACATATTGCACAGCAGGGACTCCATCGGGCCGTAGGGCTCGTCCGTGGTGATGGACACGGTGTAGGTGTCCACAACGTCCACGCTGGTGAACATCTTGACGATCTCCGTAACGCAGAGGCCGGATTCCGTATACATGGCGCGCTCGAAGGTAGCCTTGACGTCCTCGGCAGTCATTTCCTTGCCGTTGTGGAACTTCACGCCCTCTTTCAGCTTGAAGGTCCACGTGAGCTGGTCTTCCGAAACCGACCAGTCCTCCGCCAGTTCGCCAACGACGGTACCGTTGTCCTCAAAGCGGAGCAGCGTGTTGTAAAGGGCCTTCACCACCGTCTCAGAGGTGGTGTCAACCTGTGCCTGCGGGTCCATGTGCTGGACATCCGCGCTGATTGCGTAGACCAGCGTGTCCTTGTACTCTCCGCCTTCGTCGTTGGCTCCATTCGAGCAGCCCACGCTTGTCAAAAGCATCATGACACACAGCGCGATACACCATAACTTCTTCTTCATAACGTGATCTCCTTATCGTTTTGAATTTTATGTCTATGTGCAAAACCCGCACACAGCTTCTCGGTCTTGCGTCTATGGGGCAAAGCTTCTACTCGCAGTATGTTTCAGGTGAAAATGGGGTTACTTCCAGTTTGCTTTCAGCACGCGGATGAAGTTTCCGCCGGTAAACTTGCCAATATCCTGATCGGAGTAACCGCGCTTTCTCATAGCCTCGATCACATTGCCGATCTCCCAGGAGCCGCGAACGCCCACCGCATGGCGCACTGCCGGGTCCACACCCACGCAACGGTTGTAATCCTCCACCACAGGGGCGTACAGCGTGGCCTGCTCCACAATTCCGCTCTTGTCCTCGTTATCGTCCAGCGTGCTGTCTCCGCCGAAGCCAATGTGGTCAATGCCGATCAGATTTGCGATATAGTCCACATGGTCGAGATAGTCGGACATCTCGGGGCGCTTGCCGGTTTCCTTCTTCCAGCATAGAGGACCCCAAGGGGAAACGCCAATGACGCCGCCGTTGTCTCTGAGCGCGCGCAGCATCTCGTCGCTCTTGTTGCGAACATTCTCCGTCACGCCATAGGCGCCGGCATGAGAGATCACCACCGGCTTTTCGCTGCAGCGGATGATGTCCAGTGTCGTCTGCGGGCCGCAGTGGGATGCATCTGCCACGATGCCGTAGCGGTTCATCGCCTTGAGCGCCTTCCGGCCAAAATCGGTAAGGCCGCTGTCATGGCTTTCAAGGCAGCCACAGCCGATGTAATTTGCCTTGTTGTAGGTCATCTGGACGACGCGGATGCCAAGCTCATACAGGGCGCGCAGCTGGTCCAGCGAGTCTTCGATGCAGCGAGGGTCCTGAAAGGCCAGAATGATGCCGATCTTTCCCTCCGCCTTAGCAGCCTCCAGGTCAGCGATGGTACGAACGACCTTCAGCCCCGAGGCCGGATCATCCGCCAGATTGTATACGCCGCCAATCTTGCTGACGCAGGAGTGGAGGTTCTCATTTTCTCCGGGGGATGTAAGAAAGAATGCCGTCAGTGGAGATTCTCTGACCTCCTTCGTCACACCTGTAAAATCGCTCTCGCAGAAGGCGCAGCCGTCGATTACATAGAAATCCTCATACATTGCGTTCTACCTCCGCTTAATTTTGATGGTCGAGTACCCGTCCGCCCAGCTGGCCTGTAAAGCCGCTGTCATCTACCTCCACACAGCCGTTTACAATGACCATGTCGATTCCCTCGGGATACACACGGGGCTCAATATAGTTTTCGTTGGTCTTCAGATTTTCGTAGTCCATGACCACGATGTCTGCAAAGTTTCCTTCCTTCAGTTCTCCGCGGCCGGTGATGCCCATAAAGTTGGCCACAGCGCCGGTCATCTTGTGGATGGTCTCCTCCAGCGTGGCCGCCGGATAGCGTTGAATGACCTTGGGGAACGCGCAGTAGGTGTGGGGATGCGGCAGAATCTCCGGCACCTCCATCCCGCGGCCGTAGGTTCCCTCCAGATCGAAGGCGTAGGTGTCCGTGCAGGCGAAGCCTCTCGGATGGGACAGGAGCGTACGTATCTCCTCGTCCGTCTTTTTGAATTCTTCCACCATCATCCGGGGATCTTCGATCAGCAAGTCCATCATCGTCTCCAGAGAGCTCTGTCCCCGCTCTCTGGCAATCTGTCGGATGGATTTGCCCAGATAGGAGCGGTTCTCGCTGCGAAGCACCACGATCGTCACATCCCAAAGCGGATTGGCCTGCGCGCTGAGCGGATACCATTCCCCTCTTTCCAGCAGGTCGATCAGCTTGCGCCGGAAGTCGCTTGCGCGCAGATTCCTGACAAGTCCTGCCAGCGACCCGGCCTGCCGCAGCCAAGGCATCAGCCACGACACCAGATAGGGCTGAATGGGAATTCCGCCATTGTGGCCCGGGATCACATCGAAGCCTGCATCCACGCCGCGCGCCAGATAGCTGTCGAAGATATCCAGCGTGACCTTGGCTGCATAAGCGTCCATCTGCGGGTTGGGCGGATAGATGTCAAAGCCAGTGGAGATGTGGGATATCTGCGTTTTGGCGCCTGTCGCCAGTCCGATCTCCAGCGCCTCTGTAATCCCTGCCAGCTTGTTGGGCTTTTCCGGCGTTCCGATCCGGACGCCCGTTCGCTTCCAATGGGTGAAATACATGCCGTTGTAGTTCTGCTTGGCATAGTTGACCAGTTCGATGATTTCCTCGGTCGTTGCATAGGCGCTCGGGGGATAGTCACGTCCTGTGGAAATACCCCACGCTCCGCAGCTCATAGCCTCATCAATGCACGCCTTCATTTCCTCCATTTCTCTGGGAGCAGGGGCGCGCTTCTGATCTGTGCCCATCACATCTGCCCGGACCTGACTGTGACCCAGCAGGGCAACCATGTTGCAGCCAAGGCCCTGTTTCTTTACCTTATTGATGTATTCCGGGAAGGTGCGCCAGTCGATCACGATCCCGGCCTTGCGGTAGAGTCCCTCAACCACCCGCTCAACAGGCTGAATGGTGGTCTGGTCATAGATGAAGGGGTCGATTTCGTCCCACATATCATATTCCCAGTACTTGCGCATCCAGTAACGGCGGATCGGTGCGTTGGAATCTCCGCACTGGCCGCCCACGAAGGTGGTGATGCCCTGACGCACATAGCTCTGGCAGCCGGGATACAGGAACAGCGAGCAGTCCGCATGGGAATGCGGGTCGATGAAGCCGGGCGTCACCAACTTGCCGCTCACGTCCACGCAGTTTTCCTCCTGCTGGATGCTTCCGATGGCCGCGATCTTATCTCCGACAATGCCGATATCCGCCGTATAGGCCGGTTTTCCTGTTCCGTCGATGATCTTTGCGTTCTTCAATACCAAAGAGTACATTTTCCTGCGCCCCTTCCTTTCAGGCGTTTTCGGCCACTTCCTTCATTCTCGTCACACCGGCGATGACTGCGTCGATCACAGCGCCGCGCAGTCCCTTCTCCTCCAACGTCCGGACACCGGCGATGGTCGCTCCGCCGGGGGAGCAGACGTTGTCCTTCAGAACGCCGGGATGGCTGCCCGTTTCCAGCACCATCCTGCCCGAGCCCACCAGCGTCTGGGCTGCCAGCTTCAGCGCCATGTCGCGGCTCAGTCCCATTTCAACGCCGCCGTCTGCCAGAGCCTCGATGAAGAGGTAGGCATAAGCCGGGCCACAGCCGCTGACGCTCGTCAGCGGGTCAATGAGAGACTCCGGCAGCAGATAGGCAATGCCCACAGAGTTAAAGATATCCAGCGCGATACCGCCGTCCTCTTCGCTGGCGTTGGTGCCAAGCGCGATACCCGCCGCACCTTCATGGACCAGTGCAGGCGTGTTGGGCATAACGCGCACCACAGCAACATCGGGAATGTACTTCTCCAAAAACTTGAGCTCCACACCGCCCATAATGGAAATGACCGTGTGCTTGCCCTTTTCCAGCATGGGAGCCACCTGCGAGAGCACGCGGTCCGCCATCTGCGGCGTAACGGAGAACACCACGACCTCCACCTCGGAAAGAACGCTTCTGAGGTTTTCCTCGGTGCTGACCATCGCACGCATGTGATAGGTTTCCTCCAGCTGCTTGAGTCTGGGTTCAAATACATCCATCACCGTGAGGTTCTCGGGCTTGATCGAGCCGCTGCTGAGCAGGCCGCTAAAAATTGCCTCGCCCATTCGTCCTCCGCCGATAAATACAGTCTTCCTGCCCTGAAAATTGCCCATTGCTGTTCTCCTCCAAATTCTCAAAATTTAAGTTGTGCTATAACTTATTTTAGCGTTGCTATAATACTAAGCGCTTTATAGCCAAAAGTTAATAGTGAATTTCAAATTTCTTTATATACTTTAACCACGCTTTAATGGAATTTGCTTTTTCCACTGCACCGATGCTCGATTACAGTGAAGTGCGTCCCTTGTGAATCAATATCCGTTATATTCAAAAAATCCATTAGAACCGTTCGCCGTGCAGAGGCGATTCTCCCCCCGTTTGCCCGAACATTTTCATCATATCAAGGCGAAAGCCCTGCCGCTTTGATCAGCGGCAGGGCTTTCGTTTCTTCTTTGATTCAGTTCTCTCCCAGCGCTTCGCCTGCGGCGAGGACGGCACTGCGCACGCATTCGTTGCAGGGGCAGAGGACTTTGCCGGTCTCAACGCCCTTCAAGTCCTTGCAGACGGTCGCGCCGCAGCGCTCCCGAAAGCGCGTGAGCGTGGCCTTGGCATAGCGGCCCGTGGCCTGACCGTCCGTCAGCAGGCCCTCGACCAGCACCGCGCCGACCAGCGCGCCGCAGGTCGCCTCCATGCAGCCCATACCGCCGCCGCAGCCCGCGGTGAGCTTTTTGAGCGTTTCCTCCGGAAGCGGAAGCTTATCGGCAAAGGCCAGCGCCACCGCCTGCGCGCAGTTGCAGCTCGCCTTGATCTCCACGGCCCGCGCCGCGCGTTCTTCGATCGTCATGATATTGCTCTCCTTTTGTCTCTTGGTTGTAATGCCCCTATCCTACCCGCCCCGCCGCGCAAAGTCAACCGCCCCGCGCCGCCGCAGGACGAAGAAAGGTGCGGAATTTACAAAAAATTCTCTCTTCCCACACAAGGATATGCTATGATAAAGACGAAAACGATCACACCACGGAAAGGAGACGGTTCCCCATGTCACAGGTGACCAAGCGCGCGCTCGAGGCCTCGCTCAAGAATCTGCTGCTGCAAAAGCCCCTGAGCAAGATCACCATCAGCGATATCACCGAGGACTGCGGCATCAACCGCATGACGTTCTATTATCATTTCAAGGACATTTACGACCTTGTTGAGTGGTCGTGTCAGGAGGACGCGAGCCGCGCGCTCGCGGGCAGCAAGACCTATGAGACGTGGCAGCAGGGCTTTTTGCAGCTTTTCAAGGCCGTGCAGGACAACAAGCCCTTCATCATGAACGTCTACCACTCCGTCAGCCGCGAGCAGGTGGAAAACTATCTCTATAAAGTCACCTACGACCTGCTCGAAGGCGTGGTGGAGGAGCAGGCGCGCGGCATGAGCGTGCGCGAGGAGGACAAGGCCTTCATCGCAACGGTCTACAAGTATGCCTTTGTCGGCTTGATGCTCGACTGGATCAAGGGCGACATGAAGGGCGACCCGCAGGCCATCGTCGACCGGCTCGAGCTTGTCATCCACGGCAGCGTGCGCGCCGCGCTCGAGCGCCTGCGCATCGACAAGATGTGACCTCTTTCGCCGTTTTCATCAAACTCGCGGAATTGATAAAATTCTTTACAGCTTTTCGGGCGGTGATAAGTTTCTTATCACCGCCCGCTTTCTGCTGATTGTTCTTTTCTAAAAAGCGCGGTATGCTTTCACCATCGAAAGGAAAACATACCGTTGGCTCCCAAGGTTTATTTGTGTTTCGTGAGCCGGCGGCCCTGCAAACAGTTGAAAGGAGAAATTGATATGTATTATTCCAGCGGTAACTATGAAGCCTTTGCCCGCCCCAAGAAGCCCGAGGGCGTTGACAACAAGTCTGCCTACATCGTCGGCAGCGGCCTTGCGGCCCTGAGCGCCGCCTGCTACCTCGTGCGCGACGGCCAGATGAAGGGCGAGCACATCCACGTTCTCGAAAAGGGCGAGCTGCCCGGCGGCGCGTGCGACGGCTACAAGTTCGAAAACCTCGGCTATGTGATGCGCGGCGGCCGCGAGATGGACAACCACTTTGAGGTCATGTGGGATCTCTTCCGCTCCATCCCCTCCATCGAGACCGAGGGCGTGAGCGTGCTCGACGAGTACTACTGGCTCAACAAGGAAGACCCCAACTACTCCCTCTGCCGCGCCACCGAAAAGCGCGGTCAGGACGCCCACACCGACGGCAAGTTTGCCATCTCCGACAAGGGCGCGATGGAGATCATGAAGCTCTTCTTCACCCCCAACGAGCAGCTCCAGGACAAGAAGATCACCGACTTTTTCGATGAGGAAGTCCTGAACTCGAACTTCTGGCTCTACTGGCGCACGATGTTCGCCTTTGAAAACTGGCACAGCGCGCTCGAGATGAAGCTCTATATCCAGCGCTATATCCACCACATCGGGGGACTGCCCGACTTCACAGCGCTTCGCTTTACGAAGTACAACCAGTATGAGTCCATGATCCTCCCGATGGTCAAGTACCTCGAGAGCCACAACGTTCAGTTCCACTATGGCGTGCAGGTCGCAAACGTTGAATTCGACTGCTCCGACCCCGCCCACAAGCTCGCCAAGCGCATCGACGTGATCCGCGAGGGCAAGAAGGAGGCCATCGACCTCACCGAGAACGACCTCGTCTTCATCACCAACGGCGGCTGCGTTGAGAATTCCTCCATGGGCAGCCAGAACGAGCCCGCCGCTTACAACACCGAGCTTAAAGAGGGCGGCGGCTGGGATATGTGGCGCAAGATTGCCGCGCAGGACCCGTCCTTCGGCCATCCCGACAAGTTCTGCCACGACCCCGAGCAGACCAACTGGATGAGCGCGACCGTTGAGACGCTCGACCAGAAGATCATCCCCTATATCAAGAACATCTGCAAGCGCGATCCCTTCACCGGCCATGTCGTCACCGGCGGCATCGTGACCGTGAAGGATTCCTCGTGGCTCATGAGCTGGACGATCAACCGCCAGCCGCAGTTCCGCGACCAGCCCAAGGATCACTGCCTTGTCTGGGTCTACTCCCTCTTCACCGACAAGCCGGGCGATTATATCAAAAAGCCCATGCGCGAGTGCACCGGCAAGGAGATCTGCATGGAGTGGCTCTACCACATCGGCGTGCCCGAGGATCAGATTGAAGACCTCGCGGCGAACAGCGCCAACACCGTGCCCGTCATGATGCCGTATATCGACGCGTTCTTCATGCCGCGCGCCTACGGTGACCGCCCCAAGGTCGTGCCCGACGGCAGCGTGAACTTCGCCTTCCTCGGCCAGTTCGCCGAGACCCCGCGCGACACCATCTTCACCACCGAGTATTCCATGCGCACGGGCATGGAGTCCGTCTACACGCTGCTGAACGTTGACCGCGGCGTGCCCGAGGTCTGGGGCAGCGTCTACGATGTGCGCGACCTTCTGAACGCGACCGTCAAGCTGCGCGACGGCAAGAAGGCTACCGACATGGACCTGGGCTTCGGCGAGCGCATGGCGCTCAAGAAGGTGCTCGGCAAGATCAAAGATACGGACGTTGAAAAGCTCCTCAAGGCTTACAACGTCATCTGAGCCATCGCAGCTCGCAAAAAGTTGATACCGCAGGGAAGGGCGGGAGCATCAGCTCCCGCCCTTCCCATTTGCGCTCATCGCACCGTGTGCATCAGGTCGCTCAGCGCGCCGTCCACGGCGGTACCCATCTGCTGCATGGTCCTTCCCACGCAGGTCTTCATGGCTTTGCGCTTTTCCGCGGCCATCATGCCGGCGATCGCGCCGGCGACCACGCCGGCTGCCATTCCGCGCCAGAATGCGCTCTCACACATTTCGATCTCCCTCCCTTTGCTCACGTGCTTATTCTGTCCGCGCGGAGAAAAGCGATACGCGGCAAATTTTGCCGCGCCGGTTTTTTTACAGCAAATCGCCCTTGCTGAACGCTGCCTTTCGTCCTATAATGATGCTGAACGATTATAGACGAAGGAGAACCACATGACCACGATCTATCTCATCCGCCATGCCGAGGCCGAGGGCAACCGCTATCGCCGCGCGCACGGCTGGTACAACAGCACCATCACCGACCGCGGCTACCGCCAGATCGCCGCGCTCACCAGGCGCTTTGCCGACACAAAATTCGACGCCGTCTATTCAAGCGACCGCTTCCGCACGATGATCACGGCGCTTTCCATCTACAAAACGCACGGCCTGCCGCTGCACACCGTCCGCGCGCTGCGCGAGATCGACGTGGGCTACTGGGAGGATACCCCGTGGGCGGAGCTCGAGCGCATCGACCCCGAGCAGCTCGCCAATTTCAGCAGCGACTCCCAGCACTGGCACGTTGACGGCTGCGAGAGCTTTGCCGAGGTGCGCGAGCGGATGCGCAAGGCGCTCACGGACATCGCCGAGGCGCACCCGGACGGCACGGTCGCCGTCTTTTCCCACGGCATGGCCATGCGCATCATCGTCGGCACGCTTCAGGGCATGACGCTGCACGAGATCGACAAGACCGGCCACGCGGAAAACACCGCCGTTGCAAAGCTCGAATATGAAAACGGCACATTCAACGTCGTCTTCCGCGACGATGCCTCCCACCTCGGCGACGAGATCGCCACCGTGCGCAAGCAGCCCTGGGTCAACGACCCGAAGGGCTTCGAGGGCGGCATCTACTACCGTGCCTCGGGCGAGACGGGGCATTTCGACGTGATGCACGGCGAGGAGGTCATCGGCGCGGTCAGCGTGGACAGCTGCCGCGGCGGCGTTGGCACGATCAACGAATTCTGGCTTGAAAATGACGCGCAGCAGCACGACCTCGGCGAAAAGCTCGTCGGTCAGGCCCTGTCCTACGCCCGCGCGCACGGCTGCTCCGTCCTCTCCACCGGGCGCATCCCGAAAAGCAACACGATCGGCCTGCACTGCGCGGAAAAGTGGGGCTTCCATCCCGTTCAGGAGGACGCGGAAAGCGTCACATTTGAGAAGAATTTTGAATACGATGAGGAATCCTGCTACGAAAGATTGCAGGAAGTGATCGGAAAATGAAGAAAAAGAAGATCGAAAAGGCCTTTCTGCCCGTCTCCAAGGACGAGATGGTCGAGCGCGGCTGGTACTACTATGACTTTCTCGTTGTCACGGCGGACGCCTATGTTGACCACCCGAGCTTCGGCACGTCGATCATTGCGCGCGTGCTGGAGGCCGAGGGCTGCCGCGTGGCGGTGCTCGCCCAGCCCGACTGGCACAGCGCGGACGCCTTCCGCGCGATGGGCCGCCCGCGCTACGGCGTGATGATCGGCGGCGGCAACATCGACTCGATGGTGGCGCACTACACGGCGGCGAAAAAGCGCCGCACGACCGACCTTTACTCCCCCGGCGGAAAAATGGGTCTGCGTCCCGACCGCCCGACCATCGTATATGCAAACCGCTGCCGCGAGGCATGGGGCGATATCCCCATCATCGTCGGCGGACTGGAGGCGAGCCTGCGCCGCTTTGCCCACTACGACTACTGGGACGACAAGGTGCGCCGCGCGCTCATCTTCGACGCGCAGGCTGACCTCCTTGTCTACGGCATGGGCGAATACGCCACGCGCGAGATCGCGCGCCGACTCGCAAAGGGTGAAAAGGTCAACGCCTTGACAGATATTCGCGGCACGGCGTTCGTGACGCGCACGCCCGAGGTCTGCGCCTATGAGCACGTCGACTGCCCGTCGTATGAAGAGGTCGCGCAGGATAAGCACGCCTACGCGAGCGCGACGAAGCTTGAATACGAGGAGCACGACCCCATCCGCGGCAAGGCGCTGTGGCAGGCGCACGGGCGCGACACGCTCGTGGTCAACCCGCCCGCGATGCCGCTTTCGCGCGAAGAGCTTGATGTGGTCGCGGAGCTTCCCTATATGCGCGAGGTGCACCCGATGTACGATGCCCTCGGCGGCGTCGCCGCCATCGAGGAGGTGCGCTTTTCCGTGGCGCACAACCGCGGGTGCTTCGGCGGGTGCAACTTCTGCTCGCTCGCCTTCCATCAGGGGCGCATGATCACCTCGCGCTCCATCGAATCCTGCGTGCGCGAGGTCGAGCTCTTTACCCATGACCCGAAGTTCAAGGGCTACGTCCACGATGTCGGCGGCCCGAGCGCGAACTTCCGCCATCCCTCGTGCAAGGAACAGCTAAAGCGCGGTATGTGCCGCAGCAAAAACTGCCTTGCCCCCTATCCCTGCAAGAACATTGACCCCGACCACTCGGAATATGTTGAGCTGCTGCGCCGCCTTCGCGCCATCCCGGGCGTAAAGAAGGTCTTCGTCCGCTCGGGCATCCGCTACGACTATCTCCTTGAGGACAAGGGCAGCCCCTTTTTGTCCGAGCTTGTCAAGTATCACATCTCCGGCCAGCTCAAGGTCGCGCCCGAGCACTGCGTGGCGGGCGTGCTGGACTACATGGGCAAGCCCCACTTCGACGTGTTCGAAAAATTCTGGGACAAGTACCGCGCCGTGAACGAGAAAAACGGCCGCGAGCAGTACCTTGTGCCCTACCTCATGTCGTCGCATCCCGGCTGCACGCTCGAGGACGCGGTGCAGCTCGCGGAATTCCTGCACTCCACAGGCCACAGGCCCGAGCAGGTGCAGGACTTCTACCCCACGCCCGGCACGCTCTCGACCTGTATGTACTATACCGGCATCGACCCGCGCGACATGACGCCCGTCTTCGCCGAGACGACGCCGCACGGCAAGGAATTGCAGCGCGCGCTGCTCCAGTGGTTCCGCCCGGACAAGAAAAAGCTCGTCATCGAGGCGCTCAAAAAGGCGGGGCGCGAGGATCTCATCGGCTACGGGCCGAAGTGCCTCGTGCGGCCCTACGGCGACAGCCGTCCCGCGCCGCAGGGCGGCAAAAAGAGCGCCGCAGGAGCGAAAAAGAGCGCCGCAGGAGCGAAAAAAAGCGGCAGACCGGCAGAAAAGCCCAATGCGCATCCGGAAGCGCGCAAGGGCGCGAAAGCCGGTGAAAAGCCCAAGCCCTTCAAGCGAAAGGCCGGCTGGGCCAAGCCCAAAAGGAAATGAAAAAAGCGGGGCGCTGCCCCGCTTTTTTCATTTTTTCTCTTCTTTTTGCTCCTCGTCAAACATCGCCTTGACGGACGGGGCGTTTTTCGTCAGCTTCTTGATGCTCAGGTCCTCTGCCTTGCTGTTGGCAAGGCGGAGGTTATTCTCCGACGAGAGCAGCGCGTCCTTGGTCTTTTGCAGGTGCGAGATCGTCTTGTCGATCTCGTCGATGGCGGTCCGGAACTTCTCGCTTGCGATGCGGTAGTTGCGCGAAAAGCCCTCCTTGAAGGCGTTCATGTTCTCTTCAAAGTGCAGGATATCGAGCTGCTGGTTTCTGACGATCTCCAGCTCGCGGCGATACTTGAGCGAGTTGAGCGCGGCGTTGCGCAGCAGCGTGATGATGGGGATGAAGAACTGCGGGCGCACAACGTACATCTTCTCATAGCGGTAGGATACGTCCACAATGCCGTTGTTGTAAAACTCGTTGTCGATCTCAAGCAGCGACACCAGCACCGCGTACTCGCAGTGCTTTTCGCGGCGGTCCTTGTCGAGCTCCTTGAAGAAATCCTCGTTTTTGTGCTTTGTCGCGGTCGTGTCGGCCTCGTTTTTCATCTCGAACATGATGGAGATGAACTCCGTGCCGCCCTCGTCCGCTTCGCGGAAGATGAAATCGCCCTTGCTGCCTGTGCGCGCGTCGTTGTCCTTTTCAAAGTAGGCCGACGGGAAGGCCGTCATGCGCAGCGTGTTGAACTGCGTCAGGCAGTGCTGCTCCAGACTCTCGCCGATCATCTTGGTCGACTGGCGGGCCTTGAAGTCCTTGTAGTATTCGATCTGCTCATCCTTGCTTTTGAGCTTTTCCTCGTACTGCTGCTGGAGGGACTTTTCCTTCAATTGGCTCGCCGTCTGCTGGGCTGTCAGCTCGTTTTCGAGCGTCAGGATGCGCTTCTCGCCCTCGGCCAGCTCCTGCGCCTTGCGCTGCACGGCCTCGGCCACGGCGAGCTTTTGCGCCGTCTCGCTGTTTGCAAGCCTGGCGCGCAGCTGCTCTACCTCCCGCGCCTGCTGCGCAAGCGCCGCGTCCTTTTCCGCGATCGCCTTTTCATACGCGCGCTCCTGCCGGAGCGATGCAAGGTCCATCTCCTTTTCCTGCCGCGCGGCAAGCTCCCGCTCGCGCCGGGCAAGCTCCTTGTCAAACTCGCTGTCGCGCACCTGACGGGCGATCTGCGCATAGCCGGTCTCGTCTACCTGAAATACCTCCCCGCAGTTGGGGCAGCGAAGCTCCTGCATGATATGTTCCTCACCTTTCCGTTGTGTTCCGCCAATACTATAGCATATCGGCGCAGCAGGCGCAAGCTCTGCCGCCGCGCGCATCGCGCTTGACATTTTCCCCGGCGCGGGTATGATGGGGCTATCCATCCCAAGCAAGGAGACTGATCCATGAAACAGAAAGCAAGCAAAAAATTTGTGGCCGCGGCGCTGCTGCTGGCCCTTGCGCTCGTCTCGTTCTTCCCCGTTGCGCAGAAGATGAGCCAGCCCCAGACTTTTTCGCACGCCATCGAATCGCTCGACAGGAAGCAGGAGACGGTGCTCGAGCTGACGGCGGCCTCCACCGCCGCCTCCGCCGCCATCACGCTTTTGCCGGGCGACGCCGCCACCCCCATCGCCGAAAAGCTCGCGGACCTGAGCGGATACTTTCTCATCGTGCTGTGCGCGATCTTCCTTGAAAAGTACCTGCTGACCGTCACGGCGGGCGCAGCCTTCCGCGTGCTGCTGCCGCTTGCGTGCCTGCTGCTGGCGGCAAGCCTCTTTTTCTGCCGCGACAGGCTGCGCGCGCTTTCCAAAAGGCTCGCGCTCTTCGCCCTCGCCGTCGTGCTCATCATCCCGACGAGCATTTTCCTCTCCGACTCGATCGAAGCGACATACCGCGCCTCCATCGACGCGACCGTGGAATCCGCCATGCAGACGAGCGAGGCCATCGGCAAGGCGACGGACGAAAACGCGGACAGCGAAGCAAAAAGCGGCCTTTCCGGCCTCTTTTCCAAGGTGACGGAGGGCGTTTCCTCCGCCGCGGCTGCCGCGGTCGACAAGCTCAAGCACGTGCTCAACGATTTTCTCGAGGCGCTGGCGGTGATGCTCGTCACCTCCTGCCTCATCCCCGTGCTGGTGCTCGTCTTCTTCGTCTGGCTCTTGAAGCTCTTTTTAGGCGTGGACGCGCCCGCGCCGCACCTGCGCGCGCACGCCAAGCCTCAAGCGCCGGACGAGCAGCAGGAGCCGTAAAAAAAGTCCTTCTGCGCGGTGCAGAAGGACTTTTCCTTTATAGCGTTATTTCTCCGCAGCGCGCGGGAAGGTCCAGCTCCTCGTGCGCGGCAAGCAGGACGATCTTCTCCTCCGCTGCGCGCAGGACGGCGCCGAGCGCCGCCTCGCGGCTCGCGCGGTCAAGCCCCGTGAAGGGCTCGTCGAGGGTGAGCGCGTCGCAGGGCGCGAGCAGGGCGCGCGCAAGGGCGAGGCGGCGCTTCATGCCGCCTGAATAGTCCCGCGCCCTTTTTTCTCCCACGTCCCCGAGGCCGAGCGCCCCGAGCAGCGTCTTCGCGCGCGAAGCGTCGTAGGCCGCGCCGAGAGCAAAGCGGAGATTGCCCGCCGCGTCCAGCCCCTCGAGCAGGCGGTCCTCCTGAAAGACCGCCGCCCAGCGAAGGCTTTTCGGCGCGACTTCTCCGCCGTCCGCCCGCTCCAGCCCCAGCAGGATGCGAAGCAGCGTCGTTTTCCCGATGCCGGAGCTTCCCGAGACGCGCGTCAGGCCGACGGGCGCGATGAAGCTGACATTTTCGAGCACCGCCCGGCCGTCATAGGATTTGCTGAGGTTTCTTACGCAAAACTCCATCATGCGCCCATCCTTTCCGCCATCTTGTCCACCGCAAGGAGGAAGAGCTTTTCAAAGCCCGCCGACAGCAGCACGATGACCGCCGTCCACGCGAAGAGGTCCGGCGTTTCGAAGTATACCTTCGCGGTATAAAGCCGCTCGCCGATCGTGCCGCCGCTCAGGGCGATGACCTCCGCCGCCGTGCCCGCCTTCCAGCAAAGGCCCAGCGCCACGCTCACCGCCGCGCGGAAATACGGCAGCACCTGCGGTAGATAGATCCCCCGCAGCGTGCGCGAAAAAGGCACGCGGAAGACCCTCGCCATCTCGAGAAGCGAAGCGTCCGTGCGTTTCACGCCCTCGAGCACGTTCAGGTACACCGGCGGGAAGACCATCAGCGCGGAGATGAAAAAGGCCAGACCGCGGCTCGGCAGCCACACGAGCGCGAGGATGACGAACGACGCGACCGGCACGGCCTTGACGACCGCGACAAGCGGCGCAAGCACTTCCTCCGCGCGGCGAAAGCGCGCGGAAAGCGCCGCCAGCAGAACCGCGAGCGCGCAGGAGAGGAGAAAGCCGCCTAGAATGTGCGCGGCCGAGCTCCCGACCGACTGCCAGAATGTCTTCGTTGCGGCAAGGGATAAAAGCTTCGCGAGCGATGAAAGCGGGGAGGCGAGCAGCAGCGCGCCGTGCGGATACAGCGCGCGCAGGAGCATCGCAGCCGCCTGCCAGAGGACAAGCCAGAAAATGACCGCCCATGCGCGTATTTTCTGCTCTCTTCGCTTCATGTCTTCCCCCCTCTCTCAACGGTCGGCGGCGGGACAGCGCCCGCCGATGCAAAGAATTTACGCGAAATAGAAGCTGTTATCCGGCATCTCGCCGCCGACGGCAGCGGGATTTGCATTGTAGAGCACCTCTAAATAGCCGGGCAGCGCCTCAAGAAGGTCCGCTCCCGTCAGGCAGACGATGTTGCAGTAGGGCAGCGCCTTTTCCGCAACGGCCGCGTCCACGATGCCGTATTCGCCGATGAGCGCGGCGGCCTCGGCGGTGTTGGCGTTCACCCAGTCAACGCTCGCGGCGTAGTCCTTCAGAAATTCGTTCACGGCGGCGGGGTTTTCCTCCACGACCGCGCGGCGGCCGACGATGACGCCCGTGATGAACGCCGAGCCGTTACCCAGCGCGTCCCATTCGGCATTCAGGTCGAGCGCCATGCGCAGCCCCTCGATCTTGCCCTGCGCCACGGTGACGAAGGGCTGGGGCAGGAGCGCAATCGTCGCCTGACCGGAAGCCAGCGCGGCGACGCACTCGCTGTGCTCGCTCTTCCAGTCGATCGTCACATCGCTGTCAGGGTCGATGCCGTTTTCCGCGAGAAGATAGCGCAGGGCGTATTCGGGCGTGGAGCCCTTGCCCGCCGCCACGATGGTCTTGCCCGCAAGGTCCTTGATCGACTGCACGCTCTCGCCGTTTTCCACAATGTAGAGAACGCCCAGCGTATTGACCGCCAGCACCTCGATCTCGCCGTTCGTCTTGCCGTAGAGCACGGCGGCGAGATTCGCGGGCACGCAGGCCATGTCGAGCTCGCCCTTGAGGAGCGCGGGCGTCACCTCGTCGGCAGAGCTGGCGAGCGTGAAGGTATAGTCATTGCCGCTCGTCTCACCGCTCTCACTGTCCTGCATGAGCTTCACAAGGCCCATGGCGGTCGGCCCCTTGAGTGCGGCGATGGCGTAATGCACGGAGGTATCGTTCTCGGTCTGCTGTTCAGTCTGCTGCTTGTCCTGCTCGTCGGGTGCGTCCGTCTTCTGCCCGCAGGCGGCGAGCGCGAAGACAAGCGCAAGCGTCAGGCACAGGGCCAAAATGCTTTTGAAGTTCTTTTTCATTTGATTTCTTCCTTTCCGATGCTGCGTTCGGGGGCGTAGACGGTCTTCGCCGTGATGCCGTCGAGCCGGCCAAGCTTGCCCGAGAGCGCCGAGATCACATCGCCCGGCGCGTCGAGCGCCACACTGATGATGTTCACGCCCTTTTCGCGGTACGGAACCCCCATGCGCCCGATGATATACTCCCCGTATTGGTGCAGCAGCTCGTTGAGCGCCTGCACGGAGCTTCCCTCGCGGACGATGACTGCCAGCACGGCAACGCGCGTTTCCATTTGCGTCCCCTCCCTCAAAAAATAGATCATCCCTCCTGCCGCTATGGCAGAAGGGATGGACATGGCAAGATATGACACGGCCTGCGCCGCGCCCTGCTCCCCCTCTTCTTAAGGCTCGGAACGTATCCTTGCCGCCAGAACGGTAGAATGAATTGTACAGTCCGCCGGTCAGAACGCATCTTTCCGGGAACAGCGTGATGATATCATGTTTTTTTCCGTTCGTCAAATGCCATTTTGCGCGACGCGGGCAAATCGGCGTGGACATTTCCCCCATCCTGCGGTAACATGGAGAAAACGAACAAGGAAACGGAACTTCTTCTATGGATAAGCACAGCATCTTAAAGCAATATTACGGCCACAGCGCCTTCCGCCCTGGGCAGGAGGCGCTCATCGACGCGATCCTCTCCGGGCGGGACGCGCTCTGCGTCATGCCGACGGGCGGCGGAAAGTCGCTCTGCTACCAGATCCCCGCGCTGCTCCTGCCGGGCATCACGCTCGTCGTCTCGCCGCTCATCTCGCTGATGAAGGATCAGGTCGCGGCGCTCAAGAGCGCGGGCGTGCCCGCGGCCTACATCAATAGCTCCCTCACAAGTGAGCAGATCCGCACCGTCTACGCCCGCACGCGCAAGGGCGCCTACAAGCTCATCTACGTTGCGCCCGAGCGGCTGGAGACGAACAGCTTTCTCTCGCTCATGCAGGAGATGAACGTGTCGTTTCTCGCCGTGGACGAGGCGCACTGCATCTCGCAGTGGGGGCAGGATTTCCGCCCGAGCTATCTCGGCATCGCCGATTTTGTGAATGCCCTGCCGCGCCGCCCCATCGTCGCGTCCTACACCGCCACGGCAACAGCGCAGGTGCAGTCCGACATTCTGCACCTGCTTGCGCTGCAAGACCCCTACCGCATCGTCACGGGCTTTGACCGGCCGAACCTCTATTTCGGCGTGCAGCGCCCGAAAAACAAGTTCTCCGCCCTCGCCGCTCTCATCAACGAGCGGCGCGAGAAAAGCGGCATCGTCTATTGCGCGACCCGCGCCGCCGTCGAGCGCGTTTGCGAGGGACTGTGCGAGCGCGGCGTCGCCGCCACGCGCTACCACGCGGGCCTCACGGACGAGGAGCGGCGGCAGAATCAGGACGACTTCCAGTTCGACCGCAAAACCGTCATGGTCGCAACGAATGCCTTCGGCATGGGCATCGACAAGTCGAACGTCAGCTTCGTCATCCATTACAATATGCCCAAAAGTCTCGAGGCCTACTATCGGGAGGCGGGGCGCGCCGGGCGCGACGGCACGAACGCCGACTGCATCCTGCTCTTTGCCCAGAACGACGTGGAGACTGCGCGCTTTCTCATCGAAAACGGCGGCGCGGAGCAGCTTTCGGAGGAGGACGCCGCGCGCGTCCGCAAGCGCGACTACGAGCGCCTGCAGGCGATGACGGGCTACTGCAAGAGCGTCGACTGCCTGCGCGGGCGGCTTCTTGACTATTTCGGGCAGACGCACCCTGCAAGCTGCGGCAGCTGCTCGAACTGCTGCGCCGCTTACGAGACCGAGGACATTACCCTCCCCGCGCAGATGATCTTATCGTGCGTGCTGCGCATCCATGAGCGGCTTGGCTATTACGTCGGCAAAACGCTCGTCATTCATGTCCTGCGCGGAAGCCGCGAGCAGCGGCTTTTGTCGCTCGGCCTTGCGAGCCTCTCGACCTACGGCCTCATGGACAACCTCTCGCCGAGCGTCATTGAGCGTTATATCGACTATCTCGAGTCCGCAGGCTTCCTCGAGGTCGAAGCGCGCTATTCGACGCTCCGCCCCACGAAGAAAACCTCCGCCGTGCTCTTTGACGGCGAATGCGTGCTGATGCAAAAGCGCCTTGCAGCGCCAAGCGCACAGAAAAAGCGCCCGCGCGGCGCGTACGCGGACGATTTCGAGGAAACCGGGCTCTTCCCCGTGCTGCGCGCCCTGCGCGCGGAGCTTGCCAAGCGCGAGAGCGTCCCCGCCTACGTCATCTTCTCGAACGCGACGCTCGCCGACATGGCGGAAAAAGCCCCGCACTCGATGGAGGAGCTGCTCGAGGTCTCGGGCGTGGGCGCAAAGAAGGCCGCGCGCTACGGCAGGGCCTTCTTGCAGGCCATCGAGAATTACGAAAACGAACGATAAGTCCCCGCAGAAAAAAGCGAATGTCCGGCACGCGCCGGACATTCGCTTTTCTGATTTACTGATAATTGCTCACGAGGAACAAAGGCTTGATGACCACGACCTCGTCATACTCCTCCTGCTCGACCTGCACATCGGCATTGAGGGCCTTGAGGTCGGCCTTGAGCACGTCCATCGCCTCCGCAATGCTCTGGGCGCGGCCCTCGCGCAGGATGCGGACCATGCGCCTTGCCACGATGGGGTGCGCATAGCGCGCAGGCAGGGGGAAATCCTCGGGCAGGATATTCTCCATCGCCTCGACCGCCTGCGTCCACGCGCGCTCGACCGCGCTGCGGTTGTTTTTCGCCGTGGGCAGCACGTGCGCGCCGGAGAAGAAGAACACCGCCGCAAAGCCGAAGAGCGCAAAGTACACGCCAAAGTCGCCGCCGCTGCGCCAGGAGATGATGCCGTAGATGAGCGACGCCGCGCCCGCCAGCACGATGGCCAGCGCCACCCAGCGGTAGGCGGGATTCGTATGCTCGTTGACGCGCTTGGCCTTGGCCGCGAGCGCAAGCGTCTTGGTCATTTCGGGGTAGCCGGAGAGGAAGGTCTCCGCCTGCTCGAGCGTTTCGCGCGCAGAGAGCGCCTGCGGCGAAAGCTCCTTGCAGTAGCGTCTGGCCTCCTGCTCCGCCTTGGCCTGCAAGCGCTGCTCGCCGCCCACGCTGAGCGTGGGGATCTCGGGATGCGCCGAGGCGATGCAGGCGAGCATTTCGTCCACGTCCTCCTCGCGCTTGAAGGTGCACTGCTTCTCCTTGCCGTTGTCATACTGCACAACGAGATAGGGGATCGAGCCGAACACGCCCTGCCCGGAAAAGCCGCCCTTGCTCAGCGCCACGCGCTTGAAAACGCGCTGCACCGAGGAAAAGGCGACATAGCAGCGCCGGTCGAGCAGGAAGCTATTGAGGTACAGCGCCTTTTCCCCCACGCCGCAGGGGCCGAAGCGCTTGCAGGACTTCTTGTCCGCGGCGAGCACGCTTGCTTCGATGCTCGTCTCGCCGAGGCGCACGGGTGCAAACATCATAAGATACCTCCCGAAATCTGAAAAAGAGCGGTGTGGGTGCATTCTCCCACCGCTCTACGAATGGTTTACTTGTGCAGCGTCTCGTAGTGAGGCTGGGTGTGGCGCTTCTTGATGGTGTACAGGAAGATGCCGAGGAACAGAACCGCAGCGATGATGCCGACGGGGTAAGCAACGGCAGTGTTGTACACAGTCGCGCCTTCGGCGGTCTTGTGGTTGAGGAACTGGCCGAGGCACTCGTTGCCCAGCAGGAAGTAGGTCACGGACACGGCGCTCATGAAGGTTGCGGGGACGGCGGTGATCCAGTAGTTCTTCTTATCATAGAAGAGGTACATGGAGGCGGCCCACAGAACGATCATGGCGAGGGTCTGGTTGGTCCAGCTGAAGTAACGCCAGATGATGGTATAGTCGATCTTGCCGAGGGCGTTGCCGATGCCGAGGAAGGCGCCGACGCCGAGCACGGGCACGCAGAGGATCAGGCGGTTCTTCCAGCTCTTCTGCTCCATGTGGAACCAGTCGGCCAGAACAAGACGGGCGGAACGGAACGCGGTATCACCGGAGGTGATGGGGCAGGCGATAACGCCGAGCATGGCAAGCGCGATGCCCACGCCGCCCATGGTCTTGGAGCAAACATCGTAAACAGCGGTGGAGCCGCCGCCGCCGAGAGCCAGAAGCTCCTCGCCGGTGTAGAGCGCGCAGCCGGCAGCCGCCCAAATCAGGGCGATGATGCCTTCAGAAACCATTGCGCCGTAGAAGACGAAGTGGCCCTGCTTCTCGCTCTTCATGCAGCGAGCCATCAGGGGGCTCTGCGTGGCATGGAAGCCGGAAATGGCGCCGCAGGCAACGGTGATGAACATGAAGCTCCAGATCGGAGTGCCCTGCGGGTGGAGGTTGGCAAAGTTGTTCCAGATCTCGGGGATCTCATAGCCCTTGGTGAAGATACCAAGACCCACGCCGAGCGCCATGATGATGAGGCAAATGCCGAACACGGGGTAGATCTTACCGATGATCTTATCGATGGAGAGGAAGGTTGCGATGAAGTAGTAGACCAGGATCAGGACCAGCCAGAAGAGCTTGCTGGCGAAGACGCCGGTGCTGCCGCCGTTGGTGCACAGCAGCTGGATGAGGCCGGCAGGGCCGACAGCGAACACGGTGCCGACCATCACGAGCAGCACCACGCTGAACACGCGCATGACGTTCTTCATTGCGCCGCCGAGGTAGATGCCGGAGATCTCGGAGATGGACGCGCCTTCGTTACGCTCGCTCATCATACCGGAGAAATAGTCGTGGACCGCACCGGCAAAGATGGTACCGAAGGTGATCCACAGGAAGACCACAGGGCCCCACAGAGCGCCGCTCAGAGCGCCGAAGATCGGGCCGAGGCCGGCGATGTTCAGAAGCTGGATCATAAACAGCTTCCACTGGGGCAGGACCATGTAGTCCACGCCGTCGTTGATCTTCACAGCAGGCGTTTCACGGTCATCGGGGCCGAAGGTTTTTTCGACGACCTTGCCGTAAACGAAGTAGCCGCCGATCAGCAACGCGAGACAGATCAAGAAGCTAAACATTTTGTTCTCCTCCTATTTTTTGACATGGTTTGACAGCAAAGTTGTCATCAAACCCGCTTTCGCCAAATATCTTAGTTTTTCAGGAGGAAAAGTCAATGGTCAAAATGAACAAACTTTTAATGAATATTCATCCATTTAGGCCGATTACCCATTCATCATTATTCATGAATGACGTGTTCGATTGCATTCAACAATTCTGCATAGTCCTCAAACGCCGGTAAATGCGGGTATTCCCGCTTGATCTGCTCGGTCGTGCGGAAGAGGAAACCGGCCTTGGAGGCCTCGATCATCTCAAGGTCATTATAACTATCGCCGCTGGCGATCGTGTCAAATCCGATGGACTGAAGACCGCGCACGGTCGTGAGCTTGGAGTGCGCGCAGCGCATTTTCACGCCGGAGAGGAAGCCATCGCCGTCCACCTCGAGAGAGTTGCAGAAAATGGTCGGCCAGCCGAGTTTTTTCATCAAGGGCTGTGCAAACTCCTCAAAGGTGTCGCTCAGGATGATGACCTGCGTCTCGGAGCGGAGCTTGTCGAGAAATTCCTTCGCCCCCGGCAGGGGGTCGATGCGCGCGATCGTCTGCTGGATCTCCCTGAGCCCGAGGCCGTGCTCGCGCAGCACGCCGAGGCGCCATTTCATCAGCTTGTCGTAATCCGGCTCGTCGCGCGTGGTGCGCTTGAGCTCGGGAATGCCGCTCTCGCGGGCAAATTCGACCCAGATCTCGGGGACGAGCACGCCCTCCATATCAAGACAGATAATATACATCTTTATCCTCCTTACCACTTCGGCTGCGCGGCCTTGCGCAGCACATAATCAAGCATTTCTTCCTGTGCGATCACATCGCGGTGAAGCACCTCGCGCTCGCGCAGCGAGGCAAGATTTTTAGGAACCGGCACGCCCGTTACGTCGTGCAGCTGCTCCATCACGTCGAACTCGTCGCCCTTGGCGCTCTCGCCGATCCCCTCGAGCACGGCGGCGGGAAACTTGTAGGGGGAGGCGGTGGAGAGCACGACGACCGCGTTGTGGTCGGGGTTTTCCTTCTTATACTGCTGCGCCACGTCCCATGCGACCGCCGTGTGCGTGTCGCAGAGGTAGCGGTCTTCGCGCCAGACCCTGCCGATGGCGGCCTTCGCGCCCGCATCGCCGCAGCAGCCCGCCCAGAAGAGGGAGCGCAGCTTTGCGAGCATCTCGCCGTCCACCTCGTAGCAGCCCTCCTCGCCGAGCTGCCGCATGAGGCGCGCGACAAGCGCATCGTCGCCGGAGAGCAAATAGAGAAGCCGCTCCAGATTGCTCGAAACGAGGATGTCCATCGAGGGGGAGACGGTCTTATAGAAGGGGCGGCGGCGGTCGTAGCGGCCCGTGCGCAAAAACTCGGTGAGCACGTTGTTGGCGTTGGACGCGCACACGAGCCTGCCGACGGGAAGCCCCATCTCCTTTGCAAAGTAGCCCGCGAGGATATCGCCGAAGTTGCCCGTCGGCACGACGAAGTCGACCCTGTCGCCCTCGCGGATGCGCCCCAGCTTCAAAAGATCGGCGTACGCTCTATAGTAGTATACCACCTGCGGGGCGAGGCGGCCAATGTTGATGGAGTTGGCGGAGGACAGGCTCACGCCCTTGCCATCGAGCAGCTTTTCCCTGCCGACGGCGGAGAAAATTTTCTTCACGCCCGTCTGCGCATCGTCAAAGTTGCCGCGCACCGCGCACACACAGACATTGTCGCCCGCCTGCGTCGCCATCTGCGCCTGCTGCACGGCGCTCACGCCGCCGTAGGGGTAGAAGACGATGATCTTCGTGCCCGGCACGTTGCAAAAGCCCTCCATCGCGGCCTTGCCGGTGTCACCGGAGGTCGCCGTCAGGATGAGGATCTCGTCGGTAAAGCCGCACTTTTCCTTCGCCGCGGTCATCAATCGCGGCAGCATGGAGAGCGCCACATCCTTAAAGGCGCTCGTCGGCCCGCGGAACAGCTCGAGGATGAAGTCCTCGCCGACGGGGACGCTCGGCGTGAGGTGGTCGCTCTCAAACTTTCCCTCGTAGCCTGCGCGCACGAGAGCGGTCATCTCCTGCTCGGAAAAGTCCGGCAGGAGCTTTGAAAGAATTTTGGCGGACATCGAGAAGGTGTCGAGATTCATGGCCTCGCGGTAGTCGAAGCGCGCCTCGTCGAAGGACGGCATCGTGTAAAGGCCGCCGTCGGGCGCTAAGCCGTTCAGGACCGCCTGCGCGCTGCCGGCCCTGAGATTCTGATTGCGGGTGCTCTGATACTGCATGGATGCTTCCTCCTGTATCCCACGGGAAAAGTTTTTTGCTTTCCCCTATTGTATTTTCACAAACGCTATGTTATATTGTTCCCATCCAAAAGTCAAGTGTTTTTCTCTCAGAGACAATTCCGGCATAAGTCACAAATCCGTCCGCACTTGACGGAGCATCCCAAAATCAGAAAGAAGGTCATTTTCCGTGAATATTGCGCTTTTGGGCTTCGGCACTGTCGGTTCCCATTTCTATAAGCTCTGCGAGGGGCGGGACGATCTCAAGGTCACCGCCGTTCTCTCCCGCCGCCCCCGTCCGGAGCTCAGCTGCACCGTGACCGCCGACTTCGACGCGATCGTGCGCGATCCCTCTATTGATATTGTGGTCGAGGTCATGGGCGGCATCGAGCCGGCCTACCGCTGCCTCAGCGACGCCATGCGCGCGGGCAAGCACGTCGTCACGGCGAACAAGCAGCTCATGTGCGCGCGCTTTGACGCGCTCACCGCGCTTTCAAAGGAGATGGGCGTGGCGCTGCGCTGCACCGCCGCCGCGGGCGGCGGCATCCCCTGGCTCACCTCCCTCTCCCGCGCATCGCAGCTCGATGAGATCACCGCGGTCGAGGGCATCCTCAACGGCACGACGAACTATATGCTCTCTGCCATGACGGACTCCGGCGCGGACTACGCCGACGCGCTCAGGACCGCGCAGGAGCTCGGCTACGCTGAGGCAGACCCCACCGCGGACGTGGAGGGCTTTGACGCGCGGCGCAAGATCGTCCTCTCCGCCGACCTTGCCTTCGGCGTGAACGTCAGGGAAGAGGACATCCCCTGCGTCGGCATTTCCTCCATCACGGCATCGGACATTGCCGGGGCGAAGGAAGCGGGCCTCACCTATAAGCTCATCGCCCGCGCGGAAAAGTCCGGCAGCGCCGTGGCCGCCTTCGTCTGCCCCACGCTCTTCCCCTCCTCCGCGCCCGAGGCGCACACCGGCGGCACGGGCAACCTCGTCACGCTCTACGCCGCGCGCTTTGGCAAGCAGAGCTTCTCCGGCGCGGGCGCGGGCGGCTATCCGACCGGCTCGAGCGTCCTGCGCGACTGTCTCGATATTGCCGAAGGCTGCCGCAGCTTCTACTCGGACTCCTTCGTTCCCTGCTCCGTGCACCTCTCCGGCGCGCAGGGCAAATGGCTGTTTCGCTGCATGGGCGAAACCTTCGTCCGCGAATGCAGCGCCCGCGAGGCGTTCGACGCCTACGATTCTTACCGAAAGGACGACCCGCACGCGCTCCTCGCGCGCTACGCGGTCGAAGAGGAATGATCTCCATGCTCAAGGTTTTGAAATTCGGCGGCTCGTCGCTCGCCGATGCGCATCAGTTTGCCAAGGTGAAGTCCATCGTGGACGCAGACCCCGCCCGCCGCGTGGTCATCGTCTCCGCACCGGGCAAGCGCTTCTCCGGCGACCATAAGATCACCGATCTTCTCTATCTCTGCGCCGCACACATCAAATACGGCGTTTCCTGCGAGGATATCTTCGCCATGATCCGCGACCGCTACAACGAGATCATCTCGGAGTGCGGCTTAAAGCTCTCGCTCGACAAGGAATTTGACGAGCTGTGGCGCAGGATGCAAAGCGGCATCAGCAAGGATGAGCTTGCCTCGCGCGGTGAATACTTCTCCGCGCGGCTGATGGCGGAATTCCTCGGCTTTGAATTTCTGGATGCGGCGCTGTGGGTCAAGTTCCGCTTTGACGGCAGCGTCGATCAGGACGCCTCCTATGCGGCGCTGCGCGCCGCCGCCGATGGACGCAGAGTCGTCATCCCCGGCTTTTACGGCGTGATGCCGGACGGCCACATCAAGACCTTCTCCCGCGGCGGCAGCGACATCACCGGCGCGCTCGCCGCAGCAGCGCTCGGCGCGGACGTATACGAGAACTGGACGGACGTTTCCGGCATTCTGATGGCCGACCCGCGCATCATAGACGACCCCGAGCCCATCCGCCGCGTCACCTACAGCGAGCTGCGCGAGCTGAGCTACATCGGCGCGCAGGTGCTGCACGAGGGCACGATCTTCCCCGTGCGCGAGAAGAACATCCCGCTCAACATCCGCAACACCAACTTGCCCGACCATCCCGGCACGATGATCCTCGAGTCCATCGAGGACGAGCGGGAGGAGGGCAGCTTCATCACCGGCATCGCCGGGAAGAAGGGCTTTTCCATCATCACCATCGCAAAAACCGGTATGTCGAGCGAGCCGGGCACGCTTCTGAAGATCCTCAACGTGCTTGCAAAGCACGAGGTCAACGTGGAGTATCTGCCCTCCGGCATCGACAATGTCTCCCTCGTCGTCTCGTCCGACAAGGTCTCCCGCTCGCTCTATGAAATGCTGGGCGAGCTGCAAAAGGAAGTGCAGCCGAATAAGATAACCGTAACGGAGCACATCGCCATCGTCGCCGCCGTCGGCCGCAAGATGGCCTACCGGCCCGGCGTTTCCGGCAAGATCTTCGCCAAGCTCGGCGAAAACGGCGTGAACATCCGCATGATCACGCAGGGGCCGGAGGAGCTCAACATCATCGTCGGCGTGGAGGAAAAGGATTTCGAACAGGCCATCCGCGTCCTGTATCACAGCTTTGTAAAGGAGAATGTAGTGTCATGAAGCAGGTCAACATCGGTATTCTCGGCGCAACGGGCGCCGTCGGTCAGGAAATGATCAAGATCCTCGAAGAGCGCAATTTCCCCGCTGCGTCCCTTCGTCCCATCGCAAGCGCCAGAAGCGCGGGCGGCAAGATTTTGTTCCGCGGGCAGGAATGCACCATCGTCGAAGCCTCCGACGAGGCCTTTGAGGGGCTCGACATCGTCCTTGGCGCGGCCGAGAACGACATTGCCGAGCGCTTCGCCCCCGCGATCGTCAAGGCAGGCGCGGTGTTTGTCGATAACTCGAGCGCCTTCCGCCTCGACCCCAATGTTCCCCTCGTCATCCCCGAGATCAACCCCGAGGATGTGAAGCAGCACAAGGGCATCATCTCGAACCCCAACTGCACCACGATCGTCACGCTTGTGGCCATCAATGCGCTTGCCAAGGAAAGCCCCATCGAAACGATGATCGCCTCGTCCTATCAGGCCGTCAGCGGCGCAGGCAAGGGCGGCATCGACGAGCTGGAGAGCGAGGTCAAGGCCCTTGCCCACGGCGGACAGGTCGAGCCGAAGGTCTTCCAGTATCAGATCGCCTACAACATCATCCCCCAGATCGGCGGCGAGGCCTTCGAGGGCTACACGAGCGAGGAGATGAAGATGCAGAACGAGGGACGCAAGATCCTCCACCTGCCGGAGCTGAAGGTGAGCTGCACCTGCGCGCGCGTACCGGTCGTCCGCAGCCACAGCGTCTCCGTCGTGCTGCGCACGAAGGAAAAGATCAGCGTCGAGCGCGCGCGTGAGCTCATTGCGAACGCCCCCGGCTGCAAGCTCGTCGATGACCTTGCCAACCGTGTCTACCCCATGCCGCTCGACACCTCCGATCAGGACATCGTCTATGTCGGCCGCATCCGCGAGGATCTGACCGACGAGCGCGGGCTGAACCTCTGGTGCTGCGGCGATCAGGTCCGCAAGGGCGCCGCCACCAACACCATCCAGATCGCAGAGCTGCTGCTGAAATAAGATATTTTCCCGTTTTTTCGCTGACAAATCCATCATTTCATGCTATACTGCCCCTCAGCAGACGCAAACCGTGCCCCGCTGCGCTTTTTCTGCGCAGCGGGCGCGACTTTTTTAAGAAAGAAGGGACGTCCCTTGATCGAACGCTCCGCCGGCATTCTGCTGCCGCTCTCCGCGCTGCCCTCTCCCCACGGCATCGGCACGATGGGCAAGGCCGCCTATGACTTTGCCGATTTTCTTGCCGCCGCGGGCCAGAAATACTGGCAGCTCCTGCCGCTCGGGCCGACGGGCTGCGGCGACTCGCCGTACCAGAGCTTTTCCTCCTTTGCGGGCAACCCCTACTTCATCGACCTTGACCTGCTCGTGGAGGACGGCCTTTTGACGCGCGAGGAAGCAGACGGGCGCGGCTGGGGCGCAGACCCCCGCCGCGTCGACTACGGCAGGCTCTATGAAAACCGCTTTTCGCTGCTCGAAACGGCCAAGGCGCGCGGCTTTGCGCGCGACCGCGAGGCTGTCGCGGCCTTTGAAGCGGAAAACGCGCACTGGCTGCCGGACTATGCGTTCTTCATGGCGCTCAAGCGCCACTTCCACATGAAGCTGTGGAGCGAGTGGGACGAGGACATCCGCCTGCGCAAGAGCGCCGGGGTCATCGCGCATTACCGTGAGCTGCTGCGCGAGGACACAGAGCTTTTCACCTACATCCAGTTTCTCTTTTTCCGCCAGTGGGCGGCGCTCAGGGACTATGTGCACGCGCTCGGCATCCGCATCATCGGCGACCTCCCCATCTACACCGCGATGGACTCCGCCGACGTGTGGGCGGCGCCGGAAATGTTCCGCCTCGACCCGCAGGGCCGTCCCACCGAGGTCGCGGGCGTCCCTCCCGACTATTTCAGCGCCGACGGGCAGCTCTGGGGCAACCCGCTCTACGACTATGCCGCCATGGCGCGCGACGGCTACGGCTGGTGGATCCGGCGTGTCGGCGGGGCGCAGAAGCTCTGCGACGTGCTGCGCATCGACCATTTTCGCGGCTTTGCGAGCTATTGGGCCGTGCCCTACGGCGAAACGACCGCGAAAGGCGGTCATTGGGTCAAGGGCCCCGGCATGGCGCTCGTCGGCGTGCTGACGGGTTGGTTTCAGGGTCTCGACTTCATCGCCGAGGACCTCGGCGCGCCCTCGGAGGAGGTCACGGCGCTGCTCGAAGCGTCAAAGCTCCCCGGCATGAAGGTGCTCGAATTCGCCTTTGATCCCAAATCGCTCAGCGACTACCTGCCCCACAACTGCGGGGAGAACAGCGTCTGCTACACCGGCACGCACGACAATGCCCCCCTCGCCCTCTGGCGCGAGGAGGCGGACGAGGGCGAGCTTGCCTTTGCAAAGACCTACCTCGGGCTAAATGACGAAGAGGGCTTCTGCGAGGGCATCATCCGCGGCGGCATGAGCTGCGAGAGCCGTCTTTTCATCGCGCAGATGCAGGACTGGCTCGCGCTCGGCGCGGGCTGCCGCATGAATACCCCCGGCACAGCAAGCGGCAACTGGCAGTGGCGTTTGCTTCCGGGGGAGGCGAGCGAAGCGCTCGCCGGGCGCATCCGCGAGACGAGCCGCATCTACGGGCGGCTGTAAGAATATATCAGCGGCGGCCGGAACTTTTTCCTGTTCCGGCCGCCGCTTTCCGTTATATTTCGGCAAAATATTACGTTTTGTATTCGTTTTTTCGCAAAAAGCAGGGAGGAAACGGGGGCTGTCCCCGCTTCCTCCCTGCGGCATATTTCGCTATAGCAGGAGCAGTCTGTCCAAATCTAGCGCGACCGTCACGCGCGCGCCCGCTTGCAGCGGAAGGCCGCGCGCCGCCGTGACGCGCAGCGCCGGTGCTGTCTCCGCGCAGCCCTCGGGGCGCAGCAGGAGGATGCTCTCCTCCACGCCGGGGATGACGCGCAGCACCTTGCAGCGCAGCGCGCCGTCATCGCGCAGAGTAAGCGCACCGTCCGGGATGCCAAGGGTCGTAAAGGCTTTCCCCTTTGCATCAAGAGGCAGCGCCAGATTCCATTCTGGAAGGCAGACCGCGCCGTTTTTTTCCTCGGCGGCAAGAAAATTCTTGCAGCCTGCGAGCCGCGCCGCGCTGACGCTCTCAGGGCATCGGAGCATCTCGTCCATTCCCGTCACCGCGCCGGTCTTCCCGTCCTCCATCACGCAGACGCTGCGGCAGTTGCGGCAGCATTCGCCCAAATCATGGCTGACCCATAAAATCGGCCCGCGAAACAGCGCAAGAAGGTCCGAAAGCTCCAGCTCAAGGTTCCATTTCAAGTAGCTGTCGAGCGCGGAGAAGGGCTCGTCAAGCAAAATAGCCTCCGGCTCGGACGAGAGGATGCGCGCAAGCGCCACGCGCTGCTGCTGCCCGCCCGAAAGCTGCGCGGGGTGCTTCTTTTCAAGCCCCTCCAGACGGAAGATGCGTATCTTTTCCGCCAGCAGGGCCTTTCGCTCCGCGCGGTGCTCGCGGCGGATGCCGCAGAGGATGTTCTGCTCCACCGTCATGTTCGGAAAGAGCGCATACTGCTGGAAGAGATAGCCGACCCGGCGCTGCTGGGGCGGCAGGTCGATCTTTCTCTCGCTGTCGAAGAGGACGCGGCCGCCGAGCTCAATGCGCCCGCGATCCGGCGTCATGATGCCCGCGATGCACTTTAGTGTCACGCTTTTGCCGCAGCCCGAGGCGCCGAGCAGCGCCGTCGTCTCGTCCTGCGCTTCAAACTGAGCGCGCAGGTGAAATGCGCCGAGCTTTTTTTCGATGTCTACGCAAAGGCTCATCGGCCGCCCCTCCTTTTTCTTCCCGCCTCGCTCAGAAAATCGCGCCGTTCGAGCATATTGACCGTCAGCAGCACAACGGCGGAGATGGCCATGTTGACCATGACCCACTTCGTCGCAAGCGCGTCGTTGTTTGTCTGCCAGAGCTGGTAGACCGTCGTGGAGATGGTCGCGGTCTTGCCGGGCGTGTAGCCTGCGATCATGCTCGTCGCGCCGTATTCGCCGAGCGCGCGGGCAAAGGCCAGCACCGTCCCCGCCAGCACGCCCTGCCGGCAGTAGGGCATACGGATGCGCCAGAAGATGTAGGCGTTCGAAAGCCCCAGCGTCTGCCCCGAATAGGCGAGCGTTTCGTCAAAGGATTCGAACGCGCCGCGCACCGTGCGGTACATCAGCGGGAAGATGACGACCGCCGTTGCAAAGATGGCCGACCACCAGTTCATGACCATCTTCACGCCGAAGGTCTCGAGCACCCACGCGCCGACGACGCGCTTTGGGCCGAGCACGCGCAGCAGAAGATAGCCCACGACCGTGGGCGGCAGCACGAGCGGCAGCGTCAGGATCACGTCAAGCGCGCCTTTTATAAGCCGCGGGAGCCTCGCAATATAATAGGCGGCAAAAATGCCCGCAAAGAAAATGATGACCGTAGAGATCGCCGCGATGCGCAGCGAGTTCCAGAGAGGATACCAGTCCATTGTGACCTCCCATGTAGAAGGGTTGCAGAGATCAGGCGATCTCTACACCCGCCGCAGGTGCGGCGTTTCATTTTAGTAAACCGCGCTGAAGCCGACGCGCTCGAAGACGGTCATCGCGGCATCGGTCTCAAGATAGGCGAGGAACGCGCGGGCGGCCTCTTCCTTTTCGCCCTTGAGCACGGCGGCGGGATAGATGACCTGACCGCACATCCCGGCCGTGGCGCTGTCCACGACCTCGAGACCCGCGGAGAAGGCGTCGGTCGCGTAGATGATGCCGCAGTCGGCGGCAGCCTCGCTCACCTGCGTCGTGACCTCCTTGACGTTGTTGCCGTAGGTGAGGCAGCCGGTCATGGCCGCTTCGTCAAGGCCGTAGTAGGCAAAGATCTTCTGCGTGTACTGGCCGACGGGCACGTCGCTGTTGCCGATGGCGAGCAGCACATCGCCGCTTTTCAGGAGCTGCGCAAGCTGGTCAAAGCTCTCAATGCCCTTGGGATTGCCCTCGGGAACGGCGAGCGTCACCTTGTTTTCCAGAAGGTCAACGCGGCTGTCGGTCACGATGAGGTCGAGGCCGTCGGGGTTCTTCTCCGTGTCGCCGATGAGGCTGCCGTCCATCGCGTTCATCTGCTTGGGCGCGGCGGAGATGAAGAGGTCGCAGTCCGCGCCCTCGCTGATCTGGGTGAGGAGCTTGCCGGAGGAATCAAAATTAAAGGTGAGCGTGACGTCCGGCGCGACCTCCTTGTACATCCCGGCGATCTCATTGAGCGTTTCGGTCATGGAAGCGGCGGCGAAGACGATCAGCTCGACCGGCTCGGCCGCATCATCCTGCGTGTCGGCGTCGTTCGCGCCGTCATCCTTGCTGCCGCAGGCAGTCAGGGCAAGCACGAGCGAGAGGGCAAGGAGCAGAGACAACAGTTTTTTCATCTCGGGATACATCCTTTCAACATTCATTTTCGCTATTCTTGAAATAGATAGCGATGCTCTAAAATGTCGCGCCCGCAGGCGCGATATTTTACTTTCCAAACGGACACAGGGGATAGCGGCAGGGCTTGCAGCCAAGGCACAGCCCGCCCTCGCCCATCGCGGCAATATCCGCGCGCGTGACGGGCACATCGGCCGCAACGCGCGGCAAAATGAGGTCGAAGACCGTCGCGCCCGCGTACATCACGCAGCCGGGCAGACCCATGACGGGCGTGCCGTCTTCAAAATAGCCGAGCAGGAACATTGCCCCCGGCAGCACCGGCGCGCCGTAGGCGACGATGCCCGCGCCCGCGGCGCGGATGCCGCCCGGCGTGTTGTCGTCGGGGTCGACGCTCATGCCGCCGGTGCAGAGGATCATGTCGGGCTTCTTCTCACGCATGGCAAGCACCGCATCGCGCACGTTCTCCACCCCGTCGCCGGAGCAGACGACCTCGAGCGTTTCGATGCCGTAGGCCTTGAGCTTGTCGATGACGACGGGCGTGAAGGTATCCTGAATGAGACCCTTTTTCACCTCGCTGCCGGTGGCGACGATGCAGGCAGTCTTTCGCACGAAGGGCCTGAGCGCAAGGAGCGGCGCTTTCCCCGCCGCCGCTTCCGCTCGTTGGAGCTTTTCCTCCTCGATGATGAGCGGGATGACGCGCATCCCCGCAAGCTTGTCGCCCTCGCGCACGGCTGTACCGCCCTTGCGCGTGGCGATCATCACCTCGTCCTGACTGTTCACGGCGACAAGGCGCGAAGAGTCGACAAGAAACACGCCGTCGCAGGCGGCTTTCAGTTCGATCTTGCCCTCCTTCACCTCGCTGCGGAGCATATTCTCCTGCCCGCAGAGGGCGAGGAGCCGCTCCGCCGCGTCGTTTTCGTGCACCATGCCGCCTGTCATCTCCCAGACGTAGAGATGCTCCTTTCCCATGCGGAGCAGCACCGGAATGTCCTCCTCTGTCACGACATGACCCTTGCGGAAGCGCGCGTCCTTGTATTCGTCCTTGATAATCTGCGTCAGGTCGTGGCAAAGCACATGACCTACCGCGTCTTCTGTTCTGATGAGCTTCATTTGAGCACCTCGATCGTATCGCCCGCGCGCACGCGGCCCTCTTTGACCACGATGGCAAAGATGCCCTCGGTCGGCATGACGCATTTGCCCGTTGCCTTCTTGATCGCGCAGTCGTTGTGGCACTGCTTGCCGATCTGCGTGACGGCAAGCTCCGTTTCGCCCACGCGCAGATGCGTGCCGACGGGCAGCGTCTTGAGCGTGATGCCGCGCGTGTTGATGTTCTCAGCGAAAATGCCCGCATCCAGCTCAATGGGACAGACCTTTCGCATCGTATCCACGCTTTCGTCGGCAAGCAAACTGATCTGGCGGTGCCAGTCGCCCGCGTGGGCGTCGCCCACGATGCCGTGGCGCAGCTTTAAGTCGATATAGGGTACGCTCTCCTTGCGCACGCCCTTTTCTCTGCTGATGTTGACCGCGGTCACTTCCGCCATGTTTCTCCCTCCGCTTCGTAAACGCCGCTCTTGCCGCCCTCTTTGTAGAGAAGGTGCACGCCGGTGATCGTCATATCGCGCTGCACAGCCTTGCACATATCGTACACCGTGAGCGCCGCCACGCTCACCGCCGTGAGCGCTTCCATCTCAACGCCCGTTTCGCCGCGGCAGCGCACCTCGCTTAAAATGTGCAGCGCGGTATCCTCGATCGAAAACGAGATATCCACCTTTGTCAGCAGCAGCGGGTGGCACATCGGGATGAGCTCACTGTTCTTCTTTGCGGCCATAATGCCCGCGACCTGCGCGACCGCCAGCACGTCGCCCTTGCCGATGGAGCCTTCCCTGATCTTGTCCATCGTCTCCTTCGCCATGCAGACCGTCGCCTCGGCGCGCGCCACGCGGAAGGTCTGCGCCTTTTCGCTCACGTCCACCATGCGGGCGCGGCCCTGCTCGTTAAAATGCGTCAGCTCCAAGCGCTTCACCCTCCGATCTCAAACATACCGCGCTGTGTTTCCGTTTCGCCCGTCTCGTCCATGTGGTGGCGCGCGGGCTTCATCAGAATGCCGCGGCGGATGGCCGCTTCCAGCGCCTCGCCGGATAAGCCCCGCAGGGGAATTTCCGCTCCCGAATGCAGGCACGGCTTCAATTTTCCGTCCGCCGTGATGCGGATGCGGCTGCATTCACCGCAAAAGGCGTGGCTCATCGGGGCGATCAGCCCGACGGTTCCCTTCGCGCCGGGAAAGCGGCAGCATACGGCTACGCCGTCGTGCGAAACAGCCTCCAGCTCCGGGCAGCGCTCCAAAACCGTCCGCGCGGGGAGATAGGTCCCAAAGTCCCTGCCGCAGCCCATCGGCATCCGCTCGATGAAGCGCACCTGCCAGTCGTGCTCGCGCGTCAGGGCGGCAAAGTCGGCGATCTCATCGTCGTTGACGCCGCCGAGCAGCACGCAGTTGAGCTTGATCTTCTCAAAGCCCGCGCGCTCGGCCGCCTCGATGCCATCCAGCACGTCCCGAAGCGTCCCGGTGCGCGTAACGGCGCGGAAGCGCTCCTCCTTCAGCGTGTCGAGGCTGATGTTAAGGCGCGTGACGCCCGCTTCGCGCAGTGCCGCCGCCCGCTCTGCAAGCAGGCTGCCGTTCGTCGTGAGGCACAGCTCTTCAACGCCCGGAATTTCCGCGAGCATCCGGCAGAAATCGACCGCGCTGCGCCGCACGAGCGGCTCGCCGCCCGTGACGCGGATTTTTTTCACGCCGCAGCGCACAGCCGCCGCAGCCATATCCCGCAGCTCTTCGAGCGAGCAGATGTCCGCGTGCGCGCGCTTTTCCACGCCTTCCTCCGGCATACAGTAGCGGCAGCGGTAGTTGCAGCGGTCCGTGATGCTGATGCGCAGATATGTAATTTCTCTTGCAAAGCTGTCTCGCATCGCGTTCCCCCGCTTTTTTGTAGTGGTTATATTTTAGCAAAGATAACGCTTTACCGCAATACTTTTCGAAAGCCCGGCTGACAAATTTTCAGCCCTTTTTGCCGTTATCGGTTTTTTCCATGAATTATTCCGCCCCGCAGGATACAAAAACCGCCCCGGCGCTGCTGCGCCGGGGCGGTTCGTCTCTTGTTTTTTTGCTCAATGGCCCTCGCCGCCGAGCATTCTGAGCCCGTGGCCCAGCGCGCCGAGGATGGCGGTGAGGTTTTCGCGCGCTCCCTTTTCAGAGCCGGGCAGGTTGACGATCAGGCTGCCGCCGCGCGTGCCCGCCGCCGCGCGCGAGAGCATGGCGTGCGGCGTAATGGGGAGGCTGTAGAAGAGCATCGCCTGCGCGATCGCGGGGATCTCGCGCTCGAGCACCGCGCGCGTCGCCTCGGGCGTCACATCGCGCGGGGAAAGGCCCGTGCCGCCGGTCGTGAGGATGAGGTCGATCCCCTCCTCGTCCGCGCAGCGGATGAGCGCATCCGAGATGCGCTCCTGCTCGTCCGGCACGATGGCCGTATGTGCGATCTCATAGCCCGCCTCGCGCAGCATCGCGCACAGGGCGGGGCCGCTTTTGTCCTCGTACACGCCCGCAGATGCGCGGTCGCTGACGGTGATGACTGCCGCACGGTAGCTCATGCTTGCCCCTCCGCTTCTCAGAAATCGATGGTGCCCTCCAAAACGCGCAGATCGTAAGGCTCGAAGGTGACAGCGCGGTACTTTTCCACATCGAGCTTCACGCCCGTCCAGTCGGAATGGATATCGCCGTTCTGCTTGATGAGGATATCGTAGAGGATATCGTAGGTCACGCCGTTTTCGTCCGTCTCCACGATGGTGGAGTAGGGCAGGGTCTTGTGGTAGGTCATGTGCAGGCCCTTGTAGTCGAAGTGGTAGCCGTTGCGCATCCGGCAGCCGTCAAGCCCCTTGTAGGTGAAGCGCTTTCTGAGGTCGGCCAGAATACGGTCGCCCTCCTCCTGATAGAGGTTTTCGGGCGTGGTCTCGGTGTAGTCGTAGCGGAACTGCACGGGGATATCGTACTTGCGCCAGCGATCGGCGTATTCCTCCAGCTCGTCGGCGGGATAGTCCATGTAGAGCACGCAGTTCACGCGCTTTCTCGTGGCG
The DNA here is from genome assembly GCA_934561515.1 of uncultured Oscillospiraceae bacterium. Lineage (GTDB taxonomy): Bacteria > Bacillota > Clostridia > Oscillospirales > Oscillospiraceae > Hominicoprocola. Next base: position 14,473 of record CAKTGM010000008.1, on the reverse strand, counting down.
ATGCGCGCCACGATCTCGTCGGGCGATTCCTCGACATATTTCGTCAGGTGGCGGGAGACATTGATGCAGGTGATCTTGTCGCGGTTGCGCTCGGTGAAGGCGATCATCTCCTCGGCGCTGCACCCCGGCTGCACGGGGAAGGTCGTGTTGATATACACCTTGTGGGTCCCGGGCACCGCGTCGAGCATCCGCTGCAGGGAGGCGAGCTCCGCAAACGGCTCGCCGCCGGTAAAGACAAAGTCGCAGTACGGGGTAAGCTTATCCATCACGGCAATGCTCTTGAGGATCGCCTCCACGCTGAAGCCCTCGGCATTGGCATACTCCTGTTTGTTGACGCAGAAGGGGCAGTGGTTGCGGCAGTCATACGGCACAAAAACCGTGACCGTTGCGCCTCCCTCGCGCGTTTTATAAGGATGAGTCATTGATACTTGTCCGTCCTCTTAAAAAGAATGATAAAAAATGATAGCAGTATTTTACTCTCAAAAGTAGCAGATTGCAAGCCAAACGGGGAAAGTCGTCAGCTTTCCTTCGTTTTCCGTTCCTGCGCAAGCAGCGCGCGCACATGGGCGAAGGCCGCCTGCTCCCCCTGCTCCTTGAGAACGAGCAGCATCTGCTCGATGAGCGCGCCGGTCTCGGGGTGGATGAGGATATGCTTTTGGGAGCGGATGTAGTAGTCGTAGGCCGAAGCGTCGGTATAGGCCGCGCCCTGATAGACCTTGCAGGCGGCGATGCGGTCGCAGAACATTTCGGCGACATATTTCAGCGGCATTTTGCACCCGCCCATATAGACCCTGCCGTCGGGAGCGATGCAGTAGTCGATCCAGTACTCAAAGTGGTGGCGGTTGCGGCCCTTGTGGTGGAGCCAGGCAAGGCTCACGCCGTTTTCGCGGCGCTCGGCGTCGTTCGGGCTGCGGTTGCCCTGATAGTATTTTACGCCGCGCCAGAACTCCTTCGGGCTGTACTTGCTCAGATCGTGCGCCAGTCCCTGCCGGTAAAGCCCCAGCCGGAAGCAGTATCTGCACACCAGATGGCGGTGCTGCGTGATGGTTCTGAAATGCGCCAAGGCGCGCATAGGCTTCCCTCCCCGTGCTCATGGAGATGCGCCCGCCGCTTTGCAGCGCGGGCGCGCATATATAAAAAGATTATATCGCAATAATTTGAAAAATCAATCGCGTATTTTTAAGCAATTTCTGCGCAAGCTGTCTGCAAGGGCGGCATATCCCCTGCCCTTTTGTCTCCTGCGCGCGGCAGAGGCGGCCTCGCTCCCGCCGCGCGCAGCGAGCGTGCGCGTTCTTTTTCCTCCGAAGCGGCGGGAGCCGGGACGTTTTGTCCCGGCTCCCGCATGGTTTTGTTCTTTTATCCGCCGACCGCGTTCGGCGCGTCGAGCCCCGCCATGGCAGCCTCGTAGCCCGCGTCCACCTCGCGCACGGTCTCGTCGATGATGCCGCGCGCCGTCTCCGTCAGGTCGATGCGCGCCACCTGCTCGATGACCGGCTCGTAGCGCTCCTTCGGCACGTCGAAGATCTTATAGCAGCAGGAGAGATAGTTGCGCAGCTTCTCTGCCATCGGGTAGTCGGCCGTGCAGGGCACGGTCGTATAGCTGCGCGTGATGCCGGCGGTCGCCAGCTCGCAGGCGAACCAGTCCTTCCGCTCCGCGCCGGGCAGGAAGTCGCTGAAAATGGCCGAGAGCTTTTCCACCATGCCTTCGTTGATGTAGGCCGAGGTCAGCGGCAGCGTGTAGGCCGTGACGTACAGCTCGCGCAGCGGCTCGGAAAGCTCGGCGATGTGCATTTGCAGCGACGTTTCCATCCCGTAGAGCATCAGCGGGTCGCTCACATCGCCCAGCAGCTGCTCCGCCGTGCGGAACTGGCCGGCGAACATCCACTTGACCATCTCAAGCAGCACGCCCTCCTTGTTGCCATAATGAAAGAACGGCGAGCCGTTCGACACGCCGACAAGGTCGGAAACCATCTTACTCGATGTTCCGGCATATCCTTTTTCCAGAAAGATCTTTGCCGATGCGCTCAGGATCTTCCGCTTCATCAGAATTCCCTTGGAATACGGTCCTCGCTTCACAGTATCACTCCAAAAGCTTATCTCGAATAAAATATTAACATAAAAGAACGAAAGCTGCAAGTGGAAAATCGTCTCTTCCCGCGTCTTTTTTACGTTCCGTGTATCTTGCACAAAAAAAGGGCCGCTGAATTTCAGCGGCCCTTTCTCTGGCAACGTTTCCGGTCAACGCCGCCCCATCACAAGAATGCTTACTTCTTGTGCTCTTCCGTCATGAACTTGGTGTAGTTCGGGTCAATGTTGTACTTCTTCATGGAGAACTTGTGCAGGATGATCTGCAGGAAGTACAGCGCGACGATACCGATGGCAAGCAGGATGAACGGGGACAGCTCGGTGAAGCCGAAGATCACGTACAGAACAGCGATAACGCTGATGACGGTTGCGGCATAGGGCACCTGCGTACCGACGTGGTCGATATGGTCAGCACCGGAGAAGATGGAGGCCATAACGGTGGTATCGGACACGGGGGAGCAGTGATCGCCGAAGATCGCGCCGGAAAGGACGGCGCCGGTCATACCGGTGGCAAAGATGGCGTCGCCGGTGATGGCGTAGCCGAGCTGGATGGCGAGCGGGGTCATGATGGCCATGGTGCCCCAGGAGGTACCGGTAGCAAATGCAACGAGGCAGGAGCAGACCAGAACCAGCAGCGGAAGCAGACCGGTGGGGATGTTGCCGCCGACATAGGTCGCCACGAAGTTGCCGAGGCCCATGCTCTTGGTGATGGCGCCGAGGGACCATGCGAGAACGAGGATCGCGCCGGTCATGCTCATGAGCTTGAAGCCGTCAACAACGGTGGTCATGGTCTCTTCGAAGGACATGATCTTGGAAGTGAGCGCGATGATGATGCCCATGAGCGCCATGGCGAAGGAGCCCCAATACAGAGCGAGCTGCGCATCGCAGGCATCGAGGATGGCCATCAGGCCGGAGGCAGTGCGGTCAGGGTTGGTGATGCCGGTGTAAAGGATGCCGCTGATGATAACGATGAAGGCAACGGCGATGGGGAGCACGAAGCTGCGGATCATGGGCTTGGTCTGCTTGGCCTCGCCAAGCTCGGAGCCGACATCCAGCATGGGCTTGGCCTCGGGGCCGTTGAACTCGCCCGTGGTGAGCGCGCGGACCTCAGCCTTGAGCATCGGGCCGTAGTCGCGGCCGGTGTACATCATGATACCGACGAAGATGAGCGTCAGGATGGAGTACATATTGAAGGGAAGACCGTTGATGTACGCGCTGACGGCGGTGGTACCGGTGATGCCGGCGGCGTCGAGACCCTGGCCGATCATGCTGATCTGGTAAGCGATCCAGTCAGAGATGAACAGCGCGGCCGCGGGAGCGGCGGTGGAGTCGAGCACGTAAGAGAACTTCTCGGAAGAAATGCGGTAGTCCTTGCAGATATCGCGGAAGACGTTGCCGTCGACCGCAGCGACCAGACAGTCGTTCACGGAGCAGAGCATACCGAGAATCCACGTGCCGAGGCACACGGAGCGTCTCTTCTTGAATTTCTTCTTGGCCGCTTCCGCCAGAGCGAAGCTGCCGCCGAGCTTCCAGATGAAGGAGATGCCAACGCCCATGAACAGTGTGAACAAGAGCAGGATCACGTTATCCGCCATATTTTCAGCAAGGGTCTGCAGCGAGAGCGCCACAGCGCTGAGCGGATTCCAACCGGAAATGACCAGTGCGCCGACGAAAATACCGGCGAACATGGAGACGAGTACCTGCTTGGTTGCGAAGCAGAGCGTAATTGCAACCACAGGCGGGAGCAGCGCCAATAGGCCATAGTTAACGTCCATTTTTTATCCTCCTAAATACGTCCTTGTTCCCGCCACACGTCTGGAAACTTAACCGGCTTTTCCCAGACCCACAAGACGGGACACTAAGGTGATCTGTACTGTAGTAAAAGCAAATGATGTGCCAAAAAATTCACTGTATCCCGATTTTCTTTGCCTATATTGAAAAAGTATAAGGATTCGCTTGGAATGACAGGAAAAATACGCTCGTTTCCGCTTCAAAAAAAATCATTTATCCATTCTGGCAAAATGATCGATCTGCGCAAATCACCGTCTTCCTTGCCAAGCAGATGCCAAAAATGACACAGCTTTATAAAGCTGTGCCATTTTTTGGCAATAAATGAACATTCATTTTTCACTCGCCGTCGCCTTGCAGGCTGCTGATGCGGCGGTAGAGCGTGCGCAGGCTGATGCCCAGCTCCTCGGCGATCTTCTTTTTGCCCTCGAGCGTGTAGCCGTACTTTTCGAGCAGCGCCATGATCTCCTCGTCGCGCGAGCCGCCCGGCGACAGGCGCGCGGCAGGACGGCTCTGCGTGCTCCCGCGCTCGCGGACGGCCGCGGGCAGGTCGGAGGGCAGCAGCGTGTCGGACTCGCAGAGGTTCGCCGCGTATTCCACAACGTTTTGCAGCTGGCGGATGTTGCCGGGCCAGTCGTAGTCCAGCAGCAGCTCGTAGGCCTCGGGCGAGATGGAGGCAAGGGGCGTATCCATCTTCATCTTGAGCTTTTTGAGGTAGTTTTCCGCCAGCGGGATAATATCATCCTTGCGGGCGCGCAGCGGCGGCAGCTCCAGATTGATGACGTTGATGCGGTAGTAGAGGTCGCTGCGGAACCTGCCCTCGTCCACCATGTCGGCAAGGTCTCGGTTCGTCGCGGCGATGATGCGGATATCGAGGTGGATCTTCTTGCTCGAGCCGATGCGCTCAAGCTCGTATTCCTGCAAAATGCGCAGCAGCTTCGGCTGGGCGAAAAGCGGCATTTCGCCGATCTCATCGAGAAAGAGCGTGCCGCCCTGCGCCATCTCGATCTTGCCGATCTTGCCGCCCTTTTTCGCGCCCGTGAACGAGCCCTCCTCGTAGCCGAAGAGCTCGCTTTCAAATAGGTTTTCCGGGATGCTCGAGCAGTTGATGGCGACAAAGGGATACTTGTTGCGCCCACTCTGCTCGTGGATGGCGCGCGCGATCAGCTCCTTGCCGGTTCCCGTCTCGCCCGTGATGAGAATGGGCGTCGGGCTGTCGGCGATGCGCTTGATGACCTTCTGCACGCGGGTGATGGCAGGGCTTGAGCCGATGATGCCCTCAAAATAGCTCGTGTCCTTCGACGGCTTGTAGAGATTGTCGGACAGGCGGATGAAAAAGCCCGTCACCTGATCGTCCGCCACGATGGCGCGGGTGGAGATCTTCGTGGTCGCCGAGCCGATGTTGACGCTCTTTTCGTAGAGGTTGTTGCCCTCCATGATGCGCTTGACGACCGACTGGGGGAAGAGCTGCCAGAGCGAGGTCGAGGAAATATTGCAGACGTTGAAGAGGTTTTCCGCCAGCTGATTGTACTGCAAAATGACGCCGTGCGCGTCGGTGAGGAGCATCGGCTGGCTGCACAGCTCCATCGAGGCGAGCAGATTTGCGTCCAGATTGACCGGGCTTGTCCCGCCGCTGTGCGAAACGAGCAGGCTGCCGATCATATTGGCAAGCTCCGTGATCGCGTTGAGGTAGACGGTCGTATTTTCCGTGATGCGCTTCTGCCCCTCCTTGGTGAAGGAGGTGAAGGCCAGCACGCCCGCAATGCTCGTATCCGCGCGGATGCAGCAGAGGATCTCGATCGTAGAGGGGCAGTGCGTTTTGAAGCGGCAGCCGATGCACGAGGCCATCTCGCCGGGCTTGTTGACCAGCACGCTTCCGTTTTCCATGACCTCGCGCAGCGAGGGCGTATGGACCGTGCGGCCCTTTTTCTTCACATAGGTCGGCGTGCAGTAAAAAAGCTGGCTGTCGCTGTCGAACACGGCAACCTCTAAGCGCATCGAATTGCTCACCGCCGTGACAAAGCGCTCGACCGACGGGCGGATATCCTTCAGAGCAGACATGATCGTTCCTTTCTCAGCAGAAGTCATCGTAAACTTGAATATTCAATCCTCAATTCACCGAAGATTATACCGCATCGCGCCGCCGGGCACAAGAGGGTTCTGCCAAATTTGACAGAAGTTTGTCAGATGGCAACAAGGCATTGGGCAAATCCCCCGCCTTCTTGATTTGTTTTGCCGCCGCAGCGCAAAAAAGGCGCGGCCTGTTGGCCGCGCCCTTCTATACCGGGAAGAAGTCCTTACAGGCTCTTCTCGTAGCTCTCGATCATCTTCTTGACCATCTGGCCGCCGACGGAGCCGGCCTCGCGGGAGGTGAGATCGCCGTTGTAGCCCTCCTTGAGGTTGACGCCCATCTCCCTTGATGTTCCTTCTCCATCTTGCGATTTTGAAACCCTTGCGCCCCAAGGGTTTGCTGGCTCGCAAATTTCTAGCAACTCAGGCTGGCGTATCATTTGCCTCGCTCACGGACATCGCCGGAAGCTCCCGGACAGGCTCCTCAGCCACCTCTCCGATGAACTTGTAGACGATGCGGATGCTCTGCCGGTAGGGCTGATTTCGGTGTGTTGCCTTGACCGTTCCTTCGGGATATTTCTTGGGTCCGATCTCAATACGCTCCACAAAGGTCAGCAAGGTCTCGCGATCCAATTCCTGAATTTGCGTGTACTCCCGAGCCAGAGAAAAGAAGTTGGCATAGCTGGACTCGATCTCCTCCGCCGACCTTGAAATGGTCAGCGAATCCAATGCGGCCTGCAGACCGACGGACTCCTTTTCCAGATCTGCCACCATGCGCTGCAGTCGTTCGTCATCCAAACGGCCTTCGGCGTTGTCCGTGTAGAGCTTGGTGACGATCTTGTCGATGGTGCCGATCCGTGCCTCGATTTTCTCCCGCTTCTGCCGCAGCGCCTTCGGGTTTTCGTTGGCACCTGCCCGCCGCAAAGCCTCTTTGACGAGAGCTTCCACCTGCTTGTCTGTCAGCGCCAGCAGGCTGTTCAATTCCTGCCGCACGATCTCCAACAGGTCGGCGTACCGCACCCGGACGCCGGTGCAGGGATCGGCGATGTCCTGCCGCTGATGGGTGCAGGAGAGATACCAGTACTTCTCCCGCTCTCCCTTGTAGACTGTCCCGCAGGAACACAGGGAATAGCCGCACTTGGAGCAGACGGCGATGCCGGAGAAGATGCTTTTGCGCACATGGTCGTAAGCCCGGTAATCCCGGGAGCCCCGTCCAAGGTTGGCCTGTGCCCGCTCATAGAGATTGTTGGACACCAGCGGCGGATGGGTATTCTCTGTTACCGCCCAATCCTCCCGGGGAACCGGGACTTTTTTCTTGGACTTGACGCTGACCTTCTTGCTCTTGCCCAGGAGAGTATGACCCAGATAGACCGGGTTTTTCAAAATGCGCTTGACCGTCGTATAGTTCCACAGATCCGATGCCCGAGCCGCTCCTTCCTCGCTGAACTCGTCCCGGTACAGCACCCGGTACTTCAAGGGAGGAATGACTCCATCCTCGTTGAGATCCAGAGCGATTTTCCGGGAGGAATCGCCCTTGGCTGCCTGCTCGAAGATCCTCAGCACCACAGGAGCTGTCATCTCATCGGGAGCCAAGCGGTGCTTGTTCTGGTTGTCCTTGCGGTAGCCGTAGGGAGGGCAGGCGCAGTACTGGCCGTTCTCCCGCTTGCTGCGGATCACATCCTTGACCTTGCGGGAGCTGTCCCGCAGGTAGACCTCGTTCATGGCAAAAAGGAAGGGAGCCATAAGGTTTTCACGCTCGGTATCGAAGTTGTCCGAGATAGCAATATAGTGGATGCCGTGCTCCGGGAAGAACTGCTCCGCGTAGTAGCTGGCTTCCCGCATATCACGCCCCAAACGGGACAGGTCTTTGGTGATGACCGTGTTGGCCTTGCCCTGCTGGAGCTGCTTCATCATCTCCTGAAAGGCCGGGCGGTCGAAGTTGCCGCCGGAGTAGCCGTCATCCACAAATTCCCGCACCAAAGTGATGCCGTTCTGTTTGCAGTAGTTCTGTACGATCATGCGCTGGTTCGTAATACTGGACGATTCCCCGCCCTGAGCCTCTTCGTTGGAGAGACGCAGGTAGGCAAATCCCAGCGTTAATTTGTCGTTTCTCATATTCGCCTCCTCACGACAAATTAACCCACAGGCATATTATACCGCAGGGTTGGTGTCAACGTCAAAAGAAGGTTTTTCCGAAGCTGCCTGAGACAGTCGATCCAAGACCAGATCCGCTGCGGAACGCTCGCCGGTATAGACCCGGCGGATCTCATAGGTGACCTGTCCAAGGGTAATTTCCTGATAATCCATACATTCGCCTCCGGGATTAGTTTGACCCGTGGCTTTGGGATTCATACCGTTATTTCCCATGGCGGCCCTCCTTGGGCAGAGAGGCCAGATAGATATCGGTCACATCGGCACGCTCATGGCCCAACAACCGGGACACCGCAAAGTGGGCATCCAGACTGCCCATACCGCCATCGATCAGCTTCCGGTACTTCTCGGCGGCGCAGGTATGCCGAAGTCCATGGAAGGTCAGGGGACGGTTGGCCTCCTCCTGAAAATCACCGCGATTGGAATAGATGAAAAGCTGAAGCTGATGGATGGCCCGGTCAGTAGGCATACCGTCCGGAACCAGTAGCTTTTGGCCGCGCTCTGTTCGTTCCAACTGCTTTTTCAGATGTGTGGTGATGCGCTCATCCTCGATGGGAATGGTGCGCACCTTGCCGCCCTTGCCCTTGATGGTGATGGCGTTTTCACGCAGAGCCTGCTCGGCAGTAGCGGTATCAATGCGGAAACATTCGTGGATGCGCAGACCAGCGAAACGCCCCAGATAGAGGGCCAGAATGTAATCCCACCGATCATCGTCCAACGCTCTGCCCAGCATCTTGTTGAAATCCACATTGCTCTAGGTGCGGTCTACGCTGCCAAAGCGCCGCCGCTCCAGTTCTACGCCCAATTCATCGTTGGTGGGCAGTTCGTACTTGGGATCGCTCATCTTATCATGGAAGAAACGGATGGCCGCCAGATCTGTTTTGATGGTGCTGGCAGCGAGGCCGTTATCCTGTAAGTACAGCACATAGCTGACTAGATGCTTGCCGCTGATGTTGGTCAGCTTCTGAAGGTGAAACTCGTCCGCCAGAAATGCGCAGAACCGCTTGCAGGCCTCGTAGTACCGTGTCTTGGTTTGGAAACTGCCTTGTCGGTTGTGCCGGGCCAGCTTGTCCAACTGGGAAACCAGAGTGCGGTATGTACCCAGCTTGATGATTTTCTTTGCCATATGTAAAACTCCTTATCGATCATAGTGTTTGTTCAGATAGGCGCACTTCGCCCGTTGGCATCGGCTGCAGTTTCTGGCTGCTTTCCGGGAACAGGAGACCCTTGCAGAGCCAAGAAGCCTTGTAACTCCGGGCTTTTCAGACCTTGTCTTGATTCCTGTCTCTTTTTACTTTTGCCACGGTCAGTACGAATGCGGCATAGAGGTAAAGACCTCTGCTCTGACGAGCCGCCGCTGACACCACCGCTGAACTCGGGTGCAGTTGGAGACAAGGTGTCACCAACTGCGTGTGTCAAATGATCCGTCCGGCCGCGGATCGGGGAGTGCTGTTCCTGCGGGGCCGGGCTCGCACCATTGCGAGATCCGCAGGCTGGGAGTTTGCCGGACTCCCTTGACGGTTTTCCTGCCGTACCGTCCTGACGGCTTGCTCTATGATCGATAAGGTTTCAAATTTTCAAGTATTCCTGCCGGGCCGTGGTTGGCATCCCACAGCGATCTATATGCAAAAAGGCAGGTCAAGCTCCGCACCCGATCAGGGTGATGGTAGACTTGATCTGTCTTTTGATTTCTTGGTTATTTAATTTCTACTCAGTCTAATTACTGGTTCTTTTCGTTCAAGGTCGTTTTGAGGAGACGAATGGGCGCACTTCGCCCTTACCCGTCGCTGTTCCTCCCTAACTTACTCCGCCCTAACTTACTCCGCCCTAAAAGATGGGTTCAGTTTACCAAATTTACGTAGGATAGTCCACTTGCACTTTTTGCATAGTCGCTCCACGAATCTGATCCACATGACCCTAAATACGGATTTAGTTTACCAGAAATGTGCGGCACTGTATAGGTGCAGTTCTTGCAACCATCCCTCGTCAGTTTTGATTTAGCTGACCCAAAATACAATGTAAGTTTAGCAAAACGTAGATTACTTGTATAGTTGGAGTTTTTCCATAGTATCTGCCGTCAGCCAAAAGAAGATTTAGTAATGGGAATATCCTCAATGGCTACAGAATATGTGGTCAATCAGCCTTCCACTGTGTTCTTGCTGCTATTTCGGATACGATTTCTCCGTTGTACGTAAAGTAGTTGGGGCCAGCGGCGGCTTGAATGCCTTTAATATTCTGCACGATTGCCGAAAGAGATGTCAGTTCGTTGTTGTATTGCACCTTGCGCTCGGTTGCCACAGTCACCCGGACGGTTGGATCATCCACATATACGAGTTCAGCACCTACTGGGATGTTACACTTTGCAAAATTTACAGGCGGCTTTTTGGTTTTCTTGCTGTCTGTGGAAGTGGCATTGGATTGCTTCTTTTGCAGCTTGTCCTGAGAACCGCTAATAGTTGCGATTGCTTCCAATAATTCATATGCATCCTCGGCAGACATCACGAAGAACTCCCGGTTTTTGGACACACGGAGATCGGGATTCAGATTATCGATCAGCTTGTGGAGTTTCTTGTCTTCCAGTTTGCCGGAAGTCTCATAGGTAGCAAAAATCTCATAATCGTAGGGAAGCGCCGTGGTGCTCAATTGCTTTCTCCGATCCTCTACATTAGTGGCATAACCTATCTTCACCATATCCTTCAGACAGGGATTTGTCATAATATAGATATAGCCTTTAGCCATTGTGCCACTCTCCTCGTTTTTTCTTCCATTATATCAGTTTTTATTGATTTTTCAACACCACAGAAGAAGCAGAAAATCCAAACGATTGAAAATTGAAAAAATGACTGAATAGAAAATGAAAATCTAACTGAACGGAGTTGTAAAATTTAACTGAATAGATTATAATAGACTCAGCTTATAGTCGAGGTGAGCGTTTATGGATAAGCAGAACTACAAACCCCGCGTTATTGATACAAAGGTTAAGGAATATCTGTCGGCGTTTGGCGCCGTTTGTATTGAAGGACCCAAATGGTGCGGAAAGACTTGGACTTCCTCTTATCACAGTAAAAGCGAGATCTACATCGGTGATCCTGCCAACAACTTCCAGAATCGCCAGCTGGCCGAATTGTCCCCTGCTCTGGTTCTGGACGGTGAAACGCCTCGTCTGATTGACGAGTGGCAGGAAGTTCCTCCTATTTGGGATGCCGTGCGGTACAAAGTGGATCAGGTTGCGGAAAAAGGACAATTCATTCTGACCGGATCTGCCACGCCGAACCATAAGGGGATTTTGCATAGCGGGGCAGGCCGTATTGCCAAGCTGCGGATGCGTCCTATGTCCCTGTATGAGTCCGGGGATTCCTGCGGGAAGGTCTCACTGGAAAAGCTGTGTCACGGTGAGTTGGCCCCTGCTTTGACCGGCGAGGTGGACCTGAAAAAGCTGATTGAGCTGATTATCCGTGGCGGATGGCCCGGCAGTTTGGGATTACCCATCGAGCAGGCTGCTCTGCTTCCGCTGGAATACCTCAACGCCGTTATTGATGATGATGTGTACCGCATCGACGGTGTGAAGCGCGATACCTCCAAGATGCGCCTGCTGCTGCGCTCTCTGGCCCGCAATGAAAGCACCACCGTCACCAATAAGACTTTAACGAAAGACATCAAGGCGGTTGATGACGAGGATATCGACTCCAACACGGTGTCTGCTTATCTGGATATTTTCAAGCGGTTGTTCATTACGGACAATCAGCCGCCATTCTCCGCCGGCATCCGTTCCTCTGTCCGTATCAAGCAGGCTGAAAAGCGGCACTTCTCCGATCCTTCTTTGGCCTGTGCTTTGCTGAAAGCTACCCCTGCTGGACTGATGGGCGATTTGGAGACGCTTGGTTTCTTGTTTGAAGCCCTGTGTGAGCGTGATCTTCGAATCTATGCTGAATCTTTCGGAGCAAACATGTATCACTATCAGGATTATAAAAATCAGGAAATCGATGCTGTCATCGAACTGCCTGACGGCCAGTGGTGCGCTTTTGAAATCAAACTGGGGGCAAACCAAATCGACGCTGCCGCAGCCAACTTGCTTGAGATCAAAAAGCAGATTTCGGAAGACCCCAAAGGAAAGCCCCCAGCGGTTCTCTGCGTGCTGTGCGGTATGGCAAATGCAGCCTATCAACGGCCAGATGGGGTGTTCGTGATTCCTGTTACGGCGTTAAAAAACTAATTGTCCGTTTTTCGGGACATAAAAGATGCCAAAATGGCGTTAGGTGTTACAATGCTTAATCCTTTAAACGCGAAGGAGGATAACTATGTTTGCATTAGATATTCGTGGACATTTAAATAGCCTTAGACTAGCTGAATCAAAAGCTCTTTGGCCACTTTTTGAGGCAGTAGTAAACTCTATTCAGTCAATCGAAGACTCGCCGAATCGGGATAATGGAAAAATCACAATTTTTGCTCAACGGGAAGACCAAGATCCTAACCTAACGATTCAAAAAGATGTCTTGGAACGCTTTGAATCGTTTGTAATTGAAGATAATGGAAATGGTATGAACACAGCTAACTACCGTTCCTTTAATACTGCGTATTCTACTCTGAAAATTCAGAAAGGTTGTAAAGGCATTGGTCGATTTTTGTGGCTCAAAGCGTTCGAGACGGTTGAAATCGAAAGTGTTTTTCAAGAAGATGGTCAATACTATCGCAGAAAATTCAGTTTTAACCCAGATGGTGTTTCGCCCGAAAACAACTTGGTTAAAATTGACGAAGACGATATCAAAACAATTGTGAGACTAAATAATTTTGCGACCCAGTACCGTCATGCAGCTCCTGTCGAGCTTCCAGTTATTGCAAAACGGATCATCGAGCATTGTCTACCGTTCTTTATTTCGGGACACTGTCCGCAAATTATAATTCGCGATGGTGTGACAGATACAATAGACTTAAACCAATATTTTGAGTCAAATATTAGAGATTCGCTTCATCAGGATCGCTTTCAGCTGCAAGGTTCCGATTATGTAATATATCATCTTCGCTTTCCTGAAGGAACATCTCAGCACGAGCTGCATCTGTGTGCCAACATGCAGGAGGTAACCTCTGTTGATTTGAAACGCTTTATCCCGGACCTACAGAAAAGGATTGTTCCTATCGACAATCCAACAGGCTTTTTCTATGTAGGATATGTGTCCAGTAGTTACCTTGATTCTATTGTAGACACGACCCGAACGGGTTTCGATTTTGATGAAACTGGGAATCAAGTCTCCTTGTTCGGCACGGGGAAAGACAGTGTTGTTTCGACCTCTATAGATTACATAACAGGGTACCTTGCAGACTATCTTGAGGATGTCAAAAAGAAAAAGCGTAAACAGATTGACGATTTTGTGTCGCAAGATTGACCCGCTTATCGTTACCTGTTGCACAACCGCCCTAATATATATGATTTGATTCCTGCGGGCTTAAAAAAAGACGCACTGGAACTGGAATTGCACAAGCATTTCCAAAGCTGGGAGCATGAAATCCAAAAACAAGGAAAAGATTTAGAAAAGGCAGCAAAGGATGCTGCAAATCAGTCAGATACAACATATCAAGTGTTGTTTGAGAAATATTGGTCGGGTGTAACTGAACTTAGTAAAACCTGCCTTGCCGAATATGTCGCCAGACGGAAAGCGCTGCTTGCAATGCTGGAAGAGACCCTCACGATTCAAGAAGATGGCAGCTTTAAAAAGGAAGATGTAATTCATTCTATTATCTGTCCTATGAGGCACACATCAGACGACATTGCTTTTGAGGAGATGAATCTTTGGATCGTAGATGAGCGTTTGGCATATCACAGGTATTTGGCATCAGATAAGACTCTCAAATCTATGCCGGTAATAGATAGTGACAGCCGAAAAGAACCCGATATTGTTGTGTTTGACCAGGCATTTGCATATTCTGATAGCGACGAACCGCTTTCGACTGTAACAATCGTTGAATTTAAGAAACCTGACAATGACAGCAAAAATCCGATCAATCAAGTCGGGGAGTATGTAGATCTGATTCGCAGTGGGAAAAAGAAGAAGGCAAACGGACAGGCATTCAGTATTACAGAGGGCACACTATTCAGGTGCTATGTTATTTGTGACCTAACAGATAAAATGCGCACTCATTGTTTGAACAGTAGCCTGCTTCCTACGGCGGATAACCTCGGATATACGGGATTTAATCAGTTCAGACACGAGTACATTGAAGTCATTTCTTACACAAAACTGTTGGCCGATGCCAAAAAGCGAAATCAGATTTTGTTTGATAAACTTTTTGCCCCTAATCCAGATGAAGATAATGTAAGATAAGTTGCGCAAATTGAATAGAGCATAGAAATAGACATGGTTTGCAGAGCTCTGGTAGAATGAAG
>CAKTGM010000007.1 GCA_934561515.1 uncultured Oscillospiraceae bacterium | reverse complement strand
CGGAAAGGTGGATGTGGTGCTGATAAGCAGCCTTGACCGTATAGGGCGGGACTGGGGCATGACAAAGCAGTACATCGATCTGCTGACCGAACATAAGGTCAAGCTGCTGTGCCTGCGGGAACGGGTGAGCATCGACAGCTCCAGCTTTTCACCATTCTTCACATAAAAAAGCAGAGTGTCCATTACAGGATACTCAGATCCTATAAGGACACTCTGCATGGTCCGAGTGGCGAGATTCGAACTCACGGCCTCATGGTCCCGAACCATGCGCGCTACCAACTGCGCTACACCCGGATATGTACATTTCCAATTCTGCGTCGCAGAACAGTAGTATTATAAGTGTTTTCTCCCCGCCTGTCAAGAGCGAAACGAAGAAAATTTGGAAAGCGGCGCGCCAAAGGGCGCGCCGCTTCTCGATTCATCAACCAAGCAGGACTTCCCTGGCCTTTTCCGGCTGGAAATAGCCCTTCATGTCGTACTTGTTGTAGCCGCTGAAATCGCTCAGCGCGCGGCCGTCGAGGAAATAGCTGCGGATGAAGCGCTTGCCGTCCACGCTGGTCCAGTTTTCACGATCCCAGTGCAGATAACCGTCCTCATCGCTCTGCTTTTCGTCGAACACCAGATCGACCTGACGGTTGCCGTTGGCAACCAGATCGATCAGCTCCGCCGTGGTCAGATCCAGCTCCGTCTTCTTTACGGTGTCTTTCACCAGCATTGCGTTTTCCTCCTTAGCCGATATAGCCCGCGCCCTTGAGCAGCTCGACGGCCTTATCGTGGTTCGCCTCGCTCATCATGACGAGCGGGCCCGTGCAGCCCATGCCGGTCTCGGCATAGATGCCGGCCTTCCAGAGCACCTTGGCGGCGTCCTCAAGGTCCATGACCTCGATGCCGGGGATGCTGGCGGTGCAGGGCTCGGCGCTCGGGCACTTGACCTCTTCCTCCGCCGCGGCGGAGGCGCCCTTGGCGGCAGCCTTGCGCGCCTCGAGGATGCGGCTCAGGCCGGCCTTTTCAGCGGCCTCGAACTCCTGACGGGCGATCTCGAACACCTTGCCGCGCACGAGCTGGGCCGCGTACTCGATCGCGTTGGCGATCAGCGGCGCGCCGCTGGCGCGGGAGATGATGAGGATGAGCTTGTTGTAGTCCTTGCCGATGCCGGGGCCGTAGCCAAAGCCCGTGGACTCGAAGCTGCCGCCGGTGGTGTAGGCGGACATCATCTTGATCATGACGTTGCCGGTCAGGCTGTCCATGACCATGATATCAGGCGTGCCCTGCAGCACGTCGTTGCCGCGCATCACAGCGCCGCCGTCGGCGCGGGCAGAGGTGGCCCACTTGAAGTCATAGCCGCCCTCGCGCAGCTCCTTGAGCGCAAGCTCCGTCTGGCGTGCGCCGTCCACGTTCAGAATGCCGACCGTGGGGTCCTTCACGCCGCAGGCCTTGGCGGTGATGATGCCGTAAATGGTGTTTTTGATCATGCCCTCGATGCGGTCTCCGCTCGAAGTGCCGGTGGTGTTCGCAATGAACATCTCCTTGCCCTTCGCCGGGGTCACAACGCGGCCGACCGTGGAAACGCCGATAGGGAACGGGAAGTGCATGGTCACAGCGCCATCGACCTCGCCGCTTTCCACCATCTGCTCCATCTTCCTGTGGCCTTCCTCATCGTCGGCAACGTGCACAGTCGTGACGCCCTCAGCCTCGAGAGAGCCGATGTAGTACACGTCCACGCCGCGCTTGCTGGCCATGATGGCCGCCTGCATGGCGTTTTCCTCGCCATGCTCGCTGCCCATGCCGGTCAGCGCGATCTTGGGGCGCGGCCCGTAGCAGCCGCTCTCCAGACCCTCGGCCATTTCGAGGAAGGTCCTTGCAATGGTCTTCTGCAAATCACTCATGATGCTTCCTCCATTATTCCGCCTGCGCAAGCAGCGTCGCGGCGAAATCACGCATCGTCTTGGCGATCATGTCCTTGACCTCAGCCTCGCTGACGCCGGAGGACTTCTCCTCGCCGCTGTTGGCCTGAATGACAAAGGACACGCCGTCGAAGAGGTTGGTCATGCGGCCGAGGAACAGCGAGCCCTTGCCGATGATCATCACGCGCTTGCACTTGCCGGAGAGGATATCCTCGCGGGCAAAGCCGATATAGGGCACGCCGGAGGGGATGTGGCCCTGTGTAGGGGCCCAGCCGGTCAGGCCGTGCTCGAGGGGGAACTTCGCAAGATCCGCGCGCTCGAGCTCGCCGCGCTTGACGGCGAGGGCCGCGATCATCTTGTAGTTGGACTGCGGCACGTCGCCCGCGCCGGCAGGCTTGGTGATATCGGGGTTCTGCATCTCGGGGGAGTACTTGTCGATATCGGTGATCTTCATGCCGAACTTATCGAGCGGATTGGTGACAAGGCTGGAGATGACCGCCTGCGGCGCGGAACCCGTGCCGACGGTGTGGCGGCCGATCATTTCAAGGTTGACCTCGGGGCTCACGCCGTCGTCCTGCGTCAGCACGACCGCAAAGCCGCCGATCATGTCCTCCATGATGGGAAGGCCCTTCTTGACGTGGTCCTTGCCGTTCATGCCGAGCTTGGCGGTGCAGCCGCCGGCGGTGACGACGACGGTCTTGAACGCGCCCGCGGCAACGAGGGACGCCGCGTCGATCATCGCGTGGGCCGGGCCCGCGCAGAAGCCGCGCACGTCAGAGCCGGTCGCATTGCTCAGGCCGGCGATCTCAGCTGCCGCCTTGGCAAAGTTGCCGCCGCCGCGCTGGTTCATATCGCCGCAGGCCTCCTCGCAGCAGTCGACCACGTAGTCGACGTCTTCCTTGGCAATGCCGCTCTGCTTGATCGCTGCGAGCAGCGCCAGCACGGAGGACGCCTTGGAGACGAGGTTTTCATGCATGACGTGGGCGGAGAGGTTCACGTCGATGTCGTGCGCGCGGTTGACACAGCCGACCAGCTCGCCGTGGTGATAAAGCCCCTCGGAATGCTCCTCGGCAACGAGGCGCTCGATCTCAGCCTTCTCGGTCTGCGTCTCGGGGATGCGGGCCATGATGGTCTCGTCGATCAGGGGATTCGCGGCAAGCTCGCCGCGGTGGGCGGCGGCAAAGCCGGCTTCCAGCTTGACAAGGTCGAACACGTCGCAGGCCTGCATCAGCAGCAAAAACTCCTCCTGCGGCATCATCTGGCCGAATCTGCCGTAGCGGTCGCTGACATCGCAGGTCTTGTCGCACCAGGGCTGGGGAACGGCGGTCAGCTCATCAGGGGTCTTGTTTCCGATGTAGACCTGGTTGGGCCAGTAGGAGAGAACCTGGTCGAACGAGCGGATGTGGTTCGGCAGCTCCTTGAGGTATTCGCTCTCGGGGTTGACGATGCGCTCGGTCGTCTGGGTGGTGCCGTTGTGGAGCACCATATCGGGTGCGTGCGCCAGGATGTAGCCGGCGCCCTTGATCACTGCTTTCATAGTGTTGTCCTTCCCTTTCTATGTTTGTTCCAGATTTGGTTTGTTCCGATGGGAATCCTTTGGAATCGTCCTGCTTCTTTCTGTTGATCGCCTTAAATCGCTGCAGCGACTGCTTCGCTGCATATCACACCGCGGCCTCCGGCTGCTGCAGCCATTGAAAGCGGCCAAACTGCGGAAGGCGGCGGCTTCTGCCGCCGCCTTCATAGACACCTGTCTGATTGTGCAGTCTGTTTTTTAGCCGAGATACTTGCAGTACTGATCGCGGATGGCGCTCATTTCGCTGATGATATCATCAACGTCCAGAACCATTTCCATCATGCTGATCTGCTCGTCATAGACGGCAGGATCGAATTCAGCCTTGACCTCAGGCTCGCAAACGTGATAAACCGTGAGTCCCAACGAGACTCCTGTCAACGGACCGGCATAGGTCGGGTCACCGGCGGTGACCGTCTCAGCAGCGAGGCCGGAAGCTTCGCCCTCAGATGCGCCCAGAAGAACGACGACGTTCTCGGGGCCATACTGCTCAGCGAATTCCTTCACACGCTTCTGGTTTTCCAGATCCATTGCACCTGCGGCCGTTCAGACGAAGCATTCCGTCGAGGAAAATACGACTTCCGCACCGGCGGACTTTGCGCACTCTTCGATCGCCATACCGGGGATACCGTCACGGTCACCGATGATGACAACTTTCTTACCAGCTAAGATGCTCATTACTCTTTCCTCCTTTTCCTCAGAATTTTTATAGCAGCTCTTCTTGCGAAAAGCAGACTATCGCAGATTAGATATACTTCTTGATCATCGCTTCCACGTTCTCGGGCGTGGCGTCTTCCTTCACGCAGGAATCGATCATCTGGCCGTTCTCATAGACCGCGATCACGGGAAGGCCGAGGATCTTCTGGGAGATGGCAAGGCGGCGGGCCTTGGTGGTGTTCAGGGCGCAGAACTTGAGTTTGTCGCCGTAAACGTCGGCAAAGCCGTGGACGTGGGGCATGAGAGCCGCGCAGGGAACGCAGCCGTCGCCGTAGAAGTCAACGACGATCTTGCCGGGAGCCTGAAGCACTTCCGCTTCAAAGGTAGTCTTATCGAGTTCAAGCATGGTGATCTCTCCTTTTCTTATTCCTGATCCGCAATATATTTTTCAGCCTGCATGGCGGCGATGGCGCCGTCCGCAGCGGCCGTGACGACCTGGCGCAGGCTCTTGACGCGGACATCGCCCGCGGCATAGACGCCTTCGATGTTGGTGTGCATATTGTCGTCGGTCTTGATATAGCCCTTGTCCATGTCGATCACGCCTTCAAAGAGGTCGCTCTTGGGCAGAAGGCCGATGAAGCCAAACAGTCCGAACAGGCCGTCGTCCTCGTCCGCCTCGATGGTCGTCAGCTCGCCGGTCTTGGTGTTCTTCACGATCATCTTGGAGAGGATCTCGTCCTCGCCGTCGACCTCGTCGACGACGGTATTCCACAGGAAGTGGATCTTCTCGTTCTTGAAGGCCTTTTCCTGAATGGACTTGGCAGCGCGCAGCTCGTCGCGGCGGTGGATGATGGTCACCTTGCGGGCGAACTTCGTCAGGTACATGGCCTCTTCCACGGCAGCATCGCCGCCGCCGACCACATACACCTCAAGGTCCTCAAAGAAGGAGGCGTCGCAGGTCGCGCAGAAGGAAATGCCCTTGCCGACGAACTTGCCCTCGTTCTTGCAGCCGATGGGGCGCGGGAACGCGCCGGTGGCGATGATGACGCACTTGGCCTCATACTCGCCCTTCACGCCGATGAGCTTCTTCACAGGGCCGGTGAGCTGCACTTCCTTGATCATGTCGCTCACGCGCTCCACACCGAAGTGCTCGCACTGCTTTGTCATACGCGCGATCAGGCTCGGGCCGCTGTCGCCTTCGACCTGACCGGGATAGTTTTCAATTTCATTGGTGATGGCGATCTGACCGCCATCCTGACCCTTTTCGATCATCAGGGTAGAGAGTCTGGCGCGCCCGGCATAGAGGCCGGCAGTCAGGCCTGCGGGGCCCGCGCCCAGAACGATAACGTCGTAAATCTTGCTCATTTTGTTCTATGTCCCCCTTTAGAGGTGTCATGATCATCCCGTGCGGCGCGGCCGCGCCGCACGGGATCGCCGGAATTGCGGGGAAATCAGTCCTCAAAAACAGTCTGGTCCTCGACCTCGGTGGTCAGGGCCTTGAGGGCCTTTTCAACCAGCTTGCGGCGAAGCGCCTTCTCCTCGTCGTGCGGGAGGGAGGGATCGCCCAGCGGGTGAGGAATGGCGATGGTGGGAACGATTCTGTTCGCACCGACCGTCAGGGAAATCGGGGTGACCGTGCACATATGCACCACAGGGATGCCAGCGCGCTCGATCTCTTTAACCATCGTTGCACCGCAACGCGTGCAGGTACCTCATGTGCTGGTCATGATGACGGCATGAACACCGGCCTTGAGCAGCTTCTGTGCGTACTCGGCAGCAAACTTCTTGGCGTTGGCAACGGAGGTACCGTTACCGACGGTGGTATAGAACAGCTCGTGGAGCTTGCCGATCTTGCCCTCGCGCTCCATGTCGCGCAGCACATCCACGGGAAGGACGCGGTTGGGGTCAGCGTTGGCGTAGACCGGGTCGTAGCCGCCGTGAGCGGTCTCGTAGGTCGCTTCCGTCAGCTCGTTCACGCCGGCGATGCTGTACTCGCCGTAGTGAGAGGCGGAAGAGGACTCGATGTGGTCGGGGTTGCCCTTGGGGACGATACCGCCGGAGGTGCACAGGGCGATGGTCGCCTTGCTCAGATCCTTGATGGCCGGGTTGGGGGCCACGCGGTCGAAGGAGGGCATGGGATACTCGGTGGTGAAGGGCTTGTCCGCCAGCTTGTTCAGCAGCATCTTAACGGCGCGCTTGGAGCCGCGCTCCTTGTCGAAGAAGTTGACGCGGACGCCCTGGTTCATATAGCCATCCTCAACGGAGGCGCCGAGCTTTTCGCCCTTCATGACCTTCAGCGCGAGCTTCGCCATGGCGGGCGCGGCCTTGCGCATACCGGCGGCGGAGTTGGCGGTGGAAACGATCAGAATGCTGTTTCTCAGGTCAGCGCCGGGGTTCTCCTCGTACATACCGGTGAGGACCTTGACGCCCAGCTCGTCCTGAACGGCCTTGCAGATGGTCGCGCAGGCGTAGCCGTAACGGCCGGCGTTGAACGCGGGACCTGCGAGGAACAGGTCGGGCTTTTCAGCCTTGACCCACTCAAGGATCTGCGCCTTGGCTTCCTTCTCGTGCTCAGCAAAGTAAGAGTCGCCGCAGACGATCGTCTTGGTGATCTCCGCCTCGCCCTTCCACGCCTGCGTGAAGGCAAGGCCCGGGCCGACGATACCGTCGCGCAGCTCGGGAGCGACATGAGCCATCTCTTCACCGCCGATGTTGGCGAAGAACTGGTTGATATAGTGAACAACTTTGAAACTCATCTTGTTTTTTCCTCCCTTCCTTGCTTATCGGGCGCTCAGGCAGTTGAAGCCCATCTCGTTGGTAGCGCCGGTGATGACCTGCAGCTCCGCCTCGATGGAACCGTCCTCGCGCAGAGAACCGGCATGACCGCCGGCGATCTTGTCGACGTAGTCGAGCGTGCCGATGACCTTGTCCATTGCGGGAAGGACGATCACCTCGTTGGCGTTGCCGCCGGTGACAACGGCATCGGCCAGAGGATCGGCGTCCGCAAGGGACTGGGACTTACCGTCCTGACCGGCGTACTCGTCGGTGATGATGGTGGTCTTCACACCGACCTGCTCGATCTTCTTGGTGTTCATGATAAGGTCGGTATCGGGGTTGCCGAAGCCTTCCTGAGAAACGATCGCACCGTCGAGGTCCAGAAGGCGGCAGAGCTTGGCGCTCCAGTCTGAGGAACGCTGCTTGTCGGCGAGGTAGACGTTCTCGTTGGTGATGATGTTGCAGACATAGTTGAGCGTCTTGCCGTGCTGCTCGAAGAGATCGGCCACCACGGGGTTGTTCTGGTGATGGTAGGTCGTGTTCTTGTCGCAGGCGGAAACGCAGTTGCCGCTGATGATCGCGCCGTCCATCGTCTCGGTGGGGTTGAGGATGGTGGTCAGGCTACGCTTGGCATCCACACCGTAAACATAGGTGTCGTGCAGCAGGCCCTGAGACTGCAGCATGTGGACATAGGCCACGCGCGGCAGGTTGGGGAACTTCTCGATGCCTTCCTTGATGCCGTAGGTCTCGAATTCCTTGGTCTCGTCGGGGGCAACATTGCGGCCCAGCTCGCCGATGAAGGTCGCGGCGCGAAGGCCGGCGATGCGGACGGCGTGCTCGTACTCGTGCTTGTGCTCCTGATAGTTATCGGCAGGCTCGGCAACAACGACGAAGTTGTTCAGCTTGGAGAACGGGGTGTAGTCAGCGCCGGGGCCGGACATATCGATGATGCCCTCCTGGAAGCCGACGATCTTACCCGCGGTGACAACAGCCATGCCGCGCAGAACGTGGGTCTTGCCGCTGCCGACCGTGTCGACCTTGGCGATGACGCCGGGGAATTCGCCGCCGGGGCCCTCGACCTTTACACGCGGCTCGATGACGTCCTTGACCGGGGTGATGCGAACGCTCTCACCGGGCCTGGCAACGTCGAAGCTGAAGTCCTTGACCCATGCCTTGACGTCGTCGTCTTCGTACATGAAGGCCTTGACAGCCTCGGGGTCAACGTACAGAGTACCGTTTTCTACCTTGCACTCCTTTGAAATCTGGATGTTATTGATGTGGATGAAACCAAGTTCCAATTTCAAAGTAAAGCACCTCCTTTTCTCATTGTTTTAAATTACTAAGACCCGCCGCAGCGTCGTAGCCGATCGCGCCGCAGAGCAAGGTATAGTCAATTAGTTGGAAATCGCGCAGCGCCTGCTCGTTGTCCGACCAGTCGATCTTGCAGAACTTGTCGTGAACGGCGATGGCGTTGCCGATCATGATCTCGTGCTCGGGGTCCATGCCGTGCGGCTCAATGGAGACGATCAGAGATTTATACGGCGTTTCGTTTGGCTTGACGCTTCCGGCAAGCGGATGCGTATATAAGATGTGCCCTTTGTGGATGAGGTCGCGCGCTTTGACGAGCACCTCGCGGAAGCTCAGCTCCGGATGATAGGCGAGGGTGTAGTCGCCGCGCCCGTCGAGACAGTCGGCCACGAGCGGGTTGTTCGTCAGGATCAAAAAGTCATGCGGATTGCCGATCATCCCCATCCGGGCCACTTCCTTTCCGTTTCAGCATAAAAAAGCAGAGCAAAACCGAGGCGCCGCCACCGGTCTGCTCTGTTCTGTAACCTGAGAGATTCCCCGCCTTTTTAAAGGGCAGGTTGCTCCATCGGCGCTTTCGCTCTCCAGAGTGCCGTCCGCTTCCGGTCTGTTTGCCTGAGATATTCAGAGAAGCTGTAGGCTTTGCTTCCCCTTATTCCTTCGGCTCCGCCCAATGCGGATTTCCCGAAAAGCCTCATCCGGCTTATTATGTGAAATTCCGATGGCAGTATTCGACCGTCGGTAAATTTCTGATGCTAATATATCTCAGATGCAGCCATTTGTAAAGAGCTTTACCCATGGTTTTTTACAAAACACGGTTTTCATTTATTGAAAACATTTATAGGCATCAAGGCCACGAAAACAGCAAATGGATGTCGAGTGCTTTTCCCCGCCGGAAAGCACCCTTTTTATGATGCCCGCTTCCGGCGAAAAAAAGCGTCCCGCAGCAAAAATGCCGCGGGACGTTGGCGGGAATATGTGGGAATCGAACCCACCTAAGAGGCTCTTCACCCCTATCACTGGTTTTGAAGACCAGGGGGCACACCAGCACCCATCTACTCCCAGGTGCGGACGCAATCATAACATAGAATTTCAATGATTGCAACCGAATCAATGCTTTTTTTCGCTCTTATCGATTTTTCCCCTGATTGCTCAGAACTCCGGTCCCGGATGGCGCACATCGCCGTCTTTTTTGAGGATCTTGTTCTTGTCGTAATATTCAAGCACCGCCAGCGCGTACTTGCGCGATGTGCCCAGCATATCGCGGAACTCCGCAAGCGTCAGCTCCCCGTGCGCGGCAAAGTGCTGCTTCGTCTTCTCCCAGATGTCCTCGTAGATGCGCCGCTCGATGCACAGCTGCGGCGTCAGCATCACAAGCTCGCCGCCGCTGACAAGGCTTTCGAGCACCTGCTTGCAGTCCGCAAGCTCGCTGCGCTCAAACTGAACGTACACATCGTCGAGATTTTCGACCTCGAGGCCCATCTTGTGGTAGATCTGCAAAAGCTTCGTTTTGAGCGCGTTCTGCCTCTTCGTCAGGTGGACTTCAAAGTCCGCGAGCGCGTAGCGGTCGGCAACAGACTTGATCTTTCCCTCGTGTTCAAGGCAGGAGAGGATCGCGTCGGCGCGCGCGCGGTCCGCGCCCTTGAGGAGCTTCTGGCGAAGCTCCGCGACCTTCATGCCGCCGTGCAGCGGGTTATCCTTGTGGTATTTGGCAAGCAGGCTCTCGCAGCTTGCCCAGACCTTGTCGAACTCGGAGGAGGCCATGTAGCGCTTTTCGAGCGGCTCGATGAGCTTGCCGCTGCCGCAGAGGTCCTCGAGCGAGACTTCGAGCTCGGAGGCGTCCATGCTCAGCCGGTCGGCGAGCTTTTTAAGCGGCACGAGCTCCGTGCCGTACTCCGCCACGGCCTGCACGAGCTTGTCGGAATCCGAGCCGCTTTCCTTCACCGCAAGCATCCGCAGCACCTGCGCGTCGTTTCGCTTGTGGCGGTAGGGGCGGTCGTCCAGAATGACGCCGCCGCCGATCGTTTCGAGCGGCGAATAGAAGCGGATGACGAAGCGGTCGCCCTGCCGCGTTGCGATCTCCTCGGTCAGCCGGAGCTGCGCGTAGCCGCTCTCGCCGGGCTGTAACGCGTCCTTCTCGAGCAGGACGACCTTGGCAAGACGCACGGCGCTGCCGTGGTAGAGGTGCACCTGCGAGCCGTTGACGATCGTCCGCTGGGAATTTTTAAGGTTTTGCAGCCGCACGTCGAGCATGAGCGACACGCGCATCGAGCCGGGCTTTGCGATGGTGTCGCCGCGCGTGATATCTGATTTTTTGATGCCTGCAAGGTTCATGGCCACGCGCTGGCCTGCGTAGGCGGTCTTTACGTCGCTGCCGTGCACCTGCAAATTGCGCACGCGGCATTCAAGGCCGTCCGGCATGATGGCCGCATCGTCGCCGACGGCCACCGCACCCTCGATGAGCGTGCCCGTCACCACCGTGCCGAAGCCGTCGACCGAGAACACGCGGTCGATGGGCAGGCGGAAGGGCGTGCGCAGGCTCTTCTCCTGTGCCTGCGCCACGAGCTTTTTGAGCGCCTCGCGCAGCTCCCGGATGCCCTCGCCCGTGTAGGCGGAAACAGGATAGATGGGCTTATCCTCAAGGAACGTCCCCTTCACCTGCTCTTTGACATCCTCCTTCACCATCTCGACCCACTCGCCGTCTACCATGTCAGTCTTCGTGATGACGACAAGCCCCTCGCGGATGCCAAGCAGCTGCAAAATGCCGAGGTGCTCCACCGTCTGCGGCATGAAGCCCTCGTCCGCCGCCACGACAAGGATTGCAAGATCGATGCCGCCCGCGCCGGCGAGCATATTCTTGATGAATTTTTCATGTCCCGGCACATCGACGATGCCCGCCTGCGTGCCGTCGTCAAAGTCGAGGTGGGCAAAGCCCAGCTCGATCGTAATGCCGCGCTTCTTTTCCTCGACCAGCCGGTCGGTGTCAATGCCCGTGAGCGCCTTGACAAGAAGTGTCTTTCCGTGGTCTACATGGCCCGCGGTGCCGATGATAACGTGTTTCATCCGAGCGCCTCCCGTGCCGCCGAAGCGATCTCCTCATAGTCCCGCTCCCACAGCGTCCGCACGTCGAGCAGGTATTGCTCCTTGCTGATGCGCCCGATGACGGGGCGCACGCGGCAGCGCATCGCCCGCTCGAAGGCGTCCACGCTCTTGTCCTTCGTGTCCACCGCGACCGCCCAGGTCGGCAGAAGCTGCGTCGGCACGCTGCCGCCGCCCACCTGATCGTCCGCCGCCACAACGCTCGATGCAACGCCTGCGTCCGCAAGCGCCTTTTGCAGCAGCGCAGCCTTCGCGTGCAGCGCGGGCGCGTCCGCCGCCAGCATCGCAAGCGTCGGGATCTCGCGCACCGCCTCAGCGCCGTCGAGATAGGCGCACAGCGTTGCGTGCAGTGCCGCGAGCGTCATCTTGTCCACGCGCATCGCGCGCGCAAGCGGATGGTGCTTGAAGCGGTCGATATGTTCCTTTTTGCCGATGATGACGCCCGCCTGCGGGCCGCCGAGCAGCTTGTCGCCCGAGAACGACACCACGTCCACGCCCGCGCGGATGCTCTTTTGCACCGTCGGCTCATCGTGGATGCCGAACTGCTCGAGATCGACAAGCGAGCCGCTGCCGATATCCTGAACGACCGGCAGGCTGTACTTCGCAGCAAGCGCGACCATGTCCTCGAGCGGCACCGATTCGGAAAAGCCCACGATGCGGAAGTTGCTCGTGTGGACCTTCAAAAGCGCGCGCGTCTCTTCGCCGATGGCGCGCTCATAGTCGTGCAGGTGGGTCTTGTTCGTCGCGCCCACCTCGCGCAGCGTGCAGCCGCACTGCATCATGATCTCCGGGATGCGGAACGAGCCGCCGATCTCGACAAGCTCGCCGCGCGAGGCGACCACCTCGCCGCCGCAGCCGATCTCCGAGAGGATGAGCAGCACCGCCGCAGCGTTGTTGTTCACGACCATTGCGCTCTCCGCGCCGGTCAGGCGGCAGAGAAGCTCCTCTACATGGCTGTGGCGCGAGCCGCGGCAGCCGTTCGCCACGTCGTATTCAAGCGTTGAATACCCGCGCGCCACATCCTCCACGGCGCGCACCGCGCGCTCGCTCAGGCAGGCACGGCCGAGGTTCGTGTGCAGCACCACGCCCGTTGCGTTGATCACGCCGCGCAGCGACGGCAGCGCCGCCCCCTCCGCCCGCGCGCGAATGCCCGCGCAGAGCGCAGGCGCATCGGGCAGAGCCGTTCTCTCGCCGCGCAGCACCGCCTCGCGCAGCGCGGAAAGCTCCGCGCGCACCGCCTCGCGCAGCGTGCTCGCGGGCAGGTCCAATGCAGAAAGCTCCGGCCTGCGCAGTAATTCATCCACCTTCGGGATCGCGCGCAGCAAATTTGTCTCGCCCATGCTCCCGCCTCCTTTATTTCGCAGCCGGGAAACGCCCCGGACAGAATCATTCGAATTTAAAGGTAGCAGAATCCCGCCCTTTCGTCAAGGCAAAACGCGCGAAAAAGCGCGGCAGACCCCGAATTCAGGTCCGCCGCGCCGCCCGGATACCAATAAATAGAGCGCGCCGCTCAGAAGTCCGCGCGCAGGCCCAGCATCTCGCCGTTCCGCCCGCCGCGGTATTCGCCGTTTTCGATCACGCGCCCGCCGCGCACGAACACCTCGTCAAAGCCCGCCGCGCAGACCCCCGGCGCAAGGTATGTTCCCTTCTCGCGGATGTTTTCCGGGTCAAAGAGCAGCAGGTCCGCGTCCGCGCCCGCCTCGATCTTTCCCTTCCCCGCAAGCGAGAAGCGCTCCGAGGCCTGAAGCGTCACCTTATGCACGGCCTGCTCGAGCGTGAGGAGCTTTTCCTGCACAACATATTTTTCAATGAGGCGCGCGAAGGCGCCGTACACGCGCGGATGCACTCGCCCGGCGCCGGGGTAGGTCGCGTCCGAAATGACGCCCGAAAACGGCGCGCGCAGGATGTCGCGCAGGTCCTGCTCATCGCTGATGAAGTCGATCATCCCCGCCTCGCAGTCCTCCGCCGCCAGCAGGTCAAAGAGCGCGTCGAAGGGGTCTTTTCCGAGCGAGAGCGCGATCTCCGCGATGCTCTTTCCCTCAAAGCGGCGGTATTCCTCCGTTTTCAGCCCGATGGCAACGACGTTTTCAAAGCCGACAAGCAGCGTGATGTTCTCAAAATCGCTGCCCGTTTCCATCCGCGCGCGCATTTCCCCGCGCGCACAGCGGTCACGCAGGCGCTTTGTAAGCATTTCCGTTCCGCCCGCCTGAAATTCCGGCGGCAGCACATGGATGAGCTGCGTCGAGCCGGCGGTATAGGGGTAGGCGTCGCACATCACGTCAAGTCCTTCCTCCCGCGCCCGTGCGATGAGCGAGAGCATCTCGGGCACGGCGCGGCGTGCGTTTTGCGTGCCGATTGCCTTGAGATGACTCACCTCCAGCGGCGTTTGCAGCGCACGGGCAACCTCGATCATCTCGCGCAGCGCGTCCACCACGCCGTCGCCCTCCTGACGCATATGCACGCAGATGGGCACGCCGCTTCGGTGCAGCGGCGCGAGCGCGCGGATGAGCCCGTCGGTCGAATAGAAGATCTCCGGCGCGTAGCCGAGACCGAGCGACACACCGCACGCACCGTCGGCGAGCGCCTTTTCCATATGGTAGTGCAGCTCTCTCATTTCAAGCGGTGATAGATCACCCGTTTCAAAGCCCGCGGCAAGCGTGCGCAGCGTGCCCATGCCGGCAAGCTGCGCGCAGGAGAGCGGCAGGCCGCGGCTCTGCGCCGCCTTAAAATAGCCTTCGAGCGAATCAAAGCGCAGCTCCGGCGGGATCTCCCCCGTGATGGGCGCAAGATAACGCGCGCAGGCGGGCGCGTACTTCCCCGTAAGCGGCGCGAGAGACATCCCGCAGTTGCCGTTCACGACCGTTGTAAGCCCCTGCGAAAGCTCCGCCCTGCCAAAATCCTCGCGAAAGAGCGCTGCGTCGGCGTGGCGGTGGATATCGATAAAGCCCGGCGTCAGCACGCGCCCTTTTGCCTCGATCGTTTCAAAGGCCTGCGCGTCCTTCAGCTCGCCCACCGCCTCGATCACTCCGCCGCAAAGACCAACATCCGCCGTGAAGGCCGCGCGGCCCGTGCCGTCGACCACCCGCGCCCCTCGGATCAGCGTATCCAGCATTTCAGATCACCTCTTTTCCGCAGTCTACCATCCCGCCGCACGCTTTGCAAGGTCATTTCCCCTTGCAATCCGCCCCGGCGCAGGGTATACTGAAAAAAACGAAAAAAAGGAGCGCTCCCATGCAGAAGAAAAACCGCATTCACGACTGGCGCAAGCTCAAATGGCCCTTCACCGCCACATTTTTGTACTACGCCATCCTCTCCCTTGTCACGGGTCTTGCCGACCAGAGCGCCGAGGGCTTTCTTGCCATGTTCTCCGTCGTCCTTCTCATCGACGCTGTGGCTTATTTCTGCTACTGCTTCTTTCTTTCCAAGGAGGAAGAGGATATGCACAAGCTCTGGTTTGCCTTTGTGCTCGCCTTTCTCCTCTCCTCCACCGACCAGCTTTCCATCCTCTGGGAGATGATGAGCCGGCGCGCGCTCGGCGCATAAGGCAGGCAGCCTCACATTTTCAAAACGCAGAAGGCCCTATGTCCGGGCCTTCTGCGTTTTTCGTC
The DNA here is from genome assembly GCA_934561515.1 of uncultured Oscillospiraceae bacterium. GTDB lineage: Bacteria > Bacillota > Clostridia > Oscillospirales > Oscillospiraceae > Hominicoprocola. The sequence continues at coordinate 63,845 of CAKTGM010000007.1, read as the reverse complement.
TTTTTGGGCATTCCCGCCCTTTTGCCCCAAAGCCGACTTCCCCGCCCGACTGTCCATCGTTTTTTTGTCCTCGCTACGCTGAAGAAAAAGAGGGGCGGCCCTTGCATCCGCCCTGTCGTTTGCGGCAAATCGTCAGAATGTTTACAATTTTACCTTGATTCGCCGCCGCTTCTTTGTTAAGCTTTTCACGCAGGATCTTGTGTCCTGCACCAACGACTGATACAAAGGAGCCTGATGGTCTTATGCCGATCCGTCCTCTTATGGACCGTACCTCTCTTGAGCAGGTGCTGCTCTCTCGCCTCTCCCGCGGCGAGGTGCAGCTCTGGGTCCAGAAATACTTCCAGCCCTATCGCGAGCTGATGAGCTACTACCGCTGCGCGATCATGGAGGTGGAAACGAAGTTCAACGTGCTCAACGAAGAGCTTTCCCTGCAATACGACCGCAACCCCATCGAAACGATCAAAACGCGCCTCAAGTCCCCCGAGAGCATCATGGAAAAGCTCAACCGCCGCGGCTATCCCATGACCGTGGAGAGCATCGAGCAGAACCTCAACGACATTGCCGGCGTGCGCGTCATCTGCTCGCACCCGTCGGACATCTACAAGCTCTCCGACGCGCTGCTGCGTCAGGACGACATCCGCCTCATCGAGCGCAAGGACTACATCGCAAACCCCAAGCCCAACGGCTACCGCAGCCTGCATCTCATCGTGGAAACGCCCATCTTCCTGCATGACCAGAAGCGCTTTATGAAGGTCGAGGTGCAGTTCCGCACGATCTCGATGGACTGGTGGGCCAGCCTTGAGCATAAAATCCGCTATAAGAAGAACCTCCCCGAAATGGACTATGTGGAGCGCGAGCTCTACGAGTGCGCCGAGATCAGCGCGCAGCTTGACGCGCGCATGGAAAAGCTCCAGAAGATCGCCGCACAGGCAACGGAGGAAAGAGACCGCAGCCTTTCCTCCTGATTGAGAATGTCCGCCTGAACGAAAAGCACCGCGAATCAATGACTTTCATGTAACCTTCCCCGATATACAAGAAAGCCGCCGACCTGATGGTCGGCGGCTTTCGCCATGTCTTCGAATTCTTACTTGACTGCCGCGAGCAGGGCGTCCACGCGGTCGGTCTTCTCCCATGCAACGCCGAGATCCTCGCGGCCCATGTGGCCGTAGGCGGCGAGCTGGCGGTAGATCGGGCGGCGCAGGTCAAGGTCGCGGATGATGGCGGTCGGGCGCAGGTCGAAGACCTTCTCCACCGCCTCCTCGAGCTTGCCGTCGTCCATCTTGCCGGTGCCGAAGGTCTCCACGAGCACGCTCACGGGATGGGCAACGCCGATGGCGTAGGCAAGCTGCACCTGGCACTTTTCGGCAAGGCCGGCGGCCACGATGTTCTTGGCGACATAGCGCGCGGCATAAGCGGCAGAGCGGTCGACCTTCGTCGGGTCCTTGCCGGAGAAGGCGCCGCCGCCGTGGGGCGCGCTGCCGCCGTAGGTATCGACGATGATCTTGCGGCCGGTGAGACCGCTGTCGCCCTGCGGGCCGCCGATGACAAAGCGGCCGGTCGGGTTGACATAAATTTTGGTCTCCTCGTCCATCAGCTCCGCGGGAACGGTCGGCTTGATGACAAGCTCGATCATATCCTTGCGGATCTGCTCGAGCGTCGCCTCGGGCGCGTGCTGGGTGGAGAGCACAACGGTGTCGACGCGCACGGGCTTGCCGTTTTTGTCGTACTCCACCGTCACCTGCGTCTTGCCGTCGGGACGGAGATAGTCGACAAGGCCCTGCTTGCGCACGTCGGTGAGTCTCTTCGCCATCTTGTGGGAAAGCGAGATCGCCAGCGGCATCAGCTCAGGCGTCTCGGTGCAGGCGTAGCCGAACATCATGCCCTGGTCGCCCGCGCCGTTGTCAAGCTCGCTCGCGCCGCTCTCCTTATTTTCAAAGGAGTTGTCCACGCCCATCGCGATGTCGCTCGACTGCTCGTCGATGTTCGCGATGACGCCGCAGGTGTCGCAGTCGAAGCCGTACTTCGCGCGGTCATAGCCGATGTCGCGGATGACGCCGCGCGCGATCTTGGGGATGTCGACATAGCAGTTCGTGGTGATCTCGCCCATGATGTGGACAAGGCCGGTGGAGACCGCCGTCTCGCAGGCTACGCGGCCGTTGGGGTCTTTTTCAAGGATCGCGTCGAGCACCGCGTCGGAGATCTGGTCGCAGATCTTGTCGGGATGCCCCTCGGTGACGGATTCGGAGGTAAATAAACGCTTTGCCATGATTCTTTCTTCCTTTCTCATTTCCGGGAAAAACAAAAAATACTCTGTCGAACCGACAGAGTATCGCACTTTCTGCTCTTCCTCATCTCTCGATTCGTTCGTCGGATTTGGCACCTTGCCTCTTCGGGCAGGTTGTCGTGGTGTCATTGGGCCGTTCCCTCAACCACTCTCGATGAAGTATTCACTTGTTGCTTTCGCTGAACCGTATTCTAACGGCGTTTGTGCGTTTTGTCAATCGATATTTTGTCTTTTTGCGCAAAACCTTGACTTTGACCGGATTTATGCTACAATATTCGCCGTGAATTGAATGTCATCGGAGGACTTGCGGCCGCAGCCGCAGCAGTCGAAAAGATGTCGGATGCGTCCGGTCAGGGAAATGACCGGGCTTTTTTTATCAATCTGCAGCGAAACGGAGGCTTTCCATGACAATCTCTCTTTCCGATCATTTCACCTATCAAAAGCTGCTGCGTTTCGTCGCGCCCAGCATTTTCATGATGATCATCACCTCGATCTACAGCATCGTCGACGGGTTTTTCGTCTCGAATTTTGTCGGTAAGAACCCCTTCGCCGCGCTGAATCTCATCTTCCCCGTCATCATGGCGCTCGCGGCCTTCGGCTTTATGATCGGCACGGGCGGCAGCGCGCTCATTGCCAAAACGCTCGGCGAGGGCAAGCGAAAAGAGGCGAACGAGATCTTCTCCATGCTCGTTGTGGCGCTCGCAGTGGGCGGCGCTGTGCTGAGCGGCGTGTGCCTTCTTTTTCTTCGACCCATCTCCTACGCCGTCGGCGCGACCGACCTCACGATCGACGACTGCGTGCTCTACGGGCGCGTGCTGCTTACGTCTCTCCCCTTCTTCATGCTGCAAAACAGCTTTCAGAGCTTTCTTGCCACGGCGGAAATGCCGCACTTCGGCCTGCGGGTGACGGTTTTCGCAGGGCTTACGAATATGGCGCTCGACTTTCTGCTCGTCTATGTCTTCCCCCTGGGACTTCTCGGCGCGGCGCTCGCAACGGCCTTTTCCCAGCTTGTCGGCGCGCTCATCCCGCTCGCCTATTTCCTGCGAGCGAACGATTCGCCGCTCCGCCTGACGCGCCCGCGCTTTGACCTGCGCGCGCTCGCGCACGCCTGCGGCAACGGCTCGAGCGAGATGGTCAGCAACCTCTCCACCTCGCTCGTGGGCGTGCTCTACAACATCCGCCTCATGGCCATCGCGCAGGAAAACGGCGTCAGCGCTTACGGCGTTCTCATGTACGTCAGCTTCATCTTCATGGCCTTCTTCTTCGGCTACTCCATCGCCGTCACGCCCGTTGTCGGCTACCACTACGGCGCGCAAAATCACGCAGAGCTCAAGAGCCTCCTCAGAAAGAGCCTGACCGTCACGCTTCTTTCGAGCCTTGCCATGACCGCCTCGGCCATTCTGCTCGCCCGGCCCATCGCCCACGTTTTCGTCGGCTACGACGCAGCGCTCCGCGACATGACGGAAGACGCCCTGCGCATCTACTCCCTCTCGTTCCTCGTCTGCGGCTTCAACATCTTCGGCTCGGCGTTTTTCACGGGCCTCAACAACGGCGCGGCCAGCGCGCTCATCTCGTTTCTGCGCACACTCGTCATTCAGGTCTCCGCCGTGCTGCTCCTGCCGGAGCTGCTCGGGATCGATGGCATCTGGCTTGCCATCACCGTTGCCGAAACGCTCACGCTGCTCGTCACGGGAACGCTCTTCCTCCTCGGGCGGAAAAAATACCACTATGCGTAAAGGCTCCTGCCCTCTCCGCGCTCCGCACAAACGTGCGGAGCGCTTTTTTTCATTTTCTTCTTGACATTTCATATTGTTGTGATATTATTTTGATATCAAATAGGAGGTGCTTTTTATGGAAGAAAAGATCATCACCGGTCACAAAAACGGTATGCTCGTGCTGCTGCTCGAGATCGCACTCTACATCGCCGCGGTCGTTTTCCTGATCGTCGGCATCAACGCGGGCTTTCTGCCCCTCATCGTCCTGTGCGTCATCGTGCTCTCGCTCGGCTGGATCCCGCTGTGCGGACTGCGCGTCCTAAAGCCGCAGGAGGCCCTCGTGCTCACGCTCTTCGGCAAGTACACCGGCACGCTCCGCGGCGAAGGCTTCTACTTCGTCAATCCCTTCTCCACGTCCTTCAACCCCGCCGCCAAGACGAAGCTCAACCAGTCCGGCGACGTGGACGGCGGCCGCAAGAGCACCAATCTTCTCGTCGCCATGCAGGGCTCGTCCGCCGAGGTCGAGGTGGGCGGCGGCAGCAAGAAGGTCTCGCTCAAGATCATGACGCTCAACAACGCCCGCCAGAAGATCAACGACTGTCTCGGCAACCCCGTGGAGATCGGCATCGCCGTCATGTGGCGCGTGACCGACACCGCCAAGGCCGTCTTCAACGTGGACAACTACAAGGAATATCTCTCCCTCCAGTGCGACGCGGCGCTGCGCAACATCGTGCGCATCTACCCCTATGACGTCGCCCCCGGCATCGACACCACCGGCGACGGTCACGCCGACGAGGGCAGCCTGCGCGGGTCGAGCGAGGTCGTCGCCGCGCGCATCCGCAACGAGATCCAGTCCAAGGTCGCCGATGCGGGCCTTGAGATCATCGAAGCGCGCATCACCTACCTCGCCTACGCGCCCGAGATCGCGGCCGTCATGCTCCAGCGCCAGCAGGCCAGCGCCATCATCGACGCACGCAAGATGATCGTCGACGGCGCGGTCGGCATGGTCGAAATGGCGCTCGATCGCCTTGCGAAAAACGGCACGGTGGCGCTTGACGAGGAGCGCAAGGCCGCGATGGTCTCGAACCTGCTCGTCGTGCTCTGCGGCAACCGCGACGCGCAGCCCGTCGTCAACTCCGGCAGCCTGTACTAAGAAGGGCATCATGAACGACAATGCCAAAAAGCAGGTCCCCCTGCGTCTCTCGCCCAAGCTCTACGCCGCCATCGCCGCCTGGGCGGAGGATGACTTCCGCTCGGTCAACGGCCAGATCGAATACCTGCTCACCGAATGCGTGCGCCAGCGAAAAAAGAACGGCAAATACGTCGGCGAGGAGATCGACGTACCGCCAGAGCTCGACATCAAGTAAAGATCGCGTTCAGAAAATGCGGAAAGAATCGGTTCTTTCCGCATTTTCTGCGCTTCATTCCGTTTTGTTATGGTCATTTGTTCAAAGTTTATTGATGACTTTTCTCTCCCGTTGTGTCATAATGGTTGAAACTATTGGATTCGATTATCCGTGAATGAAGTGAGGTATTCCGTTTTGAACAAGCTCAACCGCGCGATCGACCGCTTCTGTATCCTGCACCCGAATTTCGGCATCCCGAACCTGATGCTCTATATCGTCATCGGCAATGTCATTTTCGGCCTTTTGTCCAATTTTTCCTCCGGCAATATGCTCAGTCTCTTCGCCTACTCGCTCAGCGGACTGATGCACGGGCAGGTCTGGCGGCTCATCACCTTCGTCCTCATCCCCGAGAGCACCAGTCCCTTCTACCTGCTCATCACCTGCTACTTCTACTACTGGATCGGCTCGACGCTCGAGCGGCAGTGGGGCACGGCGAAGTTCACGACCTACTATTTAAGCGGTATGCTGCTCACCGTCGTCGGCGCGAGCATCGTCAGCCTCATCACGGGCTTCAGCATCCCCGTCTACGGCGCAAGCTACGTCAACTTCGCCATGTTCATGGCCTTCGCGCTGCTCTATCCCGAAACGCGCGTGCTCTTCATGTTCTTCATCCCCATCCGCATGAAGTGGCTTGCCTATCTCGACGTGTTTTACTTCTTCTTTGATATCTTCCGCTGCATTTCCGCCGGCGTGTGGTACTATGCCATCCTGCCGGTCGTGGCGCTTCTGAACTTTGTCATCTTCTTCTGGCCCGAGCTTTCCGGCTTTTTCCGGCTGGAGCGGCAGCAGAGCCGTCAGGCCTCGCACTTCCACAATACCGTGCACGCCCAGCAGCGCCAGGAGCAGTATCAGCAGCAGTCGCAGGGCTTCCGCCACAAGTGCGCCGTCTGCGGCCGCACGGATGTGACGAATCCCGAGCTGCAATTCCGTTATTGCAGCAAGTGCGCGGGCTACCACTGCTTCTGCTCGGATCACATCTTCAATCACGTCCACTTTACGGACGAGCAGCCATAAGCTAAAGGGGGCATTGTTTTTATGGCGTATACCAAAGAGCAGGCGTGGGAGCTTCTCACGCGATACAACAAGGGTGAATTCCACTTAAAGCACGCCAATACCGTGGCCGACGTCATGCGCTGGTACGCAGAAACGCTCGGCTATGGCGACGAAGCGGATTTCTGGGAGATCGTCGGGCTTCTGCACGACCTCGACTTTGAGATGTATCCCGACGAGCACTGCATCAAGTCGCAGCAGCTCATGCGCGAAGCGGGGCTTGACGAGCGCCTCATCCGCGCCGCCGCGAGCCATGGCTACGGGCTGCACTTTGATGGTCTCCCCGAGCCGCAGCACGAGATGGAAAAGGTCCTCTTCGCAACCGACGAGCTCACGGGCCTCATCGGCGCGGCCGCGCTCATGCGCCCGAGCAGGAGCGTCAGCGACCTTGAAGTCAAATCCGTCAAGAAGAAATACAAGGACAAAAAATTTGCCGCCGGCTGCTCGCGCGAGGTCATTGAGCGCGGCGCAGAAATGCTCGGCTGGGACCTCGACACGCTCATCGAGCGGACGATCCTCGCCATGCGCGCAAGCAGTCACGTTGACTGATCCCCCCTATACCAATTTTACGGTCATCTTTATACCTGCGGAAAGGAAGGTGCTTCTATGAGCGATTTTACCCCAACGCCCACGCCGAGCTACAGCGGTAAGCTCCGCAACCACATGCTGATGGTGCCTGAATGCATCGAGGAGTGCAGCGGCATCCGCATCTTCGGCCGAACGATCAAATCCTTTGTCTTCTCCACCGACGTTGCCACCATTGCAAGCTGCAATGCCGACGCGGTGATCGCCGTTTATCCCTTCACGCCCCAGCCGCGCATCGCCCGCGCCATCATCAGCGTGGCGGATATGCCGGTCTTCTGCGGCGTCGGCGGCGGCTTTACCTCCGGCGCGCGCTCCGTTGCGCAGGCGATGGAGGCCGAGCACTGCGGCGCTTACGGCGTTGTGCTCAACGCCCCCGTTTCAGCCGACATCATGCGCGACATCCGCGCGCATATCGACATTCCCGTTGTTGCGACCATCGTCTCCGCCACGCAGGACACCGAGGCGCGTATCGCCGCGGGCGCTGACATCCTGAACGTCTCCGCCGCTTCGGAAACGCCGCAGCTCGTCGCCGCGCTCCGCGCGCGCCACCCTGAGATCCCCATCATCGCAACCGGCGGACCGAAGGACGAGACCATCCGCAAGACCATCGCCGCGGGCGCGAACGCCATCACCTACACCCCGCCCGACAACGGCGTGCTGCTCGCCGACATCATGACCGCCCACCGCGAGCGCTACCGCTGAGTTTACATAAGAGCACAAAAAAGGCTGACCCAAAAGGGTCAGCCTTTTCGTCTTTCTTTTTCAGTACGGGCAGGGGAAGGCGGAGAATACCGCGTGGCCGTCCACGAGCGTGAAGGGGTATTCGTAGGTCTCCATCTCGCCGGTGAGCACCCAGCTGCCCGCGTCGTCGTCCCAATCCTGAAGGGCGATCGTCTGCGTCACCGTGCCGCCCTTGCCGCTGAGCGCGGCGCTGTGCTCCTCCGATGCTATCTCCATGTTATAGCCGCGGTCGGCGCAGAGCGCGTAAAGCGTTCCGTCCGATTCCGCAAAGCGTCCGGACGTTTCAAGCCACTCGTCGGCCAGCGCTTCATCAAAGTACCGGCACAGCAGTGCGCGCAGCTCCGCCATCGTCGAAACGCCGGGAATGTCCACCCGGTTATAGGTGTAGCCGTTGATCTCTGTCTCGTCCGCGCTGCCGCAGCTGACGGGCGGCGTGGTCATGTTGAACCACGCCCACAGCGTCTCTGCCGTGTCAAAGTCGACCAGCACGCTCATTTCCGGAGAAATATCCAGCAGGGACTGCGCGTGCTCACTGAGCGCATTGTAGAAGGCGTCATAACCCACGTCGAAGATCTGCGGGCCTGCTGCGTAGGGCGCGATGACATAGTTATCAAAGCGCACCGTGACGCCGGAGGCGGTGAAGTGCAGCGTTGCAAACGACGGGAAATCCGTCAGATAGGAGTCGTAATCGTCAAAATACAGCTCGCTCAGGTCCTGCTCGTAGACCTGCTGAAAAAGCTCCTGACTGATGCACGCTTGCAGCGTCGTTCCGTTCAGGTTGCCCTCCGCCGAGGCGAGCGTATCGACCGAGAGGAATTTGCCCGTCGTCAGGTCAAAGTTCCACGCGCAGCTGTAGGTGTTGGGATGCACGCCGCCATAGTAGGTGTAGCCGTCCGCCGCGACGCTCAAAAGCTTTCCCTCGACTTCATACACATCGCTGATCGTCAGCTCGCTCGCCCAGTAGCCGCCCTCGGAGAATAAGTCTGAGCCGACACCGGCATATACCTCCTTGGCGCTTTCCGCCTCCTCCGCGGCGTTCGCGCGCAGCACCGCGAGCACATTCTCCATCTCGGTATTGAACGTTTGCTGTATCTTGCGCAGCTGCGCCTTTTCCGCGCCGCCGCCCGCCGTATTCTCATTCTGCGCGTAGACCTTTCCCTCTTCGTCCCGCAGTTCAAGCTGCGGCAGCTCGTAGTACTCGGAAAAGAGCAGCGTGCCGTCGTCGGCCCGGTGCTCGTCCTCGTAAACGTTCTTCGTCATTGCCAAGCGCAGCTCCGGCGCTGCGGGGACATCATCCGCCGCACCGTCCCCGCCCCCCGCGCCGCAGGCGGCGAGATTCAGCATGAGCGCCAGCGCCAGCAGCGCCGTCCAGCATTTTTTCATCGTGATCTCCTTTCCCGGTCGCGGCGGCGATCAAACGATCACCGGCCCGCTCGTCCACGCGCTCCCGCCCCGCGCCGAAGCAAGGTCAGGATAGGCGAGGACATACTGATCCTCTGCGCGCGCGGAAAGCTCGAAGAGCCTTTGCGCGCGTGCGTCCAGCGCGCGCACATCGGCGCTCTTGACGAGCACCGGCGCCTGCGCCGTCTGTTTCATTTCTCTGAGCATTTTACGCCCGCGCTCACTGCACGCCAGCACGCGCAGATACGGCACGCGCGGCGGCATATCCTCCGCCGTCACGCCGAGATAGGCTGCGAGCAGCATCCGCCGCAGCCGCGCATAGGCGTAGCGCTTTGTCTTCGCCGCGCCGAGCAGCTCCTCAATGGACGAGGCCGTGCGCGCCGCGTCGTAAAAGCGGCGGTAAAGCCCCTCGCGCCCGCCATCGAAGCGGGCAAAGTCCCCTTCTTCCATTGTGCGCAGCCGAGAGAGGATCGCGCGCTCCGCTCCCCGCATCGTCACCGGCGCGCGTCCCGCCGCGCATTCGCGCGCGTAGATCGCGGCGCTCTCCTCTGTCAGAAAGGCGGTCGCGTCCTCCCCGCGCGCAAGCAGGCCGCGGATGTAGCTCGCCGAAGCAAAGCCCTCCGCTGCGCCCTCGTCGTGGCCCACGGCCCGCCGCGCCATTGCCAGCGGCACGATCGCGCTGCCGCTTTCGATGATCGCCTTGCAGTATTCAACGCCGAGAATATCGTTCGGATTTTTGAGCACGGCGGCGTCCTCGCCGATGAGCGCCCTTGCCGCCGCCTCGCGCGCGCTTGCAAAGGATGTGCCCGCCGCGAGCGCTTCGCGCAGCGCCGAAGGAAAATCCGCGCGCAGCAGCGCTTCCGCCGCGCGCAGCAGCATCTCCGTCTCGCCGCACTCGCTGCCAAAGGCCAGCACGCTGACAAGCCCCGTTGCATCCAGGACCGCAACGCCGCCGCGCGCAAAGCCCTCCGCCGATGCGATGGCCCACGGCAGCGGCAGCTCCAGCACAAGATCCGCGCCGCCGCGCACCGCCGCTTCCGCGCGCGCGTGCGCGCGCTCGATAGCAAAATCGCCGCGCTGGACAAAGCTTCCGCTCATCGCGCAGACGATGCCTGTATCCGCGCCGAAGCGCCGCCGCAGCTCGTCGAGCTGCCATTTGTGGCCGTGGTGGAAGGGATTATACTCTGTTATTATACCAATTGCGTCCATGAAAGTCCTCTCAAAGCGGTTACAAAAGAGTTACGTTTTGTTAAATTTGCTTGTGTTTGAAAAAAAGTTTGCTATAATGATACCGTATGATTTCTACACCGATCGTTTTTATCATTCTATCGGAAATCCGGGCGCTTTGCAAGCCGCCCTCGAAAAAAGGAGTATACTTATGAACGTATTGGTCATTAACGCAGGCTCTTCCTCCCTGAAGTATCAGCTGCTCAACCCCGCCTCCGGCGAGCTGCTTGCCAAGGGTCTTTGCGAGCGCATCGGCATCGACGGCCGCTTCACCTACAAGCCCCAGCTGCCCGGCAAGGAGACCATCAAGGAGGCCGCGGTCTCCATGCCCACCCACAGCGAGGCCATCCAGACCGTGCTCAACGCCCTTGTTGACGAGAAGAACGGCGTCGTCGCCTCGATGAAGGAGATCGACGCTGTCGGCCACCGCGTCGTCCACGGCGGCGAGAAGTTTGCCAAGTCCGTCGTCATCACCGACGAGGTCATGCACACCATCGAGGAGTGCAACCCCCTCGCCCCGCTCCACAACCCCGCCAACATCATCGGCATCAAGGCCTGCCAGGCGCTCATGCCCGGCGTTCCCATGGTTGCCGTGTTCGATACCGCCTTCCACCAGACCATGCCCCCCGTTGCCTATACCTATGCCCTCCCCTACGAGTACTATGAAAAGGACAAGGTCCGCCGCTACGGCTTCCACGGCACCTCTCACAAGTATGTCTCCCAGCGCGCGGCCGATATGCTCGGCAAGCCCATCGAGCAGCTCAAGCTGATCACCTGCCACCTCGGCAACGGCTCCTCCGTCACCGCGGTCGACGGCGGCAAGAGCGTGGATACCTCCATGGGCTTCACCCCGCTCGCAGGTCTCCCCATGGGCACCCGCGCCGGCGACCTCGACGCCGGTATCCTCGAGTTCCTGATGAACAAGTACGGCATGGACATCACCGAGATGCTCAACATCCTCAACAAGAAGTCCGGCATGCAGGGCATCAGCGGCCTCAGCTCCGACTTCCGTGATCTCGAGATCGCCGCGGAAGAGGGCAACGAGCGCTGCCAGCTCGCCCGCAGCAAGTTCGCCTACGAGGTGAAGAAGCTCATCGGCGCGTATGCTGCCGCCATGGGCGGCGTGGACGCCATCGTCTTCACCGCGGGCGTCGGCGAGAACGACGCGCCCGAGCGCATGGAGATCGCCTCCGGCCTCGAGTTCATGGGCATCAAGATGGACGAGGACGCCAACAAGGTCCGCGGCGAGGAGCGCGTCATCTCCGCGCCCGACTCCAAGGTCACCGTTCTCCTCATCCCCACGAACGAGGAGCTCATGATCGCTACGGACACCGCCGCGCTCGTCGGCTGATCTCTTTTCCGTGGCGCGCCGCCCCCACTTTCTCTGCGCCGGGGACAGAGCAAACGAACCGATACGGCCGCCGCTCCTTTGGGAGCGGCGGCCGTTTGCCGCCTTTTGCGCCGCTTTCGGAAATCGGCGTTGCAAAGCGCGGCGCCGCGCCTTATAATGGCGAAAAATGCAGCAAGCGCATTCACAGGAGGAAATGAGAAGTGCAACACGCATATCCGGACTATTACCCGCAGTTTTCCTGCATCGCCGGCCGCTGCCGCCACAGCTGCTGCATCGGCTGGGAGATCGATGTGGACGAGGACACGCTCGCCTCTTACCGCCGCATCGGCGGTAAAATGGGTGAGCGCCTGCGCACAGGCATCTCCGAGGACGGCGACGCGCCGCACTTTCTCCTCGGCGCGCACGAGCGCTGCCCCTTCCTGAACGAAAAGAACCTCTGCGACCTTATTTTGTACGGCGGGGAGGATATGCTCTGCCAGATCTGCCGCGACCATCCGCGCTACCGCAGCTTTTTCTCGGAGCGCACGGAGATCGGCGTGGGTCTCTGCTGCGAGGAGGCCGCGCGCCTCATCCTGACAAAGCAGGAGAAGACGGCGATCGTCGTGACGGGCGAGGGAACGCTTGACGCAGAGGAGCGCGCGCTGCTTGCGCTGCGCGAACGGCTCTTTGCCGCCGCGCAGGAGAGAGCGCAGCCGATCTTTTCCCGCATGGAGAAGATGCTCTCGCTCTGCGGCGCGGCACTGCCTGCCATTTCGCTCAAGCAGTGGGCGGAGCTTTACCTCTCGCTCGAACGCATGGATGAGCGGTGGACGGCGCTTTTACAAGCGCTGCACAGCCACGCGGACGCACTGCCGCTTTCCGACTTTGCTTCCCGCATGAGCGAGCGCGAGACGGAGTATGAGCAGCTGCTCGTCTACTTCCTCTACCGCCATGTGCCGGCGGCGCTCGACGACGGGGACGTATCGAGCAAGGCGGCGTTCGCCGCAGCGTCGGTGCAGCTGCTCTTCGCCCTCGGCGCGCTGCACGAAAGGCTGCACGGCAGCTTCACCGTCAGCGACCAGATCGAGCTCTGCCGCCTCTACAGCGCGGAGGTCGAATACTCCGACGACAACCTGAACGCGCTCTTCGACGCGCTGATGTGAATTCTCCCCCGCGCTTTGCCGAACGGCGGTGAAGCGCGGGTTTTTTACACGAATCGGCGCGAAGTCTGGTTGATTTTTATGTAAACCTATGATATACTGCGGACAAATCTGATTTCAGGCGGGGCGCTGCGTCTCCCGCCGGGCAAAGGAGAGCGAATATGAAACTTACCGCACAAAGAAAAACGCCGCTGGCGCTGCTGCTGGCGCTGTGCCTTGCATGGCAGCTGTGCATCCCGGCGCTGGCAAGCGGCCCAATGATGACCGCGGGCAGCGCGGCCATCCGCCAGATTGAAGAGGAAGAGGGCTTCCGCGCGGAGAAATACAGCGCGAACGGCAAGTGGTACATCGGCTACGGCACGGAATGCGGCGCGGACGATTACCCTGGCGGCATCACCCAGCAGGAGGCGGAAACGCTCCTGCTCGGCAAGATCGCGGCCTTTGAGGTCAAGCTGAACGACTTTTTCGCCCGCCGCGGCATCACGCCCACGCAGGGCCAGTTCGACGCGCTCATCTGCTTTAGCTACAACTACGGCTCAGGCTGGATGAGCGGCACGAGCAAGCTCGTGAAGATCGCCGGCGGCGAGGTGCAGGCCACGCGCCTTGAGGTGGCGCAGGCCTTCGGCGAGTGGTGCCACTCCGGCGGTCAGGCGCAACCGGGCCTTGCCGACCGCAGGCTTCAGGAGGCGGCGCTCTACTTAGACGGCAGCACCGCCGCCGCGGAGGCGGAGTTCGCCTATCTCATCATCAACAAGGAAGACGGCGTGTCGTATGAGACGGATTTCCGCGTCTACCAGCGCGGCACGGCCTACGGCAGCTTCCCCGCGATGGAAAAGCTCGGCTGCACGTTCGCAGGCCTCAAAACCGCATCCGGCGCGGTGCTGACGGAAAACAGCATCGCCGCCGGCAGCGTCACCGCGACCGCCGCATGGAACGCAAACAGCTACACCGGCACGACGTATTCCGACGTGAAGCCGGGCGACTGGTTCTATGACTATGTGATGGAGCTGAGCGCGCAGGGCATCGTCGGCGGCAACGGCGACGGCACCTTTGCCCCCAACCGCGCCACGAGCACGGGCGAGATGCTCAAGCTCGTGCTGCTCGCAACGGGGCACAAGCAGCAGGCTCCCACGACCGCGCACTGGGCCAGCGGCTACGGCACCTACGCGCTCTCCATGAGCTATCTTTCGCGCGACAAGGCCGAAGCGCTCGATTCTCCCATCAGCCGCCTTGAGGTCGCGCGTCTTGCAGCCAAGGCCATGGGCTACGGCGCGTCGGCCAGCGCCTCCCCCTTTGCCGATGTGAACGACGGCTACGCGACCGCTCTTTACGAGGCGGGCATCTTCATCGGCACAACCGTCGGCGAGCAGACGCTCTTCTGCCCGAACGAGAGCATCACGCGCGCGGAGGTGGCGACGATCGTGTGGCGCATCTACCGGGCGAACGCCACCAACACCAAGCAGAAGATCCACTACGGCGACTACACGCTCGACGTGCTGGAGGGCGTTCCGACGAACAATTACGATAAGTCCGCCTTCTCGAGAAGCGGCAGCATCATGCGCTACAATGACCCCAGCGTGCGCACGCGCCTCGGCATTGACGTGTCGCAGTATCAGGGCGATATCGACTGGACGGCGGTCGCGGGCAGCGGCATTGAGTTTGCCATCGCGCGCGTGGGCGGTCGCGGCTACACCGCAGGCGCGGTCTTCGCCGACCCGAGGTTTGACGAATACGCCGACGGCGCGGCCGCCGCGGGGCTTCAGGTGGGCGCGTACTTCTTCTCGCAGGCCATCAGCGTAGCTGAGGCAGAGGAGGAAGCCTACTTCGTGCTCGATAAGCTGCGCGGCCACAGCATCACCGGCCCCGTCGTCTTCGACTGGGAGGTCATCGGCAAGTCGAGCGCCCGCACCTACGGCATCGAGACGAGCGTGCTCTGCGCCTGTGCGCGCGCCTTCTGCAAGATCATCGAGGACGCAGGCTACGATGCGATGATCTACATCAACAACTACGCAGGCTACATCAAGTACGATCTCAGTCAGGTCATGGAATACCCGCTCTGGTACGCCAACTACAGCACCGATGCGCCGACGTTCTACTATGACTTTGCCATGTGGCAGTATACGTCCAAGGGAAGCGTCCCCGGCATCAAGGGCAACGTCGACATGGACCTCTGGTTCATCAAGTAAGCAAAAAACGCGCAGACTTGCGCCCCGGAAAAGCAGCAGGGTCTCCGCATGGTCACGACCATGCGGAGACCTTTTTTCGTCCTTCTTATCCCGTCCCGCGCCGCTTTCCGATTTTTCTCCTTGCCGCGGCGCGCAAGTTGTGCTATAGTGGCAGTATTCGCGGGCATGATGGAATTGGCAGACATGCGAGATTTAGGTTCTCGTGCCGCAAGGCGTTGGGGTTCAAGTCCCCATGCCCGCACCATACAGCAAAGCAGCATCGTTTTTTGACCGCCAAAAGTCGAAAAGCCGTGCTGCTTTTCGCATTTTTTCACCCTTTTTTGCGCTGCTTTCCCCGCCGCTCGCCAAAGATAAAAAATCATCGTTGAACCCTCGGGGCAAATCTGCCATAATGGACACAATACGAACAGACAAAAAAGGCAGCTTTTTACTATGAAACATATTTGCATCGGCATCCTTGCCCACGTTGACTCCGGAAAGACGACCCTCTCCGAGGGGCTTTTATACGCTTCCGGCGCACTGCGCAAGCTCGGGCGCGTGGACCATGGCGACGCCTTTCTCGATACCGACGCGCTCGAGCGCGAGCGCGGCATCACGATCTTTGCAAAGCAGGCCATGCTCACCGCCGGCGAAACGGAGATCACGCTGCTCGATACGCCCGGCCACGTCGACTTTTCCGCCGAGATGGAGCGCACGCTCTCGGTGCTTGACTACGCGGTGCTCGTCATCAGCGGCAGCGACGGCGTGCAGAGCCACACGCGCACGCTCTGGCGGCTGCTCGAGCGCTACAGCGTGCCGACCTTTCTCTTCATCAACAAGATGGACCTTGCGGGCGCGGACAAGTCTTCGCTGATGGCGCAGCTCACAAAGGCCCTGAGTGCGGAGTGCGTCGACTTTTCCCTGCCCGCGAGCGAGCGCGACGAGGCGCTCGCCCTCTGCGATGAAACAGCGCTCGAGCAGATGCTCGCGCACGGCGCGGTCGAGCGCAGCTGCATTGCCGATATGATCGAGCAGCGCGCGGTTTTCCCCTGCTTTTTCGGCTCGGCGCTCAAATTGCAGGGCGTCGAGGCGCTGCTCTCCGCGCTCGACGGCTTCACCCTCGCACCGGACTATCCCGATGCCTTCGGCGCGCGCGTCTTCAAAATCTCGCGCGATGCGCAGGGCGCAAGGCTGACGTGGCTCAAGGTCACGGGCGGGGCGCTGCGCGTGAAGGCCCCGCTCTCCTATGAAGCGCAGGGCAGGACCTACAGCGAAAAGGCCGATCAGCTGCGCCTCTACTCGGGCGTCAAGTTCCGCGCGCTTGAGGAAGCGGGCGCGGGCAGCGTCGTTGCCGTCACGGGCCTCAGCCGCAGCTACGTGGGCCTCGGGCTCGGCGCGGAGGCGGAAGCGTCCGCGCCGCTCTTGCAGCCGGTTTTGACCTACCGCCTCATCCTGCCGCCCGGCGCGGAGGCGCACAGCGCGCTCACAAAGCTGCGGGAGCTCGAAGAAGAAGACCCGATGCTGCGCATCGTCTGGGACGAGCACAGCGCTCAGATCCACGTGCAGCTCATGGGCAAGATCCAGCTTGAGATCCTCCGCCGCCTGATCTCGGACCGCTTCGGCCTTGCCGTCAGCTTTGGCGAGGGCAGCATCGTTTACCGCGAGACCATCGCCGCGCCCGTGCTCGGCATGGGGCACTTTGAGCCCCTGCGCCACTATGCGGAGGTGCAGCTTCTCATCGAGCCGCTGCCGCGCGGGACAGGCGTGCAGCTTGCGAGCGCCGTCCCGACGGATGTGCTCGATCTCAACTGGCAGAGGCTCATCTTCACGCATCTTTCAGAGCGCGAGCACGCGGGCGTGCTGACCGGCTCGCCGCTGACGGACGTGAAATTCACGCTCGTTGCGGGCCGGGCGCACCTAAAGCACACCGAGGGCGGCGACTTCCGTCAGGCGACCTACCGCGCCGTGCGGCAGGGACTGATGCAGGCGGAAAGCATCCTCCTTGAGCCTTACTACGACTTCCGCCTCGACATTCCCGCCGAGTGCGTCGGCCGCGCGATGACCGACCTTCAGAACATGGGCGGCACGGTCGACGCGCCGCAGAGCGAGGGGGAGAACACCGTCCTCACCGGCTGCGCACCGGTGCGCGGGATGCGCGACTATTTTGAGAGCGTCGCGGCCTACACGCGCGGACGCGGGCAGCTCGCCTGCACCGTCCACGGCTACGAGGTCTGCGCGGAGCAGGAATCCGTCGCCGCCGCGACCGGCTACGACGCCGAGCGCGACACGGACAATCCCGCCTCCTCCGTCTTCTGCGACCACGGCGGCAGCATTACCATTCCCTGGGACGAGGTCGCGCAGCACGTCCACTGCGACAGCGGCCTCCACCTCGGCGAAGAAGCGCGCAAGGAGGAAAGCGCGCCCGCTGCCCGCCGCGGCGCCGGCGCAGGCGGCGCGTATGCAGCGGACAAGGAGCTGCAGGAGATTTTCGAGCGCACCTACGGCAAGGTCGAGCACCGTGCGTTCGAGCCCGCGAAAAAGCCCGCGCGCACCGCGCTTGCCGACCACTACGACGTGACGATCCACTCCAAGGACACGGAATATCTGCTCGTCGACGGCTACAACATCATCTTCGCCTGGGATGAGCTTGCCGCACTCGCTTCGCAGGACATCGCCGCCGCGCGCAGCGCGCTCATCGACATTCTTGCAAACTATCAGGGCTTTCGCAAATGCCGCGTCATCGTAGTGTTCGACGCCTACAAGGTCAAGGGCAATCCCGGCAGCGTGCAGACGGTGCACGGCGTCAAGGTCGTTTACACCAAGGAGGCCGAGACCGCCGACACCTACATCGAGCGCGCGACCTACGAGCTGCGCCGCGAGCGGCGCGTGCGCGTGGCGACCTCGGACGGGCCTGAGCAGGTCATCATCCTCGGTCACGGGGCGCTGCGCGTCTCCGCCCGCGCGTTTCATGCCGAGGTCGAATCCGCCGAGGGGCAGATCAGCGCCGTGCTGCAAAGCCTTGTAAACCGCCCGCGAAGCGAGCGGACGGTGAGAAACAACGCAACGATCAAGCGATAAATTCCAACAAAAAGCGGTGGCTTCGGCCACCGCTTTTTTTACGATTTCCGCGCAGGTTTCTCTTGCAATTCATTTTTTATTGTTGTATTCTTGTCATTATCAATTGCGAATGATAGTCAACGAAAGTTTACTATCTGCATATTACCACGAAAGGAGAATCAACCATGCAGACCAACGAAATTCAGGAGCTTCTGCTCGACACCATCCCCGCCTGGCACTACTGGTTCGCCCGCCCGTTCAAGCGGATGCTCAACGACGGCGTGAGCCTCGATATGTACTACTGCATCCAGTCGCTGCGCCGCAGCGGCCGCACGCTGACGATGACAGAGCTTGCAAACCTCGCCCGTATGCCCAAGCAGCAGATGAGCAAGCTTGTCGACCGGCTCGTGGACGGCGCCTTTGCCGAGCGGCTGAGCGACCCGGATGACCGGCGCGTCATCCGCCTGCGCGCGACGGAGAAGGCGGACGAATACATCGCCGGCTTTTTTGAAAAGGACGCGGCGGAATACCGCGAATTTTTCGACCAGCTAAGCAAGGACGAGCTTGACCCGTTCTGCGAGGCGCTGCGCACCATCCACGATACGTTTGAAGAAAAGCGCTTAGAGCTGATCGCGCAGGGCAAGCTGCCTACCTGCCCCCCGCCGCGTAAAAAAGGAGGAAAATGCCAATGAAAATGATCCGGCAGCTGATGGGCTGCATCCGCGAGTATAAAAAGCCCGCGATCCTGACGCTCGTGTGCATGGTCGGCGAGGTGGCGATCGAGGTTTTGATCCCCTTCATCACCGCAAAGCTCATCAACGAGGTCAAGGCGGGCGCAGCGCTGGACGGCATCGTGCGCGCAGGTCTTGTGCTCGTCCTGATGGCGCTCGTGTCGCTCTCCTGCGGCGCGGCGGGCGGTTTCTTCGGCTCGCGCGCGAGCGCAGGCTTTGCCAAAAACGTCCGGCACGATGTGTTTACCCGCGTGCAGAGCTTCGCCTTTGAAAATATCGACAAATTCTCCTCCGCCTCGCTCGTCACGCGCATGACCACCGACGTGAGCAACGTGCAGATGGCCTTCATGATGTGCATCCGCATCGCCGTGCGCGCCCCGCTGATGTTCCTCTTCGCCATCATCATGGCCTATATCATGGGCGGCGCGCTTGCGATGACCTTCGTCATCGTCATTCCCCTGCTCGTCGCGGGGCTGCTGCTCATCGCGCGCAAGGCGATGCCCGCCTTCCGCGCAGTCTTCCGCAAGTATGACCGCCTCAACGAATCTGTGGAGGAAAACGTCCGCGCGATGCGCGTCGTCAAGGGCTTTGCCCGCGAAGGATACGAAAAGGAAAAGTTTGCCGCCGCCTCGGGCGACATTGCCAAGGACTTCACCTACGCCGAGCGCGTCGTCGCGCTCAGCGGCCCGCTGATGCAGTTCTGCGTCTACTTCAACATGGTCTTTGTGCTCTATGTCGGCTCGAAGCTCATCATCACAAGCGGCGGCGCGACGATCGACGTCGGCCAGCTCTCGGCGATGCTGACCTACGGGATGCAGATCCTCATGTCGCTGATGATGATCTCGATGATCTATGTCATGCTCACGATGTCCTACGAGTCCTTCGTGCGTATCAGTGAGGTGCTCGAAGAGCGGCCTGCGCTCGCCGATCCCGCCGCGCCCTTGTATGACGTGAAGGACGGCTCGATCGACTTTGAAAACGTCAGCTTCAAGTACTCCGCCGCGGCGGAGAAGTTCGCCCTGCAAGGCATCGACCTGCACATCGCGCCGGGGCAGACCGTCGGCATCCTCGGCGGCACGGGTTCGAGCAAATCGACCCTCGTGCAGCTCATCCCACGCCTGTACGACGCAACCGAGGGCAGCGTGAAGGTCGGCGGCGTGGATGTGCGCAGCTACGACCTCGACGCTCTGCGCGGCAAAGTCAGCGTGGTGCTGCAAAAGAACGTCCTCTTCTCCGGCACGATCAAGGATAACCTGCGCTGGGGCAGCGAAAATGCAAGCGATGAGGAAATGGCCGAGGCCTGCCGTCTTGCGCAGGCGGACGACTTCATCCGCTCCTTCCCCGACGGGTACGACACCCACATCGAGCAGGGCGGCACGAACGTCTCCGGCGGGCAGAAGCAGCGCCTGTGCATCGCCCGCGCGCTGCTCAAAAAGCCGAAGATCCTGATCCTTGACGACTCGACCAGCGCGGTCGACACGCGCACCGACGCGCTCATCCGCGAGGGTCTGCGCACCTACCTGCCCGAGACGACGAAGATCATCATCGCCCAGCGCGTCGCATCCGTGCAGGACGCCGACCTCATCCTCGTGATGAACAACGGCCGCATTGCGGATATGGGCACGCACGAGGAGCTTCTTACCTCGAGCGCGATCTACCGCGAGGTCTACGAATCCCAGACGAACGGAGGTGACGGACATGAAGCATAACCACGGCGCAGCCAGCCGCGGCCCCAACGCGGGCGCGGCGAACCTTGCCATGCTGAAGCGCACGGTGAAAAAGCTCTTTTCCTACTATCCCGTGCTCGCTCCCATCACCCTTGCCTGCATCCTCTTCTCGTCCGTCGTTTCCTCCATTCCTGCGCTTTTCACGCAGAATGTCATTCAGGTCATTGAAAAATGGTACGCTTCGCGCGACTGGGCCGCGGCGCAGGCCGAGCTTAAACCGATTTTGACGCTGCTCATCGTGCTGTATGCTCTTTCCATCCTCGCCATCCTTGTGCAGAAGCAGCTCATGGCCTACATGACGCAGGGCTTTCTCAACAAGCTCCGTCAGGAGATGTTCGGCGGGATGCAGGACCTCCCCATCCGCTACTTCGACACCCACCAGCACGGCGATATCATGAGCTTTTACACCAACGATATCGACACGCTGCGTCAGCTCGTCTCCGAGGCCATTCCCGCCTTTCTCCAGTCGGGCGCGATCGTGCTGGTCGTGCTCGCCATCATGCTCTATTTCAGCCTCTGGCTGACGCTGGTGCTGGCCGTCGGCATCGTGCTGATGGTCTCGGTCACCAAGCGCATCGGCGGCGGCAGCGCCAAGTTCTTCCTGCGCCAGCAGAAGGCCGTGGCCAAGACCGAGGGCTTCATTCAGGAGACGATGACCGGTCAGAAGGTCGTCAAGGTCTTCTGCCACGAGCAGCGCTCCCTTGAGGAATTCGACAAGCTCAACGAAGCCCTCTATGAAGACAGCTACCGCGCCCACGCCTATGCAAGCGTACTCGGCCCCATCATCGGCAACATCGGCAACCTGCTCTATGTCGGCCTTGCGCTGGTGGGCGGCGTGTTCCTGCTCATTGGGCTTCCCAACGTCAGCTTCTCCGGCAAGGCGCTGGATATCTCCATTCTTGTTCCCTTCCTCAACATGACGAGGCAGTTCACGGGCAACATCAATCAGCTCTCCCAGCAGATCAACTCCATCGTCATGGCGGGCGCGGGCGCGCAGCGCGTCTTCTCCCTCATCGACGAAAAGAGTGAAGAGGACGAGGGCTTCGTCACGCTCGTCGACGCCGACATTGCCCCCGACGGCACGATCACCGAGAGCGACCGTCACACCGGACGCTGGGCATGGAGAAATCCGAACGACAACGGCAAGGTCTCCTACCGCGAGCTGCGCGGCGACGTGCGCCTCATCGACGTGGACTTCGGCTATGTAGAGAACAAGCAGGTGCTGCACGATGTTTCCGTCTATGCAGAGCCGGGGCAGAAGGTTGCCTTCGTCGGCGCGACGGGCGCGGGCAAGACGACCATCACCAACCTCATCAACCGCTTTTACGACATTTCCGACGGTCAGATCCTCTACGACGGCATCGACGTGCGCAAGATCAAAAAGGCAGACCTGCGCCGCAGCTTAGGCATCGTCTTGCAGGATGTGAACCTCTTCACCGGCACGGTGATGGACAACATCCGCTACGGCAAGCTCAGCGCAACGGATGAAGAGTGCATCGCCGCGGCAAAGCTCGCCGGCGCGGACGACTTCATCTCGCGCCTTCCCCAGGGCTATGAGACCGAGCTTTCCAACAACGGCGCAAACCTCTCGCAGGGTCAGCGCCAGCTCATCTCCATCGCCCGCGCGGCGGTGGCAGACCCCCCGGTGATGATTCTCGACGAGGCAACGTCCTCCATCGACACGCGCACCGAGGCCATCGTCCAGCGCGGCATGGATAAGCTCATGGAGGGCCGCACGGTGTTCGTCATCGCCCACCGCCTTTCCACCGTCAAGAATTCCGACGTCATCATGGTGCTGGACCACGGCCGCATCATTGAGCGCGGCAGCCACGAAAAGCTGATTGCGGAAAAGGGCACCTACTACCAGCTCTATACCGGCGCATTCGAATTGGAATAAACGCAAAAAGAGGCGCGGCCTGTGGCCGCGCCTCTTTCTCGCGGTCGAATATTGTCCAAGTCCTCCCGCTATATTGTGTTGAACGCAATTTTTCAAGGGAGGAATTCTATGTCTCGTTCGTTTTTCCGTACCTACGGATTTCTCAGCGCGATGCTGCTCTCGATCGTGCTCGGCTGTCTTCTCGGCGCGCTGTGGCCGGGGGCGGCAAGTCTCGCGCCGCTCGGCGCCATCTTCATCAACCTCATGTTCTGCATCGTCGTGCCGCTCGTGTTCTGCTCGCTCGCAGGCTCCATCGCCTGCATGAAAAGCCCCAGGCGCGCGGGAAAGATCATGGGCACGACGCTCCTCGTCTTTATTGTCACGGGGCTGATCGCCGCGGCGATCATGCTCCTTGCCGTGCGCCTGTATCCCCCCGTCAGCGCGCCGTGGACCGACGCGGCGGCGGGCACGGTCGACGCGCAGGCGGGCATTGCGGAGCTGCTCGTCAACTTCTTCACGGTTGAGGATTTCGCCGCGCTTTTGTCGCGCCGCGCGATGCTGCCGCTGATCGTCTTCTCCGTTCTCTTCGGCTTTGCCGTCAACTTAAGCGGCGGGGCGGAATGCCTGACGGCGAAGGTCTTGCAGGATATGACGAATTGCCTTCTAAAGCTCGTCTCGCTCATCTCCTACTATGCCCCCGCCGCGTTTTTCGGCTTCTTTGCTTCCCTTGTCGCCTCCTACGGCGCGCAGATCACCGCCTCCTACGGCCGTGCCCTGCTCCTTTACTACCCCATCTGCCTCATCTATGCGCTCATCGCCTTCCCGCTCTACGCGCGCATTGGCGGGGGAAGGGCGGGCGTTGCCGTCATGCGCCGAAACATTCTGCCGCCCGCCCTTACGGCGCTCGGCACCTGCTCGTCCGTTGCAAGCATTCCTGCAAATCTCGAGGCCGCCGAGCGCAGCGGCGTCCCGCGCGACATTTCCGACCTTGTCCTGCCGCTGGGCGCAACGATGCACATGGACGGCTCGTGCTTCAGCTGCGTGCTGAAGATCTCGTTCCTCTTCGGCGTGTTCGGCATCCCCTTTGAGGGCGCGGGACTCATCGCCAAGATCCTGCTCGTTGCGGTGTTCAGCTCGGTCGCCATGAGCGGCATCCCCGGCGGCGGCTACATCGGCGAATACATCATCTGCTCGCTCTTTTTCCCCGCGCAGATGGCCATCGCCTACCCCATCGCCGTCACGATCGGCAACCTCGTCGACCCGCCTGCAACGATGATCAACGCAGCGGGCGACTATGTCGTGTCGTTCCTCGTCGCGCGCTTTACCGAGGGGAAGGGCTGGCTCGAGCGTGCGGAAAAAGCGTGAAAAATGCGTGCGCGCCGCCGGCAAGTGTGCTATAATGTAAATTTGAGATCAAAAGAACCGCCCGCCGCCAAAGGCGGGCAGAAAAGAGGATATCACGATGGAATACGATCTGCCCATCGCGCGCATGGCGCGCGGCATTGACATCGAGGGCTTTTATCTGCTCAAATCCGCCTTCCCCAAGGTGACGGTGAGCGGCAAGCCGTTCCTGACCGCCGTGCTCGCCGACGAGAGCGGCACGATCGAGGCAAAGGTCTGGGACTACAGCGGCCCCATCGGCGAGCGCGACGCGGGCAAGGTCATCAAAGTCCGCGGCAGCGTGTCAGACTATCGCGGCGCGCTTCAGATCACGGTCGACAAGCTTCGCCTCGCTTCCGAGGACGACCATGTGGACGTTTCGCGCCTTGTGCGCGTCGCGCCCATCGACCGCGCGGGCGCTTATGCCGACATCACGCGCCTTGTATCTTCTCTTGAGGACGCGGACTACCGCGCCGTGTGCGAGGAGATGCTGCGCCGCCATGAGGACGCCTTCCGCACCATTCCCGCCGCCAAGAGCGTGCACCACAGCTTCCTCTCCGGCCTTCTGATGCACACCTGCAATATGCTGCGCCTTGCTGATTTCCTCGCCGCGCAGTATGCGGACACCGTGGACCGCAGCCTGCTGCTCGCAGGCACGCTGCTGCACGACTTCGGCAAGGAGCGGGAGTTCACCTTCTCCGACCTTGGCCTTGTGACGGATTACTCCACGCGCGGCCAGCTTCTCGGCCACCTCGTCATGGGCGCGCAGGAGGTCGCCGAGGTCGCCGAATCGCTCGCCATCCCGGAGGAAAAGAGCGTTCTTTTGCAGCACCTGCTGCTCTCCCACCACGGCGAGCCGGAGTTCGGCGCGGCCGTGCTGCCCCAGTGCGCGGAGGCGGAGCTTCTCTCCCTCATCGACCAGATCGACAGCCGCATGGAGATCTACCGCGAGGCGCTCGCGCCGCTGAAAAGCGGCGAATTCAGCCAGCGCATCTTCGCCCTCGACAATCGCCGCGTCTACAAGCACGAATAAGAAAAACGCTGAACGGGCTTTGCCCGTTCAGCGTTTTCTTTTCCGAATTGAGCGGAATCTCTTATCTTCTTCCCTGTGCCTTGGCGCGCAGATACAGCACCGCCTCGACAACGCCCCCGCCGACGGCGAGCGCCTTGTCCGAGACCGTCGTGCAGTATTCCGCCTTGCCGCGCGGGTCAACGTCGCCGGACTTCATGCCCTTTTGGACGCGCACGCCGTCGTCCAGCACGCCGCGCAGCACGCCGCCGATGGTGCACTTCATCGGCACGCCCTCGACAAAGCCGATGGTCTCGCCCTCCTCCACCGTGTCGCCGATGCGGTGCACGGCGGTAAACACGCCGGCGCAGGGCGCGCGCAGCACGCGCTCGCCCGCAAAGCCGCCGATGAGACCGGGGATATTCGTATTCGCAATCGCGCTGCCCGAGTAGATGACGCGCCCGAGCGTATGGCCGCGCATCGTCTCCACGACCGCGTGGCAGTCCTCCCCCGCCGTAAAGCCGGGGCCGACGCCCACAACGATGGGCGCGTCCGAACGGCGCGTGCCGAGGTTGCGCTTTGCTAAAATCGCGTCCACGAGCGCGTCGGGCGCGAGCTCCTCGCGGCAGCGGCAGGCGGGGTCTGCCAGAACGGGGATGACTCCCTCGCCCAAGAGCTTTCTTGCCTGCGCCGCGTCCTCTGCGCGCACGGCGCGCAGCCCCTCGACGGTCGTTTCCCCGTGGACGATGGCATCGGAAAAGGCCACCGTGCGGCGGATGGTCGTGGGCCGCTCCAGATCGGTCATCACTATGTCGATGCCGCAGCGCCACAGCCTCATGGCCGCGCCGCTTGCGATGTCTCCCGCGCCGCGAATCAGTGCAAGCATACATACACCCCCTGATGAAGACTGCCCGCGACGACCGGGCAGGAAAGCTCCTTTGCCATGGCCTGCGCCGCCTCGTAAGCGGCGGCGGATTCGACCTTGTTGATGTAAACGCGGTCGAATCCGCCCTCGGCGCGGAGAACGCGTGCGGCAAGCTCCGGCGTGACGGCCGATTTCTCGTCCGCGAGCGCGAGCTGCGCGTAGCGCGCGCTGCGGTGGCAGACTTCTCCGATCGGTCTTCCAACGCCGTCAATGCCCGCGACCGCGACAACGCGCTGCGCGCACGGTGGGATGACCGGCTCGTGCGCTTCATGCGCCTTGAGCGGCAGACCCTTTGACCCGTCCGCCTCCACCAGTACAAAGTCCGCAAGGCGCGCGAGCGCTTCGATCGACAGCTGCGGCGCGCGGAGCTTGCCCTCCTCCGCCGCTTCGCCGACGCAGACGATGCGCGAGCGGGAGAGCGCCGCGGAAACCAACGCTTCGTCCGCGCCCGTCAGCGTTTCATATTGTGCCGGGCGGCGGATATGCGTTGTTGTTGTCAGGATGACGCTGCCCTTTTGGGAAAGCTCTTCCGCGAGCACCTCCATGAGCGTTGTCTTTCCGCCGCCGCCGATGATGGCGGTCACGCCGCGGCCGATCTGAAGGAGCGCTGCGATCTTCATCTTTTTCGCCTCATTTCTTTACGCCCGCACGGCGGGCGCGGTGCTCGATCATCTCCGCCGCCACGCTGACGGCGATCTCCTCGGGCGTTTCGGCGAGGATGGGAAGGCCGATGGGCGCATGGATGCGCGCGATCTCCCGCTCGTCAAAGCCGTCTGAAAGCAGGCGCTCGCGCGTTTTGGCAACCTTGCCGCGGCTGCCGATGCAGCCGATGTAGGTCGCTTCGCTCCTGAGCACCTGTGTCAATATCTCATAGTCCGCCTGATGGCCCGGCGTCATCACGACGGCGTAGTCGTCCGCCGTGAGCTGAACCCGCGCGAAAATATCCGCAAAGCTGCCGCAGATGACCGCATCGGCGCTCGGATAGCGCTCAGGCTTTGCAAGCGCCGCGCGGTCGTCGTACATCGTCACGCGAAAGCCCACCGACGCGAGCACCGGTACGAGCGCGCAGCCGACGTGTCCGCCGCCGAAGATGTAGACTCTTCCCGCGCGAGCGAGCGGCTCGATGTAAAGCCCGTCGCGCCAGAGCGCGCGGGTCGTAAAGTCCTCCCGCCGCTCCTGCGGAATTTCCCCGCGCGTGAGCACGCGGAACTCCCTGACGCGCTCGCCCTCGAGCGCGAGCAGCAGCCAGAGGTCGATGCTCTCATCGAGCTTTTCGCGCCAGCGCCGCAGCACGGCGATATCCGCCGCTGCCTGCGGGGAAAAAAGCTGGAAGTACACCGTCACCCGCCCGCCGCAGATCATGCCGATGTCGCTGACGTCATTCGGGTGCAGCTCGTAGGAGGCAAGCTCGTTTTCGCCGCTTTTCATCGCCTCGAGCGCACGCTGCGTGCACAATTGCTCCACCGCACCGCCGCCGATGGTGCCGCGCGTGCTCCCGTCTTCAAAAACCGCCATCTTCGCGCCCGCGCCGCGCGGCGCGGAGCCGGAGGAGGCGAGCACGCTGCAAAGCGCCGCGCGCTCGCCGCGCGCGAGCGCGGCAAGCATCGCATCGAGCAGCTTCTTCATTCGCTGTCACTATCCTTTCAAAAGTATCACGCTTTGGCCTGATTATAGCAAAAGGGACGCGCAAATGCAATGCGCGCTTCGCCGCAGGCGCAAAAAAGAGGGTGCTTCCCGGCGGGAAGCCCCCTCTTTCGCTTTTTTACTGCCCGTTCTTGATGCGCTCGAGCTCGCCGAAATATTTGTCGTGCGTCTCCTGATAGGCGTGGTTGAACACCGGGTCCTTGCCCTGATGCAGCTCGTGGATATAGTCGTGGTGGTTGTTCATGATGTGCTTATCGGACATGGAAAGCGTAAAAACGCCCACGTTCGAGCACTGGTCGGCGATGCGCTCCACATTGACGAGGATATCGAGGAAGGTGAGGCCTGCATAGATGGTGCAGCGCCCGTCGCGCACGCGATGGATGTGGTTGGTGCGCAGCGTGGCGACAAGGTCGTCCACGACCTCCTCCACCGGCTCGATCTTGCGCGCGGCCTCGTAGTCCGTCGCGCCGAAGGCGCTGTAGGTGTAGTCGAGGATCTCGCCGAGGGCTTCCGTGAGCACGACGAGCTCCTGGCGGGCAACGGGAGAAAGGCTCGCGTTGCGGTCGATGAACTCCTGCGCGTTCTCCGTCAGGTTCACGGCATGGTCGCCGATGCGCTCAAACTCGCCGAAGCACTGGATATAGTAGTTGAGCAGGTCGTTCGAATGGCCCGTCGGCACGTGCGGAGACAGGCGGATGAGATAGTTGTCCACATGGTCGGCGAGCTTGTCGATGTGATCTTCGTTCTCGCGGATGATATCGACCGTGTGGCGGTCGAACTTTTCGAGCACGTTCATCGCGTTCATCACGCCCGAGCGGGCGAGACGGGCCATGGTGGTGATGGCTTCGCCCGCGCCGGAAAGGGCGATGGCGGGCGAGGTGAAGAACTTTTCGTCGAGCAGCGACAGCTCGTGGTCCACGTTCTCGCCGATCTGCACATCGTCCTTGACGAGCTTGCGCGAGAGCTTTTCAAAGCGGCTGCAAACGGGCAGGAGCACAATGGCCGAAACAAGGCGGAACACCGTGTGCACGTTGGCGATGCCGCCGGAGGTGAGCACCTTGTCCCACACGGGGTCGAGCACGCCGAAGCCGCGCAGCGCCATCAGCCCCAGAATGACAAGGATGGAGCCGGTGATGTTGAAGAGGATATGGATCACGCCCGTGCGCTTGGCGTCGGCCTCGGAGCCGATGGAGCAGACGATGGCCGTCGTCACGCAGTCGCCGATGTTGACGCCGATAATGATGGCGTAGACGGCGGAAAATGTCAGCGCGCCGGTCGTGGAAATGGCTTGCAGGATACCGATGGTCGCCGACGAGCTTTGCAGCAGGAAGGCGACGCCCGCGCCCAGCAGGAAGCCGAGCACCGGCTTATCGGAGAGCTGGAAGAACATATTGGCAAAGGTCTCCGACTCCGACAGCGGACTGACCGCCGCGGTCATGCTGAGAAGACCCGTGAAGAGGATGCCGAAGCCCATCGTGATCGAGCCGACGGTGTCAGACTTGCGGCCCTTGACCGCCATGATGAAGAGGATGCCGATGATCGACGCGAGCGGTGCCAGCGTCGAGGGCTTGAAGAAGTTCAGAAGCGATGTGTCCGACGCATTCACGTCGAGCAGTCGGATGATCTGTCCTGTGACCGTTGTACCGACGTTCGCGCCCAGAATAACGCCGATGGACTGGTGCAGCGATAAGATCCCCGCGCCGACAAGTCCCGATGTGAGCACGATAGTCGCCGTGGAGCTCTGAATGACCGCCGTTACGCCAAGGCCGAGCAGAAAGCCGACCAGCGGGTTGTTCGTCACCTTTTCCATTGCGCTTTTGAACGCATCGGAGGAGCCCTTTTTCAGCCCGTCGCCCATCAGGCGCATACCGTAGAGGAACAGCGCAAGGCCGCCGAAGAGGGTAATGATGTTAAAGATCGTCATATCGTTTTGAAACCTCTCTCATCCTTCGTTCACGACGCATTGCAATGCGTCAGGGCAGAAATGCCCAACTCTCACCAGATAGTATTCTAATCAGCCGCATGAAAAATTGCAATGCTTTTCCACATTTTTCGCAAAAAAACAGCATTTTGATATTTTGCTTGCATTTCCTTGTTCATGTGTTACAATATCCGCAGATAAATAAAGGAGGCTTTCAACCATGTTGAACGCAGGCAACCCCATCGGCGTGATGGACAGCGGCATCGGCGGGCTGACCGTCGTGCGTGAATTACAGCGCATCCTGCCCGGTGAAGACATCATTTACTTCGGTGACAGCGCCAACTGTCCTTACGGCAACAAGACTTCCGACCAGATTTTCGATCTGAGCTGCAATATGCTTCGCTTCCTCGGCGAGAGCGGCGTGAAGTGCACCGCCATCGCCTGCAACACCATCTCCACCCTTTCCGACCGTCTGCGCCCCTGCTTTGATTACAAGATCATCAGCATCGTGGAGGAGGCGGCAAAGTACGTCGTGCGCGAGCATCTTTCGAGCGTCGGCCTGATCGCGACCGAGTTCACCGTCGCCTCCGGCAAGTATGCCGAGCTCATCCACAAGGACGCTCCCGAGTGCAGGGTCGTCGGCAAGGGTTCTCCCCTGCTCGCGGCGCTTGTCGACCGCGGCGACTTCAACCA
Organism: uncultured Oscillospiraceae bacterium; assembly: GCA_934561515.1. GTDB lineage: Bacteria > Bacillota > Clostridia > Oscillospirales > Oscillospiraceae > Hominicoprocola. Next base: position 33,818 of record CAKTGM010000007.1, on the reverse strand, counting down.
GCATGACATCAACACCGAGATCCGCACGCAGGTCGACAATATCCTTGCGCGCGAAAAGGTTGAAAACCTCATTCTCGGCTGCACGCACTATCCCATCGTGGAGGAAAACTTCCGCGAGTGCTACCCTGGGATGAAGCTCATCAACCCCGCGCTCGAGCAGGCGAACGCCGTCAAGGCCTACCTCGCCGAGCAGAACGCGCTCAACCCGCAGAAGAAGGGCAAGTTCATCATCTGCACGAGCGGCGACCCGCAGGTGTATGTCAACGTCGGCAAGCGCCTCGGGCTCTTCGAGGCAAGCGAGCTGAAGGTCGTGCACATCTGATTTTTAACCGCAAAAAGAGAAAAGAGAGGGCTTTGCCCTCTCTTTTTCATATTCTCCGACGCAGCGCATAGACTGCTGCGAGGTGATTTTGCATGACCGATTCCCTTTCCCCCGCGCCGGCGTTTGAAGCGGCGCTCACGCGCACCTTCGGCGCGCGAGAGGACTTTTTCCGCGCGCTCACGCACGCGCTGCGCCGCCGCTGCGGCGGGCGCGTGTACCTGAGCGTGCTGTGCGACGGCACGCTCGCGCTCTTTGGCCTTGCGAACGGCGTGCCCTGTCCCGGCGAAGCCGTGCTTGCGCTTGTAGCGAGCGCGTCGCCGTGCAGCGAGGAGCTGCTCTCTCTGCGCGTGCGTGTCGTCGACTGGCGGCACTGCGCGCGCCGCTACGAGGAGATTCTCGCCGCGCGGCAGGCGCCATAAAGGACGCACAAGGGCGGGCACACGGCTTTTCGTGTGCCCGCCCTTCGTGTAAGCCTTGCGATGCCGGAGCGCCTTTACGCCCCCAGCTCGTCGTCAAAGAAGATTCTTGCCCCGCACTTCTCGCAGCTGCCGGCCGTCTTCGACCAGTAAACGCCCCGAAAGTACCTGCCGCACTGCGGGCAGCGGTTCGTGCAGAGCAGCAGCACCGCGATCGCCAGAAAAAGCAGGATCGAGAGCTCCAGCAGGGCGGTCTTTTGCAGGATGGCGCTCAGCAGGAACAGCACGGCGGTCACAGCAAAAGTCACCAGCACGATTTTGTTCCGCGTTCTGCTCACAGCAGTTTTTTTCATATTTTATCCTCCGTAACTTGCGATTTTTCGCTCAGACCGGATCATCTTACCATATCCCTTGCAAAAGCACAACCTACAGCCGCGGCGAAAATTCGCCGCGGCTGCCGTCTTCCTTCATGTTATGCCTCTTCCGCGCTTATTGTGCGAGCGCCGCCATGATCTGCCGCAGCGTCTCCTCGACCGTACCGTTGTTATCAACGCTGTAGTCGGCAAAGCGCTCATAGCAGGCCCTGCGCTTATCGAACATCGCGCCAAGGTCGCCCGCGGAAAGGGGGCGGCCCTCGCGCGGGAGCTTGTCAAGGTCGCGTTTGAGCCAGAAGATGACGCCATTCTGGTGCAACGAGGCATAGTTTTCCTCGCGCGTCACGCAGCCGCCGCCCGTGGCGATAACCATGCCCGAGCGCCTGCCGAGATCGGCGATGACCTCGCTCTCCATCCTCCTGAACGCCGCCTCGCCGTTTCGTTCGATGAGGCGGGCGCAGCTCGCGCCGTTTTTCTCTTCGATCTCCGCGTCGCTGTCGAGCACAACGCGATCGAACGCTTCGGCAAGGCGCGCGGCCACGGTGCTCTTGCCGCTGCCGGGCATCCCGATGAGCACGATGTTCTGCATCTCGCGCCCCAGCTTTTTCCAGATGCGCTCGGTCTCGCTGCCCGGAATGGCGCGGCCCTCAAAGACCTCCGCCGTGCGCTTTGCCTGCGCAACAAGCATATAAAGCCCGCTCATATACGGGATACCCAGCGCCTCCGCCTGCATCACGAGCGCCGTGCGCGCGGGATTGTAGACGATATCGAGCACGCCTTCAAGCCGCGGGAACTGCCGCAGGTCAACAGGCGACACGCCGCAGCTCGGATACATACCGACGGGCGTGGTGTTCACGATGAGCTCCGCGTCCGCGTGGCGCTCTAAATTGCCGTAGTTGTCTTCCCCGCTGCGGGAGATGACCGTTACGCTGCGCGCGCCCAGCGCATCGAGCACGGCGCAGACCGTTGCGCTCGCGCCGCCGCTGCCGAGAACGAGCGCCTTTTTGCCCTCGACCGGAATGCCGCTTGCCTTCACCATGGCGTCAAAGCCGTAGGCGTCGGCATTGTCGCCGTAAAGCGTACCGTCCGCGCGGCGGACGAGCACATTCACGCTTTGAAGCCTCTGCGCGATGGGCGAAAGCGCCGCGCAGTAGGGGATGACGGCCTTTTTATAGGGAATGGTGACGTTCAGTCCGTCAAATTCCCCGTTTTTCAAAAATTCGCCGAGCTTTTCCGGCGCGACCTCATAGAGCCGGTAGTCATAGTCCGCAAGCTCTGCGTGGATGGCGGGCGAATAGCTGTGAGCGAGCCTTTCGCCGAGCAGACCGCAGCGTTTCATTCAGATCACCTCGCTGTAAGAGCCGAGATACGAGAAGTCCTCGCAAAGCTCCGGAAGCTCGCCCATGAGCTGGGTGAACTGCGGGGCGTAGACCGAGGTCTCAAGATCAAAGTAGAACATGAACTCAAAGTTTCGCTCCGGGATGGGGCGGCTTTCGAGCTTATTGAGGTTGACGCCGAGCGCGTAGAAGCGCGAGAGCACCTGATAGAGAGAACCCGGACGGTGCGGCAGCACCACCATGAGGCTCGTGCGGTCCGCGCCGGGGTAAATTTCAAGATCCTTTGCAATGCAGATAAAGCGCGTGAAGTTGTTGCCCTGATCCTGCACGGAGGCGGCAAGATTCACAAGGCCATAGAGGTTCATGCACGCGCGCGACGAAAGCGCCGCCACATCGTCTCTCCCGGACTCCGCCACCATGCGCGCGGCCACGGCGGTATTCTCGCAGCGGATGACCTTCACGTTCGGAAGGCCCTGCAAAAAGTGCGCGCACTGGCTGATGGCCTGCTCGTGGGAGTAGATCTCGCGGATGTCTTCAAGCTTCGCGCCGGGATTGGCGAGCAGATTGTGATCGACCTTGATGCGCACCGAGCGCACAATGCGGAAGTTGTGGCGCATCATAAGGTCGTAGACCGCGTTCACACTGCCCGCGGTGCTGTTTTCAAGCGGCAGCACCCCGTAGCGGCAAAGCCCCTTTTCGATGGCGGAGAACACGGCCTCGAAGCTGCTGAAAAAGAAGGTGCTCGGGCGCTTGAAGAGTCTCTCGCAGGCCTGCTCGGAGTATGCGCCCTCCACGCCCTGACAGGCGACGGCAGCCTCCTGCGGAAAGAGATGCGGCGTCTTTTCGATCGCCTCGGCGATCTTTTTAGGCAGGTCGCCCTTCGCGCCGAGCAGGCAGCTCTGGCGGCTGCGGCTGAGCTCGAAGATGAGGGAATAGAGCGAGGAAACGTATTCCCGCAGCTCCTCGGGCGTTTTTTCCATCAGCGTGCGCATCTTTTCCTTTTCGTGGCGCGCATCGAGCACGCGCAGGCCGTTCGCCTGCTTGTAGGCGGCGATCTTCTTCGCCGTTTCCATGCGCTTGGCGAACAGCGCGATCAGCTCATCGTCGATTTGGTCGATCTCTTTGCGGTAGTCGTTCAGATCCATAGCTTTTACCTCGTTTCCTTCCTGCGCGCGAGCAGCGCGTCATAGACGGCGACGGCGGCCGCCGCCTCCACGCACGGCACGGCGCGCGGCACGATGCAGGGGTCGTGGCGGCCGGTGATGGCGAGTTTCTCGCGCGTCACGCTCTGCAAGTTGACGCTCTGCTGCGTGCGCGCAATGGACGGCGTCGGCTTGAAGGCCGCGCGAAACATGATGGGCATCCCGTCCGTGATGCCGCCGAGGATGCCGCCGCAGTGGTTCGTCTCGGTGACGATCCTCCCGTTTTCGACCGAAAAAGCGTCGTTGTTCTCGCTGCCGCGCAGCTTCGATGCGCCAAAGCCCGCGCCGAATTCAACGCCCTTGACCGCCGGGATGCCGAAAAGCGCGGCGGCGATGCGATTTTCCATGCCGCCGAACATCGGGTCGCCAAGGCCCGCCGGCGCGCCGAGGACGGCGCATTCCACAACGCCGCCGACGCTGTCGCCCGCCTCGCGCGCTTGCGCGATGGCGGCGCGCATGGTTTCGCCGCACGCGTCGCTCACAACGGGAAAGTCCTTCTCCGCCGTGGAGGAAAGCAGCGCTCCTTCGTCGCAAACATCCGCGATGGAGGCGATGCGGCTCACAAGCGTGATGCCCTCGCGCGCAAGAAGCTGCAGGCAGATGCCGCCCGCAATGCACAGCGGCGCCGTGAGCCTTCCGGAAAAGTGCCCGCCGCCCGCGCGGTCCTGATATCCGCCGTATTTTACCTCGGCGGTGTAATCCGCGTGGCCGGGACGCGGCGTGAGGGCAAGGGTTTCATAGTCCTGCGGCCTTGTGTTCGTGTTGCGGATGATGGCCGTGAGCGGCGCGCCGCAGGTGCAGCCGTTCACAAGGCCCGACAGGATCTCCGGCGTGTCGGCTTCCTTGCGCGGCGTCGACCAGGCGTTTTTGCCCGGCGCGCGGCGGTTTAAAAAGCGCTGAAGCGCGTCCAGATCGACCTTCTCTCCCGCGGGAATGCCCTCGATCGTCACGCCGATGGCGGGGGAATGGGACTGGCCGAAGATCGTCAGTTTCAAATTTTCGCCGTAGGTGCTGCTCATAAGCCCTCTCCTTTCAAGCTGCCGTAATCCTCCCAGAAGCGCGGGTAGGACTTGGCAACGCAAGCGTCATTGTCGACCGCGACCTCACCCGCCGCGGCGCAGGCGGCAACGGCGGCGGACATCGCAAGGCGGTGGTCGTTCTGCGTTTCGGCGCTTCCGCCGTGCAGCGCGGGCACACCCGTGATGACAAGGCCGTCTTCCTTTTCCTCAACGCGCCCGCCGAGCGCGCGCAGCAAGCTTGCCGTGCTCTTGAGGCGGTCGGATTCCTTCAATCTCAGGCGGTAGGCGTTTTCGATTCTTGTCTCCCCCGCCGCGACCGATGCAACCACGCTCAGTACGGGGATGAGGTCGGGGATGGGCGATGCGTCGACCGTCACGCCGCGCAGCGCGCCGCGCCGGACCGTCACGGCGCTCTCTTCCTCGCTGACCGCCGCGCCGAACGCGCGCAGCACGTCCAGCACGCCGCGATCGCCCTGCGAGGACTTGAGGTTCAGCCCCTCGACGCGAACGCCCTCTCTCGCGAGCGCACCCATGCAGAGGAAGAATGCCGCGTTCGACCAGTCGCCCTCGACGGCCGTGCGCGGAGGCAGACGGAAATGCTGCCCGCCGGGAATCGCGTAAGACGCGCCGTTTTTCGAAAATTCGACATTCGAGAGCCGCAGCGCGTCCTCCGTCATCGCAACATAGGCCGCGGACTCAAGCGTATCCGTCACGCTCAAGGCGCTCTCCCCCGTCAGGCGCGGCAGCGCCATGAGAAGACCCGAAATGTACTGCGAGGACACGTTGCCCGCGATCTCATAGTCCCCCGCTTGCAGCTGCCCGCTGCACAAGAGAAGATCTCCGTCCTCAGATAGCGTCATGCCGTGCGCGCGCAGCACGCCGTCCAGCGGGGCGAGCGGGCGCTCGGGGAGCCGTCCTTCGCGGTGGAAGGCCGCCTGTGCGCCGAGCGCGCCGATGATGGGCAGCAGAAAGCGCAGCGTCGACCCGCTCTCGCCGCAATAAAGCTCGCAGCGCCCCTCGGGGACTTTTTTGATGGGCGAAACAAGAAATCCCGTTTCCGTTTCATCGACCGCCGCGCCGAGCGCGCGCAGGCACTTGGCCGTCGCCGCAATGTCAGCGGAGATGCCGTCGCAGACGACTTCCGTTTTTTCTTCGCCGAGCGCCGCGCAGATGAGCAGCCTGTGCGCCTGCGATTTGGAGGCCGGAATATGCACGCGCCCCGTGCGCACGCCGCAGGGAATCGTTCTCATCATCGGAACCCACCGTCCCGCATCCAGTCGCGCAGCGCTTCGACAGGGATCGTCTCCACGCGCACCTCGCCGATCTTCTCCGGCACGATGAGGTGCATCTTGCCGCCGGAGATCTTTTTATCGACCTGCTCCGCTTCATAGAGCTGATCGAGCGCATAGCCCGTTTCCGTCGGAAGACCGTAGCGATGCAGGATGTTCAAAAGGCGCCTGAGCGTTTCCTCGCCGCAGATGCGGCGCTTGACCGCCGCGCGCGTGACCGTCGCCATGCCGATGGCGACCGCCTCGCCGTGCAGGAGGGAAAAATCGCTGCACTGCTCCACCGCGTGGCCGAAGGTGTGGCCCAGATTCAGCGTGCGGCGGCGGCCGAGGTCGTACTCGTCCGCGCCGACAATGTCGCGCTTCATCTGCACGCAGAGCTCGATCACGTGCTCATACTGCTCGCGCACGGGAACGCTGTCCAGCTCTTCAAAAAACGCCTCGTTCCCGAGCATCGCGTATTTGATGATCTCGGCGCAGCCGCAGCGGTACTGCTCCTCGGGGAGCGAAGAAAGCGTGTCGGGGTCGCAGAGGACAAGGCAGGGCTGATAGAAGCTGCCCGCCTGATTTTTGCCCGTAGGCAGGTCGACGGCCGTCTTCCCGCCGACGGACGAATCCACCGCCGCAAGCAGCGTCGTCGGGATCTGGGCAAAGCCCATGCCGCGCTGGTATGTCGCCGCGGCAAAGCCCGCAAGGTCGCCCACCACGCCGCCGCCGAGCGCCACGACCACATCGCTGCGGCTGAAGCGGTGCTCGCCGAGAAAGTGCAGGACATCCGCGTAGGTCGAGAGGTTCTTGCTCTCCTCGCCCGCGGGGAAGGTGAAGGCATGGACGCGGCAGCCCGCCTTTTCAAGCGCCCTGACCGTCCGCTCGCCGTAGAGCGAAAAGGCCGTCTCGTCCGACACGACCGCCGCCATGCCCGGCGCGCTGACCTTGGATAAAAACTCGCCCGCGCGGTCGAGCAGTCCGCGCTCCACGAGCACGTCATACTCGCGCGAGGCCCTGATATGGATGCTTCGCATCAGCCGTCCACCTCTTCCTTTCTCTTTTTGCCCTCGTCCAGAAGGCGGATGAGGGTTTCTTCGTCGTTTTCTTCCATCGCGGCCTTGTACTGCGACAAATGCTCGATGTAGCAGTCGATCTCCTTCAACAGAAAGTCCCTGTTTTCCAAAAACAGCTCCGCCCACATATGGGGCGCGAGCCACGCAACGCGCGTCATGTCCTTGTAGCTGCCGGCGGAAAAGCCCTTGTGCTTCTTCGCCGTGGGACTTTTGATGTAAGCGTTCGAGGCCACGTGCGCGAGCTGCGAGGTGAAGGCGATCATCTCATCGTGCTGCTCGGCGGTCGTAACGGAGTAGCTCCCAAAGCCCGCGGGCGAGAGCAGATCCTTCACATGGCTCAATAGCTCGATATCATCGAAGCGCGGCGGCACGAGCACCATCGGCGCGCCGCGGAAAAGGTCGGCCTTGGCATATTTGAAGCCCGAAAACTGCATGCCCGCCATCGGGTGTCCGCCAAGGTAGGTGATGCCATAGCGCGTGGCGATGGGAAAGCAGGCCGCGCAGACCGTGCGCTTTGTGCCGCAGCAGTCGATAACAAGCGTGTGAGAGGCGATCTTCGGCGCGTTTTCTCTCAGCCATTCGACCGCCGCCGCAGGGCAGACCGCCAGCAGGATAAGGTCGCATTCCGCCATCGTCTCATCGGTGAGCGCATCGTCCACCGCGCCGCTGATAACGGCGAACGACAGCACATCGCGGTCAATGTCCTGCGCAAGCACGCGTTCGCCAGAGGCATGGTAGGCCTTGGCAAATGAGCCGCCGATGAGGCCGAGGCCTACGATCCCGACCGTCATTGCGCCACCGCCTCTCTCACGCGGCGCACGGCCCTCGCAAGATCGTCGTACTGCTCGGGGCGCAGCGACTGCGCGCCGTCGCACAGCGCGTGCATGGGATCGTTGTGCACCTCGATGATGAGCCCGTCGCTGCCGCAGGCGGCCGCGGCCAGCGCCATGGGGCGCACGAGACGCGCAATACCGGTGGCGTGGCTCGGGTCGACGATGACAGGCAGGTGCGTCAGCTCCTTGAGCATCGGCACGGCCGCGAGATCGAGCGTATTTCTCGTGTAGTCGTCATAGGTGCGGATGCCGCGCTCGCAGAGGATGACCTGCTCGTTGCCGCCGGCCATGATGTACTCCGCGCTCATCAAAAGCTCCTTGAGGGTGCTGGCAAGACCGCGCTTTAAGAGGACGGGCTTGCGAAGCCTGCCAAGCTCGCGCAGCAGGTCGAAGTTCTGCATATTGCGCGCGCCGACCTGAATGAGATCGACGTCTTCAAAAAGCGGCAGGTAGTTCGTGCCCATGATCTCGGTCACGATGGGAAGGCCCGTCTCCTTTCGGGCGATCTTCAAAAGCTCGATGCCCTCGGCCTTGAGGCCCTGAAAGTCATAGGGCGAGGTGCGGGGCTTGAACGCGCCGCCGCGCAGCATATTGGCCCCCGAGGCCTTCACCGCCTTGGCGACCGCCACGATCTGCTCCTCGGATTCCACCGAGCAGGGCCCCGCGATCATGCAGAAATTCCCGCCGCCGATCTTCACATCGCCCACTTGAACGATCATGTCGTCCGGGTGGAACTTGCGGTTGCAGCACTTGAAGGGCTCGGTCACGCGCTTGACGGAGTCGACGATGCTGAGGCTCTCGATGAGATCCATGTCAACGCGCGCCGTATCGCCGATCAGTCCCAGAACGGTCTGATACACGCCCTCGGAAATGTGCACACCGAGGCCCTGATTCTTGAGCCAGCCGATGAGCTGCTCGCGCTTGCTCTCTTCCGCGCCATGCTTAAGTACGACGATCATGATAGTATCCTCCTTCTTGACCAAACACATATCGCCACAATGAAAAAATGCGGCACAGGCCGAACCTGTGCCGCATCAAGCAATCTCTTCTCAGAGCCTTCTTTGCATCTTTGCATCACAAATCAGCCTTACTACGAATTCATAGTAAAGTAATAATAGTATGCAAAAACGAAAATGCTCTTCATTGCTGTTCTCCGTTCATAGAGCTTTGTTGCCCTCAGTATAAGAGTCTGTGCGGCGATTGTCAACCGCATAATTTTACATTTTTCCGCGCCTGGCAAATTTTCGTTGAAAAGTACGTTCTTTCGCCGAAGGCCCTTCGGCGGAATACAGCAGTTTACACCAAGCCCGCCCCCTCTTTTCCGCCCCTCCGCCGCCGCAAAAAACGCGCGGCGCAGGGCAGGGCAAAGCAAAGCTGCATACTTTCTCATCTCTTCTTTTGCCGCGCTGTTTTTCCGGGATTTTTGCTCTTGACATTCCTGAAATTATCCCGTATAATGCACCGAAAACAACACAAGGAGGAAATGAAAATGCGCTATCTTCTGAAGAATGCACAGGTTTTTTCGCAGGGCGTGTTTCATTTGGCGGACGTGTTTCTTTCGGACGGAAAGATCGTCTCTATTGGCGATGGTGTTTTCCGTTCTGATGATACTATTACTATTGATATTTCCAATAAGGTTTTGTTTCCCGGTTTCGTTGATGTTCATGTTCATCTTCGTGAGCCGGGATTTTCTTATAAGGAAACCATCCGCTCCGGCACGCTGGCCGCCGCGCACGGCGGCTTTGCCCACGTTGCCGCCATGCCGAACCTGAACCCCGTGCCCGACTGCGCCGAAGCGCTCGCGCTCCAGCGCGCGCTCATCGAGAAGGACGCCCTCGTTCACGTGCATCCCTACGGGGCGATCACGGTCGGCGAAAAGGGCGAGCAGCTCGCGGACCTTGCAGGCATGGCGCAAAACGTCATCGCCTTTTCCGACGACGGGCGCGGCGTGCAGTCCGAGAGCATGATGCGTCAGGCGATGGCCGAGTGCCGCCGCCTCGGCAAGATCCTCGCCGCGCACTGCGAGGACAATTCCCTGCTGCGCGGCGGCTACATCCACGACGGCGCGTATGCCCGCGCCCACGGGCACCGCGGCATCTGCTCGGAGAGCGAGTGGGGCCAGATCGCGCGCGATGTAAAGCTCGCCGAGGAAACGGGCTGCGCCTACCACGTCTGCCACGTTTCGACCAGGGAAAGCGTTCAGGTCATCCGCGACGCCAAGCGCCGCGGCGTAAACGTGACGTGCGAAACAGCGCCGCACTACCTCGCCTTCACACAGGACGACCTTCAGGAGGACGGACGCTTCAAGATGAATCCTCCCCTGCGCGATCAGGCCGACCGCGAGGCGCTCATCGAGGGGCTTCTGGACGGGACGATCGATATGCTCATCACCGACCACGCGCCCCACAGCCACGAGGAAAAGTCCAAGGGCCTCGAAAAGAGCGCCATGGGCGTTGTCGGGCTGGAAACGTCCTTTGCCGCAAGCTACACGCACCTTGTAAAAAAGGGCATCCTGCCGCTTGAAAAGCTCGTCGAGCTGATGCACACCGCTCCGATGCGCCGCTTCGGCTGCGGCACGGAGATCGCCGTGGGCCAGGTCGCCGACCTGACGGTATTCGACCTCAATGAAAGCTACACCGTCGACCCCGAAACATTTTTGACCATGGGGCGCGCAACGCCCTTCGCCGGCACGTGCCTCACCGGCGCGTGCAAGCTGACGATGATCGGCGGCGAGATCGTCTGGAAGGAGGACACACTTTGATCGAAGTAAAATACACCATCGCGGAGAATGCCCCCATCGCTTCCGGTGTCTACCGTTTGAAGCTCGAGGGCGACACCTCGGCCATCACCGCGCCGGGCCAGTTCCTCGACCTTCGCCTGCCCGGTTTCTTCCTGCGCAGGCCCATCTCCATCTGCGACTGGGACGAAAAGTGCGTCACGCTCCTTTATAAAGTCGTCGGCGGCGGAACGGACTGGCTCTCCCGCCGCACGCCGGGACAGACGCTTGACGCGCTCTCGGGTCTTGGCAACGGCTTTGACGTTGCCGCCTGCGGCGAAACGACGCTCCTTGCAGGCGGCGGCATCGGCGCCGCACCGCTCTTCGGCCTTGCCAAGCATCTTCTTGCCGCGGGCAAAACGCCCGTCGCCGTTCTCGGCTTCAACACGGCAGAGGATGTGTTCTATGAAAACGAATTCAAAGCGCTCGGCGTGCAGACCGTCATCGCAACGGCGGACGGCGGACGCGGCACGCGCGGCTTTGTGACCGACGCGCTGCCCGGGCAGTTCGACACCGTCTGCGCCTGCGGGCCGACGCCGATGCTCAAGGCGCTTTGCGCAAGGACGGACAAGCCCGGCCAGATCAGTCTGGAAGCGCGCATGGGCTGCGGCTTCGGCGCGTGCATGGGCTGCACGATCGACACGGTGAACGGCCCCAAGCGCGTCTGCCGCGAGGGTCCCGTATTTGGGAGGGATGAGATCAAATGGTAAAAACGAACGTCACGCTCTGCTCTCTTCCGCTCGACAACCCCGTCATTCCCGCGAGCGGCACCTTTGGCTACGGATACGAGTTCGCAGAGCTTTACGATATCAACTGCCTCGGCACGTTCTCCTTCAAGGGAACGACGCGCGAGCCGCGCCTTGGCAACCCCCAGCCGCGCATCGCCGAGATGCAAAGCGGTGTGCTCAACGCCGTGGGCCTTCAGAATCCCGGTGTGGACGCGGTCATCGCCGAGGAGCTTCCCAGGCTCGCGCGCGTTTTCCACAAGCCCGTCATGGCGAATGTCAGCGGTTTTTCGCTCGATGAATATGTCGAGGTCTGCCGGAAGCTCGACGCCTGCCCGCAGGTCGGCTGGCTCGAGGTGAACATCTCCTGCCCCAATGTCCACGGCGGCGGCATGAGCTTCGGCACTGACCCGAAGGCTGCCGCGTCGGTCACGCGCGCGGTGAAGGACGCGGTCAAAAAGCCCGTCATCGTCAAGCTCTCCCCCAACGTCACGAGCATTGCAGACATTGCGAGAGCCTGCGAGGACGCAGGCGCGGACGGCATCAGCCTCATCAACACCGTGATGGGCATGCGCATCGACCCCAGAACGAAGCGCCCGCTGCTTGCCAACGGCACGGGCGGTATGTCCGGCCCGGCGATCTTCCCGCTTGCCGTGCGCATGGTCTGGCAGGTCTATGAAGCGGTGCGCATCCCCGTCGTCGGTCTCGGCGGCGTGATGAGTGCCGAGGATGTCATCGAGCTGATGCTCGCGGGCGCAACGGCGGTCGAGGTCGGCGCTGCCAACCTTGTCGACCCCTTCGCCTGCCGCCGCATCGTCGAGGATCTGCCGCGCGTCATGCAGAAATACAATATCAACGATTTGAACGACATCATAGGAGGTGCCCACCATGGGTAAGGACGTTATCATTGCGCTGGATTTCGACAGCAAGGAAAAGACCCTCGCGTTTCTCGACCGCTTCACCGGCGAAAAGCCCTTTGTGAAGATTGGCATGGAGCTCTTCTACGCCGAAGGCCCCGCGATCGTGCGCGAGATCAAGGCCCGCGGCCACAAGATCTTCCTCGATCTCAAGCTGCACGACATCCCCAACACCGTGAAAAAGGCCATGGCCGTGCTCTCCTCCCTCGATGTGGACATGGTCAACCTCCACGCCCCCGGCACGCGCGCGATGATGTCCGCCGCGCTCGAGGGTCTGACCCGCGCGGACGGCACGCGTCCGATGCTCATCGCCGTCACGCAGCTCACCTCCACGAGCCAGCAGAGCATGGAGGATGAGATCGGCATCCACCGCCCCCTTGAGGAAGTGGTGATCGACTACGCGAAAAACGCCATGGCCGCCGGTCTTGACGGCGTGGTCTGCTCCCCGCTCGAGGCCGGGCGCATCCATGAAGCCTGCGCGAAGGAATTTGTCACCGTCACCCCCGGCATCCGCTTTGCCGACGCGAAGGCGGACGACCAGGTGCGCATCACCACGCCCGCAAAGGCGCGCGAGATCGGCTCGGACTACATCGTTGTCGGCCGTCCCATCACGCAGGCGGAGGACCCCGTCGCCGCCTATCGCCGCTGCGTCAGCGAGTTTGTGGGCTAAGCAATGCGCCGCGATATCATTCTCTTTGATCTGGACGGCACGCTGACCGACTCCGGCCCCGGCATCATGAAGGCCGGACAGTACGCCCTGCGTGCGTTCGGCATCGAGCGCGACTGGCGCGAGCTGTCGTTCTTTGTCGGCCCGCCGCTCAGCGAGACCTTCGCACGCTTCGTGAGCGCGGAAGATGTCGACGCTGCGGTTGCGAAATTCCGCGAATACTACCGGCAGGACGGCTGGCTCGACAACGCCCCCTACCCCGGCATCCCCGCGCTGCTCGCGCATCTCAGGAGCGAGGGCAAGCGTCTTTTTGTCGCCACATCGAAGCTCGACACCATGGCCGAGCGCATTCTGGAGCACTTCTCGCTCGCGCCCTACTTTGACGCCGTCTGCGGCGCGCCCGAGGGCGACAAGGAAGCGGGCAAAAAGGTAAACGTCGTAAAAGCCGCGCTCAAGGCGGCCGGCTGCGATGATCTTTCCCGCGCCGTCATGGTCGGCGACCGCGAGCACGACGTCATCGGCGCGCACATGGCAGGACTCGATGTGATCGGCGTGCTCTACGGCTACGGCAGCCGCGAGGAGCTCACCGCCGCCGGCGCCGACTACATCAGCGAAACACCCGATACTTTGGAAACCCTGATCTTGTCAATCGACTGATCATTTGAAAGGAGAAGAGATAGAAATGGAGCATTTGGAACGCAGCATTGCAGAGGGCCTGCTCTCCATCCGCGCGGTCTTTTTCCGCCCGGACGAGCCCTTCACCTGGGCCAGCGGCATTAAGAGCCCCGTCTACTGCGACAACCGCCTCATCCTGACCGCGCCCGAGGTGCGCACGCAGGTGGAAAGCGCGCTGTGCGAGGTCATCCGCACAGACTATCCCGACGCGGAGGTGCTGATGGGCACGAGCACGGCGGGCATCGCCCACGCCGCCATCGTCGGTCACATGATGGGCCTTCCCATGGGCTATGTGCGCTCGTCCGGCAAGGACCACGGCCGCCAGAACCAGATCGAGGGCCGCCTTGAGCCGGGCCAGAAGGTCGTCGTCATCGAGGACCTCATCTCCACCGGCGGCAGCGTTCTGGACGTTGTAAGCGTCCTGCGCGAAGCGGGCGCGGAGGTGCTGGGCGTTGCGAGCATCTTCACCTACGGGATGCAGAAGGGTCTTGACCGCCTCGCCGCCGCCAACGTGAGAAATCACAGCCTCACCAACTTTGATGTCATCGCCGACGTAGCGGCGAAGCAAAACTATATCCACCCCGAGGACGTTGCGCGTCTCATTCAGTTCCGCAACAACCCGTCGGATGAATCTTGGATCGGAGGAAAGAACTAACATGGAGCATTTGATCGACATTTTACAGCTGACCACCCAGGAGATCGACGATATGGTCGCCACGGCCAATGACATCATCGACCACCCCGACGCCTACGCACACAAGTGCGACGGCAAGATCCTCGCAACGCTCTTCTTTGAGCCTTCCACCCGCACGCGCCTGAGCTTTGAGTCCGCGATGCTCGGTCTCGGCGGCAAGGTGCTGGGCTTCTCGTCCGCAAGCAGCTCTTCCGCCGCCAAGGGCGAGAGCGTTTCCGACACGGTGCGCACTGTCAGCTGCTATGCTGACATCATCGCCATGCGCCACCCCAAGGAGGGCGCGCCGCTGGTCGCCTCCATGCACTCCGAGGTCCCCGTCATCAACGCGGGCGACGGCGGCCACAACCACCCCACCCAGACGCTGACCGACCTTCTCACCATCAACCGTGAAAAGGGCCGCTTCAACGACCTGACCGTGGGCTTCTGCGGCGACCTGAAGTTCGGCCGCACCGTCCACTCCCTCATCAGCGCCCTGAGCCGCTACACCGGCATCAAGATCGTTCTCATCTCCCCCGAGGAGCTCAAGCTCCCCAGCTACGTGAAGAACGAGGCGCTCAAGAAGAACAACATCCCCTACGAGCAGACGACCGACCTCGAAGCCGTCATGCCCGAGCTCGACATTCTCTACATGACCCGCGTTCAGCGCGAGCGCTTCTTCAACGAGGAAGATTACCTCCGCCTGAAGGACAGCTACATCCTCACCCCGGAGAAGCTGCGCAGCGCCAAGAAGGATCTCTGCATCCTGCACCCGCTGCCGCGCGTGAACGAGATCTCCGTTGCCGTGGACGACGATCCCCGCGCCTGCTACTTCAAGCAGGTCCGCAACGGCCGCTTCATCCGCATGGCGCTCATCCTCAAGCTGCTTGGTATTGAATAAGGGAGGGACTTACACATGATCATCGACGCTATTTCCAACGGTATCGTTATCGACCACATCTCCGCCGGCAAGGCGATGGAGCTCTACAACATCCTCGGTCTTGACAAGCTCGACTGCTCCGTTGCGCTACTCAAGAACGTTTCGAGCGGCAAGCTCGGCCGCAAGGACATCATCAAGATCGACCAGGTGCTCGACCTTGACTGGGACGTCATCGGCTATGTTGACCCCGGCATCACCGTCAACATCATTAAGGACGGCAAGCGCATCGAAAAGCGCCAGCTCAAGCTGCCCGAGCGCATCACCAACGTCATCCGCTGCAAGAACCCCCGCTGCATCACCTCCGTTGAGCAGGAGCTGCCGCAGGTCTTCACGCTGACCGAAGAGAGCACGCGCACCTACCGCTGCCTGTACTGCGAGACCAAGGCCGAAAACTAAAAAAGCCAAAAAAAGAGGGAACCTTCTTAGGTTCCCTCTTTTTTGCACTTCTCACAAAAGCCCCGTTCCGGCGGCCGCGTCGGTCTGGCGGCGCTCCTCGATGGCCTCTTGCAGGATCATATCCTTGACCTTCATGAGGCGGATGGTGTTGGCGCGCTCGTTTTCGTCGAGCTTCATCGTGATATACTTGATGCTCTGCTGCATCTGCGGGATCTTGACGTACTCGAGCGCGTTGACGCGCCGTCTCGTGCGCTCGATCTCGGCAGCGAGCAGCTGCGTCGCCTTCTCGACCTCGGCAAGGCGCAGAAGGTCGGGCAGGATGTCGCCCAGCTCGCGCACGGCATCGTCAAGCTCGCCGCTCGTCTGGGCAAAGCCGTAGGGGTAGATGTCCCCGCCGTCCTCGCTTGCGAGCTTGAACTCATAGCGCGGCACCTCGACGCTCATCACGTTTTCGCTGCTCATGTCGAGCGAAACGCTCTGGCGCGGACACATCAGCGCCTGCTCGAGCATCTCCGGCGACATCAGCGCGCTCGCCACGGTGAATGAGCCGTAGGCCCGCGTCAGGGCCTGCTCCACCTTCTCGCGCAGCGCGCGGTCCTCGCGCACAACGTCCATGAACTGCTTCATCAACTCGTCGCGCTTGTCCTTGAGGAGCTTGTGCCCACGCTGGGCGGTGCGCAGACGCGCTTTGAGGCGCGTGAGCTCCATGCGGGTGGGATTGACAGTGGTCGTAGGCACGTTTCTCCCCCCTTACTCGTCTTTTTTGAGGTATTTGTCGATATACTCCGGCTTAATGCGCTTGAGCTCGCTGCGCGGCAGGATGGAGAGAAGCTCCCATCCGAGGTCGAGCGTCTGCTCGATGGAGCGGTTCTCGTCGCTCCCCTGCGCGACGTAGCGCTTTTCAAACTCGTCGGCAAACCTGGCGTAGAGAAGGTCGGTCGGGCTGAGCGCCGCCTCGCCGAGGATGCTCATCAGCTCCTTGTTTTCCTTACCGGTGGCGTAGGCGGCGAAGAGCTGGTTCATCGTGCCGGAGTGATCCTCGCGCGTCTTGCCCGCGCCGATGCCCTTGTCCTTGAGGCGGGAAAGGCTCGGCAGCACGTCCACCGGCGGGTTGATGCCGCGGCGGTACAGCTCGCGCGAGAGGATGATCTGCCCCTCGGTGATATAGCCCGTGAGGTCGGGGATGGGGTGGGTCTTGTCGTCTTCGGGCATCGTGAGGATGGGGATCATCGTGATCGAGCCGTCCTTGCCGACCTGACGGCCCGCGCGCTCGTACATCGTCGCAAGGTCGGTGTAGAGGTAGCCGGGATAGCCGCGGCGGCCGGGGACTTCCTTCTTCGCCGCGCTGATCTCGCGCAGGGCCTCGGCGTAGTTCGTGATATCCGTGAGGATGACGAGCACGTGCATCCCGCAGTCGAAAGCGAGATACTCCGCGGCCGTGAGCGCCATGCGCGGCGTTGCAATACGCTCAACGGCGGGGTCGTTGGCAAGGTTCGTAAAGAGCACCGTGCGGTCGATGGCGCCGGTGCGCTTGAATTCGTTGACGAAGTACTCAGACTCTTCAAACGTGATGCCGATGGCGGCGAACACAACGGCAAAGTTGCTCTCGCCGTCCAACACCCTCGCCTGACGCGCGATCTGCGCGGCAAGCTGCGCGTGCGGCAGGCCTGAGCCGGAAAAAATGGGCAGCTTCTGCCCGCGCACGAGGGTGTTGAGCCCGTCGATGGTGGAAATACCGGTCTGGATGAACTCGTTGGGGTAGTTGCGCGCCGCAGGGTTCATCGCAAGGCCGTTGATATCGCGGTGCTCGTCGGCGATGATGGCGGGGCCGCCGTCGATGGGCTGGCCCATGCCGTTGAAGACGCGCCCGAGCATATCGCGCGACACGGCAAGCTGGAGCGGATGGCCCAGAAAGCGGATGCGCGAGTCAGCGAGGTTGATGCCGGCGGAGGATTCAAAAAGCTGCACGACCGCACGGTCGCCGTTGACCTCGAGCACCTTGCAGCGGCGCGTGCTGCCGTCGGAGAGGACGATCTCCGCCAGCTCGTCATAGGTGACGCCCTGCACATGGTCCACGACCATCAGAGGGCCGGAAATTTCGCGGATGGTCTTATATTCACGGATCATTCTTCCTTCTCTCCCTTCTCAGCGATCGCGGCAAGCTGCTCATCCATCTCCACGAGCAGGTTCGCGTAAGCGTCCTTATACTGATCGGCGGGAACGCCCTTGGCGCGGCCAATCTTCTCGCGCGCGGGGATGGCAAACATCTCGGCAAGGTCGCCGCCGCGCTCCGCCGCGCTGCGGCAGTGCGTGTCGTACTGGCGGATGAGCGAGAGCATACGCGCCTGACGGTCGTACTCGGAATAGGCGTCGTTGTCGGCAAAGGAGTTCTGCTGCAAAAAGTCCTCGCGGATCATGCGCGCGACCTCGAGCGTGATCTGGTCCTTCGCGCTGAGGGAATCCTTGCCGACGAGCTGCACGATCTCGTTGAGGCTCGACTCCTCCTGCAGCATCGCCATTGCCCACTCGCGGTTTTCAAGGAACTCATGTCCCAGATGCTCGCTGTACCACGGGCGCAGAGAATCGAGATAGAGCGAATAGGAGTTGAGCCAGTTGATGGCCGGGAAGTGACGGCGGTAGGCAAGGGACGAATCCAGCGCCCAGAAGACCTTGACGATGCGCATCGTCGCCTGCGAGACGGGCTCGGAAAGGTCGCCGCCCGGAGGCGAGACCGCGCCGACGGCGGTGAGGCTTCCCTGCCGCTCGTCGCTGCCGAGGCACTCGACCACGCCCGCGCGCTCGTAGAACTGCGCCAAACGCGAGGAAAGGTAGGCGGGGTAGCCCTCTTCGCCGGGCATCTCTTCCAGACGGCCCGACATTTCGCGCAGCGCCTCCGCCCAGCGGGAGGTCGAGTCGGCGATGACCGCGACGGCATAGCCCATGTCGCGGAAGTATTCGGCGATGGTGATGCCGGTGTAGATGCTCGCCTCACGCGCCGCGACCGGCATATCCGAGGTGTTGGCGATGAGCACCGTGCGCTTCATCAGGCTCTCGCCCGTGCGCGGGTCGATGAGCTCCGGGAACTCGCGCAGAACGTCGGTCATCTCGTTGCCGCGCTCGCCGCAGCCGATGTAAACGACGAGATCCACGTCCGCCCACTTGGCAAGCGCGTGCTGCATGACAGTCTTGCCGCTGCCGAACGGCCCCGGAATGGCCGCCGTGCCGCCCTTGGCGACCGGGAAGAAGGTATCCACGATGCGCTGGCCGGACTGGAGCGGCGTGACGGGCGGGTATTTCTTCATGTAGGGCCGCCCCACGCGCACGGGCCACTTCTGGAGCATCGTGAGCTCCTTCGTTTCGCCCTTGTCCGTCTCAACAACTGCGACCGTTTCCTCCACGGTAAAGCTGCCCGAGCAGATCTCCTTCACCGTGCCGCTCATGTTCGGCGGCAGCATGATCTTGTGGAGGATGGACGGCGTTTCCTGCACCGTGCCGAGCACGTCGCCGCCGATGAGGTGGTCGCCCGCCTTGGCGACGGCGGTGAAGTCCCACTTCTTCTCGCGGTCGAGCGCGGGGACCTCCTCGCCGCGCGGCAGGAAGTTGCCGCCGGTCTTCCGGCGGATGACCTCCAGCGGGCGCTGGATGCCGTCGTAAATATTCTCAATGAGGCCGGGGCCGAGCTCCACGGAGAGCGGCGAGCCGGTCGTCACGACCTCTGCGCCCGGGCCGAGGCCCGAGGTCTCTTCATAGACCTGAATGGCGGCGGAGTCGCCGCTCATCGTCAGGATCTCGCCGATGAGGTGCTGCTCGCCCACGCGGACCACGTCCGCCATATTCGCTTCCGAAAGTCCCGAGGCGACGACCAGCGGGCCGGAGACTTTAACGATCTTTCCCATAAGGTGTTCGCTCCTTTTTTTACAAAATGTCCGCGCCGACGGCCTTTTCCGTGGCCGTGCGAACGCCCGCCATACCGATGCCGAGGCTTCCTTCCCTGCCGGGGATGAGGATGATCGCGGGGGATAAGTCCTCGCGCCGCCGCTCGATCTCCGCGGGGATCTGCGCGGCCAGATGCTCGGTGAGGTAAATGATGGCGTAGTTCTCCTTCGCCATGCGGTGGATGGCCGCCTTTGCCTGCTCGCCGTTCTCAGCGATGCAGGTCTCAAGGCCGAGGGCACGGAAGCCGAGCACGCTGTCGCGCCCGCCGATCACTGCGATCTTGTTCATCTGCCGCCCTCCTTACAAATAACTCAAGCGCAGGCGCGCGCGGATGTCCTCCGCGCTCAGCCCCGCGAGCTTACCGGATAAAATGGTGCGCACGGCGGTGAATTCCGCCTCCTTCGCGCTCAGGTATCCCACGATGACCTCGGGCCCGAAGGGGGTTCTGCGCGCGCGCTGCAAATACTGCACGAGCGCATCGTCGCACGCGCGCTCAAAGGCCGTGAGGCTGCCGCTCGTGAGCGAGGCGGCAAGCTCGCCCGCCGCCGAAAGCGCGCTGCCGCGCGTGAGCTCTGCAAGGCGGTCGCCGCGCACGGTCCTGAGCTGCTCTGCCGGGATATGTCCTCCCGGCAGCAGCGCCGCGGAGAGAAGCTCCGCCGAAGCGCCCATGCGCTGCGCGCGCACAAGCGTGCGCAGGTTGATCGCATCGATCTGCAAGGCAACATAGCCGATGAGAAACTCGCTCTCCGTTTCCTTCGCAAGCGCGCTCATCTCTTCAAAGCAGGCCCGATCCAGCGTCAGCTCCGCTGCGCGGACGTCGCCGCCTTCGCTCTCCCGCTCCGCCTGCGCCATCGCGCGGCCCATGCGAGAAGAGAGCATCCCCCGCTCGCCGCGCAGCAGCGCGAGTGCATCATAGCGTCCGCAGTCGATCACCAGGCGGGATGCGTCCTCGCCCGTGCGCTTTGCCTTGAGCGCAAGCTTTGCGTTGTGATAGTCGTACTTGAGGCGGAAGATCTCCACGATGCGCTTGTCCGGCGCGAGCACCGCGACCTCGCGGTAGAGCGCCCCGCGCGCAAGGGCGAGCATTTCCTCCATAGCTGCAAGCGTGCATTTCTCCGGCAGCGCATAGCCGCATTCGCCGAGCACCTTGCAGCTTTCCTCCGCGGTGGGCGCTTCGAGCATCCGCTCGGAGAGCGCGCTTGTCAAAAGGTGCGCTTCGCGCGCGTGCAGCGCCGCAGAGACCGCTGCATAATTTGTATCCCGATACTGCTGCACCGCTTCTCCCCTCCCTTACTGCGCAAAGAGGAGCTGCGCGGCGCGGCGCTCGGTCTTCTCGCGCGAGAGCGCGAGCAGCGTTTCAAACGAGCAGTTCACGTCGCACTCCCGGCTTGAGAGCAGGAAGCCCGCGCGGATGTCCGCGCTTTCGCTCGCGAGCGTGAGATTGGTTCCAAGCTCCCGGTTCGCACGCTCGGCGAGCGCCTGCCCGATCTTCTCGCGGTCCTTTTGGGAAAGGACGATCTCCTCTTTCCCCGTGCTCACGGCGCGCTTCAAAAGGTGCACGAGAAGGTCAAGGTACTGCTCTTCCGGCATTTCGCAAAGCTGCGCGAGCGCACGCTCGTAAGCCTCCTTCAGCACCTCCTGCTGCGCAGAGAGCATAAGCTTTCGCGTCTCCATTTCAGCAGCGGAGCAAAGGCGCTCGTAGCGCTCCCGCGCCGCCTGATCGGAGCGCTGCGCCGCCGCGGCGCGATCCTGCTCGATGCGCGCTGCGCACTCCTGCCGCAGCGCGGCAAGCTGGCGCGCGGTCTGCTCGTTCAGCTCATCGAGCGCGCGCGCCGCGTCCTGCTCCATGCGCGCGGTGATCTTTTCCATTCCGTTCATTGCGTTTCCGCCTTTCTGTCAGCGTAAATTCAGCCGATGTTGAGCAGCATCATGATCGACGCCAGAAGCGACAGGATCGCGTAGAACTCGACCACGACGCACAGCACCATGCCCTTCGTCCAGTGCTCGGGCTGGCGCGCGAGAATGTTGATCGAGCCTGCGGCCACGCGGCCCTGTGCGACCGCCGAAATGCCGCCGCCGATGGCGATGGGCATACAGGCCGCGAAGTAACGAAGCCCTTCCTGAAGGGACATATCCACATACGTCCCGTTGAACACGCCCATGCGCATCAGGCACAGAAAGCCGATGACGAGGCCGTAGAGTCCCTGCGTACCGGGGATGACCTGCAGGATCATCACCTTACCGAATTTGCTCGGGTCCTCGCACAGAAGCCCCGTGCCGGCTTCACCGGCAAGACCCGTGCCGCGCGCGCTGCCCGCGCCGGCAAGACACACCGCAAGACCCGCGCCCAGCATACCGATGGCGCCGCCCGTTGTCAGTTGAAAAATACCCATAATGTTCCTCCTTACGGTTTTCCCGTTTTTTTACTGTAGATCGACATATTCCGTGTCCAGCGTCATCGGCCGGAAGGGCTTTCCGCCATCGACGTAGAACTTGTTGAAAAATTCAAGGCACTGCAATCTCAAATCGTGCACGTAGCAGCCGAGAAGATTGAGGCCGAAGTTCATCGCGTTGCCGAGCATCGAGATGATGACAAACGCCACCACGTTCCCCGGCATCGCCGCGAGCATATTGAAGACCTGCGCGATCACGCTGCCGGCGAGCATCAGCGCCATCAGGCGCGTGTAGGACAAAATGTCGCCGAAGTAGCCTGTCACGTGATTGTAGACCGAGCCGAAAACGCCCGTGAGCTTTCCCCAGCCCTTGCCCTGCACGATGGGGCCGAGCAGCACCAGCGCGCAGCCGAGGTACAGCGCCGCCGTCCCCTTTTTGAGGACTGCCAGCGCAATGCCGAGGAATACGAGCCACCATGTGATCTCTTCAAAAAAGGCGTCGAGAAATCTCTTCCGCTTGCACTTTTCGATGAGGCTGATGGCCATGCCCGTGATGATCTGCACAAGGCCCAGCGCCATCGAGCCGATCAGGATCATCGTCAGATCGTCGAGCGGGTCGAAGAGCTTGGGCAGCGTAAAGACCGTGCCGGGGCTGACGATGGCGACAAGCTGGGTGAGGAAGTCGCCGAAAAAGCCGCCCGTCATCGCGCCCACGATGAAGGTAGCGAGACCGCAGAGACCCAGCAAACTGAACAGCTCTCCGCTCGTTCCCTTGGGACGGTACTTTTTGCTGATGATGACCGAAGCGATCATCATTAAAAGGCCGTAGCCCATGTCCGCCATCATGATGCCGTAGAACAGGATGAAGAACGGCGCCATCAGCGGGTTCGGGTCGAGCGTGCCGTAGGCGGGGAGGGAATACATCTCCGTCACCATGTTGAGCGGGCGCGTGAGCTTATTGTTTTTAAGCTGCACGGGCACCTGCGGGTATTCTTCCTCCGCCGGATCGCGCGTTTCAATCGCGCAGGTGAAGGGAGCGAGCGTTTTCTCAAGCTCTTCGCAGCGCGCGGCCGGCAGCCAGCCCTCCAGCAGGAAGGCGCGGTCCGTCTCGACGAGGCGGCTCTTCGCCTCCTCGCGCCGCAGCGTAATGGCGGCGCGGTCGCTCGCCTCCAGCAGCGCCTCCCGCTTGCCGCCGAGCGACGCGATGCGCTGCTCGATGTCCTGCCGCTCCTTTTGGAGCGCGGTCAAGTGCGCCTGCGCGGCTGCGTCGTTCTCCTTGGCCGTGCCCTGCAAGCCGCGAAAGCTCACAGGGGAAAAGCCGATCGCGCGCAGCGCCGTCATCGCCGCTTCGTTCACACTCTCGTGGCAGGCGATCAAGAGATAGCGCAGCGAGCGGTCGGCCGAAGCCTCGCGCCAGAGGGCAAGACCGTCAAACGCCGCGCACGCGGCGTTCAGCGCTTCGTCTGTCACTGCCGCGTTCACCGTGCCGAGCGTCACGCACAGCGCGCCGTCCTCCTGCTCGAGCGGTACGTCGAGCGCCAGCCACGGCGCAAGGGAGGCGCGCAGCGCTTCATCCTTCGCCCGCTCGCTCTCGATCTCGCCGAGGCGGCGCTGCATGGCGTTCAGCGCATCCGCCGTGTCCTTTGCCTCCTGCGCGCTCTCCGCGCTGAAAAACTCTTTTCGCGCAACGCTCGCTCGCTTGCGGAAAAGTCCCTTTTTCTCGGGAGCATAGCGCCCCAGCGCCGCAAGCGCCGCGCGGCAGGACCGCGCGCTCTCCTGCGCGGAAAGGAGCGCCTTATCGTCCGGGCGGGCAAAGCCCTCCTGCAGCGCATTCTCCGCGCCGTCCACACCGGAGATCTCTATGCATCCCATCTCCTGCATGGCCCGGAGCAGCGCCTCGCGCTCGCTCTCAAGCCCTACAAGGCGAAGATGCTTCATTGCTACGATTGCCATTCGTTTCTCACAACCTCTTCTGCGATCCACTGCGCCGCGCGCTCAAGCTTCGCGCGCGCCGCCTGCTGCATTTCCTCGCATTCTCTGCGCGCCTTTGCGATGATCTCGTCCGCCTGACGCTGCGCGCGCTGTTCGGCGTCCGTCATCTTCTGCCGCGCCTCCACGCCGCAGTTGCGGCGGTTATCTTCGATCTGGCGTGCAAAGGCCCGCTGCTCTACGGCGATGCGCTTCTTCGCTTCCGCCTGCGCCTCGGCGTATTGCTCTGCAAGGCGCTTTTCCAGTTCCTGCACGGCCAGCAATTCTTCCATTGCCATTCCGCTCCACCTCTTCTTTCTTCGCGCCGGATGCGGCGCTTTCATTTATGCCTTATTATAGATTGATTCGATAGGCAAGGCAACATTTAATTTTTTCAATAAGTTCGTTCTCTTTTGTTGTTGCTTGCTTTTGTCTGTGCTTTTCTTTATGCTAACTTTATAGCATAGTTTTCCCGCTGATTCCATATACACTCGCCCTGATTTGTCTAGTCTCATACATTCTTCACAGTTCGTTCATATGCGCAGGCACATTTTGCAGGAAAATGAATCGACTCTGTCATTTCTTGGCAAGAAAAGGCGGTGACCGCATGATTCTGGTCACCGCCCCCGGCTGAAAACGATATTCACTTGTCCTCGCGGATGAGCATGATGAAAAAGCTGATCGCCAGCAGCACGCACGAAAGCCAGATCGCGCGCTCGGCAAAGGCCTTCGTCAGCACCGAGCCGATGCCCGCGCCCACGGCGAACAGGCCGATCACACCGAAATAGGTCAGCGCTTTTTCGAGTATCTTCCTATCGTGCGTGTGGAAATAGGCGCACAGCGCGTCCGTGCCGCTGCGCATATTGCCAATGCACATGGTGCTCGCGTAGGCGTGGCCGCGCACCTTGCGGAAGGTCTGCACCTGCATGGCGCAGACAAAGGAGACAAGCGCGTTGGCCGGCGTGTTGACGCTCTGGGGAAGAAACCCCACGAAAAACAGCAGCACGATCTCCGCCACGATGATGAGCTGCCGCCAGTGCACCTTTTCCATGTACCGGTAACGCCGGTGCACGCACTCGGCCACGAACACGCCCGCCATGAACGACAGCACCGGCACAAGATAGCGCGCGCAGAGCGCCCATTCCCCCTCAAAGAGATGCGCGCTGAAGAGCACGATGTTGCCCGTCTGCGCGTTGGCGAAGACCTTGCCGCGGCAAAGGTAGGTGTAAGCGTCCTGCAATCCGCCGGACAGAATGATAAACGACGCCGTCAGCAGCGACTCAGACATCTGCCCGTGCGTTTTTTTTGCAAGGGAAGTCATAGAATTCTCTCTTCTCTCTGTCTTTTTTCTCGCGCCGCATCGGCGCTTTTCATTATCATATTGTATTATAGCCGCTTTTTCGCGCGAAGAAAAGCATCATTTTTGCATGACGGGCTTTACCGATTTTGATACCTTCTCCCCCCGCCCCCGCCGCGCGGCAGCGCGGCCCTTTCGTCAATAGTACCCAAAGCAGGCTCTGTATCTTGGCAGTATTTGCACATACTTTTTCCTTGCATTCATGGCCCTGATGTGCCATAATTAGGTAGCAGATAAAAATACACCACAAGATATTGTGTAGGATACGAAATCACTACTTTCAGGAGAGAAAAGGAGAGGGTCAATATGAAGGTCATCAAACGCAACGGCGCAGAAGTCGAATTTGATATCGTCAAGATCATCGCGGCAGTGAGCAAGGCCAACGACGTTGTCGAGGAGGACGCGCGCATGACGCCCGTGCAGATCCAGCGCATCGCCGAGAGTGTGGAGATCGCCTGCCAGGGCCTTGGCCGCGCGCCCACGGTCGAAGAGATCCAGGACTTTGTTGAGCACCAGATCATGGCGCACGGCGCGTTCGAGGTCGCCAAGCGCTACATCACCTACCGCTACACCCGCTCGCTCGTGCGCAAGAGCAACACGACGGACGACAAGATCCTCACCCTCATCGAGTGCAACAACGAGGAGGCCAAGCAGGAGAACAGCAACAAAAACCCCGTCGTCAACTCCACGCAGCGCGACTACATGGCGGGCGAGGTCAGCCGCGACCTGACCAACCGCATCCTCCTGCCCGAGGACATCGTCAAGGCGCACGAGGAGGGCATCATCCACTTCCACGACACGGACTATTATGCCCAGCACATGCACAACTGCGACCTCGTGAACCTCGAGGATATGCTGCAGAACGGCACCGTCATCACCGGAACGCTCATCGAGCGTCCGCATTCCTTCGCCACCGCCTGCAACATCGCCACGCAGATCGTCGCGCAGGTGGCGAGCAACCAGTACGGCGGGCAGAGCATCTCGCTCACCCACCTCGCGCCCTTTGTGGATGTTTCCCGCCAGAAGATCCGCAAGCAGGTGCTTGCCGAGATCGAGGAGCTTGGCGTCGCGCAGGATGAGACGAAGATCGCCCGCATCGTGGAAAAGCGCCTGCGCGAGGAGATCCGCCGCGGCGTGCAGACGATCCAGTATCAGGTCGTCACGCTCCTGACCACAAACGGACAGGCCCCCTTCATCACCGTATTCATGTACCTCAACGAGGCGCGCAGCGAGCAGGAGAAGCGCGATCTCGCGCTCATCATCGAGGAGATGCTGCTCCAGCGCTACGAGGGTGTGAAGAACGAGCAGGGCGTGTGGGTCACGCCCGCGTTCCCCAAGCTCATCTACACGCTCGAGGAGGACAACATCCACGAGGATTCGCCCTACTATTATCTCACAAAGCTCGCCGCAAAATGCACGGCGCGCCGCATGGTGCCCGATTACATCAGCGAAAAGAAAATGCTCGAGCTCAAGGGCGACGTGTATCCCTGCATGGGCTGCCGCAGCTTCCTCACGCCCGACCGCTTCACCGACGCGGGCGTGGGCAACATCGCCAACGCCGGCAACTACGAGCCGGGCAAGCACAAGTATTACGGCCGCTTCAATCAGGGCGTCGTGACGATCAACCTGCCCGACGTTGCCCTTTCCTCCGGCGGCAACATCGACAAGTTCTGGTCGATCTTTGAAGAGCGCCTCGAGCTTTGCCACCGCGCCCTGCGCTGCCGCCACGACCGCCTGAAGGGTACGCTCTCCGACGCAGCGCCCATCCTCTGGCAGTACGGCGCGTGCGCGAGACTCAAAAAGGGCGAGCCGATCGACCGCCTGCTCTACAACGGCTACTCCACCATTTCGCTCGGCTACGCGGGCCTTTTCGAGTGCGTGAAGTACATGACCGGCAAGAGCCACACCGACCCGAGCGCCACGCCCTTCGCCCTTTCCATCATGCAGAAGATGAACGACAAGTGCAAGGAGTGGAAGACCGCCGAGAACATCGACTACTCCCTCTACGGAACGCCGCTCGAGTCCACGACCTACAAGTTTGCCAAGTGCCTGCAAAAGCGCTTCGGCGTGATCGAGGGCGTGACGGACAAGGGCTATATCACCAACTCCTACCACGTCCACGTCACCGAGCCGATCGATGCGTTCAGCAAGCTCAAGTTTGAAGCGCAGTTCCAGCACCTCTCCCCCGGCGGCGCGATCAGCTACGTTGAGGTCCCCGATATGCAGCAGAACCTCGAGGCCGTTTTGCAGGTGATGAAGTTCATCTACGACAACATCATCTACGCCGAGCTGAACACCAAGTCCGACTACTGCCAGGTCTGCGGCTGGGACGGCGAGATCAGCATCGTTGAAGAGGACGGCAAGCTCATCTGGCGCTGCCCCAAGTGCGGCAACACCGATCAGGACAAGATGAACGTCGCCCGCCGCACCTGCGGCTACATCGGCACCCAGTTCTGGAATCAGGGCCGTACGCAGGAGATCCGCGAGCGCGTGCTGCACCTGTAAGCGCCGACCGCACAAATCCTTTTGAGAATCAGGGAAACGCCGCCTGCCGTTCCGGCGGGCGGCATTCCTTTCTCCCGCCCGGCGGCGGGAGCACGACAGCCGCCCCCCCCGAGGGGCAGCGAGAAGAAAGGACGATGCAAACGATATGCACCGCAGGCTTTTCTGCGAGCTTTCGCCGCTCGCCTACCGCATCTCGATCAAAAAAAGCTGCGCGCTGCGCACGCTGCAAGACTGCGCGTCCGGCGAACACTTTGCAAAAAAGCGCGCGGAAGCGCCGCTCCCCGCGCTCATCTACCGGCACAACTCCCTCATCCGCCGCACGCTCGGCGAGGTCGACCCGGTATTACAGGAGAACAAGGCCGTCAACCTTGCGCTCGCCGCGCCGAGGATCAACGGCATCCTCATCCGCCCGGGCGAGACATTCTCGTTCTGGCATCTCGTCGGGCCGCCGGTCGCTGCGCGCGGCTACCGCGCAGGGCTGGTCATCACCAACGCGCAGACCGGCGAGGCCGTCGGCGGCGGAATGTGCCAGTTCAGCAACCTCATCCACTGGATGGTGCTCCACACGCCGCTGACCGTCACCGAGCACCATCATCACGACCAGTTCGACCTGTTCCCCGACTTTGGCCGTCAGGTGCCGTTCGGCACCGGCACGTCGATCTTCTGCAACTATCTCGACTACCGCTTCCGCAACGACACCGACCAGACCTATCAGCTCCTTGTCCACACGACGGACACTCACCTCTGCGGCGAGGTGCGCGCGGAAAGGCCGCTTGCGGTCAAGTACCATATCTCGGCGGAAAACGAGCATTTTCTCCGCGAGGACGGCGTCGTTTACCGCTGCGGCGAGGTGTATCGCGCCGCGGTGGACAAATCCTCCGGCAACACGCTTACGCGCGAGCTTTTGCGGCGCAACCACGCCCGTGTGCTCTACGATACGGCGGGACTTGAGATCCGGGAGGCGCGGATGAGCTGAACGCGCCGCCCGGTTCCATCCATTTTCGTCTTTCCCAAACGTCATTCAGGAGGTCACCTTTATGCACTACGGTGAGATTAAAAACTGCGACATCGCCAACGGAGAGGGCGTGCGCATTTCGCTCTTCGTCTCCGGCTGCACCAACCACTGCGAAAACTGCTTCCAGCCCCAGACGTGGGACTTTGACTACGGCAAGCCCTTCACGGAGGAAACGGAGGACGAGCTCATACGCCTTCTCGCCCCCGGCTACATCAACGGTCTCACCCTGCTCGGCGGCGAGCCGTTCGAGCCGAAAAATCAGCGGGCGCTGCTGCCGTTTCTCTGCCGCGTGAAGCGCGAGCTGCCGCAGAAAACCATCTGGTCGTTCACGGGCTTCACCTGGGAAGAGCTGCACACGCCCGACTCCTACCCCCGCTGCGAGGTGACCGACGAGCTTCTCTCCCTGCTCGACATTCTGGTGGACGGGCGCTATGTCGAGGCGCTCCACGACATTTCGCTGCGCTTTCGCGGCTCGTCCAACCAGCGCATCATCGACGTGAAGAAGACGCTCTCCTCCGGCACGCTGACGCTCTGGGACAAGTGAATGAAATCGAAAAGCTCCGCCGGGATATTCCCGGCGGAGCTTTCTTCTCCTTTGCCGCGCTCACAGCACAAAGCGGTACATGACGAGCGCGTTTCCCACGCCGAGCAGGATGCCCGCGATGACTTGCAGCGGCGTGTGGCCGACGAATTCCTTGAGCCGCGCGTCTGTGAGCTTTTCCGTCATCAGCGCGTTGAACGACGCGACGATATCGTTGATGATGGCGGCCTGCTTGCCCGTTTCAAGGCGCACGCCCATCGCGTCCTTGCAGACGACGATGGCGAAGATGACCGCTATGGCAAACTGGAACGAGCCCGGCCCGTAGACAAGCGAGGCTGCCGTTGCAAGCGACGAGACGGTGGCCGAATGTCCGCTCGGCATCCCGCCGTCGCCAACGAGGCGCGTCCAGTCGAGCTTTTTTGTCACGATGGCGTGGATGACCGTCTTGATGAGCTGCGCCCAGAACCATGACGAGAGCGCAACGAGCAAAAAGCCGTTCGACAGCAATTCCTGAAACCAGTCCATAAGTTCCGCATCCTTTCGCGGCGCGCTTTCCGCCCTTGTATGCTCTCTATTATACCACCGTTTTCCCCGGCGGCAAGAAGCTTTCTTCTAAATTCTTTTTTAAGTCTTTCTGAAAAGCGCCTTGCCGCGTTTGCTGCCCGCGGCGGTTTTTCCCCTTGCCGTCCCCGCGCGCGCGTGGTACAATCACTTCTCGTGACATACCATACGCGGAAAGGACGAGCCATGAACCAGAAAGAACTCAACGAACTGCGCCGGCGTTTCCGGCCCGATAAGAATAACTTCAGCCGCATCTACGGCTGTTATGTAAACTCCAACCGTGAGATCATCTCGTGGGTCGACACCTCGATGGGCCTCATGCGGCAGGAGGAGCAGGAGATGTACCTGGCGCTGCTCAAGAAATCCCTCTCCGGCGCGCTGGGCAAGAACCTCGTCGACGTGGTCTTCTCCACGCAGCAGGTGGCCGACAGCGATGAACACCGCCTCTTGCAGACCCTGCGCCAGACAGAGCTGAAGGACCCACCCTCGCGCGAGACGCTCTGCCGCAAGATCATCGAGTGCATCGACATGGGCGAGACGAACTACCTCATCCTGCTCGCCGCCGACGCTTACGACGTGCCCCACCGCGGCAAGGACGATGAATTGCAGCACGACGCCTCGAGCGAGGTCTTCAAGTACTTCGTCTGCTCCATCTGCCCCGTGAAGGCGCCGACGCTCGAGCTGCGCTACGACCTCGACCAGAGCGAGTTCCACTCAAGCTCCACAGGCTACATCGCCTCCTCGCCCGAGCTTGGCTTCCTCTACCCCGCCTTCGACGGCCGCTCGGCGAACATCTACAACGTGCTCTTCTACTCGAAAAACGCCGCGGAGCTTCATGAGGAGGTCATCGACGCGCTCTTTCGCGTCGAGCCGCCGATGTCTGCCGAGGAGCAGAAGAACGCCTTTGGCTCGGCGCTCGCGGACGCGCTCGACGAGGATTGCAGCTACGATGTTGTCCAGTCCGTGCACGAGCAAATTCGCGCCCGCATCGAGGACCACAAGGAGAGCCGCGACCCCGAGCCGCTGGAGCTGACGGCAAGCGACGTGGGCGGCATCCTTGCAAACAGCGGCGTTGGGGGAGAGCAGATCGAAGCCTTCCGCCGCGAATGCGACGCACAGTACGGCGAAAACGCCGCGCTGAACCCGAACAACATCATCGAGAGCAGGAAGTTCGAGATCACAACGCCCGAGGTCAAAATTTCCGTCGCACCGGAGAACAGCTACATGATCGAAGCGCGCGTCATCGACGGACGCAAGTACCTGCTCATCCCCGCCGACGACGGCGTGGAGGTCAACGGCATCGGCGTCAGTATCCCCGGCCTCGGGCAGGAAGAATAAAGGTAAAAAAAGAGATGGCCGGGGCCATCTCTTTTTTCATCGTTACAGCGCGCGCAGGATGAGCGCGAGGATGAGCATATGCACGGGATAGAAGGCATAGCAGGCATACTGGAAGGCCTTGCTGTGGTGGCCCTGACGGCCGCGATAGAGCCAGATGGGCACGAGCGCGAGCAGCGCAAGCCCCTGCTGGCTGAGCTCCACATCCATGCCGAGGATCGTCATGGGATAGACCTGACCGCCGAGCATACGCACATTGATCCAGTAGAGCGCCAGAATCTGCCCGAGCAGCTTCCACCACTCTCTGCCGTGGAAGAAGTAGAAGACGAACACGGTCAGAACGCCCGAGCCGTAGTAGTCCACCATGCCGAGCGTACCGAGCGCTGCGCCCAGCGCCGTCACGCCCACGCAGGTGAGCACATAGAGCCACGTCTTCCCCTTCTCGCGCACGGCTTCCATCGCGCGGATGCCGAGAAGTCCGATCAGCAGCGTCCAGATGACGTTCTGGTGCACGGGATAGAACCACGTGCCGCCGTACATCAGGTCGAAGGGGATCTCAGAGAGGATCGCAAAGGCCAGCATACGCTGCGCATAGCGCTTGAAGCTATGGGTGTGGAAGTAGCCCTCCACTGCCATGAAGGCGAAGATCGGGAAGGCGATGCGGCCAACGGCCGTCATCCACTCCTGCGCGGGCAGAAGCGTCGCCCACAGGTGGTCGCACAGCATGAGAGCCATGGCGAGAATGTGCAGCGCTGCGGCGCTGAGGTCAAACTGTTTCTTCATCAAAGTCTCCTTTGTTTCCCGCCTTGTCCGGCGGTTGATTTATTTTTAGAGAAGCTCCGCCATTTCCAGCACGAGCCGCTCGCTCTTTTCCCAGCCAAGGCAGGCGTCGGTGATGCTCCTGCCGTAAACGCCGTCGGTGATCTTCTGCTTGCCGTCTTCAATGTAGCTTTCGATCATCAGCCCCTTGACCAGCGCGTCGATGTCGCTCGAGTGGCGCTTGGAGTGCAGCACCTCCTTGGCGATGCGGATCTGCTCCAGATACTGCTTGCCGGAGTTGGCGTGGTTGCAGTCCACAAGGCAGGCGGGGTTCTTGATGCCGCGCTGGGCATACAGCTCGTGCAGCTCGACAAGGTCCTCATAGTGGTAGTTGGGACGGCTGTTGCCGCGCTCGTTCACATAGCCGCGCAGGATGGCGTGGGCGTAGGGATTGCCCGCCGTCTCCACCTCCCAGCCGCGATAGAGGAAGGTATGGTCGCCCATCGCCGCGTAGATGGAGTTCATCATCACGCTCAGATCTCCGCCGGTGGGGTTCTTCATGCCAACGGGCACGGAAAGGCCGCTCGCCGTCAGGCGGTGCTGCTGGTTTTCCACCGACCGCGCGCCGACGGCGACATAGCCGATGATATCGGAGAGGTAGCGGTAGTTTTCAGGATAGAGCATCTCATCCGCGCAGGCAAAGCCCGTCTCGCGCACCGCGCGGGTGTGCAGGCGGCGGATGGCGATGATGCCCTCGAGCATATCCGGCTTCTTGTCGGGGTCGGGCTGGTGGAGCATCCCCTTGTAGCCCGAGCCGTCGGTGCGGGGTTTGTTGGTGTAAATGCGCGGCACGATCAGGATCTTGTCTTTCACCTGCTCCTGTAACGGGACGAGACGGCAGATATAGTCCATCACGCTGTCCTCGCGGTCGGCAGAGCAGGGGCCGATCACCAGCAGCAGCCGCTTGTCGCGCCCGTCGAGGATGGCGCGCATCTCCTCCACGCGCTTTTCGCGCGCCGCGGCGATCTCCTCCGTGATGGGAAATTCCTTTTTGATGTCCATCGGGATGGGCAGCTTCCGGATGAATCTTGCATTCTGCTGCATGGCGCACACTCCTTATTCGATCAAATGCGCTTGTATTTTACAGCATTCTTTGCCGCGCCGCAAGTGTGATTATGCCGCATAAATCGTCCCCCGGCAGCGCCGTTTCTGTTGGATTTCACGCAGAAACAGCCCCTTCGCGCGCAGACGCCGCCGGAGAAAGCCGGGATCGAAAGGCTCAGAACCGCCGAGAGGATGTCCGCGTTGCCGACCGTGCCGAGAAGCTCGCCGGCATACTGCGTATTTGCGCCGTAGTAATTCATGCCCTCCGGGTAAAGGTGAAGCAGGTTCAGCCCTGCAAACCGGACAAGACAGATCACACAGTTGACGCTGAGCGCGGCGGCATACAGCCACAGCATCCAGCGCGTCGGCCGCACATGGGTGGACAGCAACAGAAAGCTCAGGCAGTACAGGGCGATCGCGGCAAAGCCCTCGCATCGCCCGCCGCCCCAGAGCGCGGTTTGCCGGTACTGCGAAAATAATGCTGAAAGCGCCGTGGCGCACAGATAAAGCAGGATGAACCTCTGCGGCTGCGCCGAGCGGCGCGCGGCAAGCGTTTTCGCTGCGCGAAATGTCTCGCGGATAGCAAAACCGGCGCTTTTGCGCTGTGCAAGCATTTTGCGTCAGCAAAATCTTGGCGGAGGGCGAATTCACGATAATGTAAGATAAGTTGCGCAAATTGAATAGAGCATAGAAATAGACATGGTTTGCAGAGCTCTGGTAGAATGAAG
>CAKTGM010000006.1 GCA_934561515.1 uncultured Oscillospiraceae bacterium | reverse complement strand
GGTTTGCGCGGCGCGCGGATTCGGGCCGTCTTTTCTGGTTCTGGGGGCGTGGTGCCACAGTCGTTCATCCTCCTTAAAAATGGAAAAGGAGTAAGGAAGCTCCTTACTCCTTATGTATAGCTTCGCTCATTTGAAATATTCCACCACAGCGCACACGCCGTTGCCCAGCGAGGCAAACACCTTGCTGAGCACATTCGCGCTCTTCTGCTGGTAGACGACCACGCTGTCGGACTCGGAGAGGTCGATGTAGTAGACCTGCGAGGCGCTGGGCTTGCTCATGCCCGCGGCGGCGGCCGCTTCCTTGATGGTGGTCAGATCAAACGTCTTTTCGTAGCGCGTGAGCAGCGCAACGTGCTCGTCCTCGAGCGCGGCGATCTCCTTCTGCACGGAAACAACGTCCGCGGAGATGGCGGTGAGCTGCGCACGGCACATGATCATCAGCGCGACCATGGCGGCAAGCGCCGCAAAGCCGCACAGTGCGCCGAGCGAGACCTTTTCGCGCTGGCGGCGGACGGGAGCGGCCTTGGGCTGCGCTCTGCGCTGCGGCGGGCGGATGAATTCCTCGCGCTGGCGCTCGCGCTCGTGCTCCTGCTCGCGGCGCAGCCGGCGCTGGCGCTCCTCGTACGCCGGATCATAGGCGAGGTTTCCTACGACACGACCGCCGTGATATCTCATATTCTGCTGTTTGCGGCTGGCCATGGCGTTCATCCTTTCCGCTCTTTTTCAATGATTTCTTCTGCGTTTTCAACATTTTTCCGCCACGCGCAGCTTGGCGCTGCGGGCGCGGGGGTTTTCGTTCAGCTCTTCCTCGCCCGAGACGATGGGCTTTCTGGATACGAGCTTGATCCTCGGCGTTCTGCCGCACACGCACACCGGGAATTCCGGCGGGCAGATGCAGCCCTGCGCCAGCTCCTGAAACTTCCGCTTGACGATGCGGTCCTCCAGCGAGTGGAAGGTGATGACGGCGAGCCGTCCGCCGCTTTTGAGGTGCTCCTCCGCCGCGTCGAGCATCGGCGGGATCTCGCCCAGCTCGTCGTTCACGGCGATGCGGATGGCCTGAAAGCTGCGCTTGGCGGGGTGCTGCTTTTCGCGCAGCGCGCTCGCGGGCATCGCCGAGCGAATGAGGTCTGCAAGCTCTATCGTCGTTTCGATGGGCTTCTGCTCGCGGGCGGCGCAGATCTTTTTTGCAATGGCGGGCGCGTAGCGCTCCTCACCGTATTCAAAGAGGATGCGGCGCAGCTCTTCGTAGGGCCATGCGTTCACGACCTCGCGCGCCGTCAGCGCGGCGGAGGCGTCCATGCGCATATCGAGCGGCGCGTCCTGCTTGTAGGAAAAGCCTCGCTGCGCCTCGTCGAGCTGCGGGGAGGAAACGCCGAGGTCGAAGAGCATCCCGTCCACGCCCTGAATACCAAGCTCGCGCAGGACGCTGCCAAGCGCGCTGAAGTTGCTGTGCACGAGCGTTACCTTGTCCATATAGTCGCCGAGGCGGCGCTTCGCCGCTTCGATGGCCGTTTCGTCGCGGTCGAGGGCGATGAGCCTGCCTGTTGTCAGGCGGCGCACGATCTCGAGCGAGTGCCCGGCGCGGCCGAGCGTACCGTCCACATAAATGCCGTCGGGCTTGATGGCGAGCGCGTCGAGGCACTCGTGCAGCAGCACCGGCTTATGACCGTAGTTCTCTTCCATATCAGAATCCCAGCTCTTCCATCACGGCGGCCAGATTCTCGGGGTTGAGCTCCACGGCCTCGATCTCCGCCCACTTCTCCGCGTTCCAGATCTCGGCGCGGTTCGCAACGCCGATCACGACCACGTCCTTTTCAAGATGCGCATAGGCGCGCAGCTTCTGCGGCAGCACGATGCGCCCCTGCGCGTCCGGCTCGCACTTGGCGGCGTTGGCCAGAAGCGGACGCATGGCCTTGGCCTTGGTGTAGGGCAGACTTTCAAACTTTTCGGTGAAGCGCGCCCAGGAGGCGTCGGAATAGACGCTCAGGCAGGAGTCCATGCCCAGGGTGACATAAAACGTCTCGCCAAGCTCCTCGCGCAGCTTCGCGGGAATGAACAGCCGCCCCTTGGCGTCGATCGTGTGCTGATACTGACCCGTCACGGCGGCTCGCCTCCCTTTTCAAAGCATTTTCGCGTCGAAGGGGCGCGAAAACGCGGCCTTTTCCCCTTTTCCGAAAAAGCCGTGCTCCGTCCGATTCGATGCTTATGTGGGAAAGTAAACCATTTTCATGGTATGATGCACCACTTTCCCCCACCTGTGCTTTGAGTATACGGGATTCACATAAAAAATGCAAGCAGAAATTTTCCTGTAATTTCAAGCCTTTCAGCGCTTTTTTCGGTGAAAGAGTGCCCCGATTTCCTCATTTTTCAAACATCTGTTTCATTTGCTTGTGGCACGAAAAAGGAGCGCCACAATATCTTGTGGTGCTCCTTTTTGTAAAGTCGAAATATAGATTATGTCTACCGGTTCTGTCGGTTTTTGTCGATTTTGACCAAAATTTATTCGCTGTTTAAGATTGTTTTTCAGCGGACTGCGCCAGTTCCTCGCGGCAGCGCTGCATCTGCGCCGCGGACGCGGCGCGGAAGTTCGAGCGGGACTGCTGCACCTCGCTCAGCGCCATCTGGATAGCCTCCTCGGTGCGGCGCAGCGCGTCCTCGGTGTACTCGTTGGCAACGCGGTACATCTCGCGCGAGCGGTCCTCGGCCTTCTTGATGATCTCGTGGCTCTTCTCGCGGGCCGCGCCGAGCACCTCCGTCTCAGACACCTTGTTTTTCGCGTCCTGCTCGGCCTGCTGCATCATGCGCTCCACATCGCGCTTGGCGGCCTTGACATAGTCCTCCTTTGCGCGGATGAGCTCCTGCGCGCGGGAAAGCTCCACAGGGAGCTGGGCGCGGATCTCATCGAGCAGGTCGAGCGCCTCGTCGCGCACGAGAATGCACTTGTCGCTCGACAGCGGCGCGTTCTTTGCCCCGTCGATCAGTTCGTAAAGCATATCCAGAAGATGCTGCACATCGTTATTCGCCATGATTTCTCCATCCTTTCACAAGCGCTGCCGCGCGCGGCGGCATATATTTTTCAAGCTCCTGCCCGTATTTGATCATCTCGCGCACCATTGTGGAGCTGATGTGCTGATACTTTGGCTCGGCGACGAGCAGCACGGTTTCAAGCTTTCCCTCCGACACGTCGCGGTAGATGAGCGAGAGCTGCTGCTCTGCGTCAAAATCCACGCTGTTGCGCACGCCGCGCACCAAAAACTGCGCGCCTTTTCCGAGGGCGTAATCCGTCAGAAGTCCGCCGCCCAGCTCCGCCTCCACGTTGGGAAGGTCCGCAACGCTCGCGCGCATGAGCTCAAGCTTCTGCGCGTCTGAAAACATCGGGTGCGTTTTTGTCCCGTTCGGCACGATGGACACATACACGCGGTCGAAGAGCTTCGAGGCGCGCTCGATGATGTCCCGGTGTCCGATCGTCACAGGGTCGAACGAGCCGGGAAAGACCGCGATCTTCATGCCTCTTCCTCCCCCGCGCGGTGATAGATGCTCACCTTGATCTTGCCGTAGCGGTACTCGCGGTGCAGGCTGTAGGGCGCGGGAAGCGCGGGAAGCTCCTGCCCCAGCGGGCTTTCTGCGACCATTATACCATCGGGGGATAAAATGTCAAACGACGCAATGCGCTCCATCGCCTGCGCGAGAAGGCCGCTTTCATACGGCGGATCGAGGAAAATAATGTCGAACCGGCCGCTCTGCGTGCCGAGCGCAGCGAGGGAATCCCCGCAGATGACCTGCGCGTTTTCCTCAAGGCGGCACAGCGCGAGATTTTCGCGCACGAGCCTGACCGCGTCCGCGCGCTTGTCGACAAAGAGCGCACTCCTCGCCCCGCGCGAGAGCGCCTCGATGCCGAGCTGGCCCGTGCCCGCAAAAAGATCGAGCACGCGCGCATCCTCTACGTCGAACTGGATACAATTGAAAATGCTTTCCTTGACCTTGTCGGTCGTCGGGCGGGTCTCCATGCCCTTGAGTTCGCCCAGCCGCCGTCCGCGCGCCGAGCCTGTGATCACTCTCATATTTTCTTCCTCCCCTGCGCCAAATTGCGGGCGCAAGCTCTCTTTGGTTTCCATAATACGTGAAGTTCCGTTCATTTTCAATAGACTCTGTGACATTTTCCCATATTTTCCGCAAAATATTTTCTCTTGTTATTCCCGCGCGCTTCGTATATAATGGTATGGAGTAGTAATATGGTCACATTTTTATTGACCGGGGAGAAAGGAGTATCTTCCATGATCAGGCTACAGACTGAAAAGGGCGAGATCAGCATTTCTGACGCCGCTCTGTCCAATATTACCGGCGCCGCCGCCACAAGCTGCTTCGGCGTCAAGGGCATGGCCTACCGTTCCATGACGGACGGGCTTGTCCACCTGCTGCGCCGCGAAGCGATGAGCAAGGGCGTGCGCATCATCCCCCACGAGGAGGGAGACATTTCCATCGAGCTGCACATCATCGTCGAGCACGGCGTCAACATTGCCGCCGTCTGCCGTTCGATCATCAGTCAGGTGCGCTATATGGTCAGCGAAAACACAGGCGCGAACATCCGCAGTGTGGATGTCTGCGTCGACAGTATGAATATCTAAAAACCGAGGAGGACATCATCCCATGCACGATACCATCAATGGTGCCATGTTTAAGGAGATGCTGCTCTTCGGCACCGTCTCCATCACACAGGCACAGCAGGCCATCAACGACCTCAATGTATTCCCCGTGCCCGACGGCGACACGGGCACCAACATGAGCCTCACCATCCAGACCGCGGCGCAGGAGCTCAAGAAGATCGACCCCAAGACGGTCGATCAGGCTGCCTCCGTCACCGCCTCCGCGCTGCTGCGCGGCGCGCGCGGCAACTCCGGCGTCATTCTCTCGCTTCTCTTCCGCGGCGTCTCCAAGGAGCTCAAGGGCTGCACGGAGGCTGACGGCGCGGCCTTTGCCGCCGCGCTGCAAGAGGGCGTCGCCGCGGCGTACAACGCCGTGATGAAGCCCGCCGAGGGCACGATCCTGACCGTTTCGCGCCTCGCCGCCGAGCGGGCCGCCACGGCCGCCGAGGAGCGCAACAGCGTTGAATACGTCATCGAGCAGGCCATTGCGCAGGGCGAGATCACGCTCGCGCAGACGACCGACATGAACCCCGTTCTCAAGAAGGCGGGCGTTGTGGACGCGGGCGGCAAGGGCTTTTTGCTCATTCTCGGCGGTATGCTCAGCGCGCTGCGCGGCGAGGAGCGTCCCGAGCTCACAGCGGAAGATACGCAGGAAAAGGCGGATTTTGCCATGCTTTCCGAAGAAGACATCACCTTCACATTCGATACCGTGTTCATCGTCCGCAAGAGCGGACGCAGCATCGAGCCGTTCCGCAGATTTTTGGACGGCATCGGCGATTCGCTCGTCATCGGCGAGGACGACGAGGCCTTCAAGGTCCACGTCCACACCGACATTCCCGGCGAGGCCTTGAGCGAGGCGCAGAAGTACGGCACGCTCGAGCTTGCCAAGATCGAGAATATGCGCACGCAGGCCCAGCAGCTCGCCTCCGGCGGCAAGGCCCAGTCCACCGACGATCTCGATGCCATCGAGGAAGAGCTCGAAAACGCCGAAGCGGAGGACAGCACCGAAGAGGCCGCGCCCGAGAAGGACTACGGCTTCCTCGCCGTCTGCGCGGGCGACGGGCTTGCCGGCGTCTTCACCGACCTCGGCGCCGACGGCGTCATCAGCGGTGGGCAGACCATGAACCCCTCGACCGAGAGCATCCTCAAGGAGATCAGAAAGGTCCCGGCGCACACCGTTTTCGTCCTGCCGAACAACAAGAACATCATCATGGCTGCACAGCAGTGCGCGGCTCTCACGGAGAAGAAGGTCGTCGTCATCCCCACGGCCTCCGTCCCGCAGGGCATCAGCGCGATGATGGCCGTTGACCCCGACGCTGCGAGCGCCGAGGCCATTGAGAAGGCCATGACGGACGCGGCGCAGTGCGTCTCCACCGCGCAGATCACCTATGCTGCGCGCAACTCGGACTTTGACGGCTTCGACATCCACGAGGGCGACTATCTCGCCCTGCTCGACGGCAAGCTTCTCGGCACCGACCGGGACGTTTCCGCCCTGCTCGAGAACCTTTCCGACGTGGCCGCCGAGCGCGATGCGGAATTCATCACCGTTTTCTACGGCGAGGACGTGAGCGAGGAGGACGCGCAGAAAGCCAGCGCCGTCTTCACCCGCAGATGCCCGGACGCCGAGATCAGCCTGATCCGCGGCGGCCAGCCGGTCTACTACTATATCATTTCGATCGAATAAGACAAAAAGCACAGCACCGGAGCGGCCCAAAGCCGCTCCGGTGCTTCCCTGTCCGCTTCAGAGGCAGCGCACGCGCCTGCCGAGCAGGCGCAGCAGAAGGTCCGCGTGGCGGTATTCGTCCGCGCTCATCGCCGCAAAGAGCTTACCGAGGCACAAATCGAGCGTCTCCTCCCCCGCGCGGGCATAGTTATAGCCGCCGCAGGCCTCGGCGTGGTAGCGCTCGCGCAGCAGCGCGCAGAGATCACGCGTGTCCGGCTGCGCCACGCACACGCGCGGGCAGCAGGTCTTCCCCGTGATGAGATAGATCGCGGCGGCGAGGTCGCGCGCGTGGCGCTTTTCATCCTCGCTTATCGCGCGCATTGCCCCTCGCATCTCGCGCGGCAGAACCGAGGCAAGGTGGGCGTAGAGCTGCGCGTCACCCAGCTCCTCGCGCAAAAAGCCCTGCAATACCTCAACCGTTTCCACCGCGCCGCTTCCCATGCAGCAGGGGTCCTGCTGCGCGCCGGGCAGCGCAAGCTCCTGCTCCTCCGCCGGCGGCGTCAAAGTGGGATACACATCCTCCCCCGGGCAGACGCGCTGCCACACCTCGCGGCAGCGGCGCGGATCGTAGGCGCAGTTTTTCTCGGAATTTGTCATCCTCCCGTCTCCTTTCCAAGTTAGGCTTTCGCTCCCATCCTATGCGCTCGCCGCCAAAGCGCCACCGCCGCAAAAAGAAAATATCAGATTCCGCACGCCGCTCGTTGATTTTTTCCTGTTTTTCTGTTAAACTACATTTGTTTTGTATTTTTTGTGCACTTTGTTGCAATTGCAACTTTCCATTTTCTGTCACGCGGTCTATGCTATACTTAAACCGCAGGCAGTTTCTCTAAGGAGGTCTTCTTTTCATGCTGGAACTGGAGCACATCAGCTACACCGTCTCCACCCCCGAGGGCGAGCAGACGATCTTAAAGGACATTTCCATCACCATTCCCGACCGCAAGCTCATTGTCTTCACCGGCCCCAACGGCGGCGGCAAGACGACGCTTGCCAAGGTCATCATGGGCCTTGTCACACCCACGGGCGGCCGCATCCTCTACAACGACCAGGATATCACGCATCTCGGCATCACCGAGCGCGCGCGCCTCGGCATCAGCTACGGCTTCCAGCAGCCGCCGCGCTTCAAGGGCCTCACCGTGCGCGACCTTCTGACCATCGCCTCTGGCGATGACAGTCTCAGCAAGGACAAGTGCTGCAAGTATCTCACGCAGGTGGGTCTCTGCGCCAACGACTACCTCGACCGCGAGGTGGACGTTTCCCTCTCCGGCGGCGAGGTCAAGCGCATCGAGATCGCAACACTCCTTGCCCGCGGCAGCGAGACGATGATCTTCGACGAGCCGGAGGCCGGCATCGACCTCTGGAGCTTCGCGCGCCTGACCGAGACCTTCGAGCAGCTGCGCCGTCAGGAGACGGCCACGATGATCATCATCTCCCACCAGGAGCGCATCATCCAGCTGGCCGACGAGATCATCGTCGTCAGCGGCGGCGAGCTGAAGCATCGCGGCAGCACCAAGGAAATTTTCCCGCTCATCATGGCGGACACGCTGGGCTCCTGCCCGGTGCTGAACAAGTAAGGAGGGTTTCACACTATGATTACCGAGATCGACGCTTCCCTGCTTGAAAAGATCGCCGACCTGACGGGCAAGCCCGTGGGCGCGTTCAACATCCGAAAGGACAGCGGCTGCGAGGCGCGCCAGTCCACCGAGCACATCGCCATCGACCCGCAGAGCGAAGGCAAGAGCGGCATCGTCATCCGCATCAAGGACGGCACAAAGGGTGAGCAGTGTCACATCCCCGTCATCATCAGCAAGGGCGGCGTGACCGAAATGGTCTACAACGATTTCTATGTCGGCGAGAACTGCGACGTTGAGATCGTCGCGGGCTGCGGCATCCACAACTCCGGCTGCAACGAGAGCCGTCATGACGGCATCCACACCTTCTACATTGGCAAAAACTCCCACGTGCGCTACTCGGAAAAGCACTACGGCGAGGGCGATGGCAGCGGCGCGCGCGTGATGAACCCCACCACCATCGTCTACCTCGACGAGGGCGCGACCATCCAGATGGATACCGTGCAGATCCGCGGCATCGACTCCACCGTGCGCAAGACGAAGATCGTCTGCGGCAAGGGCGCCGAGGCCATCGTCACCGAGAGACTGCTGACGCACGGCAAGCAGCTCGCCGAGAGCGACATGGAGATCGAGCTCAACGGCGAGGACTCCCGCGGCCGCGTCATTTCGCGCTCCGTTGCGCAGGACGAGTCCAAGCAGGTCTTCCGCCCCGTGGTCGTGGGCAACGACAAGTGCTTCGGCCACGTCCAGTGCGACTCGATCATCATGGGCAAGGCAACGATCGAATCCGTCCCCGCCATCACCGCCAACTCGACCGAGGCGCAGCTCATCCACGAGGCCGCCATCGGCAAGATCGCGGGCGACCAGCTCTTGAAGCTCCAGACGCTGGGACTGACCGAGGAAGAGGCCGAGGACCGCATTCTCAAGGGCTTCCTCGCCTGAGCAAAAGGACAGCAAAAAACGAGATACCCGATCGGGTATCTCGTTTTTTTATTGCGATCGCTTTCTCAGCCGGCAAAATCAGGGTAGCCCTCCTTGAGCGACTCATCGTAGATCGCGCGCTCGCCGCCGATGAATTTTGGGCGCGTGCGCGCAGCCAGCAGGATGGCCTGACCGATGTGCTTCTGCGCAAGGCGCACAGGAACGGCGACTTTTTTGAGGTGCATCCCGATCAGCGTGCCGCCGATGTCAAGTCCCGCGTCGGCGCGGATCTCCTCGAGCGCCACGGGATGGCGGAAGGCCTTGTACGCCGCCGTTGCAAAAGAACTGCCCGCCTTGGGCTGGGGCAGAACGTTGACGATCTCGCCGCCGGGCACGGCCTCGTGCTCCACGATGAGCGCGCGGTTCAGATGCTCACAGCACTGGGCGGCGATGTAAACGCCCATGGGCGTAAAGACGCTCGATAAGCCGCGGAAGATGGCGTCCGCCACCTCCGGCGTTGACCAGCTGCCGACCTGATGGCCGACGACCTCGCTCGTGCTGCATCCGACCACGACGATCTGGCCGCGGCGCAGATGCGCGCTCTCCGCAAGCTCCCGTGCCGCGCACGCGGCCTCCTGCTCCACCTGCTCAACGAGCCGGTGGTTTTCCACTTCATGTACCACTCCTGCCATATGCTGTCCCTTTCCTTTCGAAATGAGATCAGGCAGCCAGCTTCTGCGTCACCTTCGCGCGCTCGAGCACCGTTGCAAGCACCGCGCCGACCACGAGGCCGACCGCGCCTTGGAAGATGTTGCCAGGAATGCTTGCCGCGGCAGCAAGACCCTTGCCCAGCAGCAGCGAGGCATAGCCAAAGTAGCCGAGCACCATCACGATCTCGCCCACAACGCCGCTTGCGATGCGCGCAGCCGGGCTGCGGCCGAGCTTTTCATAGAGCAGCGCGGCAAGAAGCGCCACAAGGCCCTTGATGACAAGCGTGCCGGGGGCGTAGTGCGCGTAGCCGAGGAACAGGTCCGCGAGCATCGAGCCGATGCCGCCGGCCGCAAAGCCGTACCACGGGCCGAGCAGCCAGCCCGAGAGCAGCACGAAGCAGTCGCCGAGGTTCACATAGCCCTGCATCGGGGAGGGGATCTGCACGACCATCGTCGCTACGCAGACGAGCGCGGCGAGAAGGGCGGCGAGAACAAGCTTTCTGATCTTCTTATCATTCATGGTGGTTCGCTCCTTTGTTGATTTGACCGTATTATACCGCGTTCTGGTACTATTTCTATAGTCAGAATACAGTAAAATATGCAGACCAGATCAGTGAAGAAGCAATGGGAAAGGCGGCGCGGCTTCCGCCGCGCCGCCTCTTCCGTATCGTGCAAAAATTATTCCTTGGGTTCGGTCTCGCCGGCGGGCGAAGCCTCGCAGGGGCACTCGCAGGGTGCGCTTTCCTCTGCCGCGGGCGCTTCCTCGTCGCACTTCTTCTCGATCGTCACCTCGATGACCGGCTCCTTCTTGGCGGCAGCCTCGGCCTTGGCGGCCTCGCAGGCGGCAAGCTTCTCCTGAGAGTTCTTGATGGCCGCGACAATGTCGGCCACCGCCTCGGGCGCGTCGCCCTCGAGCGTGGAGACATACCACTCGCCAAGGGCGCGGTAATTC
Organism: uncultured Oscillospiraceae bacterium; assembly: GCA_934561515.1. GTDB lineage: Bacteria > Bacillota > Clostridia > Oscillospirales > Oscillospiraceae > Hominicoprocola. The sequence goes on along the minus strand of CAKTGM010000006.1, from coordinate 70,735 downwards.
TTGTCCATGCTGCGCCGCTCGGCAGCCATCTCGTATTCAAGCTTGGCCCGGTCGGCAGCGGCATTCGCCTTTTCACCGGCAACGGCTGCGGCCTGCTGCGCCTTCTCGGCAGCGACGAAGGCGACGTCCTGTACCTTCTTGCTGAAATTATCGAAAAATGCCATAGTAATGATCTCCTTTCAAGCCCTCGCTTTGGTTCGTTACTGTAAGTATAAGCCACCGGCGCTTTCTTTTCAATGGATAAATTCTTATAAAACTATAAATTTTTTGTGACCTTGCGCTTATTTCTCGATCCATCCCTGTGAGCAGCCCACGGCGCGCTTCCAGCCGCGATACATCTCCTCGCACTCGAACTGTGCCCGCTCGGGCGTGAAGACGCGCTCGCTGCGGCGGAGCGCGCAAAGCTCGTCCCTGTCCTTCCACAAGCCCACGGCCAGTCCCGCGAGCGACGCCGCGCCAAAGGCCGTCGTCTCGACCATCGCGGGGCGGTCGACCGGAATGCGCAGAAGATCTGCCTGCAATTGCATCATGAGGTTGCTGACGCTCGCGCCGCCGTCCACGCGCAGGCCGGAAATCTCACAGCCCGCGTCCTGACGCATCGCTGTCATGAGATCCGTCACCTGATAGGCGATGGATTCAAGCACCGCGCGGGCGATGTGCGCCTTCGTCGTGCCGCGCGTGATGCCCACGATGCAGCCGCGCGCGTACATATCCCAATACGGCGCGCCAAGGCCCGTGAAGGCCGGCACAAGGTACACCCCGCCGGTATCGGGGACGCTCTCGGCAAGAACATCGCACTCGTGCGAGGCCGAGATGATCTGCAGCTCGTCGCGCAGCCACTGGATGGCGGAGCCCGCGTTGAAAACGCTGCCCTCGAGGGCGTAGGTCGTCTCCCCCTTCAGGCTCCAGCCCACGGTCGTCACAAGTCCCGCGCGCGAGCGCACCGGCTGAGCGCCCACGTTCATCAGCGTGAAGCAGCCCGTGCCGTAGGTATTTTTGGCCTGACCGCGCGCAAAGCAGCCCTGCCCGAAGAGCGCCGCCTGCTGGTCGCCCGCCGCGCCGCAGATCGGCACGCCCGCGAGCGCCTCGAGCCCCTCGATGCCCTCCGCCACCGTGCCGTAAACCTCGGCGTTCGACACCGGGCGCGGCAGGATGTTCATCGGGATATCCAGCAGCGCGCAGAGCTCCTTGTCCCACGAAAGCGTGTGGATGTTGAAGAGCATCGTGCGCCCTGCGTTGGAGTAGTCCGTCACATGGACCCTGCCGCCCGTGAGCTTCCAGATGAGCCACGTTTCCACCGTGCCGAAAAGAAGCTCGCCGCGCCCGGCCTTTTCCCGCGCGCCGGGAACATGGTCGAGCAGCCACTTGATCTTCGTGGCGGAGAAGTAGGCGTCGATCTGAAGACCCGTTCGCTCAGCCACAAGCTCGCTCACGCCGGTTTTCTCGCGCAGGCTGTCGGCAATGTCCGCCGTGCGGCGGCACTGCCAGACGATGGCATTATAGATGGGCTTACCGCTCGCGCGGTCCCAGAGAATGGTCGTTTCGCGCTGGTTCGTGATGCCGATGCCCGCGACCTCGTGTGCGTGCCCCGACTCGCGCAGCGCCTGCGCGGCGACCTCGCGCTCGCTCTCCCAGATCTCCTCCGGGTCGTGCTCGACCCAGCCCGGCTGCGGATAGTGCTGCCGGAAGCCCTTCTGCGCATGACCTGCAACGCTGCCGTCGCGCGAAAAGAGAATGGCGCGCGAGCTGGTCGTGCCCTGATCGAGCGCCAAAATATATCGCTGCATGAAGATACCCCCTTGTTGGATCAGACTCTCTTATGCTATACTGTAGTAGAAGATGATTCTGATTATATCATGCAGGAGGGTTTTGCGCCATGGCAAATTGCAAGGAATTTTACTTTCCCTCGTCCAACGGTGTTTCCCGCATCCACGCGGCGGAATGGACGCCCGACGGCCCGCCCGTCGCCGTTTTGCAGATCGCGCACGGCGTGGCGGAATACGGGATGCGATACGCGCCCTTCGCCGAATTTCTGGCAGAGCACGGCTTTGTCGTGGTCGCGAACGACCACCTCGGCCACGGCCTCTCCGCGGAACAGGACGCCGAAACGCTCTACTTCGGCCCGCGCGACGGCTGGAAGCACGTGGTGGACGATATGTACGCGCTGCGCTGCCGCACGAAGGAAAAATATCCTGATCTCCCCTATTTTCTGATGGGACACTCGATGGGCTCGTTCCTCACGCGCACCTATCTCATCCGCTATCCCGGCACGGTCGACGCCGCCATCATCATGGGCACAGGCCAGCAGTCGCCCGCGATCGTCACGGGTGGGCGCGCCATTGCCAAGGCCGCGGGCAAGCGCCACGGCTTCATGGCCCACTCCCCGCGCGTGGAGAGCCTTGCCTTCGGCGCGTACAACAAGGCCTTTGCGCCCAACCGCACGGAGGTCGACTGGCTTAGCGTGAGCGAGAACAACGTCGATTCCTACATTGCCGACCCCCTCTGCGGGCAGAAGACGAGCATCGGCCTTTTCTATGAGATGCTCGGCGGCATCCGCTTCGTCAGCGCGCAGAAGAACATCAACTCGATGAACCTCAACACCCCCATTCTCTTCATCGCCGGCGACCGCGACCCCGTCGGCGAGATGGGCAAGGGCGTGAAGCGCGCCTACAGCGCCTTCCGCCGCGCCGGTGTGCGCGACGTGGAGCTCAAGCTCTACGAGGGGCTGCGGCACGAGATATTGAACGAGGACTGCCGCGCGGTGGTCTACAACGACCTGCTCGCGTGGATGCAAAAGCACCTGCCGAAGGCATAAAGGAACAACCGGCGGACCGTCAGGCGGTCCGCCGGTTCATCGTTTTAAAGAGCGTGCGCGGCGTCAGGGCGTCGATGTCGTGCGTTGCGAGCAGCACGCGAATCGTGAAGAGGCCGTCGAGTGCAAGGAAAAAGAGCGCAAGCGCCGCCGCGCCGCTTGGAAGGCGCACGGCAAGGGCTGAAAGCAGCGGCTGCACATAGCGCAGCGCCAATGCCGCGAGCACGCCCCAGCAGAGGGAAAAGGGCAGACAGATGCGTCCGTTCACGTCGCATTTTGTCGCGGAATAGTCCCAGAAGCGCACGGCAAAGAGCTTTTCATACGCTGCGTGCACGGCGTACTCCACCACCGTTGCGGCAAAGGCGGCGAGGAGCACCTGCGCCCACAGCTTCGGCACATGTTCCGTCCCCAGCGCCAGCACCGCGAGCATCCCGAGGCCGTACACCGGGCAGAGCGGCAGGAAGACAAAGCACCTGCGCAGCCGGTGCTTTGCTCGCGTTGCCGCGGCAAAAAGTTTTTCAAGGCAGTATCCCAAGAAACTGTAGAAAATGCCGTACCACAGGTAGACCATTGCTTTCCTCCGCGCCCGTTTTTTTCAGTATGGCCGCCGCGGCAGGAAAAATGCGCGCCGCGCGCGTTGCAATGCGCGGGGAATCATGGTAAAATGGCAAAAAATCGACAGGAGAACACAACTATGCCTGATACTTGGGAAGCGCTCGAACACGAGTGCAAAAACTGCCGCGAATGCTCGCTGTGCGAAACGCGCACGAATGTCGTCTTCGGCGTGGGCAGCCGGAATGCCGAGGTTTTGTTCATCGGCGAAGGCCCCGGTGCGAACGAGGACGCGCAGGGCGAGCCGTTTGTCGGCCGCGCGGGACACCTGCTCGACGATATGCTTGAGATCATCGGCCTCACGCGCGAGGATGTGTACATCGCAAATATCGTCAAATGCCGCCCGCCCGAAAACCGCGACCCGCTGGGCGTGGAGCAGGAGGCCTGCATCGGCTATCTCCGCCGTCAGGCGGCGCTGCTGCGGCCGAAAATCATCGTCTGCCTCGGGCGCATCGCCGCAATGCGCATCATCAAGCCCGACTTCAAGATCACGCGCGAGCACGGGCAGTGGTTTGAAAAGGGCGGCATCCAGATGATGGCCGTCTACCACCCCGCAGCGCTCCTGCGCGACCCGCGCCGCCGTCCGGAGACCTTCGAGGACTTCAAGGCCTTGCAGCAGAAGATCAATGAGCTTTGCGAGCACACCCATGCCAATTCCTAATGGAAACCTCATACTTTTGACATTCTCGTTCCCAAGGCACGCCGGATTTTATCACTTTTTGGATAAAAATGCCATTGACGGGCAATTTTGTGTGTGCTATATTACCAGTATCCTTTAGAAAGGACCTTGAGCAGATGATGAAGACCGCTTTCAGCAGCATGTATCGCTATTATTACTCTTACTTTTATTGCAAGAAAAAAGTAAGAGCGATTTGTGATGCCCGTAACTGAACGGTTTCCACCAACACTGAAAGGTCACTTCGATCAGAGTTGCGTTAAAAAAACCCGCCGTATGGACCACAAGTCCCTACAGCGGGTTTTCTTATTTTCTGCAACAAAACAAACAATTTGGAGGAAAAAAGCATGAACATCAAACGTATCGTTTCTCTTGCCGCCACTCTTTCCCTCGTTCTCAGCCTGAGCCTTGGGCTGAGCGGCTGCGGCGACAAGGCCGCGCAGGACGACTCTCAGGACAACACGGACGGCAGCGCCAAGTACGTTGTCGGCATCTGCCAGCTCGTGCAGCACGACGCGCTCGACGCCGCCACACAGGGCTTCATCGACGCGCTGAACGAGGCGCTGCCCGGCGAGGTCGAGTTCCAGAACAAGAACGCCTCCGGCGACAGTGCCAACTGCTCCACCATCGTCAACGGCTTCGTTTCCGACGGCGTGGATCTCATCATGGCAAACGCCACCGACGCGCTGACCGCCGCTGCCGCCGCCACGAGCGACATCCCCATTCTCGGCACCTCCATCACCGCTTACGGCGTTGCGCTCGACCTCGACGACTTTGACGGCACGGTCGGCGGCAACATCTCCGGCACGAGCGACCTTGCCGACCTCGACAAGCAGGCCGACATGATCAGCGAGTGGTTCCCCGAGACCAAGAAGGTCGCGCTGCTGTTCTGCTCCGGCGAGCCCAACTCCCTCTACCAGATCAAGGAGGTCGCCAAGCGCCTCGCCGATAAGGGCATCGAGACGAAGGAATTTGCCTTCACCGACACGAACGACGTCGCTTCCGTCACGCAGTCCGCTGCCGACTATGCCGACGTTGTCTACCTTCCCACTGACAACACCGCCGCCTCCAACACCGAGGCCATCGCCAATGTGCTCGTTCCCGCGGGCGTTCCCGCCATCTGCGGCGAAGAGGGCATCTGCAAGGGCTGCGGCGTGGCGACGCTTTCCATCAGCTACTACGATCTCGGCGTGACCACCGGCAAGATGGCCGCGAAGATCCTCACCGGCGAATCTGACATCTCCGAGATGCCTATCGAGTTCACCGAAGCGACCCCGAAATACAACGCCGCCATGTGCGAGACGCTCGGCATCACCCCGCGCGAGGGCTACACCGCCATCGAGGACTGATCTGACCGCTTCCCCCCGCAGGCAGGAACGGGCTTTCGCCCGTTCCTGCCTCAACAAGAGTTAGGAGGAGAGAACCCATGAGTTTTCTTTCGTCGCTGATGAACGCCCTGCCCGGCGCGGCCGCACAGGGCCTTGCCTGGGGCATCATGGCCATCGGCGTTTACATCACCTTCCGCATTCTGGACGTGGCGGACCTGACCGTTGACGGCTCGCTCGCGACCGGCGGCGCGGTGTGCGTCATGCTGATCCGTGCGGGCCTGAGCCCGTGGCTCGCGCTGCTGTGCGCGGTGCTCGCCGGTATGCTCGCAGGCTTTGTCACCGGCCTTTTCCATACGCGCTGCGGCATCCCCGCCATCCTCGCCGGTATCCTCACGCAGCTTGCGCTCTACTCTGTCAACCTGCGCATCATGGGCAGCAAGGCAAATCAGGCGCTGAGCGTTGATAAGTATCCCCTGCTGCTCTCGCAGCGCTATGTGCGCGATCTGTCGCTTAAAAATCCGCTGCCGCTGCTGCTGCTCTTCACCGTTGCGGTCATCGCGCTGCTCTACTGGTTCTTCGGCACGGAGAAGGGCAGCTCCCTGCGCGCCACCGGCGCAAACCCCAACATGGCACGCGCACAGGGCATCAACACGAACTCCAACATCGTGCTCGGCCTGATGCTCTCCAACGGTCTTGTCGCCCTCTCGGGCGCGCTGCTCGCGCAGTATCAGGGCTCGAGCGATATCAACATGGGCCGCGGCGCGATCGTCATCGGCCTTGCCGCCGTCATCATCGGCGAGGTCATCTTCGGCAAGGTCTTTATGAACTTCGGCCTCAAGCTCCTCGCCGTGTCCATCGGTGCGATCATCTACTACATCGTGCTTCAGATCGTGCTCCAGCTCGGCCTGAACACCAACGACTTAAAGCTCATCACCGCGCTGATCGTGGCCGTCTTCCTCGCCATTCCCTACTGGAAGAGCAGGATGTTCCGCCATACGGCGCAGGGCAAGCAGAAAGGGGGCAGCCGGAATGCTTGAACTCAAGGACCTCTACAAGACCTTTAACCCCGGCACGATCAACGCAAAGACCGCCCTCAGCGGCCTGAGCGTCACGCTCAACGACGGCGACTTCGTCACCGTCATCGGCGGCAACGGCGCGGGCAAGTCCACGATGCTCAACGCCACCGCCGGCACGTTCTTCGTCGACTCCGGCAAGGTGCTGATCGACGGCGCGGACGTGACGAACCTTCCCGAGCACAAGCGCGCAGCCTTCATCGGCCGCGTCTTTCAGGACCCGATGATGGGCACGGCCCCCTCAATGCAGATCGAAGAGAACCTTGCCCTCGCCGCCCGCCGCGGCCAGCGCCGCGGGCTTGCCTGGGGCGTGACGAAGGAAGAGCGCGAGCAGTACAGAAAGCTCCTCGGCGACCTCGGCCTCGGCCTTGAGTCCCGCCTTGCCACCAAGGTCGCAACGCTCTCGGGCGGCCAGCGTCAGGCGCTCACGCTGCTGATGGCGACGCTCAAGCGCCCCAAACTGTTGCTGCTCGACGAGCACACCGCCGCGCTCGACCCGAAGACCGCCGCCAAGGTCATGGAGCTCACCGACCGCATCGTGCGCGAGGGTCAGCTCACCACGCTGATGATCACGCACAATATGCGTGACGCCATCCAGTACGGCAACCGCCTCATCATGCTGCACGAGGGCCATATCATCCTCGACATTTCGGGCGAGGAAAAGAAGAACCTCACCGTGCCCGACCTCCTTGAGCAGTTCACCAAGGCAAGCGGCGATGAATTCGCCAACGACCGCGCGATCCTCTCCTGACCCCCCGCATTTTCCTCCAAATGCTGCAAAAAGCGCCTGAACGAATCGTTCAGGCGCTTTTTATTTGCTTGTCATTCTTCGCCCAGCACGACCTCCACGATGCCGACATCCTCGGTATCGGGATAGAAGCTCACCTGCCACGGCTGGCGGAAGGTGGGGTCGACCTCGCGCTGCACCGTGCGCACCATTTCGCGCAGGCCGCTGCGGTCTGTCGTAAAGTAGCCGAAGCGCACGGCGATGTGCTTCACCGTTCCCTCCGCCGCCGTCAGGCGCAGCAGGTCGGGCAGGGCCTCGGTGCTGGTCGCGGTGATAATGGCCGCCTGCTCCTCCGCCGTGCGGCGGTAACCGAGGCGCACCTTCATCTCGTAGTAGTTGTGGGCCTGCGCGTCGGTATAGCTGATGTAGTCAAGCAGGTACGCGCCCAGCGGCGTTTCCTCCTGCACCTCGCGGCAGGCCTGCTCCGCCATCGACGCGGCGTTTTCGTCGCTGCCGTAGATGCGGACCGTTCCCTCCTCGCTGTGCTCGCCGAGGAGCAGCAGCAGCGCGTTGACAAGGTCCTGATAGCTGTCGGCGCGCAGGGTGTCGGCGTTTTCATTTTCCCAGTAGACCGCGCTGTGCGGCGCGGAGACGCTGTAGCTGCGCTCGAGCACGACGTTGCCGCAGCCCGAGAGCATCAGGCAAAGCGCCAGCAAAAGCGGTATGAACTTTCTGCGCATGGCGCTCCCCCCCTCTCCGGCGCGGTTTTCAGTAGCCAAGCACTTCGTCGACGAGCACGACCTCCGTCTCGCAGCCCTTGACGGCTTCCCACAGCACGACAAGGCCGCGGCAGATGCGCTCGGGGCTCTTGCAGTCGTAGCAGCGGTCGCCCTTTACGGCGCAGGGCGTCTTCATGCCGAGGCGCCGGGCGTTTTTTGGCGCGGCGATGTTGCGGGCGCGCCAGAGCGCCTCGTCATAGCTCGGCGCGAGCTTGTTGCTGCCGATGACGAACCACACCTTCCTGTGGCCGAAGAGCATCGAGGACACGCGGTTGCCCGTGCCGTCGATGTTGATGATCTCGCCCGTCTCGGCAAGGCCGTTGGCCGAGAGCAGGTAGTGCTCGCAGGTCGAGGCGTTTTTGAGCACCTCGCCCGCGTCCATCCCCTCCGGCACGTTCCAGTGGCTGTACATCGTGTTGTGCGCGCCGAGGCTTTCAAAAAGCCCCATCTGCGAGAGCGTCATGCTGCCGCCGAAGGACACGCTCGAATGGTCGATCTGCGCGTTGAGATAGTCCGCGGCCTCCTTTGCCGTCGCAAAGGTCGACACGGCAAAGCCTCTCTCCTTGAGATTTTTTTGAACCGCTGTAAAATCCATGGTCTTACCTCCCGAAAAGCAAAGCGTCTCTTTTCTTAAAGTCCCTTGGGGTTATACTGGCCGAAGCCCTCGCCCAGCACCTCGCTCGCATCGCAGACGATGAAGAAGGCGTCGGGGTCCAGCTCCTTGATGAAGCGCTTGATCATCACCGCTTCCTTGTTGTGCACCGCGCACAGCAGCAGCGGGCGGTCTTCTCCCGTGTAGCCGCCCTTGCCGTGCAGGAGCGTCACGCCCTTGTCGAGCTTGATCATCTCGCGCATGATCTCTTCATACTTGCTGCTGATGATATAGGCGAGCTTCGCCGTGTTCTGCCCGTAAACGACCAGATCGAGCACCTTGGTCGTGATGTAGAGCGCGAGCGCGCCGTAGAGGGCGTTATTGAGGCTCTTGAACACCGAGGCGTAGATCATGATGATCGTCAGGTCGATGCCGAGGCAGATGTTGCCGATGGAAAAGCCTTCAATGCGCGTGCGCAAAATCCACGCGCCAAGCTCCGAGCCGCCCGTGGTCGCCTCCTCGCGGAACAGAAGCCCCGAGGCGATGCCGAGCGTCACGCCGCCGTAAAGGCAGGCGAGCAGCGGGTCCATGGGCGAGAACTCATAGAGCGCGGCGATGATATCGATGAGCAGCGAGCTGAGCGCCATCGTGTAGATAGACTTCACAAGGAAGGCGAAGCCGAATTTTTTAAGTCCCGCGCCGAACAGGGGCACATTGAGCACGATGATCATCACACCGACCGGCAGGATCGGAATAAAGAAATTGATGATCTGCGAGATACCGGTAAAACCGCCGACGGTAAAGTCGTTGGGCGCATAAAACCAGTCAAAGGACAGTGCATACAGCACGCAGGCCACCGTGATGATGAGATAGCTGCGCACCTGCTCGGAAACTTTTGTTTTCTTCATAAACTCTCTTCTCTCTCAAACAATTTTGTTTTGCGTTTTTCAGATGAGCGACAGCTGCTTGTCGTCGCTGTCCTCCGTTTTGAGCAGCGCGCCCGTTGCCGGGATGCTGCGCCCGCGATAGCGGGCAAGGTCGGTGATGCCCGTCTCCTCGGGCAGACGCACCGTGTCGAGCGTGAACTTCTTTTTGAGCGTCAGAAGCGCGACGCCCTGCGTCGTGCGCGTGCTCTTGAGACCGAGCAGCGCGGTATTGACGATGAGCACGCGCGGCTCGGTCGAATAAACGGCGATCTCGCGGTCTTCCTTGAGGTGCAGCATCGCGCGAAGCGGGCTCTTGTCGCTGTAGGCGCCGGTCAGGCGGCGGCGGTTCGAGGTCGTCTTGTAGGCGGAAAGCTCCACCTTGGCGGCCTTGCCGTTTTCAAAGAAGAAGATCATATAGCCGCTGTAGTCGCCCGGCAGCACCATGCCTGCGACGCTCTCGCCCTCGTCCATGCCGAGCTTAGAGGGCAGGTAGTCGCCGAGCAGGCTCGCCTTGCCGTCGGGAAAGTCGCTCGCGCGCGTCTTGTAGACCTGCGCCTTATCGGTGAAGAACATCAGCTCGGCGGCGTTGCTGCTCTCCACGCTCACGCGCAGGCCGTCGTCCTCCTTGAACTTCTGTTCACCGGACATACGAAGCGACTGCGGCGTGATCTTTTTGAAGTAGCCCTGCTGCGACAAAAAGAGCGTGACGGGATAATCCTCGACCATATCCTCCACCGCCTCCGCCTCTTCGACAAAGTCATAGAGGATGCCGGTGCGGCGGGGCTCGGCGTACTTCTTGCGCACCTCTTCAAGCTCGCTCACGATGATCCTGCGGATGCGCGAGGGACGCGCGAGCGTATCCTCGAGATCCTCGATCTCACTCTCCAGCGCCGCCGTTTCCTCCACACGCTTTAAGATATACTCGCGGTTGATGTTGCGCAGCTTGATCTCGGCGACGTATTCCGCCTGCACCTGGTCGATGCCGAAGCCGATCATCAGGTTCGGCACAACGTCCGCTTCCTTCTCCGTCTCGCGGATGATCTGGATGGCCTTGTCGATATCGAGCAGGATGCGCTTGAGACCCTTCAAGAGGTGGAGCTTGTCCTGCCGCTTTTTGAGCACGAAGTACACGCGCCGCTTGACGCTCTCCGTGCGCCACGCGCACCACTCATCCAGAAGCTCGCGCACGCCCATTACGCGCGGCATACCGCCGATGAGCACGTTGAAGTTGCACGAGGCCGTGTCCTGCAGCGTTGTGGAGCGGAAGAGCTTCTGCATGAGCTTGTCCGGGTCCGTGCCGCGCTTTAAGTCGATCGTCAGCTTGAGGCCGGAGAGGTCCGTTTCGTCGCGCATATCGGAGATCTCCTTGACCTTGCCCGCCTTGATGAGCTCGGCGACCTTGTCCATGATGGCCTCGCTCGTGGTCGTGTAGGGGATCTCGTAGATTTCGATGAGATTCTCCTTTTTGTCGTAGCGCCAGCGGGCGCGCACCTTCACGCCGCCGCGTCCGGTATTGTAGATATCCTCGATGACGCGCGCGTCATACAGTACCTCGCCGCCGGTGGGAAAATCAGGCGCGAGCAGCGTCTCGCTGATGCGCACCTCGGGATTTTTGAGGAAGGCGATCGTCGTGTCGCACACCTCGCCCAGATTAAAGCCGCACAGCTGGCTCGCCATGCCGACGGCGATGCCCTGATTGGCGGAAACGAGGATATTGGGGAAGGTCGTCGGCAAAAGCGCCGGCTCCTTCATGGAGTTATCGTAGTTGTCGACAAAATCGACGGTGTCGGAGTCGATGTCGCGGAAGAGCTCTGCGCAGATGGGCGCGAGCTTTGCCTCGGTGTATCGGCTGGCCGCCCACGCCATGTCGCGCGAGTAGACCTTACCGAAGTTGCCCTTCGAGTCGACAAAGGGGTGCAGCAGTGCGCCGTAGCCCTTGGAAAGGCGCACCATTGTGTCGTAGATCGCGGCGTCGCCGTGGGGATTGAGGCGCATCGTCTGTCCGACGATGTTCGCGCTCTTCGTGCGCGCGCCTGAGAGAAGCCCCATCTTGTACATCGTGTAAAGGAGCTTTCGGTGCGAGGGCTTGAAGCCGTCGATCTCCGGGATGGCGCGCGAGACGATGACGGACATCGCATAGGGCATATAGTTCGTTTCCAGCGTCTCCGTGATATTCTGCTCCACCACGTCCGCGCGCAGGCCCATCACGTTCGGGTCGGCGCGGCGGTGGGTCTTGTTTGCTGTCTTATCGCTTTTCTTCATTCGCATACCTCAAAATCGATCCGGCAGCACTGCGGCCGCCGAACATACTATTTCTATGATATCCTATCACACTTTTCTCAGCCGCGCAACACCGCGCGCAGGAGGAAATCCGATCTGTTCCGCCGGAAAAAAAGCACTTCGGGCAGTCCGAAGCGCTTTTTTCGTCAGTTTCTCATTTTCTGCGCCACACGGAGGGCATCATCAGCACGAGCAGCGGCATGATCTCAAGCCGTCCGAGCAGCATCGTCAGCGTGAGGATGAGCTTGCTGAAATCGGAGAGGAAGCCGAAGTTGCAGGTGGGGCCGAGCGCGCCGAGACCGGGGCCGACGTTGCTGATGGCCGTGAGCGAGGCGGTGAAGGCCGCGGTGAACTCCACCCCATCGAGCGACACGACCAGCGTGCCGAGGAGCAAAATCGCAATGTAGGCGAAGAAGAACACCGACACGGACGAGAGCGTTTCCTCGCCCACGCGCTGGCCGTCGAGCGTGATGGGGCGCACCTCGCGCGAGTGCATGATGCGGCGCATATCGCGCCTCACCGCCTTGACGAGCAGCACCAGACGCGAGACCTTGACGCCGCCTGCCGTAGAGCCCGCGCAGCCGCCGCAGAACATCACCAGCACCAGAATGCAGCGGCAGAACGGCGGCCAGAGGTCAAAGTCCTCCGTGCAGTAGCCGGTGGTGGAGATGAGCGTTGTGACCTGAAAGGCCGCCGCCTCGATCGCCGCGCCGAAGCTGCGTCCCGTCTTGGCGACAAGGTCGAGGGCGATGAAGAGCGACGAGCCGACCACGATGCCGGTGTAAACGCGCAGCTCCTCGCTTTTGAGCGCCTCGCGGAAGCGGCGCGTGGCAAGGAGGAAGAGCAGCGTAAAGTTCACAGACGCGGCAAACATGAAGAACGTCAGTATCCAGTTGATGAGCGAGGACTGGTAGTAGGCGATGCTTGCATCGCGGATGGAAAAGCCGCCGGTCGAGATGGTCGTGAGCGCGGTGGTGAGCGCATCAAACCACGGAAGGCCGACCACGCGCAGCACCACGGCCTCCACCGCTGTGAGGGCGATGTAGATGCGGTAGAGGATGCGCGCCGTTTCCGCCGTGCGCGGGCGGAGCTTGGTGCTGATGGGGCCGGGGGACTCCGCCTTCATCAGGTTCACGCTGCCCTCGCTGATCTTGGGCAGCAGCGCCAGCACGAGCACGAGGATGCCCATGCCGCCCATCCACTGCGTCAGCGCGCGCCAGAGTTGAATGCCGCGCGGCAGAAGCGAGGGGGCGGAGAAGATGGTCGCGCCGGTCGTCGTCAGGCCGGAGACGGTTTCAAAGAAGGCATCCACATAGCCGCAGCTGCGGCTGAAGAAATACGGCAGCGCGCCGAACAGCCCCAGCACGATCCAGCACAGCGCCACGCAGACAAAGCCGTCGCGCGTCTGAAGGCGGGTATCGTCGGGCTTGATGAGCGCGAGCAGGCCGCCGACGCCGCCGCAGAGCGCAGCCGAGGCAAAGAACGCCCGCAGGTCCGCTCCCCCGCTCGCCGCCGCCAGCAGCAGCGGCGGCAGCATACAGAGCGCCTCAATGCACAGGATCAATCCCACGATCCTGAGGATTAGTTTCTGGTTCATAGTGACTTCCTTTACCGAATCATGCGGCGATCAGCCGAGAATATCGTTGAGATCCTGCAAGAAGAGCTCCTTCGCCATCACGATGACGCGGTCGCCCGCGTGGATCTGGGAATGGCCGTTCGGGATGACCATCTTGCCGCCGTGGACGATGGCCGCAACGAGCAGGCCCTTGCGAAAGTGCAGGTCGCTGAGCGGACGGTCGAGGAAGTGCGTGGCGTTCGTGGCGGTAAACTCCACCGCCTCGATCGCGCCGCCGAGGATATAGTGCAGGCTCTCCACGGCGCTCCCCTGCGAGTTGGCAAGGCCGCGCACATAGCTCGAGATCTGCCCCGCGACGATGGCCTTGGGCGAAACGACGCTGTCAAGCCCCGTGAGGCTCACGATATCGAGATAGCCGAGGCGCGACATCTTGGGCACGACCTTCTTCACGCCGTAGCGCTTGGCCGTGAGCGCCATGAGGAGGTTTTCCTCGTCGCGGTCGGTCAGGGCGATGAAGGCATCGCAGTGGAAGATGCCCTCGGATTCGAGCAGGTCGTGGTCCGTGCCGTCGCCGTGGATGATGGTGGCCTTGGGGAGCTTTTCGGCAAGCATCAGGCACTTGGCCTCGTTCTTCTCCACGATCGTCACGCGCGTGCCGACGTCGGCAAGCATCCAGGCAAGATACTGCGCAATGCGCCCGCCGCCGAGGATGCTCACGCGGCGGATGGGTTCCATGGGCCGGCCCATCGAGCGCAGCACGCGCGTCGTCTCCGCGGGCGTGCCGATGACGTACACGCGGTCGCCCGGGAGCGGGACGAACGAGCCGTTCGGCACGATGACCTCTTCCCCTCGCTTGGCCGCGCACATGAGGATGCTGTTGGGCGTTTCGCGGTTGAAGTCGATGAGGGACTTCCCCACAAGGCTGTCGTTCGCCTCGGTTTGAAAGCCGATGAGCTCGACAAGGCCGCGGGCAAAGGTCTCCACGCTGAAGGCGCTCGGCACGCGCAGGATGCGCGAGATCTCCTGCGCGGCGGCGTGCTCGGGATTGATGATCATATCAAGGCCGATCTCGCGGCGCAGAATGGTCGCGTCGCGGAAATATTCCGGGTTGCGCACGCGGGCAACGGTGTGCTTCGCGCCGAGCTTTTTCGCCATCAGGCAGCAGATGAGGTTCACCTCGTCGTTTTCCGAAACGGCGATGAGCAGGTCCGCCTCGCGCACGCCCGCTTGCAGCAGCACGCTTGCGCTGGCGCCGTTGCCCTCCACGCACATAACGTCGAGCATGGAATCGGCATGGTCGAGCACCGCGCTGCTCTGGTCTACGATGACGATATCATGGTTTTCGCCCGTCATCTGCTCGGCGATCGCATAGCCGACCTTGCCGACACCGACAATGATGATTTTCATAGTATCACGAGTCTCCTGTCGCCTGCTGCGCATTCTGCGCGGGAGGCATTTCTTTTGTTGTTTCTATTTCTTTGGCTTCGCTGCTCTTTGGGAGCTTTCCGGTTTTTTTGCGCTGCTTTCCTGCCTGCGTCGGCGTGTGCTCCGTGCGCCGCAGCACCATGAGGACGCTGTTGAACTCCGCGCCCATGATGAGCATCACCGAGGCAAGATACAGCCACAGCAGCAGAACGATCACCGCGCCGAGCGTTCCGTAGATCACGGAATAGCGCGCAACGCGCTCCACATAGAAGGAAAAGAGGTACGACAGCACCAGCCACATCGCCAGCGAAAACACCGCGCCGGGCCAGATGCGGTTCATCTTGTGCGATTCCTGCGCAAGACCGTACATCAGCGCGATGGGCAGAAACACGATGCCCGCAAGCAGCAGGAAGCGCAGGCTCGCCCACATACGGATGGACGCATCACTCAGTGCGATATAGTTGGCAAGATAGTCTGAAACAAAGTTCAGCACGCGCTCGCCCATCACGGAAAGGGCGATGGAAATGATGATGATGACGATCAGGCTCAGCGTGTAGAGCAGGAGCTTGAGCTGATAGCGCAGGAAGTTCGTCGGCGCTTTTTCGCCGTAGGCCCTGCGCACCGAGACCATCAGCGCGTTCGCCGCGCGGTAGGGGAAATAAATGGAAAATACCAGCGAGAACCACAGAAGCTGCCGGCTCGAATCGCGGCTCACATAGATGAGGTACTGCTCGATGATGTCCAGCGCCTGCTGGGGCATGATGGTGTGCAGCCCTGCGAGAAACTGGCTGATGTCGAACGAGATCATACCGACAAGGTTGCTCAGAAAGATGAGCAGCGGAAAAATGGCGAAAAGAAGATAATAGGTCAGCGCCGCGCTGTCGCGCCCGACATGATGGTCGAAATAGCGCCGTCCCATCAGGTAAGCACCCTTCAGAAAGCGGTGCCGCTCAAGATACTCCTGCAAGGGCAATGCTCACCTCCAAAATACAATTTCTCTTCAACTTATGAAGTATATCATAGCGCAAGAGGAAATGGAAGAGAAAAAACGCAAAGTTTTGCGCCGTTTTGTCTTAAAAAGGGTTGACATGGCGGCAAAAAGTGCATAATATAGTATCGTTAATTCAATCATGTTGTCCGGTAGGTAAGGCTACCACAAGGATACGGACTGCTGCCGCGGAGTAGTGGAGACACTATGAGAGGGTTTGAACAGGTTGCATCGAAAGCAAGGTGCCATCTAACGCAGTTTCATCGCCTCGTGATGCTAAAGCTTGAACGGTAGGGAAACGCTGCGCAGGGCGCAGGTTTTCAATCAGCTCGCTCCCATAGCCGCGTCGCCGGACGCAGGATATGGGAGATTTTTTTGTACCTTTCAGAAAGGAGGAAGACGGTATGGTCGGATTTGAAGAAATGCGCGATGAATTGCTGGACGGAATCAGGGAGCTTCTGGAGCGAAAACAGTATACCGCCCTGCGCGAGCTGCTCTCTGACCTCGCTCCGGCGGACATTGCATCGCTTTTTGAAGATCTCAGCGAGGACAGCATTCCCCTTTTGTTCCGTCTTCTTCCCAAGGAGCCGGCGGCGGAGGTGTTCGTCGAGCTGGACCCCGACGCGCAGGAAATGCTCATCCGCGGCTTTTCGAACACGGAGCTCAAGGAAGTCCTTGACGAGCTCTACCTCGACGACACGGTCGATATCGTGGAGGAAATGCCCGCAAACGTCGTCAAGCGCATCTTGAAGCACGCAGACCCCGACACGCGCAAGAGCATCAACGAAATTCTCAAATACCCCGACGACAGCGCGGGCGCGCTGATGACGACGGAGTTTGTCGATCTAAAGCGCGACATGACCGTTGAGGACGCCCTGAAGCGCATCCGCCGCACCGGCACGGACAAAGAGACGATCAACGTCTGCTACGTTGTAGACCCCGCGCGAAAGCTGCTGGGTATCGTGTCGCTGCGCACCATCCTCCTTGCCGACGAGGACGATGTCATCGAGGACATCATGGAGACGCACGTCATCTCCGTGACGACGCTTGAGGACAAGGAAGACGTTGCGCAGACCTTCTCGAAGTACAACTTCATCGCCCTTCCGGTCGTCGACAAGGAAGACCGCCTCGTCGGTATCATCACCGTTGACGACGCCATCGACGTCATGGAGGAGGAGACGACCGAGGATATCGAGAAGATGGCGGCCATGCTGCCCTCGGACAAGCCCTACCTCAAAACAAGCGTCTTTGAAACCTTCAAGTCCCGCATCCCGTGGCTGCTGCTCTTGATGGTCTCGGCGACCTTCACCGGGCAGATCATCGCCCGCTTCGAAGACGCGCTCAGCGCCTTCGCCATCCTGACGGCTTATATCCCCATGCTGATGGACACGGGCGGAAACTGCGGCTCGCAGGCAAGCGTCACGGTCATCCGCGGTATCTCGCTCGACGAGATCGAATTTTCCGACCTTTTCCGCGTCATCTGGAAGGAGATCCGCGTGGCGGTCATCTGCGGCGCGACGCTCGCGGCGGCAAACTTTGCAAAGCTGATGCTCGTTGACAAGCTGCTCTTCGGCAACCCCATCACCGTCTCGGTCGCGCTCGTCATCTGCCTGACGCTCGTGGTCACGGTGTTCGCGGCCAAGGTCGTCGGCTGCACGCTGCCACTGCTCGCCAAGAAGATCGGCTTCGACCCTGCGGTCATGGCCTCGCCCTTCATCACAACGGTCGTGGACGCGATCTCGCTGATGATCTACTTCAACTTTGCCTCGCTGCTGCTAGGAATCTGAAAAAAGCGAAAAAAAGCGTTCCCATCGCGTCACTTGTGTGTTATGATGCTTAGCATATGGCATTGTACGATATTCAAAGAGGCGGCTGTGCCATGCACGGCCGCCTCTTCTTTTTTCAGGAGGACATTCCATGGAAGATAAACTCAGAGAATATGCAAAACTGCTCATTGAAGTGGGCCTGAACGTTCAAAAGGGCCAGACCGTCGTAATCCGCTGCCCGGTCGAGTGCGCGTTTTTCGCGCGCCTGTGCGCTTCCGCCGCCTACGACGTCGGCTGCCGCGAGGTCGTGATGCGCTGGACGGACGACTACATGAACCGCGAGCGCTTCCTGCGCGCGGACGATTCCGTGTTCGACGTTTTCCCCGCCTGGCAGGCAGAAATGCTCAACGGCTATGCTGACGAGGGCGCAGCATTTCTCAATATCTCCGCCTGTGATCCCGAGGCGCTGCTCGGTGTAGACCCCGACCGTCTGACGCGCGCAAGCCGCAGCGAGACGGCCATCCAGCCCTATGTAAACGCTGTGATGTCTAACGGATGCCCCTGGTGCGTCGCCTCCGTCCCTATCCCGAGCTGGGCGAAGAAGGTCTTCCCCGATCTTCCCGAGCAGGAAGCGATGGAGAAGCTCTGGGACGCGATCTTCACCTCCGTCCGCATCGGCGGCAAGGGCGATGCGGTCGCGCGCTGGCGCGAGCACACGGCGCTGCTGAGAAGCCGCATCGACAAGCTCAACGCGCTGCATTTTGAATCGCTCTACTACGAAAACTCCCTCGGCACGCGCCTCAACATCCGCCTGCCCGAAAAGCACGTCTGGTCCGGCGGCAGCAACTTCTGCCGCGCGGGCTACCCCTTCGTCGCCAACATGCCGACCGAGGAGGTCTTCACCGCCCCGCTCAGAGAGGGCATCGACGGCGTGGTGTATTCCGCCCTGCCGCTCGTGCACAACGGCAACATCATTGAGAATTTCCACTTCGTCATCAAGGATGGCAGGATCGTCGACGTGCACGCCGAGAAGGGCGAGGACATCCTGCGCGCCGCCATCGCCGAGGACGAGGGCGCGTCGTATTTCGGCGAGGTCGCGCTCGTGCCCTACGACAGCCCCATCTCCAACCAGAAAATCCTCTTCTACAACACGCTCTTTGACGAAAACGCGGCCTGCCACCTCGCCTTCGGCGAGGCCTATCCCGAGTGCGTGGAGGGCGGCGAGACGATGAGCAAGGAAGAACTCAAGGCCGCGGGGCTGAACGATTCCAACACGCACGTTGACTTCATGATCGGAACGAGCGACCTTTCCATCATCGGCACAACGAAGGACGGGCGCGAGGTGCCGGTGTTCGTAAACGGCAACTTTGCCCTGTAAAAAAAGATATTTCGGGCTGCGCAGGCCGCGCCCGCTTGATAAGGAGAACATACCATGGCTATGAATTTTAACCGCATCGAAAGCAGCGACAAAGTGCTCATCATGGAGGGCGCGCAGGTGCTCGGCGACGTTGTCGCGGGCGAAGGCACGGCCTTCTGGTACAACAGCGTCTGCCGCGGCGAATTGCAGAGCGTGCGCATCGGCAAGCGCTGCAACATTCAGGATCTCGCCCTCATCCACAATAAGGTCGTGATCGGCGACGATGTGTCCGTCGGCCACAGCGCCATCGTCCACGGCGCGACGATCGGAGATCGCGTCATCGTCGGCATGGGCGCGACGATCCTCGACGGCGCGGTCATCGGCAATGACTGCATCATCGGCGCAGGTGCGCTCGTCACGGGCAAGATGAACGCCCCCGACGGCTCGATGATCCTCGGCTCCCCTGCCAAGGTCGTGCGCGAGCTGACGGAAAAGGAGCGCGAGAGCATCCTTGCCAACGCAAAGCTCTACCTTGAAAAGAGCGAGGAGTACCGCGCCCACGCCGCAAAGCAGGCGTAAACTGTCACAGGAGGATACCCGCATGAAGATCTTAGTCATCAACGGCGCAAACATGAATATGCTCGGCCGCCGCGAGCCGGACATTTACGGCAAGGAGGACTACGCCGCCCTCTGCGCGCGCATCTACGAGCACGCCCAGAGCCGCGGCCTCGCCGTGGAGTGCTTCCAGTCCAACCACGAGGGCGCGATCATCGACGCCATTCAGGACGCCGACACGGCCTTTGACGGCATCGTCATCAACCCCGGCGCTTATACGCACTACAGCTACGCCATCCACGACGCGCTCAAGGCCGTGCGCATTCCCGCCGTGGAGGTGCATATGTCCGACATTCAGAAGCGCGAGGAGTTCCGCCATCTGTCCGTCACCGCGCCCGCCTGCATCGCGCAGATCCGAGGCCACGGCTTCGAGAGCTATACCATGGCCATCGATATGCTGGCAAAGCTCGAGCCCACGGAAAAGTAAGGCTTTGCGCCAGACGTACCGCAGCGGGGCATTCCCCTTCCGGGGAATGCCCCGCTTTTTTGTTCCTCCCGCACGCCGCGGGCAAGAAAAATCGTCCCTGACACTTTACTATTTCCGCCCCGTCTGCTAGACTATAGTGATATTCCGATGAAAGGAGGGCGACGGCGATGGACAGCTATGAAGCGCTGGCCGCATCCTACGACGAGCTGACGGAGGACGTGGCATACGAAAAGCGCGCCGATTTTGTCGAAAAGCTCTTTCTGCGCGCAAAGCGCCCTGTGAAGTCGCTGCTCGACCTTGCCTGCGGCACGGGCACGATGAGCGCGCTCTTCGCCCGCCGCGGCTACGCGGTCACGGGCGTCGACTATTCCCCCGAGATGCTCTCTCAGGCGCAGCAGAAGCTCGCCGCGTTCGACCCGCCGCCGCTGCTTTTGTGCCAGTCGATGCCGCGCCTGTGGCTGCTTGAACCGGTCGACGCCGCCATCTGCTGCCTCGACAGCATCAATTACCTGACGCGAGCGCGCGACGTGCAGCGCACCTTTGCCCGCCTGCACGAAACGATCGCCCCCGGCGGCTCGCTCGTTTTCGACGTGCACGCCGTTTCCAAGATGGAAAAACTCGACGGCGAGGTGCTGCTCGACGAGCGCGAGGACGTCTTCTGCCTCTGGCGCACGCGCTACCGCAAACATATCAAGATGCTCGACTATGAGGTCGATCTCTTCCGTCTCCGGCCGGACGGCGCGTGGGAGCGCGACTTTGAAGAGCACCACCAGCGCGCCTATTCCGTTGAGGAACTGCGCGCATGGCTCGAGGAAGCCGGTTTCACGGCCATCCGCACGCACGGCGAGCTCAGGCTGCGCTGCGCGAATGAGCGCGACGGCCGCATTTATTTCAGTTGTATCAGAAAGTGAGGAACCCTATATGGAAGCCTATCAGGATTGTCTGGTCCGCGCCATCTCGAAAGACGGCATGGTCAACGCCGTCGCGGTCTACACGCGCGGCTTAACGGAGCGCGCCCGCCAGATTCACCACACCACCCCCGTCGCGACCGCCGCGCTCGGCCGCGCGCTCGCCGCCTGCTCGATGATGGGCAACGCCCTCAAGGACAGCGGCGCGAGCGTCACGATGCAGATCAAGGGCGACGGCCCGCTCGGCAGCATCCTGACCGTATCGGACTCCGAGGGCAATGTGCGCGGTTATGTGCAGAATCCCGCCGTTGACCTCGCGCTGCGCGAGGACGGCAAGCTGGACGTCGGCGCCGCCGTCGGCCACAACGGCACGCTCACGGTCATCAAGGATCTCAATATGCGCGAGCCCTACGTCGGCACGATCGACCTGCTCGGCGGCGAGATCGCCGAGGATGTGGCGGCCTACTATGTCGAATCCGAGCAGATCCCGTCGGCCTGCGGCCTCGGTGTGCTCATCGACCGCGACCGCAGCGTGCTCACCGCGGGCGGCTATCTCATCCAGCTCCTCCCCGGCGCGGGCGAGGACGTGATCACCAAAGTCGAGGGCGGCATCTACGCAGCGCCGAGCGTGACGAACATTTTAAAGGAGAATCCCGACCCCGCCGCCATGCTCAAAACGGTGCTTTCCGACTTTGACATGGAGATCCTCTCCGTCGATCCGATCGAATACCGCTGCTACTGCTCGCGCGAGCGCACGGAGCGCGCGCTGCTCTCGCTCGGCTCGAAGGAGCTCGAGCAGATCGTGGAGGAACAGGGCGGCGCGGAGCTCTCCTGCCAGTTCTGCGACAAAGTTCAGTCCTTTACAGCCGAGGAGCTGCAGGCGATGATCGCCGAGCTGAAGAAGAGCGGCAAGTAAGGAAATCAGCTTTCTCAAAAAAATTCAAAAAAATCGAAAAATATGGTTGACACGGAGGGGGTTCTTCTGTATAATAACCCTTGTCGTTCGCCGAAGCGATTTCGAGTGGGGAGCATAGCTCAGCTGGGAGAGCACCTGCCTTACAAGCAGGGGGTCACAGGTTCGAGCCCTGTTGTTCCCACCAATCATTCGGCCAGGTAGTTCAGCTGGTTAGAACGCCGGCCTGTCACGCCGGAGGTCGAGGGTTCGAACCCCTTCCTGGTCGCCATACGTCAGGCTGCAATAGCGGCTTGATATGCCTCGGTAGCTCAGTTGGTAGAGCAGCGGACTGAAAATCCGCGTGTCGCCAGTTCGATTCTGGCCTGAGGCACCATTTGCGGGCGTAGCTCATCTGGTAGAGCGCCACCTTGCCAAGGTGGAGGTAGCGAGTTCGAGCCTCGTCGCCCGCTCCACAAAAGAAAAGGAGCAAAGCACTTGCTCCTTTTTCCATTCGGTGACATAGCCAAGTGGTAAGGCAAGGGTCTGCAAAACCCTCATTCCCCAGTTCAAATCTGGGTGTCACCTCCAGAAAAAAAGACACGCTTTGCGTGTCTTTTCTTTTTTCTCCCGCCCGCGCGAATTTAAGCCGCGCAGACATTGTTTTTTTGCAAAAGCATGGTAGAATGGTGAAAAAGCGATCAGGGAGGAATCCACCATGGAAGATATCTACGTATCCTATATCCGCGAGCAGCTCCACGCCGTGCTCGGCATCGACAGCCCCTCCGGCTGCACTGAGGACATCCAGCAGTACCTGTGCAACACGCTGCGCGCGATGGGCTTTGCCCCGCGCCGTCTCGTCAAGGGCGGCGTGTGCGTCACGCTCGGCGGCGAGGGCGAGCCGCTCACGCTCACGGCGCACGCGGACACGCTGGGCGCGGTCGTGCAGTACATCAAGCCGAACGGCCGTCTCGCCATCTCCAATATGACGCTCAACGTGCACAACGCCGAGGCGGAAAACGTGAGGGTCATCACGCGCTTCAACGGCGCCTACGAGGGCACGCTCCAGCTCTGCAACGCCTCGGTGCACGTCAATCCCGAGCCGAACCAGGAGCGCGACCTCAACAAAAATATGGAGATCGTGCTCGACTACGACGTGAAAACGGCGGAGGACGTGAAAAAGATGGGCATCCTGCCCGGTGACGCGATCGCCCTCGAGCCGCGCCTGCGCATCACCGAGACGGGCTACGTCAAGAGCCGCTATCTTGACGACAAGGCCTCGGTCGTGGCGATTCTGACGCTTGCCAAGTGGATCAGCGAGGAGCGCATCCAGCTCAAGCGCCGCGTCGATGTGCTCTTCACCGTCTTTGAGGAGATCGGTCACGGCGGCGCGTGCGGCATTGCCGCCGACACGGTCGAGCTGCTGGCCGTGGACATGGGCTGCGTGGGCGACAATGTCAGCTGCACGGAGCGTCAGGTGTCCATCTGTGCCAAGGACAAGAGCGGCCCCTACAACCGCGAGTTCACCAACAAGCTCATCCGCTGCGCGCAGGAGGCGGGCATCGACTACGCCGTGGACACCTACTACAGCTACTCTTCGGACGCCTCCGTTGCCATCCGCACGGGCTACGATGTGCGCCACGGCCTGATCGGTCCGGGCGTGTATGCCTCTCACGGCTACGAGCGCACGCATCTTGACGGCATCTACAATACCTTTGCCCTGCTGAAAGCCTATCTTGCGCAGTAAAGGGCGCGCCGGGCATTTGGAGCAATCACATATTGCAGAAAAAAGAGGAAGGGCGCTGCCCTTCCTCTTTTTGTTCTATGCCTTCGCCCCGCTTCCCCGCCGCAGCTCGCGCAGCAGCGGCACGCTGACGCACAGCGACGAGAGCACAAAGAGCGCGATGCCGAGCATACGGTTCACGCTGATGTGCTCGCCGTACACCGCCACCGCCAAAGCCGTTGCGAGAACGGGCTTGACGAGATAGACGAACGAAGCCTCGGTCGCGGAGGTGTACTCCGTGATCTTCGCCACGAGCAGAAAGCCGATCGCCGCGCAGCCGATGCCGACATGGCACAAAAGGAGCGTCGATTTGACTGTGAAGCCTGAAAAAAGCGGCACAGCGACGAAGATATCCAGCCCAAGGCTGCGGTAAAGCGCGCCGATCGCCGGAAGCTCGCCAAGCAGCAGCAGGAATAAAAGCTCCAGCCCGCCCACAAGGATGTTGAAATCCGTGATGACCAGGCTGCCGAGGCGTTCCACGCGCAGCTTGCAGAGCGTGCCGTACATGGCGAAGAGGATCGTCGCGCCGAGGATCTCCAGAAACCCGCGGAGGCTTACTTCAAGCCTTGCGGGGTTGAGGATCAGAAGGATACCGGCAAGCTCTATGCCGATGGCGAGCAGGTGGTTCTTTTTGAGCGGCTCGCGCAGGATGAGATGCGCCGCCGCCAGCGCAAAAACGGGATTCCCTGAGTAAATGATCGACGTGGCTGAGGCGTCCATGTGCAGCACCGCCATCTGTAAAAGCGACATATGCAGCGTCACCGTGAGAAAGCCGAGCAGCGCAAAGTAGCCCCAGTCCGATCTTGTGAGGCGAACGCCGCGCGCTTTTAAGTCCCGGAGCGCAAACGGCAGCAGCGCCAGCGCGCCGAGCAGCACGCGCTCCACCGTCACCTGCATGGGCGCGAACGCGCCGCCGAGGGCCTTGAGCGCAACCTCGGTCGTGGAATAGAGCATGGCCGTCAGCAGAATATAGAGGTATCCCCGTTTGCGTTCTCTTGTCATCTTCTTCCTCCCGCGCCCGCCTTCGGCGAAGCAGCATCATTGTATGCCCCGCTGTGTTAAAATGCAATCCCAATCCGCTTTGTTCGGACGAAAAATGCCGCCCCGAATCGGGGCGGCATTTTGATTGCGGAACAGAAAATTACTTGGCAGTCTGCGCGGCCTTCTTGCTCTCCCACTTGGTCACGCAGCAGGCGCAGGAGATATCGCCCGTGATGTTCAGGCAGGTACGGCCCATGTCGAAGAGACGGTCGATGCCGTAGATGATCATGATCATGTCAACGGGGATGTTCATCGCTTCGAGCACCATGGCGAGCATGATCATGCCCGCGCCCGGCGTACCGGCCGTGCCGATGGAGGCAAGCGTCGCAGTGACAACGATCGTGACCATCTGGCCGAGGGTCAGCGTCATGCCGCAGCAGGTGGCGAGGAAGATCGTGGCAACGCACTGATAGATGGCCGTGCCGTCCATGTTGATCGTCGCGCCGAGGGGGATGACGAAAGAGGATACATCATTCTCTGCGCCCAGCTCATCTGCGCACTCCTTGCTCAGGGGGATGGTGGCGGCGGAGGAGGTGGAGGTGAAGGCGAAGATCATCGCGGGGGATGCCTTCTTGAAGAAGCGGAAGGGGCTGATGCCCGCAAAGGCCTTGGCAGAGAAAGAGTAGCAGACGATCGCGTGGACGATGTAGCCGAGGTAAGCGCAGCCAAGCACGATACCGAGAGACGTCAGGATCTCGGGGCCCTGCGTGGCGACGACCCATGCCATCATCGTGAACACGCCAATGGGGCTGAGGGAAATGATGAACGCCATCACGCGCTCGATGACCGCATAGAGCGTGGAGACCAGGTCCTTGGCAAGCTTGCCCTTCTCGCCCGCGGCGAGGATGCCGCCGCCGAACATCAGCGCAATGACGATGACCTGCAGCATGCTGGCTTCCGTGAAGGACTTCCACATGTTGCTCGGGAAGATGCCGACCAGCGTATCCATGAAATTGGCACTCGTCGCCTTATCCCACACAGCGCCCTCTTCCAGCGCAAGCGTGGGGAACCAGCCGGCATTGTTGAAGAGGTTTGCAAAGAGAAGGCCGATGACGCAGGCCAGCGCCGTGGTGATGAGGAAGTAGGCGACCGTCTTCCAGCCGACGGAGCCGACCTTTTTCATATCGCCCATCGAGATGATGCCGTCGATCATCGACAGCAGCACGACGGGCACGACGATGAACTTCAGGAGGTTGACGAAGATCGTGCCGAAGGGCTTTAAGTAGTTGGTGGTAAATTCGGGCTTACCGATAAAATAGAAGATAAGGCCGGCCGCAATACCAAGGATGAGCGCAATAACGATCTGCGCCGGCAGGCTGAGTTTTTTCTTTTCCATGCTCCACACACACTTTCTAAATCAAGATCCCCCATTTATAGACATTATCAATAGGGGTCACACTTATTGTACTGCATTTAATTTCATTTGGCAAGGGGGTTTTGCAGGAAAAGTTTCGTCTTTCCGCCCGCAAATTGCGACAAAAAAGAAAGATATCCTTCATTTTTCTTGTGCAATATCCCACCTTGCAATTTTCCCTGCTTTCAGGTATTCTTTTTCAGACGAAAACAAACGATGGGAGGACTGCCGCCATGATGCTCAGCGCCGCGCAGACAACAAAAAACGCCTCCATGAGCCGTTTTGTTTCCGTTTTTGTTGATATTGATTTGATTTCCGTCGGCCGGTAATTTTTTACCGGTCTTTCTTTTTGCCCGCGCGGGGCCAAATCATGTTTATTCAAATGTAAAATGAGAATAAAAAGAAAGCAGAAAGGGAAAAATCATATGAAGAAAGAACTCGGACACGAAGCCATCTACGACGCCCGCCAGCTGGGCACCCCCAGAATGCTGGTCCTCGGATTGCAGCATATGTTCGCCATGTTCGGCGCAACGGTGCTCGTCCCCATCCTCGTGCAGGGCTACGGCCTGCCCCTCTCCATCCAGACGACGCTGCTCTTTGCAGGTCTCGGCACGCTCCTCTTCCACGTCTGCACCAAGTTCAAGGTCCCCGCGTTCCTCGGCTCTTCCTTTGCCTACCTCGGCGGCTTCTCCACGGTCGCATCGCTCCCCGCTTATGAGGGCATTGACCCTGAGCTCAAGCTCGCCTACGCGCTCGGCGGCATCGTGATCGCAGGCCTTCTCTACCTCGTGCTGGCGCTGCTCTTCAAGCTCCTCGGCGCGAAGACCGTCATGCGTTACTTCCCGCCCATCGTCACCGGCCCCATGATCATCATGATCGGCCTCAACCTCTCCGGCTCCGCCATCAATAATGCCTCCACCTGCTGGTGGCTCGCGCTCGTTGCCATGGCGATCATCGTGGTTGCAAATATCTGGGGCAAGGGCATGGTCAAGATCATCCCCATCCTCCTCGGCGTGGTCGGCAGCTACATCATCGCTCTCATCGCCAGCGCCTGCGGCGCACAGCTCCCCGATGCCGACGGCGTGATGCAGCCGCTCGTCAACCTTGTCTCCGTCAACGAAGCGCACCTCGTTGGCCTCCAGAAGTTCGTCATCGCAAAGTTCGACGTTTCCGCCATCCTTGTCATGGCGCCCATCGCCATCGCCGCCATGATGGAGCACATCGGCGACATCTCCGCCATCTCCTCCACCACCGGCCGCAGCTTCATCGAAGACCCCGGCCTGCACCGCACGCTGCTCGGCGACGGTCTTGCCACCGCCTTTGCCGGTATGTTCGGCGGCCCTGCCAACACCACCTACGGCGAAAACACCGGCGTGCTCGCCCTCTCCAAGGTCTACGACCCCCGCGTTGTGCGTCTCGCCGCCATCTATGCCATCATCCTGAGCTTCTCCCCCAAGTTTGACGCGCTCGTCAACTCCATCCCCGCGGCCATCGTCGGCGGTGTCAGCTTCATCCTCTACGGTATGATCTCCGCAGTCGGCGTGCGCAACATCGTGGAGAACCAGGTCGACCTCACCAAGTCCCGCAACCTCATCATCGCGGCGGTCATGTTCGTCAGCGGCCTCGGCTTCAGCTCGGTCGGCGGCATCACCTTCACCGTCGGCGACGCGGCGGTCACGCTCTCCGGCCTTGCCATCGCGGCCCTCTGCGGCGTCATCCTCAACGCCATCCTGCCCGGCAACGACTATGTCTTCGGCGTCAGCGTCGAGGGCGACAAGTCCGCCGACCTCGGCAGCTACTAAGAGTCAACCCCAAACAGCAAAAAGGAAGCGGCACGCGCCGCTTCCTTTTTTTGCGCCCGCGTGCTATACTGTTGCCAAAATCACCGCAGGAGGGTACTTTCATGGATGAGATCAGACCTGGGCGCTACCGCCACTTCAAGGGCAGGGAATACGAGGTCATCGGCCTCGCCCGCCACTCCGAAACGCAGGAGGAAATGGTCGTCTACCGCGCGCTGTACGGCGACTTTGGCCTCTGGGTGCGTCCCGCGCGGATGTGGAACGAAACCGTTGAGCGCGACGGCAAAACCTTCCACCGCTTTACCTACATTGGCGGATGACGGACTACACACTCATTCGCGCGGAGCGGCGCACGATGTCGCTGCAATTGAACCGCGAGGGAAAGGCCGTCGTCCGCGCGCCCTACGGCGTCAAAAAAGAGTACATCGACCGCTTTGTTGCATCGCATGAAAGCTGGCTCGAGCGCGCGCGGGCAAAGCAGCAGGCGCGCCGCCTCGCCCACCCCGAACCGACGGACTCTGAGCGCGCGGCGCTCATCGCGCAGGCGAAGGAGTATCTCCCCCGGCGCACCGCCCATTGGAGCGCCGTCATGGGGCTTTCGCCGGCGGGCGTCAGGATCACCTCTGCGCGCACGCGCTTTGGCTCGTGCAGCGGCAAAAACAGCATTTGCTTTTCCTGGCGGCTCATGCTCTATCCGCCCGAAGCCATCGACTATGTCATCGTCCACGAGCTTGCGCACATCCGCCATCACGACCACTCCCCCGCCTTCTACGCGCTTGTTGCGCAGTATCTCCCCGACTGGCGGGCGCGCATGAAGCTGCTGAAGGAATAAAAGGCTGCGAAAAATTCGCAGCCTTTTTTCATTCCGCTTTCGCTTTAATGTCACCGCAATCAATTACGCCGCCATGACAAGTAAAGGGACCGCTTCTGTCAAGAAGCAGTCCCTTGATTTTTTGGTTTTCTCAGCGATTTACGACTGCGACTCGGAAAGGAGTCGCACCAGTCAATACGAAATGATGATTTTTTTGCACGCCGCGCAGCGTGATGCCGTGCACATGGCAGGTGCCCAGACGTCGTGGGTCAATTTGATGTCGCCTTTCTTTGGGAGCATGAACAGGTTCGTATGGAGGTTCGCGGAATAAATGATCTCTTTCATGCTCTGGACATATCCTGTCTCCATCTCAGTGCCGCAGTAGGGGCATTTCATTATCTCTCCTCCTTTGGGCGTGTTTTTCTCTCGCTATTTTTTGTATCTTATCATATTGGGGGAAATTTTTCAACAAAAAGCCGTCCGGGGAGTGTTCCTCGGACGGCGATCTTGCTTTTCCCTTATTTGTTGAGCTTCAGGCGGAAGTCCTCGCCCTCGGCGGCGTACTCCACCCGGTAGCCCTGCTTTTCCGCAAAGCGCGTCACGTTCTCCACGCAGGTCATGCTGTCGACCAGCACCTCGAGAGACGCGGGCGCGTTCTTCTTCACCTCGTTCTGCACCATCACCACGGGCATGGGGCAGGAATAACCTCTTGCGTCGATCATGCGTTTGCATCCTCCTTCTTGGGCATATTCATCACGGCGATGACGAGCATCACCACAAGACCGAGCACGACGGCGATCTTACCGGCATTGGAGATGCCGCCGACGATCAGCTCGCCCGCCTCGCTCTTGGAGTCGGGGTTACCGGCAAGGCCGAAGTTGTGCGCGAGCGCCGCGCCGACGATCATGCCGAACACGGTCACAGCACTGTCGCCGTTGCCCTGCGCAGCCAGAATGAGCTGGCGCAGCGGGCAGCCGCCGAGCAGCACGCTGCCCCAGCCGACGAGCACCATGCCCAGCAGGTTCCACAGGTGCGCGCTGTGCGCGACCGGCTGGAGCGCGAAGCCCAGATGGAAACTGCCCCTGACGAGGTTGCCGATCAGCGTGACGGCGAAGATAGCCACAAAGCCGTAGAGCAGATGGAAATCCTTGAGCAGGATGGCGTCACGAAGACCGCCGACCATGCAAAGGCGGCTCTTCTGCGCGAGCGCGCCGACCACGAGCGCGATGACAAGCGCGATCCAGAAGGGCGCGTGCTTGGAGCCGGGGCCCTCCTCGGAGGCCTTGAAGAGCGCGGGCGCGGCGACAAAGAGGATGAGCAGCACGCCCATCACAGCGGGCAGCACGCCGCCCTCGGCCGCGCTCGCTTCATACGAGCGCTTGAGAGAGAAGCCCTTCTTGAGGCAGGCGATACCGGCGAGAATGCCGATGAGGAAGCCGGCAAGGCCGACAAGCGCATTCAGATCGCCTCCGGCAAGGCGGAGCACCATGCGCAGCGGGCAGCCGAGGAACGCCAGCGCACCGACCACGACAAACGCGCCGAGCACAAAGCGGACCGCGGGGGAAGAGCCCGCGCGGGCCTTGAACTCCTTGCCCGCAACGCTCATGAGGAACGCGCCGAGCACAAGGCCGATGATCTCAGGGCGGACATACTGCACCTTTGCGGCGCTGTGCAGGCCGCTCGCGCCCGCGATATCGCGCAGGAAGCAGGCGATGCAGAAGCCCATGTTGGCCGGGTTGCCGAGCGCCGTCAGGATGACTGCGGCAAGGCCCACGGCGACGCCTGCAATGATGACGCCCAGATGTACCTTTTTCATTTTTCATCTCTCCTATTTCTTTTTATAATGCAGAAACGGCAATTATTGAAAATTGCCAATTCTAGTATATTGGTTCTGCGCCGAAAGAGCAAACGCTATCTTCGATAAAAAAACGCACATCATCGATTTTTTCGATGATGTGCGTCAATTCCATACGTTTGCTGCTCAGATCATCAGCTCATGGAAGCCGGCGGCCTCGAGCTTTTCCCGCGCCACCATTGCCTCAAGCGCGGCGCGGTCCTCCGTTCCGGCGCGCCATGCCATGCCGCAGTCGGCCGTCAGCTCGCGCGGCACGGGGATGAGCCGCCCCGGAAGGCCCTGCGCCCGGCAGAGCTTTTCCATTGCGATGGCCGCTGCCGTTGTATGAAAGGTGATGATCAGATAGAGCTTCTTTTCTCTCATGTTGCTATCTCGCGGACGGCGCGCAGCGCCTCGTCCACTTCCTCTTCTGTGTTGTACCAGCCGAAGCTGAAGCGCACCGCGCCCTGCTCCTCCGTTCCGAGCGCACGGTGCAGCCGCGGCGCGCAGTGCGCGCCCGGACGGGTCGCAATGCCGTAGTCCTCGGCAAGAATATCCGCTACCTCGCCCGAGTCCAGACTACCGATGTTCAGCGCGGCGACCGCCGTGCGCTCGCGGTCAAAGTCGCCGTAGAGCGTCACGCCCGGAATCTCCCGCGCGCCCGCGACAAAGCGGCGCAGCAGCGCCGTTTCGTGGGCGTGGATCGTGTCGATGCCGGTCTCACGCAAAAAGTCGAGCGATGCACCGAGTCCCGCAATGCCGTGGCCGTTGAGCGTGCCCGCCTCAAGGCGCGTGGGCATCTGCGCGGGCTGGGCGGTCGAATAGGTCTGCACGCCCGTGCCGCCGACCTTCCAGGGGCGGATGTCCACTCCCTCGCGCACGCACAGTCCGCCCGTCCCCTGCGGACCCATGAGCGACTTGTGCCCCGTGAAGCAGAGCACATCGATGTGCATCTTTTCCATGTCGATAGGCAGCACGCCCGCGCTCTGCGAAGCATCCACGATGAACAAAAGCCCGTGCGCGTGCGCAAATGCGCCGATGCGCGCAAGGTCGAGCACGTTGCCCGTAAGATTCGAGGCGTGCGTGCAGACGACGGCGCGCGTCTCCGGGCGCAGCAGGCGCTCAAAGTCCGCATAGTCGATATCGCCGCGCTTGTCAGCGGGAACGAAGCTCACGCTGACGTTTTCCTCTGCCTCCAGCCGGTAGAGCGGGCGGAGCACGGAGTTATGCTCCAGGTCCGTCGAAATGACGTGCTCGCCGCTGCGGATGCAGCCGTGGATGGCGGCGTTGAGCGCCTCGGTCGAGTTGCAGGTGAAGGCCACATGGTCCGCTCTCTTGCAGCCGAAGAGCGAGGCGAGCTTGCAGCGCGTATCGTAAATGATGCGCGAGGCGGCAAGCGCGCCCTCGTGCGTGCCGCGCGCGCTGTTGCCGAAGCTCCCCATGGCCTGCACCACCGCGTCAACGACCTGCGGCGGCTTTTGCAGCGTGGTCGCCGCGTTATCAAGGTAGATCACGGGCGCACCACGCGGTCCGCGCCGCTCATCTTTTCAACGATGACGTACATATTCGTCACCTCGCCGACGGCGAGCTTTTCCTTGAGGTCATAGAAGTTGAGGCAGGTGCCGCAGCTTAAGATCTCCACGCCGCGCGCGGCCATGCCCTTGAGATCCTCGAGCGACTCCGAGCCCTCGCACGTGAGCTTTACGCCGCCGTTGTAGCACAGGATGGTGTCGGGCAGGGTCTCCTGCTGGCTCAGCGCGTAGACAAAGGCCTTCATCAGCGCGCCGCCGAGCTCGTCGCTGCCGCCGCCCATCTTGTCGGACGAGATCACCGCGACCGTCTTCGGCTTGCCGCAGGTGAAGCATTCGCCCGTCTCGTCCGCCTTGGCGTTTTCGCCCACGGTGATGGTCACGCGGTACTGCCGCTCGCCGAGCTTTTCGCTCTTGGACGCGCAGCCGCGGCTCGCGGCCAGCTTGCCGAGGTTCTGCACCGCCGTCTCGTTGTCGACCAGCGTCTCGATCACGCCCGGCCCGCCGAGCTCCTGCATGGCCTTCTGCGTCTTCACAACGGGGATGGGGCAAGCGTCGCCCATCGCGTTCACTTCGATCGTCATAACCAAGTCTCCTTTTCCAAAGCGGATGTCCCGCCGATGTTCATTGTCAATGATAGCAGATTTTTCCCGCTTTGGCACGCGCTTTTTCTCTTTTCCACCCATTCTTTCATTGTTTTTATGGATAACGCAGAATATTCCATCGCTTTTTCATATGGTTTGCATTTTGTCCCCCGCGCCTTGCCCCGCCGGAGAAAAAAAGATAAAATAGACGCCTAGGCTGTATCTTTTTGTGCCCGGCGCGCTCTAAGGTATAGAAGAGGAAGCGAGGAGGGATGCGCATGGACGAATTTGATCTCATCTGCCGGCGCTGCACGCCCATCGTCTATCACTTTCTTCTCTCCCTCTGCCGCGATGAGAGCCTTGCCGACGAGCTGACAGCGGAGACCTTTTATCAGGCCTACCTGCACATCGACAGCTTTCGCGGCGAGTGCCGCATTGAAAGCTGGCTCTGCCAGATCGGCAAGAACGCGCTGAGCAAGGAGCTGCGCCGCCGCAGACGCAGCATTCCTTTCGAGGAGACAAACGAACAGGCCGCGCCGGATGATCTTTTCGCGCTGCTGTCCGACCGCGAGC
Organism: uncultured Oscillospiraceae bacterium; assembly: GCA_934561515.1. Taxonomy (GTDB): domain Bacteria; phylum Bacillota; class Clostridia; order Oscillospirales; family Oscillospiraceae; genus Hominicoprocola. The sequence continues at coordinate 37,668 of CAKTGM010000006.1, read as the reverse complement.
AGGCCCTGCACATCCACAAGGCCCTGCACCGGCTCAAAGAGCCTTACCGCGAGGTCTTCTCCCTGCGCGTGCTCGGCGAGCTGAGCTTCCGCGAGATCGCCGAGGTCTTCGGCAAGAGCGAATCGTGGGCCAAGGTCACCTTTTACCGCGCCAAAAGCAAGCTGATCAAAGATATGGAGGAATTCTCATGAGCATTGACTGCCGCATCATCGGCGACCTTCTGCCGCTCTACGCCGACGACGCCTGTTCTCCCGAAAGCCGCGCGCTGGTGGAGGCGCATCTCGCCTCCTGCCCGTCCTGCCGGGAAGCGCTCCGCCGGATGCAAAGCGAGCAGCTTTCCCCCGCGCGAGTGCCGCTCGACCCGCCGCAGCTCACCGACTATGCCCGCGCGGTAAAAAAGCGGCGCAAGTGCCGCCGCGTTCTTTTGTCGCTCGCCGCCGTTTTCCTTGTGCTCCTTCTCTCGCTCACGCTGGCGGCGTGGATGAACCTCGTCCGCGCACAGCACCCCTACATTCCCGCGGTTGAAGAGAGCGTCTGCAACCTTGCCGCCGGAGAGGTGCATACCTTTGCCGACAGCTGCGACGGCCGCCGTCTTTTTACGAACAGCACGCGCATCGCCGTCACCTTCCGCGCGGATACGCCGCAGAACGGCACGATCACGCTCTGGAACATCACCGGTGTCACAAATCCCTACCCGGCCATGGTCTGCAAGGTCGACGGACGCACCGCGCGCTGCGAATTCACGAATCTTTCCTCCGCCGAGCGCTATTTTGTCCGCTGCGAGGAACTTTCCGGCTCCCTCGTCATCTCCGACGGGCGGCCCACGGATCTTTTGTCCAGCCTTTCCGACATGCTGCGCTCGCTCTGGCCGCGCTGAGCACCCCTGCGCTCTCATCTTCTTTTCCGATTTGACAAATTCCGGCGGATTCCTTACAATAGAGCCGTGCACAGCATTTATCCGGGCGGCTTTTGCCGCCCGATACACCAGGAAAGGGAGGTGCCGCGCATGAAGGAAAAGCTCCGTCTCACGCAGATGACCGCCGCCGCCGGGTGAGCGGCAAAATTGGGGCCGGGCGCCCTGACGGAAATTCTGCAAGGTCTGCCGAACGTCAAAGACCGCGACCTGCTCGTCGGATACGACAGCAGCGATGACGCCGCCGTCTACCGCGTCACCGACGAGGTCGCCGCCATTGAAACGGTCGACTTTTTTACCCCCATCGTGGACGATCCCTATCTCTTCGGCCAGATCGCCGCGGCGAATGCGCTGAGCGACGTATACGCCATGGGCGGCGTGCCGAAGGTTGCAATGAACCTGCTCTGCGTGCCGAACTGCCTGCCGAAAGAGGACATCCGCGCCATTCTGGAGGGCGGGCACGCCAAGGCTGTCGAGGCAAACTGCATCATCGCCGGCGGCCACACGATTCAGGACAATGAGCCGAAGTACGGCCTTTGCGTCACGGGCTTTGTCCACCCCGATCGCATCCTCAAAAACGTCGGCGCGCAGCCGGGCGACGTGCTTGTGCTCACAAAGCCCCTCGGCAGCGGCGTGCTGACCACCGCGATCAAGGCCGACCTCATCTCCGAGGCCGCGCGCGACGCGGCCTATGCCCACATGGCGACGCTCAACAAAAAAGCGGGCGAGGCGGTGCAGCAGGTGGAGCACGTGCACGCCTGCACCGACATTACGGGCTTCGGCCTGCTCGGCCACAGCTTCGAGATGGCGGAGGGCAGCGGCGTGACGATTCGCCTGCACGGCAGCGCCCTTCCGCTGATGGACGAGGCGCGCGGCATGGCCGAGACGGGCATCATCCCCGCCGGCGCTTACCGCAACATGGACTATGTAAAGCCCCAGCTCACGGTGCTGCCCACAGCGCAGCGCGCCCTTCTGGACCTCGCGGCCGACCCGCAGACCTCGGGCGGACTTCTCATCTCGCTTCCGCGCGAGCAGGCGGAGCGCCTTCTTGCGCTGCTGCGCCCCTTCGCGCCGTGGAGCGCCATCGTCGGCGAGGTGCTTGCGCGCAAGATCACCGCGCTCGAATTCGACTGATCGCGCCATCAATGAAAAGCGCCTTTCAAAGCAATGCTTTGAAAGGCGTTTTTTGATCGTTTCTTATTCTCCGTGCGGCATTCTTGCCTTCACGGCTTCGCCCGTCGGCGTTGCGGCAAGGCCGCCGAGCGCGGTCTCACGGAACTCGACCGGCATACGCCGCCCGACCTCGCCCATCGCGTCGATGACCTCATCGACGGGGATGCGGCTCTCGATGCCCGCAAGCGCCATGTCCGCCGCCGAAATGGCGTTCACCGCGCCGATGACATTGCGCTTGACGCAGGGCACCTCGACAAGACCCGCCACCGGGTCGCAGACAAGGCCCATGAGGTTTTTGAGCGCCATGGCCACCGCGTGGCCGATCTGCTCGTTCGTGCCGCCGCGCAGCGCCACGAGTGCGCCTGCCGCCATGGCGGACGCCGTGCCGATCTCCGCCTGGCAGCCGCCCGCCGCGCCCGAGATGCCCGCGCGGTAGGCGATGACCGCAGCGATGCCGGAGGCGACGTACAGCGCCTCGAGCAGCTGGTGCTGCGTGTAATCCTCCTGTCGGCGCAGCGCCAGCAGCACCGCGGGCACAACGCCGCAGGAGCCCGCCGTGGGCGCCGCGACGATGCGGCGCATACAGGCGTTGGACTCTGCCATCGAGATCGCCTGCGCGATGGCCTCGCCGATGAGGTCGCCGCAGATGCTCTCGCCGCGGCGCATATACATACGCATCTTGAGCCCGTCGCCGCCGACAAGCCCGCTCACGCTGCGCTGCGTGCCGGTGTAGGAGTCCGCCGCGTCCTGAATGGCCTCCCAGATCGTAAGCATCTTCGCCATCGAGGCCTGACGGCTCACCTGCCGCAGATCCATATCATAGCGCAGGACGACCTCCCAGAACGGGATATTCTCCCGCTCCGAGCATTCAAAGATTTGCTTCATCGAATCCAGAACCATCCTCGTCGTCCTCCTTGTCGTAATAGGTCAAAGACAAAATGCTCGGCAGCTGCGCGAGAAATTCCACCTGATAGGGCTTGACGTGCTGGTCCGTCTCGATGACCATCAGCGCGCTGCCGCCGCGGCGGTGGCGGCTGACGCTCATGTTCGCCACGTTGATGCGCAGCTGGCTCAAGATCGAGGTGATCGCCGCGACCGAGCCGGATTCATCCTGATTGCGCACGATGAGCGTGTTGAACTCGCCCGTAAAGTTCACGCTGATGCCGTCGATCTTGTTGACGACGATCGCCCCGCCGCCGACGGACGAGGCTTGCAGGCTCATCTTCTTGCCGCCCCTGCCCGTCAGCTCCAGAAGCGCCGTGTTCGGGTGCGCGTCGCGCAGGTCGACGGTGTGGAAGGAATAGCGCATCCCGGCGTTCTTCGCTTCCTGATAGGCGTTCGGGATGCGCAGATCGTCCGGCTTCATGCCGAGCAGGCCCGCCAGCAGCGCGCGGTCCGAGCCGTGGCCGATGCCCGTTACGGCAAACGAGCCGTGCAGCCCGATCTTCGCCTCGGCCACTTCCTCGCCGAGCAGCGTCCGGGCCATGCAGCCGATGCGCGCCGCGCCCGCCGTGTGCGAGCTGGACGGACCAACCATCACCGGCCCCATCATATCAAAAATATCGATCATGGGATGGCTTCCTTTCTCAAAACACTTTTCTGCGTCAGCATACCACACTCTCCTGCAAAAAGCGAGGAAAATCGCCCGCCGCAGCTTGCAATAATTGAATGACGGACTTCGCATTCTTTCATTATTGAATTTGAACGAAATTTCCGCTTGCTTTCGTTTTTCTCATCGATATGCCCGATGAGAGAAAAAGAGCCGCCCGCAGGCGGCTCTTTGCATTCCTTTGTAAAGGGACGTTACACGCGCTTCCACTTTGCGCCGCCGGGCATATCGGTCACTTCAATGCCCTGCGCCTTGAGCTCGTCGCGGATGCGGTCGGCCTCGGCGAAGTTCTTCGCCTTCTTTGCCTCCGCGCGCTGGCGAATGAGAGTTTCAACGCCTTCATCCGCCGTGCCGTCCTCGGAGACGACCGTGAAGCCGCCCGCGCTCTGCTGCGCGGCCGCCTTCTCCTTCTTCTCGCGCTCCGCCTCCGCCTTCTTGAGGAGGTCGAGGCTCAGCACCGTGTCATAGTCGCCGATGATGGCGAGCTTCGTCGCGCCCGTGGTCTTGGCCTTGAGCACGTCGTAGAGCGCGGTCACGCCCATGGCGGTGTTGAGGTCGTTGTCCATTTCCTTCATGAACTTCGCGCGGCATTCGCTGCGCACCGCCTCGTCCACGCCGCCCTCGTCCCTGATGTTCGCGATCTTGGCAACAAGCTTGTTGTAGGCGAGCACCGCATTGTCGAGGTTTTCCCACGTGAAGACAAGGCTCTTGCGGTAGTGGCTCTGCATACAGAAGAAGCGGTAGGCGAGCGGGTCGTAGCCCTTCTCCTCGAGCAGCGAGACGGTCAGAAATTCGCCCTTGGACTTCGACATCTTGCCGTCGGTCGTGTTGAGGTGCGCCACATGGCACCACTGGGGGCACCAGGGGTGGCCGAGGTAGCTCTCGCTCTGCGCGATCTCGTTCGTGTGGTGCGGGAAGGCGTTGTCCACGCCGCCGCAGTGCAGGTCGAGATACTCACCGTTATACTTCATCGAAATGCCGGAGCATTCGATGTGCCAGCCCGGATAGCCCACGCCCCAGGGGGAATCCCATTTGAGCGCCTGATCTTCAAACTTGGACTTGGTGAACCAGAGGACGAAGTCGTTCTTGTTCTTCTTGTTCTCGTCCTCCTCCACGCCCTCGCGCACGCCGACGGCGAGGTCTTCCTCGTTGTGGTCGTTGAAGATATAGTAGCGCGCAAGCTTGCTCGTGTCGAAGTAGACGTTGCCGCCGGCGATGTAGGCATAGCCGGTGTCAAGGAGCTTCGTGATGATCCTGATATAATCGTCGATGAGACCCGTCGCGGGCTGGACAACGTCCGGGCGCTTGATGTTGAGCTTGCGGCAGTCGTCAAAGAATGCGTCGGTATAATACTGGGCGATCTCCATGACGGTCTTGTGCTCGCGCTTTGCGCCCTTGACCATCTTGTCCTCGCCCTCGTCGGCGTCGCTCGTGAGGTGGCCAACGTCGGTGATGTTCATCACGCGGTTCACGCTGTAGCCCGAAAAGCGCAGGTACTTTTCCAGCACGTCCTCCATGATGTAGGAGCGGAGGTTGCCGATGTGGGCAAAGTGATACACGGTGGGACCGCAGGTGTACATCTCCACATGGTTCGGCGTATGGGTCTTGAATTCTTCCTTTTTATGGGTCGCGGAATTGTATAAATACATGATAGCTCTCCTTTGAGAAGATGAAATGTCGGGATCAGTCCGCCTCTTTGAAGACGTCGATGTTCTTTGCGAAATATTCGATGCCGGAATACACGGTCGTCGCCACGATGACCGCGATGCACGCAAGGCCCAGCGCCTTGCTGCTGAACACCAGCATCAGGCACAGGCACACCATGGTCGAGGCGGTCTTGATCTTGCCCGACCACGCCGCGGCGATGACGCGCCCCTGCTCGACGGCGACAAGGCGCATACCGGACACGGCAAATTCGCGCAGCAGCACGATGGCAAGGCACCAGCCGGGCATCTGCCCGCACTCGACAAAGTAGCACATCGCCGCCATAACGAGCATCTTGTCCGCCAGCGGGTCCATGAACTTGCCAAAATTCGTGATCTGATGATAGTGGCGGGCAATGTAGCCGTCGGCAAAATCCGTCAGGCACGCGGCGGCGAAAATGGCGAGCGCCCACCATCTCGCGCCCGCGAAATCGAGGTACAGCACCACCAAAAATACGGGGATCAGCGCAATGCGCAGGATCGTCAGCTTGTTTGCAGTTGTCATTGTCTCTCTTTCCTCCTGCCTTGCAGGGCTTTGTTGTTATTCGGCTTCTTCGCCGGTCAGCTCGCCGTCCATCGTGCCGGTCAGGCGGACGTTCACGAACTCACCCGCCATTATATCACGGTTTGCGGAAAAGTAAATCTTTCCGTCAATGTCCACGGATTCGGCGTAGCTGCGGCCGGCATAGGCCTGCGCTTCCTCGCTCCAGCCCTCGCACAGCACCTCGCGCACGTCGCCGAGGACGGAGTCGTTGTATGCATCGATGATATCGCTCTGCACGTCGACCAGAAGCTCCGTGCGGCGCCGGGCTTCCTCGGTGGGAACGTGCTCCATCGCCGCGGCCTTCGTCCCCTCTTCGGGGGAGAAGGGGAACACGCCCGCGCGCTCGATCTTTTCCTCGCGCAAAAAGTCGCAGAGCTCTTCGAACTCCGCCTCGCCCTCGCCGGGGAGTCCTGCGATGATGGAGGTGCGCAGCACAAGGCCGGGGATGCGTTCACGCAGGTCGCGGAAGGTCTTGCGGATGCTCTCTTTTGTGTCGCGGCGGTTCATCGCCTTCAAAATGGCGTCATTGCAGTGCTGGATGGGGATATCGAGATAGGGCACGATCTTCTCTTCCTGCGCGATGGTGTCGATGAGCTCATCGGTGATATCGTCGGGATAGAGATAGTGGAGCCGGATCCAGTGGAAATCGAGCCTGCACAGCTCGCGCAGGAGGGCAGCCAGCTGATGCTCTCCGTTCAGGTCCGTTCCGTAGCGCGTGATGTCCTGGGCGATGACGATGAGCTCCTTCACGCCCGCGGCGGCAAGCTCGCCCGCCTCTGTAAGAAGCTCCGCCATCGGGCGGCTGCGGTAGCGCCCGCGCAGGCGCGGGATGATGCAGTAGGCGCAGCAGTTGTCGCAGCCCTCGGCGATGCGCAGATACGCATACCACGGCGGCGTTGACAAAATGCGTGCGCCGCCCTGCTCGCAGTGGTGGATATCGCCCATGTGGCAGGGACGCAGCGCCTGCGCGCCCATCACCTCGTCGATGGCGAGGGCAATGTCGCCGTAGCTGCCGGTGCCGAGCACCGCGTCCACCTCGGGCAGCTCATGGAGCACATCGTCCTTGTAGCGCTGCGCCATGCAGCCGGTGACGATGATCTTTTTGAGCTTGCCCTCCTGCTTGAGCGCCGCCATCTCGAGAATATTGTCGATGGCCTCCTCGCAGGCCGAGGCAAGAAAGCCACAGGTGTTGACCACGGCCACGTCCGCCCCCTCGGGCGAGAGGACGATGTCGTTCCCCGCGTGCTGCACCGTTGCCATCATCTGCTCGCAGTTGACCTGATTTTTGGCGCAGCCAAGGGAAATGAAGAAAATCTGATAAGGCATAAAACCTCTCCTATTTGTAAAATATCGTCGAACGATCACTCATCGTAATCGAATTCCGTCGCATTTTCGCCGTATGCAGTGAGCGCCGCGCGCACATCGCGGCAGGCAAAGCCCCGGCGCAGCAGCAGATCGGACAGGCGCTTTCTGCCCTTTTCGTCGAGCGCGCGGCCCTTCGTCTTCTGCGCGATCACGCGCGCGATGGTCTCCTGCGCGTCGGGTGAGGCGGCGAGCGCATCCTCCCACAGCTCGCGCTTGACGCCGCGCCGGTAAAGCTCGTCGCGGATCTTCGCTTCGCCGTAGCCCATGCCGCCGTAATGCCGCACGAGCATCGAAGCATAGTCCGCGTCGTTGAGCGCGCCGATCTCCTCGAGCCAGTCCGCCGCCGCTTCCGCGTCGGACTCTGCCGCGCCTTTCTCCCGGAGTTTTTTGACAAGCTCTCTTCGTGAGAGCGGGCGCGCCGAGATCATATTCGCCGCGCACACGCGCGTTTCGCTCCGCGCGCCGGACTGCTGCAATTCTATCACAGTCCCATCGTCAATGTCCAGCCCTATCGATAAACCGAAACGCAGAAGCTCGCTCTCGGTGACATGGAGGAGGTCTCCCCCCTCCAGATACACGAGAACGCGCTCCTGCTTATGCTTCGATCGTTCGATCTTCTCAATCTTCATCCTTGAAATCGTCGGCGCTGACATCCACGGCGCGGCCCGCGGCCTTCGCCGCCACGCGGGACTGGCCCGTCATCAGCTTGTCGAAGTTGCGGCGGATCTCGGCTTCAAGGTTGTCCGCGATCTCGGGGTTGTTTTTGAGGTACTGCTTGGCCGCGTCGCGTCCCTGACCGATGCGCGTTTCACCCATCGAATACCACGAACCGCTCTTCTGCACAAGGCCGAGCTTCACGCCGAGGTCAATGAGCTCGCCGATGAGCGAGATGCCCTCGCCGTACATGATGTCGAACTCCGCCTCGCGGAACGGGGGCGCCATCTTGTTCTTCACGACCTTCGCGCGCGTGCGGTTGCCGATGATCTCGCTGCCGTTTTTCAGCGCCTCGATGCGGCGCACGTCGATGCGCACGCTCGAATAGAACTTGAGCGCGCGGCCGCCGGTGGTGACCTCGGGGTTGCCGTACATCACGCCGACCTTCTCGCGCAGCTGGTTGATGAAAATGACGATGGTGTTCGTCTTGCCGACCGCGCCGGTGAGCTTTCGCAGCGCCTGCGACATGAGGCGCGCGTGAAGGCCCACAAAGCTGTCGCCCATCTCGCCCTCGATCTCCGCGCGCGGCACGAGCGCCGCAACGGAGTCGACCACGATCACGTCGATCGCGCCGGAGCGCACGAGCGCCTCGGTGATCTCAAGCGCCTGCTCGCCGGTGTCGGGCTGGGAGACGAGCATATCCTCGACCTTCACGCCGAGGGCGCGGGCATAGGTGATGTCGAGCGCGTGCTCTGCGTCGATGAACGCGACCTCGCCGCCCGCCTTCTGCGCCTGCGCCAGCACGTGCAGCGCCAGCGTCGTCTTACCGGAGGATTCGGGCCCGTAGATCTCGATGATGCGGCCCTTGGGCAGTCCTCCGATGCCGAGCGCAAGGTCGAGCGCGAGAGAGCCGGTGGAAACGGCCTCCACACTGCTTACGGTATTGTCGCCAAAGCGCATGATCGAGCCCTTGCCGTAGGTGCGCTCGATCTGCTGCATCGCCGTTTCAATGGCCCGCTTCTTGTCCTCGGCCATCGCGGCGGCCGCCTTCGTCTGAGACTTTTCTGCCATGTTCGCTTTCCTCCCGTAACGTTATGTAAACTATTTTGCTTTTCAGATATGGTCGCACAGCGTGCCGTAGACCACGCGCGGAATGTTGTTGAGGTCCTTGACGATCTGAATGTCGCCAAAGCCGTTCGTGCGCATGATGCGCAGCACCTGATCCGCCTGCCCGATGCCGACCTCGAAAAAGAGCATCCCCTCGGGCGCGAGCGCGTCGCGCCACTTTTCGCAGATGGCGCGGTAGAAATCAAGCCCGTCCTCGCCGCCGTCGAGCGCAAGGCGCGGCTCGTGCTCGCGCACGGAAACGTCGAGCGAGGCAATGTCGCCGCTCGGGATGTAGGGCGGGTTGCTCACAAGGAAGTTGAATTCGCCGAGGGAGCGCGAGGGCTTCTCGCGCGCGTCGAGCCCGAGGCTCGCCACGCGGGAGGTCAGGCGGTTGCGGCGGATGTTCTGCCGGCAGATCTTGAGCGCTTCCTCGTCGTATTCGCCGAGCAGCACGCGCGCGCCCGGCAGGTTTGCCGCCGCCGCAAGGCCGATGCAGCCGCTGCCCGCGCAGAGGTCGAGGATGCGGCAGGGCCCGGCGCTGCGCGCCGCGTCGATGAGCTTCGTCGCCAGCACCTCGGTATCGGGCCGGGGAATGAGCACCGCAGGCGAGATATCGAGCGGCAGGCCGTAGAACTCCCACTCGCCGATGAGATAGGCCACCGGCTCGCCGCCGAGGTGGCGCCTGACGAGCGCGCGCGCGTTCTCTTCCACCTCGGGCGAGGCGTAGAGCGCGCCGTCGCGCACGAATTCCTCGCGCGTCTTGCCCGCCGCCGCGCACACCAGCTCGCGCGCGGACTGCGTTGCCTCCTCGTCGCCCGCGCGCTTGAGCTCTGCGCGCAGGTCCAAATAGAGATTATTGTATGTCGTTGCCATTTTTACCACGCATCCTTGCCTTTTTCTTCGGGAATGACCAGCTCGAGCGCGCGGATGGCCACCTCGAGCATACTGTCGTCCGGCTCGTTGGTGGTGAAGTTTTGCAGCCACAGTCCCGGCTTTGCCAGCGTGCGCGTCACGCAGTTGTCGTGCCCGCCGACGTAGCGGTTGAACTCATACGTCACGCCGATGATGGGGATGAGTAGCAGCAGATGCATCCCCATGCGCACCCAGATGTTGCGCCAGTCGACAAAGCTGAACACGACGCTCGAAACGATGATCGACACCACCACGACCACAAAAAGGAAGCTCGTGCCGCAGCGCGGATGATGGCGCGGCTGGATGCGGCAGTTTTCCACCGTCAGCGGCAGACCCGCCTCGTAGCAGAAAATGGTCTTGTGCTCCGCCCCGTGGTACTGGAACACGCGGTAAATGTCCTTCTGCTTTGAGCAAAGCAGAAGGTAGAGGAAAAAGATGACGAGCTTGATGACGGATTCAACAAGGTTGTGCACCGTCACGCTCTTGATGAGGGGGTCAATAAGCCCGGCGAGGAACGTCGGCAGCAGGAAAAAGAGCAGGATCGTCAGCCCCAGCGACAGCACGACCGCGAGTGCCGTGATGAATTTCTGCATCTTCTCGCTGCCGAACTTCTTCTCCAGCCAGCGGTCGAACTTACTCGGCTCGCCGAGGTCCTCATCGGGGAAATAGTCCGCCGAAAACATCAGCGCCTTCACGCCCTTGACCATCGAATCGACGAAGGTCACCGCGCCGCGGATGACGGGAAGCCCCAGAATGGGATATTTGTCGCGCACGAGCGTCAGCTCCTCGACCTTTTCCACAAGCCCCTCCGGCGAGCGGACGACGATGGCCTGCTTGCCCGGCCCGCGCATCAGAATGCCCTCAATGAGCGCCTGTCCGCCGATGCTCGTGCGGAACTTCGGCGCGGGCGTATGTTCTTTTGCCATGAATGGTTCTCCTTTTTCTATGCGATATCATACCACGGGCGTTCCAAAAATGCAACACCCGTTCTATTTTTATTGCTGGAACGGCAGTGTGATCGTCACGACCGCACCGCCGCCGTCGGCGTTGGCGATGTCGAACGTGCCGCCGTGCAGGCGCACGATCTCGTCGCACACGGCAAGGCCGATGCCGCTGCCGCGCGCCTTTGACGAACCCTTGTAGAACTTCTGCTTGACGAACGGAAGCTCCGCCTCCGGCACGCCGGGGCCGTAGTCGCGCACGCGGATGACAAAGCTTCCTTCCTCGCGCGCGGCGCTCACGTCGATGCGCTTGCCGCTGCCGCCGTGCTTGGCGGCATTGTCGAGCACGTTGCAGAAGACCTGCTTCATGCGCTCGCTGTCGGCCACAAGGGGCGGGATATCCTCCTCGGGGCCTTTGTAGCTCACCTCGATACCCTCCTGCCGGAAGAGCTCAAAATAGGTATACACCGCGTCCTCCAGCTCGCCGGCAAGGTCCACGCTCTCCACGCGCAGCGTGAAGCGCCCGTCCTGCATCTTCGTAAATTCAAGCAGCTCCTCGACCATCGACGTCAGTCGCCGCGACTCCTTCACGATGATGCCAAGTCCCCGCTTGGTCTGCTCGATGTTCGCGCCGGGATCGGCGGAAAGCGTCTCGGCCCAGCCGTTGATGGCCGTGAGCGGCGTTCGCAGCTCGTGGGAGACCGACGAGATGAACTCCTGCTGGATCTTCTCGCTCTGGCTGATCTTCATCGACATATCGTTGATGTTGTCCACAAGCTCGCCCAGCTCGTCGCGGTAGCGGTTTTCGATGCGGATGCCGTAGCTCCCGCCCGAGATGCGCCGCGCCGCGTCGCTCACCACCGCCACGGGCTCGACGACGTTGTTGATGAAAATGGCGTTTGAGGCGGCGATGAGCACCATGCAGCCGAGCGCCGCCGCCGCTGCGAGCAGCGAATCCATCAGCACCCGGTGCTGCGCCTCGCGCAGCGACGTCACATACCGCAGCACGCCCACCACGCGGTAGTTGAAGTACAGCGGGTAGGACACCGCGAGGATATTCTCCCCCGTCTGCGGGTCGCGCCCCTGATAGGACGCCATGCTCCCGCCCACGGCCGCGTCAATGTCGCTCGTGCCGGGGAGCGTCCCCGCCGTAAGGCCGTAGGACGAGACCTGCACGCGCCCGTTCGTGTTGATGAATTGCAGCTCGATCGTGTCCTTTTCCTCAAAGGTCTCGGCAGAGTACGAGGCAAGGCGGTAATACTCGCTGTAGCTCTTCACACCGTAATTGGAGAAGGTCTCCGCCGCGATGCGCGCCCGGCTTTCAAGCCCCGAGCGCATGGCGCTATAGTAATATTCCTGCACGCCGACGCTGAACATTGACACCGCCAGCACCAGCAGCAGCAGGATGGGCAGCGTGGCGCTCAAGAGCCAGCGCTGGCGCAGGCCGCGGATGTGCAGCGCCGCGGCAAAGCCTTTTCTGTTTTCCGGCACGGCGCTCCCCTCCTTTTCGTCCTTTCCCGCGCTCACACTGTCCATTTATAGCCGAAGCCCCACACGGTAGAGATATACTTCGGCTCCTGCGCGTCGTCCTCGATCTTGATGCGAAGGCGGCGCACGTTTACGTCCACGATCTTCAGCTCGCCGAAATACCCCTTGCCCCACACCGCGTCGAGGATCTCCTCGCGGGCAAGCGCCTTGCCGCGGTTTTCCATAAAGAGCTTCATAATGGAGTATTCAAGCTGCGTCAGCTTCACGCGCTCGCCGTTTTTCTCGAGCGTGCGGTTGGTCATATTCAGCAGGAACGGCGGCTGGTAGAGCTCGCCCGAGCGCGCATTCGGCGCGCTCTCCCCCGTGCGCCGCAGCAGCGCGTCCACGCGCGCTGTGAGCTCGGCGGGGGAAAAGGGCTTGGTCACATAGTCGTCCGCGCCGGTCATAAGCCCTGTCACCTTGTCCATCTCCTGTGCGCGCGCCGTGAGCATGATGATGCCGATCTGCGCGTTTGACAGCCGGATGCGCCTGCATACCTCGAACCCGTCAATATCCGGCAGCATGATATCGAGCAGGCAGACGCGCGTGTCGGGATTGTCCTGCAATTTTTGCAGTGCTTCCTCGCCGCACTCGGCCTCTACGACCTCGTAGCCCGCGCGCTGCAAATTGATGACGATAAAACTACGGATACTGGCTTCGTCCTCCAGCACCAGCACTTTTTTCATATCCAGCCTCCTCTCAGTTGTCGCCCATCGTCCACTCAGCCATGATGAGCGAGAATCGGTCGCGGAGCGACTGCTCCGTGAGCTGCACGTTCCATGTTTCGCCGATCTCCGCGGCGTATACCGCCTCGACCTGCCGCGTCAGCGTGAAGCGATCGCCGAAATCGGCAAGCTCCTCTCTCATACTGCCCGTCAGGCGGCAGATCGTCAGCAGGCGCTCCCGCGTGCCGCGCGCGCCCACGCGGTAGAAGGAGACCGCCGTCTCCTCCGCGCCGACCGTGCGCTCGGCGGCGAGCTTTGCCTTGCCCCACTCCTCCGGCAGCTCCAGGTTCCAGCCGTCCTCTACGTTGTGGTAGCAGCTCTGCACGTCCGCCGCCGTGCCGTCCGCGCCGTACTGCCGCCAGACGACATAGTACTGCATCTCGCCTTCTTCATCAAAGCGCTGCATCTCGCGCGCCTCGGGCACTTCGGTCACGCCGTCGCCGTTTTCATCGCGCGGGAAGAGGCCCAGGAAGGCCGCGCCCTCCGGCAGACGGTCGCCCTCCGGCCCGAGGGCCGCGTTTTGCAGCAGTCCGCTGCGCAGCGCCAGCACGTCCGTCACCGTGAGGTTATCCGCCGTTACGCCCGTGACGAAAAGGGCGTTCTCCCCGCCCGCCAGCTTGCCGGCCGTCAGGCGCCGCACCTCTGCCACGGGGAACGAGAGGCGCATCGAATAGCGCATGGCGAGCGTGCCGTCCGTCCAGTCGTAATAGTCCACGCGGCCGGCGCTCTCCGTGTCGCTGCAAATGATGAGCAGCTCCTGCTTGCCGTCGCCGTTCATGTCGATATTTGCATAGCGCGAATAGCCCGTGATGAGCAGCGCCTCTGGCGAGCCCGCCGTCGTCGGATAGATGGAGAGGCCCTGCACATCCGAGCTGCTGCGGTAGCCGACGAGGATCTCCCGCCGCCCGTCGCCGTCAAGGTCTGCATAGTTCACGCTGTAGATGAGGGTCGAAGTCCCCTCGATGCAGGCGTACTGCTCGTAGCTGTCGCCCTTTGCCTTGAAGATGTAGATCTTCATCGGCTTTTTGTCGTTCGGAAAGCGGAAGAACGCCACGGCCTCTTCCTCGCCGTCGCTGTCAAGGTCGATCATCTGCACGCTTTGCAGGTTGCTGCCCGAGGTCGGCGCGGCGTACTCCCCGCCCATGGCGAGCAGCGCGTCGATGCGCGCTTCGAGCGACTCATATTCGCCCGCGAGCTTCGGCAGGCGGTAAAGCGTTGCCTCCGGCGCGGTAAAGATGCAGCCCGAAAGCGCCAGCGCCAGCACGCACAGCACCAGCGCCGCCATTGTTTTCCTCATGCGCTCACGCTCCCTTCGCCTCCGATGCCTATTCTAAGGTATCATATCACGCGGCAAATGAAAAAGGTAGTCCCTTTTATGAAATTCCTGCAAAAAAGCCCCCTGCCGCGCGCTTTGCCGCCGCAGCGCAAAAAAAGGAGAGCGGCGCTCGCCGCTCTCCTTTTTTGTATCAGAACTTATAGAGCACCGTTGCCACCTGTGCGCGCGTCATCGGCGCGTTGGGGCGGAAGGAGCCGTCGTCATAGCCCGCGAGGATGCCCATCGCGCTCAGCGCGCCGACATACTCGGAAGACCACGGCTGGATGGCGGCGCTGTCGGTAAAGCTCAGCGCGCCCTGCGCGTAGCCCTTTTCACTCAGGCGGCCGAGCATCGTCACCGCCTCCTGACGGCTCACGTTGGCCGTGGGATTGAAGTAGAGCTTGCCCGTGCCGTCGTCGCTGCCCTTGATGATGCCGAGGGCGTACATCGCCTTCGCGCCGCTCAGCGCCCAAGGGGCGATGGCGCTTGCATCGGCAAAGGGAAGCTGCACGGAGGGATCGTCCTGCGAAGCGCCGAGATAGCGCGCGAGCAGGACCGCGAATTCCTGACGGCTGATGTTCGTATCCGGCAGGAAATTGCCGTCAGAGCCGTTGGAAATACCGCTGCGCTTGAGGAAGGCCACCGCGTCGTTCGCCCAGTGGTCGGCCATGTCGTTGAAGGCGGGCACGGTGCTTGCCGGGCCGACGTTCACGCCCGAGCGGCTGAGGTTGCCGCTCGCATCGCCCGCCACCACGTTCACGCGGTGCTGCGCGCCGTCAGAGGCGGGGAGGGTGATGCTCAGCGCGCCGCTCGACTGGTCATAGGTGTAGGATGCATAGCTCTTGCCGTCGTAGCTCACGCGGATGGTGGGGATGGATGCGCCGTCGATCGCGTCGCTTACCGTGCCGCTCACGCTGCCGCCGAGCGCGTCATACTTGAGCGAAATGACCGGCGCGGCCGTATCGGTCAGCCCGCCGTAGGACAGCACGAGCTGGTCGAGGTAGAGCGCGCTGATGATGTCGCTTGCGGAGGAGACCGTCAGCCCCGTCACGCTTGTCGCCGTGCCGAGCTGCGCCGTCAGGAGCTTCCAGCCCGTAAAGCTCAGCGTGCCGAGATCCACATAGCCCGCGTCCGTCGTCAGCATGAGCTGCGCGCCGCTCGCGTCGCCCCAGACCCAGAGGTTGAGCTGGGCGTAGTTCGAGGGGATGGCGTAGTTGAAGCCGATGCTTGCGCTGCCGGCGCTGCCGGTGGCGTAGTCAAGGCGCGCCGAGGCTCTGCCGTTGTGCACGCGCGTGAGGTCGGTGCTGCGCGTAAGCATTGCGCGCGTGCCGGTCACCGTTGCAAATTCGCTCTCAAAGCCGTCGAGCGTGCGCAGTGCACGCGCCGTCACCGTCACCGGGATGGTGACCGACATCGTGCCGAGGCTCACCGTCACGCTGCCGCTGCCGATGCTGCCCGACGCCGTGAAGACGCCGTTTTCGATCGTGCCGACGCCGCCCTGAACGCTCCAGACAAAGCCCTTGTTATCCCCCAGCACCGGAAGGTGGCGATACATCGCCGAGGCGGAAAGCTCCGCCTTCTCGCCGGCGCTGAGCGTGATGGACTTTACCGCCTTGCCGCCCTGCTGCACGGCGATGCTGTCAGGCTGGGTGATGACGTCGATCTTCGTCTGCGCGCTCGCGCCGCCGACGCTCGCGTACACCGTCACCGTGCCGGAGGCGGGCGCGGTCAGGACATCGCCGTTGATCGTCCCCTTGTCCGCGCGCAGGGAGACATTGGAATTCGTCATGGGGATATAGTTCGTGTCGAGCGCCGCCGCGGTGAGCTTCACCTGCGCGCCGGGCAGCACGCGCGTGCTTTCGCTTTCAAGATACACGTGCCCCACCATATTGCTCGGCCGGCCGTCCGCCACAAGGAAGATGTGGTTCGTCACCGCGCGCTCCTTGCCGCCCGAGGGCTTGTCGACGAGCGTCGCGCTCATGCTGTCGGGCCGGGTCGCAACCATAGCGGTCGAGCCTCCGCCGTCCAGGCTCATCGCCGTCACGCATCCGAGCTCCGCCATGCGCTGGGCGACCTGCGTCAGCGTCGCGCCGATGGAATAGCCGCTCTGGCGGCCGTCGATGGTGTAGAGCACGAGCGAGCCGTCGGGCTTTAAGCCGATGGCCGTGCGCGGCGCCGCGCCGGCGGCAAGACCTCCGCAGACCTGACCGTTTTCGACAAGCTGGTAGAGCGCGCCGATCATGTTCGTCACGCCGCTCCACTCGCTGCCGCTTGCGCTCACGCTCACGCTCAGGCGCTCGCCCGGCTGGAGCGCGCGCAGCTGGTCGGCATAGGCCCCGGACTTTACATTGGAGGAGAGCACATACTGCCCCGCCCCCACGGGGGTATCCTTCGCGCCCTCGATGACGCGCTCTACCTGTAACAGCAGGCTGCCGCCGAGGGAGAGCGAGCCGCCGAGCACCGAGCAGACAACGTCCACGCCCTCCTCGCTCGTGCCGGTCGTGGCACGGGCGTTGAAGGTCGAATCGTAGAGATAGATGCCGAACGTGCTCTGGCGCACATAGTTGAAGGCCGTGACCGTCAGGCTGCGGCCGAAGTCGGACTGCGCCGTGATGCGAAGCGAGGGCTTGCCCATCACCGTGCTGCCGTCGTCACGAAAGCCGATGGCGTAATACTCGCTCGAGGCGTTGCGCAGCACGCCCTCGGTCATCATGCTGCCGAGGGGAATGCCCGTCGCGGTGTCGTAGTAGTCGCCGTTCACGCCTGCCACCACGCGGTAGCCGCGCGCTTCAAGCTTCTGCGCGGCGGCCGAGACGGTGGTGAGATGCGTTGTATAGTCGCCGCCCGTCACGATGGGCTTCACGCGCATATTGGGCGAGTAGACCACATAGTTCTCCTGCCGGAGATCGGAGTAGGTATTGCTCCAGAATGTACCGGCGTTGAGCGCGGTGCGCTCGTTCACCGTGGTGGACGACGCAGCCAGATCGTCGCCGAGGGCCTCCGACGCAAGCGCCGTCAGCGGCGCCGCCGCGATCACGACCGCAAGCGACAGCGAGAGAAATTTACGGATGATGGATCTCACGATTTGCCTCCTTGATCAAAATGCTTCTCTGATGGATCGGTATACATAATACAGTTTCACAGTATAGCAGACACACTGCCATAAGTAAAGACGCAGAAAGGCGGAAAAAAGTTCCATTTCCCCTTCTTTTTTCACAGCGCAAGCGCCTCGAGCAGCCGCACGATGACGGCGTTCGACACGAGAAAGCCCTGCGGCGTGAGCCGCCAGCGCCCGCCCTCCTTCCGGGCAAGGCCGTGGCGCGCGCACTCTTCGAGCACTGCCCCGGCCTGCGCCGTATCCTCCTTGAGCGCCGTGAGGTCAAGGCCTGCCGCCGTTCGCAGCGCGAGCATGACGCGCTCTTCCTCTCTCTCTCGCTCCGGCGGGCAATAGGACTCGCTCAAAAGCGCCTTTCCCGCAAGATACGCGCCAAGGTCGCGCGCACAGGCGAAGCGCCTGCCGCCGAAGTCCGAGTGCGCGCCCGGCCCGAAGCCGAGGTACTCCTGCATCGTCCAGTATTTGATGTTGTGGCGCGATTCGCGTCCGGGGCGGGCGAAGTTGGAGATCTCATACTGCCGGTAGCCCGCGCGCGCGAGCGCGTCGACCGTCGCGAGGTATTCCTCCGCCTGCACATCGTCATCGGGAAGATGCATGGCACTTCTCTTCTCGTAAAGCGGCGTTCCCTCCTCCACCTTGAGTCCGTAGCAGGAAAGGTGCTCGGGCGCAAGGGCGATGGCCGCGCGCAGGTTTTCCTCCCAGCGCATACTCGTCTGCCCGGGAAGACCGTAGATGAGATCGAGGCTCACGTTGTCAAAGCCCGCCGCGCGGGCGGCTCTGACGGCGGCGATCGTTTCCTCATGCGTGTGCACGCGCCCGATGCGCCGCAGCTCTTCGTCGCACGCGGACTGCATCCCGAGCGAGATGCGGTTAAAGCCCGCCTCCCTCAGATGCCGCAGCGGCCGCTCCTCGCGCGCGCTGTCGGGGTTTGCCTCGGTCGTGATCTCGGCGTCCGCCGAGACATGATAGTGCGCGAAGACCGTCTCTAAGATCGCCGCCAGCCGCTGATCGCCCAGATAGCTCGGCGTGCCGCCGCCGAAGTAGACCGTATCGACCGTGTAAGCGCCCGCCGCCTCCGCCCTCTGCGCGATGTCGCGCCGCAGCGCGGCGGCATAGGCGTCCATCTGCTCCTCCGCGCGCGGCAGAGAGTAAAAGTCGCAGTAAATGCACTTGGCTTTGCAGAACGGGATGTGGATGTAAAGTCCGAGCGGTTTCATGCGCTCCGCCCCCTTCCTCTTCTTTTCTTATTTTCCGCCCTATTGTAACACAGATCGCGCCGCGCGCAAGATGGCAAAATTTCCCTGCGCGGATAGTCTGCCCGCCTTTTGCGCAGACTATCACAAAAAAAGGAGGCAGCTTTATGGACATGACACCGCAGGAATACAGCGCATACCTCAAAAGCATCGCGCCCCACTCTCCCATCGTGAAGGACACCTCCCTCGCCTTTCTCACGGGCGGGGCGATCTGCGCGCTCGGGCAGCTCATCCAGAACGGTTTTCTCGCCCTGGGGCTAGAAAAAGGCGACGCGGGCAGCGCAGCCTCGATCGTACTCATCTTCCTCTCCGCGCTTCTCACGGGGCTCAACCGCTACAACTCCATCGCGCGCTTTGCCGGCGCCGGCACGCTCGTGCCCATCACGGGCTTTGCAAACTCCGTCGTCTCCCCCGCCATCGACTTTAAAAGCGAGGGCCTCATCACCGGCATGGCGGCAAAAATGTTCGTCGTCGCAGGGCCGGTCATCGTCTTCGGCACGCTTGCAAGCGTCGTCTACGGCGTCGTTCTGATGCTGCTGTAAGGGAAAAGAGCGCGGCGGCGCTCTTTTCCCTTTTTTCGCCGCCTCCTTGCAGGGGGCAAATTGACGAAAAGCCCCGCGCCGCCCCTTTCCGCGCGCAAAAGCGGGAGAATCGTCAAGGGCTGTTTCATTCACGAATATTCTGTTGACATAACGGTGTGGAAAACTCTGTGGAAACTGTGAATAACTTTGTGCTTGCAGTCTCTTCCGCCGGTTGACCCTTTATTATGCTTCGACGGAAAGCGACGCATTCGCGTAATAATTCCCGGCGAAAAACGCATATTGACGCAAAACATGAATTTTTCCGCCGCGCACTTGCTATTGTGGTCAAAAAACCGTATAATGTACTAAGTTTTGTGTTTGAAGATCAGAATGTAAAATTTCGGCGAAATGGAGAAACGCGCAATGGCAGAAGCAAAAAAAGCGAATTACGGCAACGAAAGCATCTCGTCCCTCAAGGGCGCGGACCGCGTGCGCAAGCGCCCGGGCGTCATCTTCGGCTCGGACGGGCTGGACGGCTGCGAGCACGCCGTTTTCGAGATCCTTTCCAACTCCATCGACGAAGCGCGCGAGGGTCACGGCAGGCTCATCACCGTCACCCGCTACTTAGACCACAGCATCGAGGTCGAGGACATGGGCCGCGGCTGCCCCGTGGACTACAACACGAAGGAAAAGCGCTTCAACTGGGAACTCGTCTACTGCGAGCTTTACGCCGGCGGCAAGTACAACAACCTAGACGGCGACAACTACGAATATTCCCTCGGTCTCAACGGTCTCGGCGCCTGCGCCACACAGTATTCCTCGCGCTACATGGACGTGACCGTCTGGCGCGACGGGAACAAGTATTCCCTGCACTTTGAGCGCGGCGAGCCGACGGGCAAGAAGGGGCAGGAGCTGACGGTCGAGCCAAGCGACCGCGGCAGGAAGACCGGCACGCGCACGCGCTGGCTGCCCGACCTCGATGTTTTTACCGACATCGACATCCCCGTTGATTACTATGTCGACACCCTGCGACGTCAGGCCGTCGTGAACGCCGGCATCACCTTCCGGCTCAAAAACGAGGTCCTGCCCGGCCGCTTTGAAACGCAGGACTTCCTCTACGAAAACGGCATCATCGACTATGTCAGCGAGATCGCGGGCGAGGACGCGCTCACGACGCCCGTCTTCTGGGAGACCGAGCGCCGCGGCCGCGACCGCGAGGACAAGCCCGAATACAAGGTCAAGCTCTCCTGCGCGTGCTGCTTCTCGAACAAGGTCCAGCGCATCGAGCACTACCACAACTCCTCCTGGCTCGAGCACGGCGGCAGCCCCGAAAAGGCCGCGAAGAACGCCTTCGTCTACGCCATCGACAAGTATCTGAAGGACAACAACAAATACCAGAAGAGCGAGGGGCGCATCGCCTGGCAGGACGTGGAGGACTGCATCATCCTCGTGACCAACAACTTCTCCACGCAGACGAGCTACGAAAACCAGACGAAGAAGGCCATCACGAACAAGTTCGTGCAGGAGGCGATGACGGACTTTTTGAAGTCCCGCCTCGAGACCTATTTCATCGAAAACCGCGTCGACGCGCTCAAGATCGCCGAGCAGGTGCTCATCAACAAGCGAAGCCGCGAGAGCGCGGAAAAGCAGCGCCTGAACATCAAAAAGAAGCTCTCCGGCAGCATCGACATTTCAAACCGCGTGGAAAAATTCGTCGACTGCCGCACGCGCGACGTCTCGCGCCGCGAGATCTACATCGTCGAGGGCGACAGCGCCCTCGGCAGCGTCAAGCTTTCGCGCGACGGCGAGTTTCAGGGCATCATGCCCGTGCGCGGCAAGATCTTAAACTGCCTCAAGGCCGACTATCCGCGCATTTTCAAAAGCGAGATCATCACCGACCTTCTGAAGGTGCTCGGCTGCGGCGTTGAAGTCCCCGGCAAGTTCGTCAAGGACCTGAACGCCTTCGACCTCAATAACCTCCGCTGGAACAAGGTCATTCTCTGCACCGATGCCGACGTGGACGGCTACCAGATCAGAACGCTCATTTTGACGATGATCTATCGCCTCTGCCCCACGCTGATCCGCGAGGGCTATGTCTACATCGCCGAAACGCCGCTTTTCGAGATCACCTGCGGCGACAAGACCTGGTTTGCCTACACCGACAAGGAAAAAAATGACATTGTCAAGTGCCTTGAGGGCAAGCGCTGCAAGGTCGACCGCTCGAAGGGTCTCGGTGAAAACGACCCTGAGATGATGTGGCTGACGACGATGAACCCCGAAACGCGCCGTCTCATCAAGGTCATGCCCGAGGACGCGGAGGCGACGGCGCGCTCGTTCGATCTGCTGCTCGGCGACAATTTGCAGGGGCGCAAGGATCACATTGCCGAAAACGGCTACAAATATCTTGAAATGATCGACGTATCGTAATACGCACAAGCAGGAAAGGAGCGTTACTTTATGGAAGGCATTTTACTTCACGTTCTCTATCGCGGTGAAAAGGCCGCGGACTTTGCAGCGGAGATGGAGAGAAGCGGCCTGCGCGCCGCCGTCCTCGCGGAAGAGGGCTGCATGCAGTATGACTACTACCAGCCCCTCGCCGAGGAAAACTGCGTGCTGCTCGTGGAGCACTGGCGCGACCGCGCCGCGCTCGACAAGCACGCCTCCGGCGAGCCGATGGCGCGTCTCAAGGCGCTCAAGGCGAACTACGACCTCGCAACGACCCTCGAGCGCTTTGAATGAGAAAGGACGCATCCCCTCAGGCAGGCGTTTGGAACGCCGCAATGCGCAGATAAGGCAAAAAGGCGAAAACTGTTGAGGTAAAAGATGATGAAAAGAATCATAACCATTATCCTGTCGCTACTAGTCTGTACGGTGTTTTTTACCGGATGTGGAAATTCTTCTAAAAGCAGTCAGGAGCAGTCCTTGAAGGTCTATTCATTCAGCGGAGACAGCGAGTCGATTTCGGTATCAAATGGCGTAATTGTTCTAGATGGGAAAGATGAAATCTGCTATGGCGGCGATTTGAAAGTAATGTCAGATGTTTTTGCTGATATTACCGCATATTCCACCACCATTTATGTTGATGGTGAGGAAGACTTCATTTTACTTTCCAATGCAGTTGCCGATCAAACAGGTGGGACAATAGACGTTTCCGGTAATATCGGGAAAATTTCCGGTGCTGTTTTGAGAGACGGCGATGCCGATAAGCTGGCTGATAATCTGTGGTTTGAATTAAAAACGACCAACCTAAGCGGAGAAGAAAATACTTATCAAGTGCAATTAGAAACAACTCTAATCGCAGGGGACACCAGCAACTAATTGCGGTTTACCGAACCGGCTTCATCCCTTCAAGGGCAAAAAAGTCCTCGCATCATTCGACCTTAAAAAATCTTTACACAAGCATGAAGACCCGACCGATGATCGTCCATCGGCCGGGTCTTCTGTCTGATGCGCCCCTTTTTCACGCCTTCTGCGCGCCGACATCGCCGAGGGCGGCGGCCGCTTCTTCCCGCCTGCGCACGCGGAGCGCGCCATTTTCTGCCGCCAGAACCGCCGTATCGCCGCGCGTGAGCGTCCCCTCCAGCAAAAGAGAGGCAAGCACGTCCTCAACCTCCGCGCTGATGAGCCGCCGCAGCGGGCGTGCGCCGTAGGCTTCGTCCGTCCCACGCTGCGCGAGCAGGCGCGCCGCCGCAGCATCGAACACAAAGCGGATGCCGAGCGCCGCCATGCGCTCCGCCGTCTTTTCAAGCAGCCGCCGCGCGATCTCCGCCATGTTCTCTTCGCTGAGCGGCCGGAAGACGATCGTCTCGTCCACGCGGTTTAAAAACTCCGGGCGGAAGGTCCGCCGCAGCTCTGCCGTCACGGCCTCCTTCACCGCGCCAAAGCGCGCCTCCCCGTCCCCCTGCTCTTGAGCGGCAAAGCCGAGCGGCGTTGACGCCGCCGTGATACTCTTTGCCCCCACGTTCGAGGTCATCACGATCGCCGCGCTGCGGAAATCCACGCGCCGCCCCTGCGAATCCGTCACCGCGCCGTCCTCGAGGATTTGCAGCAGCACGTTCCACACATCCTCATGCGCCTTTTCGATCTCATCGAAGAGCACGACGGAATACGGCTTTCGCCGCACCTTCTCTGTGAGCTGTCCGCCCTCGTCGTAACCGACGTAGCCCGGCGGCGAGCCGATCAGGCGCGAGACGCTGTGCTTTTCCATATACTCGCTCATGTCGATGCGGATCATCGCCTCTTCGCTGCCGAAGACCGCCTCGGCAAGCGCACGGCTCAGCTCCGTCTTGCCGACGCCCGTCGGCCCCAGCAGCAGAAAGGAGCCTACGGGACGCTTCGGGTCCTTCACGCCCGCTCTTCCCCGCCGCACCGCGCGGGCGACCGCGCGCACGGCCTCGTCCTGCCCCACGATGCGCTCGTGCAGCGTATCCTCAAGCGACAGAAGGCGCTCTCGCTCGCTCTCGCTCAGGCGCGTCACGGGGATGCCCGTCCAGTTGGACAGTACCGCGGCGACGTGCTCGCGCGTCACGACGGCGTGCTTCTTTTCCGCCTCGCGCCGTTCCCGCTCGCGGGCCTTCTCCGCCTGTGCGCGGAAGCTTTCCTCCGCGTCGCGCGAGCGCGCGGCCTTTTCGTAGTTCTGCGCGCGGATGGCCGCCTCTTTATCCTTCGCCGCCTTCTCCGCCCGCTCTTCAAGCGCCCTCACCTCCGGCGAGGCGCTGTGCACCTCCGTGCGCACGCCCGCCGCCGCCTCGTCCACAAGGTCGATGGCCTTGTCGGGAAGAAAGCGGTCCGGGAGGTAGCGCTTTGAGAGCGTCACCGCCGCGTGCAGCGCCGCATCGTCGATTTCGAGGCCGTGGTGCTCTTCGTAGCGCGGGCGCAGGGCGCGCAGGATGGCAAGCGTCTTTTCCTCGTCGGGTTCGCCTACCTGCACGCTCTGAAAGCGCCGCTCGAGCGCCGCGTCCTTCTCGATATAGCGCCGGTACTCCGCAAGCGTCGTCGCGCCGATGACGCGGATCTCTCCGCGCCCGAGCGCGGGCTTTAAGATGTTCGCCGCGTCCACCGCCCCCTCGGCGCTGCCCGCGCCGACGATGGTGTGCAGCTCGTCGATGAACAAAATGACGTTCCCCTCGCGCCTCACCTCGTCGAGCAGGGCGCGGATGCGCTCTTCAAATTCGCCGCGGTACTTCGTTCCCGCCACCATGCCCGCAAGGTCGAGCGACAAAATGCGCTGGTCAAGCAGCGCGTCCGGCACGTTCCCCTCGCCGATCCGCGCGGCAAGGCCCTCCACGACCGCCGTCTTGCCAACGCCCGGCTCGCCGATGAGCACAGGGTCGTTCTTCGTGCGGCGCGAGAGGATGCGGATGGTGCGCGCGATCTCCTCCTCGCGCCCGATGACAGGGTCAAAGCGCCCCTCGCGCGCCATCGCCGTTAAGTCGCGCGTGAATTCTGCGAGCGTTTTGCCGCTCTTGCTCTCACTCCGGCTTGCGCGCACCTCGCCGCCGGGGCTGCGCCGCGCCGTCAGGCTCATCGCGCGCACAGTCTCGCCGTAGAGTCTGCGCGTATCTACGCCCTCGCGCTGCAAAAGGCGCAGGGCCATGCTGTCGCCGCCGCGCAGCAGCCCCAGCAGCAGATGCCCCGACTCGATCTCGCGGCTGCCCGCGCGCTCTGCCTCGGCCGCCGCCAGCTCGACTGCGCCGCGTGCGTGCGGCGAAAGTCCCTGCGCAACGGCAACGTCCGCCTCGCCGCGCCCCAGTGCGCGGATGATGAGCGCGCGCGTTGCTTCCTCCTCCGCGCCGAGTGCGTGCAGCGCGCGCCCCGGCGCGCCCTCCTCGCGCAGCAGCCCCAGCAGCAGATGCTCGCTGCCGACATAGCCGTGTCCCAGCTCAAGCGCCGCTGCCTGCGCGCCGCGCAGCACCCGCTCGGCCCTTGCGCTGAATCTCCTCTCCTGCAAGGTGATCCCCCCTTCTGTCCGTTTTACCTGACTTTCTCATCTTTTCCCACTTTCTCAGAAAATAAACCGCGAAATAGGACACAGAAAATTCAACATTTTCCTCAATTCTCGCTCTTGCATTTTCGCGTTCTCATGCTATAATAGCGTCATCAACTTATGGAGGTAATAACTATGGCTTATCAGATCAGCTCTGCCTGCGTCAGCTGCGGTGCTTGCGCAGACGCCTGCCCCGTCGGTGCTATTTCTCAGGGCGATTCCCAGTATCAGATCGACGCAAATGCCTGCCTCGATTGCGGCAGCTGCGCGGATACCTGCCCCAACGGCGCCATCTCCCAGGCCTAAGGCGTAAGAGTGCTTAAAAAATAAGGACGCGCTTTTCGGCGCGTCCTTATTTTTATCTTTGAAAGGGGTGCTTGCATGGAACGGCGAGACGAACTCTGGCAGAATGGGCCCTGCTTCTATTATGATACGGATCTCTTCCCACCGGGGACGGACAGCTTTGCCCTTGCCTACTTTGCCCGCCCCGCGCGCGGAGATCGCGTCTGCGACCTTGGCAGCGGGACGGGGCTGCTCGGCACGCTCCTGCTCGCGCGCGACGCGTCGCTCTTTGTCGAAAATGTGGAGCGCTCCGCGCCCGCCGCGGCGCTCGCGCGCAGGACCTTTTCGGAAAACGGCTGGGAGGAACGCGCCGCCTTCCGCACGGGCGATCTGCGCGATGCTTCCGTCCTGCCCCCTCCCGGCAGCGTTGACTATGTGATCTCCAACCCGCCGTACTTCCCGAGCGGCAGCGGCGCAAGCGCCGAAAGCGAGGCGCGGCGAAATGCGCGTGAGGAATGCACCTGCACGCTGGAGGACGTCTGCGCCGCGGCGAAGCGCGTCCTGCGCTACGGCGGGCGCTTTGCCCTCGTCCACCGCACCGAGCGGCTCGCGGATGTGCTCTGCGCCATGCGCGAGAGCGGCATCGAGCCAAAGCGCCTGCGCTTTCTCGCAAAGTCCGCCGCCTGCGCCCCCTCGCTCCTTTTTGTTGAGGGAAAGCGCGGCGGGAAAAGCGGGCTTGTCATCGAGCCGCCGCTCATTCCGGGCACGGACG
Source organism: uncultured Oscillospiraceae bacterium (assembly GCA_934561515.1). Taxonomy (GTDB): domain Bacteria; phylum Bacillota; class Clostridia; order Oscillospirales; family Oscillospiraceae; genus Hominicoprocola. The sequence continues at coordinate 11,251 of CAKTGM010000006.1, read as the reverse complement.
AGTGGGAGCGCGTCTATTTCCGCGCATAACGAAGGTTGGGCCGCCCTTTGTGGGCGGCCCAACAGCTTTATTATACTAAAGTGTTCGATAAAGAGCAAGCATTTTTCGCTGTTTTCCGAATATTCAGCCCTCCGCACAAAAAATTCTTTGTATCTTTATTCGTTCTGCCGCTTGATTTTTTCCCCTGTTCTTGCTATTCTTTAATCACAGAAAGGGTGAGACCAATGTACAAGTAAGTCAGCAGAAAACCCGATCTCAATGGTTCCGATCATATCCATCGCGCAGCACTCACTGATGTGTACCGGCATTCAGGTAAGACCACTGCAACAGCAGTGTTTGAGATAGCAGGAGTGGAAACCGGAGTAAGTGATATTCGGCACCAGATCACAAAACGAAAGGAAAGGAAGAAAACAGAATATGAGAGATCCCAATATTCATCGTGACTGACCCTTGATCGTACTTGAGTAACAGCGATCAGGGGTCAGTCATTTTCTGTTTTCTTTTTCATTTTAATAGATGGATCGCACCGCCCCGCAGGGAGATGCGATGCGCAAATAAGGGGGCGCTTCCGATGCAGGAAGCGTCCCCCTTTTGTTGTTTTCTCTTCTGCCCTTACGCCATCGTGTTCACCGCGCCGAGGAAGAGCGGCAGGCCGTCCACGCCGGTGATCATAAAGGCAAACGGCCGGTTCAGGTTCATCTCCACCACGGGAAGGTCTTCGGGCGCGGCGGATTGGGCGTCCGCCCTGACGGCGGTGAAGGCAGCGGCCTCGCAGCCCTTTTCGTCGATCTTGACGCGCGCGGCGTGCTGCACCTTCGTCACGGCGACCGCCTTATCAAAGCGGTCAAAGTCGACAAGCGGCGAAAAGTCCGCGCGCTCAAAGTCAAACACATCGGAAACGCCCAGCGCATGGAGCGCGTCGGTCAGCTCAAGATCGGAGCTGACGTCGAACTTCGGCACGCTCCAGACAAGCTTCCCGCTCGGCAGATTCTCTCTCTTGTCGTAGCCCAGCAGCCCGTCCGCGGCGATACCGTCCGCAAGCAGGCTTTCAAGGCTCGTGCCCTCGTCGGGCAGCAGGAAGCGCATCGTCTCCCCGCCCTGAAAGTGCAGCTCCGCCGCGGTGTAGCTTTCGCCGCGGTAATAGGAGGCTCTGTCCTGGGTGAGATGCATGAAGTCGACCGTCTGCTGCGCGCCGTTTGCCGCGGTGAAGGTATCCTTCTTTGTCGCATTCTCCCAGAACTCATCGCGCCACTGGTCCTTAAAGTAGAGCGTCGTCAAAAGCATCATCACCGTTTCAGGCTTGGTCTCGATGCCGCCCGCAGCGTCAGCGAGAAGGCCGCCGGTATTTTCGTTGACCCACTCGGCGATGGCGCTGTCGGTCTTCTTTTCGCCCATCGGCGCGGAGAAGGTCGAGGCAAGGTACTGCCGGGCGAGCGTTTCGAGCGTTTCCTCATTGTAGGGCACGCTATCGCTCAGCCAGAGGGAGCTTGCCAGCTGCGTCTTGCCCGTTGCGGTCTCGCCGTAGAGGTTTCGCCAGATGTAGTTGCCCGCGCTCTGCGCCGTCGCGGTGTCGTCAAGGCCGAGAAGGGAGAGGATCTGTCCGCGGCTCTCGCCGTCCGTTGTCTCGCTGAGCATGGCGAGGGCAAGGTAGAGGTTCGCGGGCGAGACGACGACGTTATTTTCACCGGAGAGCAGCGCGCCCGATGCAGCCTTCGTAAAGCCGAGGAAGGCGGCGCTCTGCGCCGTGCCCTCGCTTCTCAGCGCGCGGAGCGCATCGTAATACTTCGTGCTGCGCGCGTCCCAGTCCGCCCAGATCTTCTCCTGCGCCTTTTCGTAGGCCTCCGCGCCCATCTTGTCATAGTCGATGGTGCTGAAGGCCTTGTCCAGCTCCGCCGTGCTCGGCATGGCGGGAAGCTCAGGATATTCAGCAAGCTTCACGGCAAGCTCCTGCAAATACTGCGCGGCGGCAGGGTCGCGTTTCACTTCGTTCTTCTCCTTCTCGCGCTCGTCTGCGTCTCCCCCGCCGCAGGCGCAGAGGGAGAGCATCATCGCTGCGGCGAGCAGCAAAATAAGCATTCGTTTCATATCGGGTGACCTCCGTTTCTGGATATCTGTTCTTTTAGACGGCGCGCGGGCAAAAAAGTTCCCATCTCTCTAAAAATAGCGCAGTGCTCTTTTAGAAAACGGGCGAATGTGGTATACTTTCAAAAAAATTTGCTTTTTCCTGTAACGCAGGGGGCATAAACGTTGTCTTTTCCCCATGATGGCAGACAATAGAAAGGAGCGAGCCTATGGACGATACGCAGATCGTCGAACTTTACTGGCAGCGGAACGAGCACGCCATCGAAGCCACCGCCGCCAAATACGGACCCTATTGTATGAAAATTTCGCAAAACATTCTCGAAGATCCTGCCGACAGCGAGGAAAATGTGAACGACACCTATCTGCACGCATGGAACGCCATGCCGCCGCAGCGGCCCGCGATCCTACAGGCCTTTCTCGGCAAGATCGCGCGCAACCTGGCGCTCAACCGCTATAAGGCGAAAACCGCGCAGAAACGCCGGGGCGACGCCCTTGCCCTCTCGCTCGACGAGCTGGACGACTGCGCCCTTTCGCTGCCTGGCCCGGAAAGCGAGACCGCCGCGGCAGAGCTCGGTGCGAGCATCAGCGCGTTTCTGCGCACGCAGAGCAAGGATGCGCGCAGTATGTTCATTCTCCGCTATTTCTACTGCGACTCGATCGAAGAGATCAGCTCCCGCTTCGGCTGCGGCGAGAGCCGCGTCAAAACGACGCTTCTGCGCACGCGCAGAAAACTAAAGCAGCACCTCATCAAGGAGGGATACGATGAAGCATGAAATGATGCTCCGCGCGATCGGCGAGATCGGCGACGACCTTGTTGCGGAGGCCTGCGCCCACCGCGCGCACAAGAAAAACGCAGCTGTGCGTATGCTGGCCGCCGCAGCCTGCCTCGCGCTCATCCTGACCGCAGCCTTCACGATGGTGCGCAATGCAGAGCGCGACACGCTCTACATCGCCGGCACGGCGCTCACCGGCGCGCCCGTTCCCATCGACTCGCCCGTGCCGCTCGCGCTCGACGGGCGCAGCATGGACGCGCCGCCGCTGTGCGTGGCGCTCTCGTTTGAGAGCCGGTCGGGCGATGCGCTCACGGTCTCCGTTTCGGAGGGAGTGCTGGATTCGCCCGCCGATTCCTCCCCCCGCGCGCTTTCCTCGCGCAGCGCCGCAAGCGGCGAAGCGCTCACATGGACGATCGAAGCGCCCGACGAAAACGCGCGCTACACCCTCTCGCTCGACGGTAAGGCTGCCGCCGTGCTGCGCTATGACGGCGCAAAGGGCTGCTGGGTCGCCGAGCGGCCCTGAATCGGCAAAACCACACATCTTACATTTATTTTGGAGGTAACTTCCCATGAAAAAGCTTTTCTCTCTGCTGCTTGCCGCAGCGATGATCCTCTCCCTTGCCGCCTGCGGCAGCAAGAATGACGACGGCGCCGCCTCCGGCGACCAGCCCGCCACCGCCCTCGAACTGCTCGAAGCCGTCTGGTCGAGCTACGCAGAGGACGACAAGTTCGCCGTCTCCGGCGGCGACTACGACGAGGCGAACATGACCGAGGACGCGCCCGGCAACTTCGGCATTTCGGACGGTGACACTCTTGACTACGCCCTCGGCTATCCCGCCGCCGACGCGGACAAGCTCGCAGACGCCGCCTCCCTCGTCCACATGATGAACGCCAACACCTTTACCGCCGGCGCGTTCCATGTTGCCAGCGCCTCCGACGTTGACACGGTCGTTTCCGACCTCAAGGACAACATCATGAACCGCCAGTGGATGTGCGGCTTCCCCGATAAGCTCGTCATCCTGACGATGGGCGATTTCGTCGTCTCCTGCTTCGGCGCGGAGGAGCTGGTCGATCAGTTCCGCGACACGCTCACCACGGTCTACGGCGAGGCAGCCGTCGTCTGCGACGAGCCGATCCTCTAATCACGCTCAGAAAGGCGGAAGGTCCATGCTCTTTTCCAGCATTTCCTTTCTCTTCTACTTCCTGCCACTGGCGCTGATCCTCTATTTTGCCGTGCCGGGGCGCTTCAAAAACCTCATTCTCCTGCTTGCAAGCCTTTTCTTCTATGGCTGGGGCGAGCCGAAGTATGTCGTTTTGATGCTCATCTCCATCGTGCAGGGCTACGCCTTTGGCCTGCTCATTGAAAAATACCGGGGAGGGAAGGCGGCAAAGCTCTTTTTGTCGCTTTCCGTTCTCGTGAGCCTCGGCCTGCTTGCATACTTCAAGTATGCCGACTTTTTTCTCTCGAGCGTCAACGCCGTCGCGGGGCTTTCCCTGCCGCTTTTGAAGCTCGCGCTGCCCATCGGCATCAGCTTCTACACCTTTCAGGTGCTCAGCTACGTCATCGACGTTTATCGCGGCGAAACGGCGGCGCAGCGCAGCTTCATCGACCTTGCCGCCTATGTTTCGCTTTTCCCCCAGCTCATCGCAGGGCCGATCGTGCGCTACAGCGACGTGGCCGCGGAGCTTTCAGCGCGCAGCCACAGTCTCTCCGGCGCAGCGGACGGCGCGCGGCGCTTTGTGATCGGCCTTTGCAAAAAGGTGCTGCTCGCCAACCAGTTCGGCGCTCTTGCCGCCGCCTGCAAGCAGTCGCAGGAGGCGAGCGTGCTTTTTGTCTGGCTCTATGCGCTCGCGTTTTTGCTGCAAGTCTACTTTGACTTTTCCGGCTACAGCGACATGGCCATCGGCCTTGGCCGAATTCTGGGCTTTCACTTCCCCGAGAACTTCAACTACCCCTACATTTCTTCGAGCATCACGGAGTTCTGGCGCAGGTGGCACATCTCGCTCGGCTCGTGGTTCCGCGACTATCTCTATATCCCCCTCGGCGGCAGCCGAAAGGGGAAGGCACGCCAGCTGCTGAACATTCTCATCGTCTGGCTCGCAACGGGATTGTGGCACGGCGCGGCGTGGACCTTTGTCCTCTGGGGACTGTGGTTCGCCGTTTTGCTGCTGCTGGAAAAGACGGTGCTGCTGCCGGTGCTTGAAAAGCACCGCGCGCTCGGCCGCATCTACACGCTCTTTTTCGTCACGCTGGGCTTCGTGCTCTTCGACGCGGACAATGCCGCGCAGGCCTTTTCGCGCATCGGCGCGATGTTCGGCGCGGGCGGTCTGCCGCCGCTCTCTTCGCAGGCGCTCTACCACCTCAGAAGCTACGCTCCGCTCCTTGTGCTCGGGATGCTCTGCGCAACGCCGCTGCCGAAAATAGCGGCTGCAAGGCTGCGGGAAACAAAGGGCGGCGCTCTTGCGCTCGATGCGCTCGAGCCTGTTTTCCTGCTCATTGCGCTGTCGCTGTGCACCGCCTTTCTGGTGGACGGGTCTTTTAACCCGTTCCTGTATTTCCGCTTTTAAGGAGGGGGAAGATGAACAAAAACGTCAAAAACAGTCTCTCCCTCGGCGTGTGCGCGCTGTTTCTGCTGTGCTTTTCACTCTGGGGGATGCTGAAGGAGGACGACGCGCTCTCTCTCAGCGAGCGCCGTCCGCTCAAGCAGTTTCCGCGCCTTGATGCGCAGGAGGTGCTCTCCGGGCGCTTCCAGTCGAACTTTGAAGGCTACACGCTCGATCAGTTCCCGCTGCGCGATACCTTCCGCACACTCAAGGCGCTCGCCGTGCGCGACCTCTTCCGCGAAAAGGACAACAACGGCATCTATGTCGCGGACGGCTACGCCGCAAAGCTCGATCCCACGCTGAACGAGTCCTCGCTCGACCACGCTGCGGACCGCTTCCGCTATGTGTACGAAACGTATCTCAAGGACACGGACGCGAAGGTCTATCTTTCGATCATCCCCGACAAGAATTACTTTCTGGCCGCCGAAAACGGCTATCCCGCGCTGGATTACGAGAAGCTCTTTTCTCTGATGCGCGAGAAGACGGACTTTGCCGCGTATATCGACCTGCGCGAAGGGCTGAGTCTCTCGTCCTACTACCGCACGGACACGCACTGGCGGCAGGAGGAGCTGCTCCCCGCCGCAAAGCTCCTTGCGGACGCGATGGGCGCGGAGATCGCGGAGGACTTCACGCCCATAACGCTGGGCACGCCCTTTTCCGGCGTGTACCGCGGTCAGTCGGCGCTCCCAATGCAGCCCGACACGCTCACCTATCTTACGAACGATATCCTCGAGGGCTGCCGCGTGTACGACTATGAAAGCGACGCATATCTCCCCGTCTACACGCTGGACAAGGCGGGCGGCAGCGACCCTTACGAGATTTTTCTCTCGGGTCCGAAGTCCCTGCTGCGCATTGAGAATCCGAACGCGAAGACGGAGCGCAGGCTCATTGTCTTTCGTGATTCCTTTGCCGCAAGCCTCATCCCGCTGCTCGCGGAGGGCTATCGCGAGATCACGCTGGTCGACATCCGCTATCTCTCCCCCGCGTCGCTCGGTCAATTTGTCGATTTCGGCGCGCAGGACGTGCTCTTCCTCTACAGCACGAGCGTGCTGAACGACAGCGCGACCATCAAATAAGCCAAACGGCGCAAAAAGAGCGCGGACGCCTTCGCTGCGTCCGCGCTCTTCGGTTTTTGTTCTCTTCGGTGCGCCGGAAAAAGAAAGCCCGCCTCCACAGGCGGGTACAGATACAATATAGCACAGGCATTTTCCCCCTGCAAGGGAAAGTTCGATCGCTTTCATTTTTTCGTTACCCCGCACATTGCGCCGCGATAAAGCGCGGATAAAGTTGGAAAAAACAAGGTATTGACGCTGCTTGTCCCCGTGCAGTATCATTACTTATGATTTATTTTGTATCAGGAGGTCTGGATCATGAGTGAAGCGACTCGCATTCCCGAGCTTTTTGGCTCTCTGGTGTTCAATGAACGCACGATGGAGCAGTATGTGCCGCAGGACGCCATGGACGTCTGGCGCGGCTGCTTGAAAAGCGGGCAGCCCCTTCCTCTTTCCGCGGCCAATCAGATTGCTGACGCGATGAAGACCTGGGCGCTCGAGCGCGGCGCGACGCATTTTACGCACTGGTTCCAGCCCCTCAGCGGCGTGACGGCGGAAAAGCACGACAGCTTCATCAACAACGCCGGCGGCGGACGCATCATCATGGACTTTTCGGGCAAGGAGCTCGTGCGCGGCGAACCCGACGCCTCTTCCTTCCCCAACGGCGGCCTGCGCGCGACGTTTGAAGCGCGCGGCTACAGCGCGTGGGACCCCACGGCCTTCGCCTTCATCAAGGACGGCAGCCTCTGCATCCCCACGGTCTTCTGCTCCTACAGCGGGCAGGCGCTCGATAAGAAGACGCCGCTGCTGCGCTCCATCGCCGCGGTCAACCGCGCGGCGCTGCGCGTGCTGAAGCTCTTCGGCGAAGACGCGGGAAAGATCACGCCGCAGATCGGCGCGGAGCAGGAGTATTTTCTCATCGACCGCAAGCTCTACTTAAAGCGCACGGACTTGCAGCTCTGCGGGCGCACGCTCTTCGGCGCAAAGCCGCCCAAGGGTCAGGAGCTGGACGACCACTACTTCGGCGCGTTCCGTCCGCGCGTGGGCGCTTATATGCAGGAGCTGGACGAGGAGCTGTGGAAGCTCGGCGTGCTCTCCAAGACCAAGCACAACGAGGTCGCGCCCGGCCAGCACGAGATGGCCCCCATCTACACTGACGCCAACACCGCAAGCGACCAGAATCAGCTCGTCATGGAGACGATGAAAAAGGTCGCCGAGCGCCACGGCCTTGTGTGCCTGCTGCACGAAAAGCCCTTTGCCGGCGTGAACGGCTCGGGCAAGCACGTCAACTGGTCGCTCTCGACCGACACGGGCAAGAACCTCTTCTCCCCCGGCAAGACCCCCAGCCAGAACGCGCTCTTCCTGCTGATGCTCGCCGCCTTTTTAAAGGGCGTGGACGAGTATCAGGAGCTGCTGCGCTGCTCGGTCGCCTTCGCGGGCAACGACCATCGCCTCGGCGCGCAGGAGGCGCCGCCGGCCATCATCTCCATCTTTCTCGGCACGGAGCTGGAGGGCATCATCGACGCCATCGTTGCCGAAAACGACTACACCGCCCCCGAGCACAAGTCGCTGCGCATCGGCGTGGACGTGCTGCCGGCCATCCCGCAGGACACCACCGACCGCAACCGCACCTCGCCGCTCGCCTTCACGGGCAACAAGTTTGAGTTCCGTATGCCCGGCTCCTCGCAGTCCATCGCAGGCCCTGTCACGATCCTCAACGCGATCATGGCCGACGAGCTGGATGATTTTTACGAAAAGCTCAAGGACGCAGGCGACTTCACCACGGCACTGCACAAGCTCATCCGCGACACCTTCCGCGACCACGGCCGCATCATCTTCAGCGGCAACGGCTACGAGGAGGCCTGGGTCAAGGAAGCGGAGAAGCGCGGCCTTGCCAACCTGCGCAACACCGCCGAGGCGCTGCCCGCCTACATCCTGCCGAAAAACATTGAAATGCTCACCCGTCAGGGCGTGTACTCCCGCGAGGAGATCCTCTCCCGCCACGAGGTGCACATCGAGAAGTACTGCAAGGTCATCCGCATTGAGGCGGCAACGCTCGTCGACATGGTCCAGCACGGCATCCTGAACGCCGCGTCGGAATACGAGGCGGCGCTGTGCAACACGATCGTTGCCAAGCACGCCGCCGCGCCGGAGCTGACGTGCCACGTTGAATCCTCGCTCGCCAACGCCACCGGCTCGCTCAACGAGCAGCTGCTTGAGGAGACCATCGCGCTCAAGACGGCGCTCGAGACCGTGTCCGAAAACGCCGACCACGAAACGCTGCTGCACTACTACCACGACGAGGTCGAATCCCGCATGGCGACCGTGCGCAGGATCATCGACAAGCTGGAGGTGCTGACGGCCTCGAAGTACTGGCCGTACCCGACCTTCTGCGAGCTGCTTTTCTCCGTGTAATTGAACAAAGCAAAAGGGACGCTCATAGGCTCCCTGCTGGTAAGACAGTAAAATTCAAATTTCTTGGAACAGGCATGATCTCGGTCATGCCTGTTCCGCTTTTAGCAGCTCATCCACAGGAATATAGCCCACAAGATCGTACTCGATATGTACCTTCTGCCTGCGCTTGCCGCTGGACTTGTCCGGGGCATCTACATAGACTGCCTTGACAAGCTCTCTGAGGGCATAGGGGGTCAGCTCCGTGAGGGTGCTGTTTCTCCTTACCCGCTGAACAAACTGCTCTATATTCTCTGCCTGTTGTTCCTGTTCATGGATTTGCTGTTGCAGACCTTTGACCTCGGCCTTGAGATTTTTCTGTTCCTCGGTGTAGTTCTTGCTCATCATGGCAAAGCGCTCATCGTCCAGCCGTCCGGCTACATTGTCCTCATAAATGCGGATGAAAAGACGGTCAAGCTCGCCGATTCGCTTCTCAGCCTGCGCCAGCCGTTTCTTGCACAACCGCATGGTTTCCTCGCTCTGCACACGGAGCTTTTGCTCCATTTCCGAACGGAAATATGCCTCATAGCAAGTGACTACCGATATGACCTCCTGAATGTGCTTCCAGACAAGTTGTTCCAGCACGACGGCACGGATATAGTGTCCGCTGCACTTGTCCTTGTTGACTCGATGGGTGGAGCAGATGAAGAAGTCCTGCCGCTTTTCAAAATAGCTGGTGGTGGAGTAATAGAGCTTTTGCTTGCAGTCGTTGCAGAACACCAAGCCGGAGAACATATTGCTCTTGCCTGTTGCCGTTCTGCGGTGCCGCTGCTGCCTGATCTCCTGCACCTTATCAAAGACTTCCAGAGAGATGATTGCCGGATGAGTGTTATAGAAAATCCTGCGATTCTCCATTGGATTCTCCCGCTGCTTCTTGTCATAAATGGAGTTGGTGTAGGTCTTGAAATTGACCGTGCAACCTGTGTACTCCATGTATTCGAGAATGTAGGCAACGGTGCTTTCGTGCCAGCGATACTCGTTCTCCGGCGTCTGATGCGGTGTTTTTTTGCCCTCCCGCTGTTTATAGGCGGTGGGATTCAGCACCTTTTCCTTTTCCAGCAAAGCGGCGATCTGGCTTGGACCTTTGCCCTCCATGCAAAGTGCAAAGATACGCTTCACAACCTGTGCCGCCTCTTCATCCACAATCCACGCTTTCGGATCATCGGGATTCCGCTTGTAACCGTATGGAATGTTGGTAGTCAATCGTTCTCCACGCTCACCCTTCGCTTTGTTGACGGCACGGATTTTGCGGCTGGTATCCTTTGCAAAAAATTCGTTAAACCAGTTCTTGATGCCCGCCATGTCGCTGTCGGTGCTATTGGGGTCAATGGTGTCGAAGTGGTCGTTGATGGCAATATACCGCACGCCGTACTGAGGAAACGTGTAGTTGATATAAAGCCCTGTCAGCGAAGAATTACGACCGAGTCTTGAAAGGTCTTTCGTAATCACCACTTCCACATGACCGGCTTCAATTTCCGCAAGCATCTTCTGAAAACCGGGGCGGTTGGAAAAATCCACGCCGCTGTACCCGTCATCAATAAAGAATGTCGGGTTCGGAAAGTGCTGAGATTTTGCATACTCCATTAACATGATCTGCTGATGCTGAATGGAGTTCGACGGGTCATCCTTGCCGCCTTTTTCCTTGGTGTCCTCTACGGACAGTCTGCAATAAAGCGCTGTGATTTTGTCGGTTGCCCTTAACATATCGTTGTCCTCCTTTGGTGGGGCAACTGTCTGAACAGGATTGGATTCTGAGTTTATATCAAGAGAAACGTCGTTACTCATCGGCGTCCTCCGTGATACCGCTTTTATCATCGGCGGCGTTCTGTTCCATGATGCGTCTGAGCTTCCTGTCGAGGGTTTCCGTTCCCTCGTAGCTGCCGGTTACGGTGTATTCCGTGCCGCCGTGTTCCTCCACAATTTTAACATCGGGCAACCAAAAGGCGGACAGATTTTTCACCACGATGTTGCCCTTTTCATCGAAAGAAAACTCCCTCTTGGGGGCATCATCGAGGCGAGGCTTGACTTTGGCATAAGGGTCGGGATTGGAGAAATAGAACGAACGGATTTCGCCGCCATCCTCGCCGTTATCAAAACCATCGTCGGCGAAAATCTCATCCAGTTCCTCGTCGGTCAGTTCGATGATCTCATTGTCTTTTTCTTTCGGATTCACTTCGTCAAGCCTCCTTCACTTCATTCAAAATCTGGATTTGTGTAGCAAAACGGACGAACGCCGTCAATGGTCAAGATGAACGGCTGCGCCGCCATTGACTTCCGTCCGTCCGTTTC